>JAAFIR010000002.1 GCA_013297885.1 Leptospirales bacterium | reverse complement strand
GTAAATTTACCTCGCCTGATTTCTTCCACCACTTTTTTCTGAAACGATTCACTGTATCTTATATACGTAGGACTTACTTTTTCCATTTTTGTCCCTCCTATATTGTCAACTATTTCAGGACAAGACAGTTACTTCTATCCTCCATCCTCTAAAATCTATTTTCTAATTGAGTTGTTCCAAGAATTCGCCTTGAACAAGTAATTCATTTATTAGAAGAATCTATTTTAAACCATTTTACAATTTATGAATTCAAAAAAGAAGATTATGTAAATATTTTAAAAGAATCTTCCATTTATTCACTTAAAGGGGGAATGATATATGACGCTTTTCCTATTGTTGCTGCTAAAAAATTAAAAGCAAAAATAATTTTAACTTTGAATTTAAAACATTACCAATCTATTTGGCCTGAAGGAAAAAAAATAATCAAATCACCTTAGTAAAATCTTCTGTTTTTAAATACAAATAGTTATATTTGGATTTTTTTCATTTTGAAAAGTTCGTTGCTTTATAGGAAAGGTTTGTCTATATTGTATTATACTTTTGATTCTAATTTAGCTTAAGAAAAAAATTAAGTCAAGGATGATATGAAAGAAAATTATAATTCAGATATTATTTTATATTCTACTCCCGAAGGAAATATAATATTAGAAGTTTTGTATTCTAGTGAAACTTTTTGGCTAACCCAAAAAAAAATGGCTGAGCTTTTTGGTGTAGAAGTTCCTGCTGTTAGCAAACATTTAAAAAATATTTTTGATACTGGTGAACTACTTGAAGATTCAGTTCTTTCCAAAATGGAAACAACTGCATTAGATGGAAAGAATTATTATACTTCATTTTACAACCTAGATGCAATTATTGCAGTTGGTTATAGAGTAAATAGCAAACAAGCCACTGAATTTAGAATTTGGGCAACTAAAACACTTAAAGAATTTATCATCAAAGGTTTTGTTTTAGATGATGAACGAATGAAACAAGGTTCTAGATTTGGAAAAGATTATTTTGATGAACTACTGGAACGTATTCGGGAAATTCGAGCCAGTGAAAGAAGATTTTACCAAAAAATTACTGATATTTATGAAGAATGTAGTATTGATTATAAAAAAAATTCTGAAACTACAAAAACTTTTTTTAAAACAGTTCTAAATAAATTACATTGGGCAATTACAGGAAAAACAGCTGCTCAAATTATTTCTGAAAGAGCAAATTCCAAAGAAATAAATATGGGTTTACAAACTTGGAAAAATTCTCCAAAAGGAAAAATTCTTAAAACAGATATAACGGTTGCGAAAAATTATTTGATCGAAAAAGAAATTAAAGAATTGGAAAGAGTTGTGACAATGTATCTTGATTATGCTGAAAATCAGGCTTCCAAACAAATTCCAATGAAGATGTTGGATTGGGTAAGCAAACTAGATGCGTTTTTAAAATTTAATGAGTACAAAATTTTACAAGATGCTGGAGATATTAGCCATGAAATTGCTAAAGAACTAGCAGAAAATGAATATGAAAAATTTCGTATTCTTCAAGACAAAAATTTTGAAAGTGATTTTGATAAAGAAATCAAAAAAATAAATTTATCTAAAAAAAAGAGGAACAAAAAATGAAAAGAGAAAAATTATTTTCACTCATGAAAGAATTTGTGTATCGTTATTCAAGTGAAGAATTCACATTAGCTTCGGGAAAAAAATCAAATCATTATTTTAATTGCAAAGAAATTATTTTAGTGCCAGATAGACTTTCTTTATTTGCAGATTTTGTAGTGAATGAACATATCCCCAAAAATGTTAAATCAAATTTTGAAGCTGTGGGTGGACTCACACTCGGTGCAGATCCAATTTCTTATTCATTATCTCTCGAATTTTACAAAAACAAAAAAATGATCTATCCACTTGTCGTGCGTAAAGAAGTAAAAGACCACGGCACAAAAAAAGAAATTGAAGGTCAAATTGGGAAAGTAAAATCTTGCCTCGTGGTAGATGATGTAATCACAACTGGTGGCTCCACTATCAAAGCTGTGGAAGCATTACGTAGAGCGGGAATTGAAGTTACAGAAGGAATTTGTATTTTGGATAGAGAAGAAGGTGGACTGGAAGCACTTTCAGATGAGGGAATAAAAATGTTTCCAGTTTTTAAAAAATCAGAATTTTTTTAAGCTTCCCATCTTTTAATATTTTGCCCACCGTGAACATAAGAGCCATCAGTTTTGATATGATGGTTTTTTGTGTGTGTGTAATAAAATTTTTCTGAATAATTTTTGAACTCTTTAAAATGTTCCAATTTAAAAATCATTCCTGTTGAAAAATCTTTTAGTTCCTCACTCTCAAGCACTAAAACTCTTTCTTCACCTGAATTTAACACACCCAGAATTTTGGAATTGCCATTATAATTTTTAATTTTAGTTTCTAAAATATCTCTAGTCATATTCTGAGTTTGAAAAGAATTTTAGTTTTGTCAACAAAACTTTTTCATATAAAGCTTAGGGCGAATTTTTCTTTTTTGCTCCGCAAAAAAAATTAAGAATTAAAAATGAAAAATTGGTAAGTGTTAAAAAATTCATATAGATTTTTCATTTTTAATTCTTAATTTACGAAAAAACAAGCTCTCCCTTCAACACTGTTTTCGGTCGATCGTTTTCGCTTTGTATTGAGGAATTTAACCTGAGTTGAAAAAATTTCTGCTTTGTGAATTTTTTTTAAGTGAAAAATTAATTTTGCAAACTATAATTTAGAGAATAGTTGGCTTTTTTGTTTTGGAAAACCTATTTGCTTTGAGAAACTTTTTGATATCGATCGAAATAGAAGGAGTTCCTTTTAAGTTCGTTATTTTGCAAAAAGCAAATATTAATTCATTTAAAAATTTCCAAATACAATTAACAAACTAATAAAACATTGTTAAGGCAACCCCTATATGCCAGACGTTTCCACCTACAGAATAGTTTGGATTTCGATCAGTGGCTCTGTACTTATAAATATGTTCACCATGTAATTTTTGGTATTCTGCAACAAAATCAATTACAATTGGATTTTTTAAATTTTCTAAAAATTTCATTCCAGGCAAAAGTGTCAGAGAAATTCCACCTGTCATGATAAGTCTATCAAAATCAATCCAGTTAGTTTGTCCAGGTGTGTCTGGAACTGCTTTGGGTCTTCTAGCATAACCAGCTCTAAATGTTAAATAATCATTGTATCGAAATTCTGTTCCACCACGAATTACAGTTACATCTACTAATGTAAATGGCTCTGAATAAGTTGCTTTGGTCCTTGACATAAATTGTCTTCCCAAAAATTGATTTGAGGTTCCTAATTGACTCCATAATTCACGATTTGCATCTAGCGAAAATGTTAATCTATTAGTAGGTTTGTATGCCATTCCATATGCAATTTTTCTTGGAGAATATAAATCAAAAATTGCAACATCAAAATCAAGTTGAATTCCTAATAACGTAGTTTGAGCTCTTGCGCCTAAAGAATCAACTGCTAAACCAATTTCTCTTCTATAAGAACCACCTACTGAAAATTTTCCATATTGAAACATAAATCCCATTGTTGGATTTACAATAGGTTTTGCTTGGAGGATGACTTGTTGGTTTGGAGTAACGGTGTTCGGTGATAGTGGAACATCTTTTAATAAAATTCTACCATCTCCCCCAATGAGTGCTGTAAACCCCGCTCCAATAAAAAGTCTATCTTTCCATACTTCCACACCAAGCCCACCCATGATAATTGGTTTTTGATTTGAAACTCCGTATTGCAAATAACGGTGAGTTGTTGGATTGACATCATTTAAACCAAGTAAATTTCCAGTTGCGGGTCCTAAAATATTTAAACCAAAACGAACTGTTCTTTTAAAATCATAAATTGTGTTGAGGTTGATTGCAAGTCCAAGGCCAACATAATTATCTGTAGTATTTGCTAAGTCTTGGTTTGTTGGAGCAGATGTATTTAATCTAGGATTTGCATAATTGTATTGTAAAGATAATTCATGAGTAATTTTAGTTGGTCTTTCATTTGGAACAAAAGTAAAAGTTCCTTTTGTTGCATCTCTAAAGAAATCTTTTGTTCTTTCTTTTAGTGATTTTTTTGAAGCACTAACATTCTCAGTTACTCCATTTTCTTTTTCCCATTTTTTTTTATCAATCAAGGCATTAATTCTATCACCTTCAGATAATCTTCCAAGACCAGCAGGATTATAAAAAACTGATGAAGAATTATTCACTGTAGCAGTTACTGCATTTCCCATAGCATTCTGAGCCGGATGAGCACCGTAAACATCTCCAAAATCTCCTGCAATAAGTTTAATTTGAACTAATAAAATAATTAGTAAAATTTTAGACATTTAAATCTCTCTTGATAAAGTCTTAGCAATTTATATTTTATAACACAACTGTCATTCTTTAAAAGATATTAATTTAAATTTTTTTTATTGCATAAGTCAATAAATTTTCTAACTTAAAGTGTTAGAAATTTTATTTTTTTTAATTTTCAAAAAGTTTCTAAATTCCTTAAAGTGTATTCTAATTACATCGAATCAATTTAATTTAGAAACTATTTCAAATAGCTATAAATTCTTCTATTACTTTTTTAAAAAAGTATGTCAGATTAATATTTAAATCCTTTTTTGGGGTTTTTCGTAAAAACTCGTCCTAAAAAAATAGTTTGAATTAAAAAAACTTAATTTTAAAAAGGTATAAATGCAAGGTTTGTCTGAAGAAATTTTTAATTTAATCAATTCGTTAACAGAAGATAAAAAGCTAAAAATTACAAATTTTATTAAAAGAGAATCTGAAATGGGCGGAAAAATTCCATCATTAAATGAACTTAAAACAATAATTAGTTATTTAAATGAAGCACCCAAAAAAAAGGAAAATTTTATTTTATCAGAAAAACAAGTCTTGACTAAATCTTGTGCCATTTGTAGGTTTAACGATATGTGGACTTGTTCAAATCCCAAATCTGAATTATATGAACAAAAAATTTTTGCATCCATTATGTGTGCATACTTCGAGAATTAGTGTATGAAAAAAAATCTAGTATTTATTCCCCCTTTCCCTTTTGATGATACTTTTTACAAACCTCAATATGATTTTTTTAAAAAAGATTTTACTCATATCAAAATAAATCCATATACAGCTACTGATAAAATAGAAAAAACAAATTCAGAAGTGACCATTGATAAATTTGCTTTAGAAATTTATACTAAACTCAAAAAAATGAAAAAAGACAAAACTATTCTTGTGGGTTGTTCACTTGGCGGTTATGTAATTTTAAGATATTTAGAACTTTTCCCAAATTCTGTTTCTGGAATTATTTTACTCAACACCAAACCAGAAGCAGATACTGAAGCTCAAAAAAAATCTAGACTCAGTCAAATTAGTATGATTAATCTTGGAAATAAAAAAGAATTTTTAGAAAGTTTTTTAAATAATTCTATTCATGAATCTACAAAAACAAACAAAAAAAAATATGATGAGCTTTTAAAAAATATTAACAAACGAACCAAACTTTCTCTCAAATTGACTTTACTTGCTTTGATGTCTAGAACTGATACAACAGAAAATTTACTTAACATCAAAATTCCAACTCTTTCAATTTCGGGAGACTCAGATCGAATCATTGCTTATGACCAAATGAAAAATATGAGTGAACGAATCCAAAATTCTAGGCTTGTGCTTGTTCCAAATTCAGGTCATCTTTCTAGCTTTGAAAATTCTGAATTTGTAAACGAAGAAATGCTTAAATTTCTAAAGACTGTTTAATATAAAATTAAGTTGATTAAAATAAATTAAAATATTTTTGGCAAATTTTTTTCCACCTAACACTGATTATATGAAAAGCCAACATTACTTAGGTGTAAAAAAACCGGGCTTTACGTTCTGGTCAAAAAAATGTAGATACATTTTTTTGACCCCACTTCAATCCCTTTTGCTTAGTATTTAGAAATTTTTTAGATTACAAAAATAGATTTGTATAGTTGTGTTTTGAAATACAGTTGGGTTTGTTGAATTAGTTTGTTTAATGGGCTTTTTAGCTTTATAAAACTTATCCGAACTTGAAAACTCGTTCGTATTGGGGAATTTTACTGTTTTGAAAGAATCCCCCGTATTGAAAAACCTTCTCCTTCCCCGTTGCAACAGGTAAGTCGAGGTTGACTGCAGAGTTCACCACACCAGCAAAGTCCATCAAATCAAGGCGAAGCAATAATACAAAAAGTTTATTAATCGAAAAATTAAATGCCGCCCTATACAACTTCATCACGAACCAATCTTTTTTATACGGCTCAAAATCTTTTCGAATCAAATTTTGCCCTTTTTCTTGATATTCAGTTTTTAATCTATTCGAATAAGGAACAATTCCACTTTTTAAATAAATTTCATACTTTTTTAATAAATGCGAAAAATAGTTTTTCAAACTTCCTTGAGATTCAATTTTAAAATGTAGCTCTTCCCAATATTCTTCTGGAATAAGAAGAGTACAAGAAGTTTTGACTACTTCATCCATTTCTTTGATTTCAACTGATTGCTTCTTTGAAAAAATAAATTTTGATTTCATATACATTAAACTTAATTTGAATCAAAAAGGTTCTCTGAATAGCGAACTTGATTAAAAAAAATAATTTATTTTCTAGAATTTTAATCTGTCGTCAGTGTTCTGCGAAGCAAGAACGCGATCAGTCTTTTGAACGTTTGCACAAAAGCGAACTTATTTGATTTTTTTATGATTAATCAAATTTTTTTAAAAAAATTTCTTCTTGAATCAATTCATTCTAGTTTTAAAATATAACATAAATGGTTATTATTCAACGAACTTTAAAAGATAGAATTCAGAGACTAATCAATATTAATCGATTAAATTTAGGACTCTTTTTATCCATTTTATTTCAATTACTAATTGTAACAGCCTGGTATCATTTTGAATTATTTGATTTACTTTATGAAAGTGGTCCTTATGCCCAAGATGTAAGGTGTGAAGACTTAGGATATTATTTTACAGTTATAGATGGTGATGGTGAAATTGAAATAGTAGATAAGTTACCTGTAATACTTGATGCTCCAGATTTGAATTATATTAATGCTTCAGCACCACTTGATTTAAACCCACGAAAACTCACTCTTACTCCTTCAGCTAAAGAAGCAGGAGTTAGTGGAACTTTAACTCTTGAATTAATTATAGATGAAAAAGGTAATGTTCTTCAAGTCAGATCAATTGGGAGAGAACTTGGTTATGGGTTAGAAGAAAAAGCAATTAAGATTTATAAAGCTAAAAAATTTTACCCATCATATCTAAATAATAAACCCATACAGGTTAAAATTTTTATTCCTGTTAGATTTAAATTAGATGATTCAATTTGATTTATTTTTTATGAATTTTTTCTTTTTAATTCTGTAACAAATTTATACTTATCATTTTCTTTTTTTCTAGAATAATGATTTCAGAATTATTGGGATTTTTAATTGTTCAAATTCTTCAACAGTTAAGTGAAACCATTTCATTAAAAAGATTCTAAGAGTCATTCCATGAGTAACTATAATTATGTTTTCAGCAAAATCATTTTTTTCAAAATCCCTAAACATACTTCCAACAAAATCAGAAACTCTATCACACACCTCTGCACCTGATTTACCATCTGGAATTCGAAAATAAAAAAGACCATATTCATCTCTTTCTTTGACAATTTCTTCATTAAGCTCAAAACTTCTAATATGTCCCCATTCTTGTTCTCTGATTCTTGGGTCTTCTTTATATTTTATAGAATTAGAATTTAATTCTTCTTTTAAAATATTCCAAGTCTCTCTTGTTCTATAAAAAGGAGAGCAATAAACTTGGACCGAAGAATTATTTAAAATTTCTTTTAATTTTTTTCTAGCTTCTTGAGCTTGTGATTTTCCTTTTTCACTTAAAGATAATTTATAATCTGGTTTTGTTGAATAAATAGTTCTATCAATATTCCCTTCAGATTCAGCATGACGAATCAAAATAATTTTTAAAGGTTTCATTCTTTTAATTTGTAAAAAGAATTTTATTTGTGAATTCGTATACTCATAAAGACTGCTTAAGAAATTCTTCACCCCATTCTCGCACATTACCTGCACCAAGAGTGACTAAAAAATCATTATCAAATAAATATTTATCTATCAATTCTAAATCTTCTTTTTTATTTCCTGAAAGCAAAACTACTTTTGATTTATCTATAAATTCATTATAAATTATTTCAGAGCTAATTCCTGAAATTTCTTCCTCACCTGCTGAATAAATAGGAAGTAAAAAAACAAGACTTGCATTTTCTAAACTTTCAGCAAATTCTTTGTAGTGATCTCGTGTTCTTGTAAAACGATGAGGTTGAAAAAGAATACAAGATTTTTCATCAAACTTTCTCATCTTTTTAATTGACTGAATCACAGCTGAAATTTCAGTTGGATGATGTCCGTAGTCATCATAAACCTGAATTCCATTTAATTTTCCCAAGAATTCTAATCTTCTTTTTACACCTTGGTAATTCTTTAAAATAGATAAAACTAAATCTGATTCCAAACCAAATTCACGAGCAACTTGGTATGCTAAAAAAGCATTTCTTAAGTAGTGGTCTCCTTTTAATGGAAGAATCAATTTTTTAATTTCATCAGCTTCATTAAAATATAGAATATCATGTTCAATTTTAAAAGGAATAATATTGTTATTCTGTAAAAAGTTTTCTTCTAATTCAATTTCTTTTGATTCTTCTAAGATACAAACTAAATTGAGTTTTTTATCAAGAAGTGAAATAGATTTTTGAACACCTTCATCACCAAGATAAACAAATGATTTTGTTTTTTCATTATTATAAATAAATTCTGCAAATGCTTCATATAATTTTGATTCAGTTTTATAATAATCCAAATGATCATTATCTACATTTGTAACAATTTTTAAGTTTGCTCTATGATTCAAAAATGTTCCATCTGATTCGTCAGATTCGTAAACTCCAATTTTTCCTCTTCCCCATCTTCCACCTTTCCCTTCCAAATACAACACTTCACCACCAACCATAATAGCAGGATCAATTCCAGAATCATATAAAATTTGACCAAACATTGTTGTTGTAGAAGTTTTACCATGTGACCCAGCAACTGCAATTGAAATTTTTGAAGAAAAAATTTGGTGTAAAATCTCTGATCTATGTACTAATACTATATTGTTTTCTTTAAAAAATTGAAATACAGGATGTGTTTCTTTTACTGCTGAAGAATAAATTGCATAATCAATTTTATCTAAATTAATTTCATCTACATTAGAAGAATAGATTAATCCTCTTTCAATTAATTTTTCAATTACTGGAGATTTGTTTTTATCATAACCGTAAACTGTGATTTTTAAATCTAACAAAATATTTGCAATTGCTGACATGCCTGAACCACCGACACCAATAAAAAATGGAATTCTATCTTTCATGACTAAAAAAGAATTTTACTGTGTCAAGAGCAGCACTTGGCCTAGAACAAGTTAAAGATTTTTCAGCTTTATGAGAAAGTAAATTTCTATCTTCAATAATTTTATTTAAAATAGAAATTAATTTTGTTATATCTTCGTCTTTTTGATTTAACACCCATGCTGCTAAATGCTCTTCAAAATAATTTGCATTTTCAATTTGGTGATTATCTGTAGAGTAGGGGTATGGAATTAAAATCATTGGTAAAGCAAAAATTGCACATTCCGAAATTACACCAGCACCTGAACGAGCAATTACTAAATCAGCCCATTCATAATGAGTTTTCATTTCGTTGGAATAGGAAATTAATTCAGCTCCTTTTTCAGTTTTGGATTTTGCTTCATCAAATAAATTTTCACCAGTTAAAATTCTAAAATTAAAATTTTTTGTAATATTAGATTGATTCATTAATTGAATCACCATGTTATTAATTTGTCTCGCTCCTTGAGAACCACCCATTACTAATATATTTAATTTTTCTTTTGGGCTTTTTGTTTGGAGTTTATACGCTACCGCTTTTATATCAGGAAGAATTTTTTTTCTAGTTGGATTTCCTAGAACTTTCGAAATCAGTTTTTTTCCAATTTTAGAATCAACTATTGGAAAACTGTAGGCAATTTTATCAGCAAATTTTAGAATTTTTTTATTAACTTTTCCAATTACACGATTTTGTTCACAAAGATAGATTTTTTTCTTAAATAAAATTGCATATACAATTGAAGGTAAGGAAGAGTAACCTCCCATTGCAATAACTACTTCAATTTTTAATTTTCTAAATTCAAATATAGTTTTAACTAAGGCAAATAAAAATTTAAACGGAAATAGAAATGGATTTTTGGAAAACTGAGGAGTATTATGCCATATGACTTTGCAAGGAGATTCAACTAAATCTGGATTGTCCTTATTTCTTTTTAAAGAATGAATATAAATTTCGTTTAGTTTAAACTCTTCTTTTTTGTTAACTAAAATTTCTGCTAGTGCTATACCCGGTGAAATATGTCCACCTGTTCCACCAGCTGCAATTACAATTGAATTACTCAAGATGATTATCCCTTTTTGTAATATTCATAAAAATTCCAAATGAGGACATTAACACCAGTAAAGATGAACCACCATAAGAAATAAATGGTAAGCTAATCCCTGTTACTGGAAATAAGCCTGTAACCACATAAAGATTTATGATTGCTTGTATGCCAAGCATTAAAATTATTCCAGAACCAAGTAAAAATCCAAATGGCTCTTTTACTTTTAAAATTAAAAAATAGCCTCTCATCAGAAGTAATAAAAAAGCAAAAAGTAAAACTATAAATCCAATATAGCCATAGTCTTGTACATAAGTTGCAATAATAAAATCAGTGTGATTATAAGGTAATGATTTATGAGAATGAGAAGTTGATAATGGATTACCAAACCATCCAGCTTCCATAAAAGCTCTGAAAGAAGAATACAATTGAAATCCATCTCCATCTTTATCTGAATAAGGATTTAACCAAACTTCAACTCTTTTTCTCCAATATGCTACTCTCCAAACTAATAACCCAATTACAGGAATAATCGACAATAAAGCATAAAGTAATTTTTTGACTGGGAATCCATATAAAAAAATTAAACTTAGGATAATTAATATTAGTTGGATAGTTGTTCCTAAAGCAGGTTCTAAAATAATTAATCCTAAAATTGCAGCAATAAAAATTGTAGGAAATAAGAATGAAGAGTTTTTATGATAATCAACTAAATAGGAAGATAAATAAATTAATAAAGTAATTTTTGCAACTTCAGAAGGTTGTAATTGGAATGCACCATATCCAATCCAACGATGAAAATTTCTTCCAGTTGTTGTTTTGACAGTTTTTGCAATTCCCGGAATAAAGACTAAAGTCAAAAGAACAATTGAGAAGATAAGTAACTGAACAGAATATTCTTTATAATATTTGTATGGAATATTGACACAAATTAAAAAAGCTAAACTAGAAACCAAAAACCAAATAATTTGTTTTTTAAAAAAATAATATGGGTCTTCAGTTAATTTGAAAGATGTAACAGAAGAACCTGAAAATAAAGCAATAAGTCCAATAACTATTATTATAAATAAAAAATAAATTAGCCTTGAATCTAAAATCTCTAAACTGTTGCTAGTTAAAAAAGAATACCACTCTTTAGTTTTAGGAGCAGTTTTTCGATTCATTGAATCCTTAAAGTGGATAAAGAAAGTAAAGCAAGTATAATACCAATTATCCAAAAACGTATTACAATTTTTGTTTCTTTTATTCCTATCATTTCAAAATGATGATGAATAGGAGCCATTTTAAAAATTCTTTTTCCAGTTAATTTAAAAGAAGCTACTTGTAGAATTACTGAAATTGCTTCTATCACAAAGATTCCACCAAGTATTAATAGTAAAATTTCTTTTTTTAACATTATAGATATCATACCAAGGGTTGCTCCAAGAAATAATGAACCAGTATCTCCCATAAAGACTTGTGCTGGATGAGAATTAAACCATAAAAAACCTATTAAAGAACCAGTTAGTGCTGATAAAAAAACTGCATATTCATGTGCACCTCCAAGATATGGTATATTCAAATAATTTGCAGCATTAGGTGTTCCAGAAACATAAGCAATGATACAAAATGTGCTTGTTGCTATTGCAACAGTTCCAGTTGCGAGTCCATCAAGTCCATCTGTTAAATTTACAGCATGTGAACTTCCAATAATTACTAAAATAGAAAATGGAATAGCAAAATATCCAAGATTTAAAATTGGCCCTTTAAAAAATGGAATAAATAGATCAGTGATTAAAAAAGTTACTCCTTTACCATCTTCTTTGGCTTCACCAGTAAAAAAATAAAATAATACACAAAAAATAAATGCAAGTAAAAAAGATAAAATAAACTTTACTCTACTTTTCATTCCACCTTTAATTTTTAAAATAGCTTTTTCATAATCATCTCTAAAACCTAACATACAAAAGAAAAAACTAAACACAGATAATAAAATTAAATTTTGGTTTTTCCAATTTCCCCAAAACATTAATGATAAAAGTAAACTAGAAATTATCATTAGACCACCCATTGTTGGTGTTCCTGCTTTTACAGAATGAGAAGATGGTCCATCAGAACGAACAGACTCTGAAAATTTTAGTTTATAAAGATAAGAAATAATTTTGTTTCCAAGAAAAAATGAAAACACCATAGAGGTGATTCCAGCCATTAAAGCCCTAAAAGTCACATAATTAAAAATTCTAAAAAAGCCAATATCAGATCCAAACAAATCATAAATATATTGAAACATTTCATCTCCTACTTAATTCATCATATGAAAATGCTTGTTGTAGTTCATTTGCATCTGAAAAATTTTCTTTTTTATTTCCGATTATTTGAACCGTCTCATGACCTTTCCCTGCAACAAGTAAAATTCCATCATCAGGTAAAATCTCAATTCCTTTTTTGATTGCTTGTTTTCTATTTGTAATTTTTAAAAAATTTTCATAATTTTTTGGAAACCCTTTTTCAATATCATACAAAATAGATTCTGGCTCTTCAGTTCTAGGATTGTCAGAAGTGATAATTACTCTGTCAGAATATTTAGCAGCTATTTTTGCCATTAAAGGTCTTTTGGTTTTGTCTCGATCTCCACCACAACCAAAAACTGTAATGAGTTTAGAATGAGGAATTTCTTTTATACTTTGTAAAATATTTTCAAGTGCATCAGGAGTATGAGCATAATCAACTATTCCAATTCTATTTTTTTTTGCAGATTGTATAATTTGAAATCTTCCGTTTACTGGATTTAAACTATCAATGTTTAGTTTTAAATGTTCAAAATCAATTCCAAAATTTCTAGCAACTACAATAGCAAGAGATACATTAATATAATTAAAATTTCCTAATAAATTTGTTTGAAGTTCATGAACATTATTGTCTTCAATAAATTCAAAGTAAGTTTCAGAAATACTAAGTTTTTGAAGTTTACCTTCATATTTTTTTTTCTTACCAAATTCATAAACAGGATAAGAAAATTTTTTCTTTTTGATCAAGCTAAGCATTTTATTTGAACCTTCTGAGTCTGAAGAAATAACGGAAAATTTATTTGACTTAGAAGATTTTTCAAGTAATTGAAAAAGCATAAATTTACTTTTTAGATAATCATTCATTGTTTTATGAAAATCCAAATGGTCACGGGTTAAATTTGTAAAAACTGCAACATCAATTTCTAGACCATTTAATCTTCCTAGTTTTAAACCATGTGAACTTGCTTCCATAAAAACAAATTCAATTTTATCTTCGAGCATATCTGCTAAAATTTCATGTAGAACAGAAGGATCAGGAGTTGTAAATCCAGTTTGAATTGATTTATTGCCATATTTAGTTTGAATAGTTCCGATGATTCCTGTATTTTTTCCTTCAAATGTAAAAATATCATTTAAGATATAAGTCATAGAAGTCTTTCCGTTTGTTCCAGTTATAGCAATAATTTTTAATTTTTCAGAAGGATTTCCTTTTAATACTGATGCAATTTCACCATGAAAATACATTGCATCTTTATTTGTAAAGATAACATTTTTAAATTTTTTAGAAAAAGAAAACCAAGGGTTATTTTTGGAAATTAAAATTGTTTTACAATTTTTCTCTAAAGCAAGCTCAATATATTCTTTTGTTTTTTCTCCAAAAGAATCATAAACAATAAATATATCATTTTCACTTAATTTTCTAGTATCAGACCAGATATATAAAATTTCAGTTTCTAAATTCTTTGAATTCAATTTTAAATTTTTTACTTCTGTAATTAAATTTTTTAATAACACTTGTCTACCTATTTATAAAATAAAAAAGATTTTTTTTCAGGTGGAAGTAAAATTGTAACTGTTTTTTTATTATATGCTGAAAGATTTAAGTTTGCATGTTGTTTGTAATAATTTTCCATTTTCTCAGCAGAAGCAAAAGTAGCAATGCTAGCTTTTAGCTCAAAATTTTTTTTAGCTAGTGCTTCTTTTTTTTGGTTTAATTTTTTAATTTGTCTGGCTGTGTGAGCAAATTCAACTGATTGCCAAATTAATAAAAAAAGGATTATCGAAGGAATTAAAATTTTTGAAATTGATTTTAAACAAAAACTTGTTGTTTGTAAAATGAGTTCTTTTTTCATAGTGCTTTTAAAATTCTTAACTTTGCTGATCTAGAAGCAAAATTTTCATTAACTTCTTTTTCAGTGGGAAGAATTGGTTTTTTTGTTATGATTTCAAATTTATCTGTTCTTTCAAGCTCTTTAAAACAATTTTTTGAAATTCTATCTTCTAAAGAGTGAAAAGATATAACTGTAATAATTCCATTAGGTTTTAATAAAACTGGTAAATTCATAAGTGCTTTTTTTATATGATCCAATTCCTTATTCACTTCAATTCGAATAGCTTGAAAAATTCTGAATGATGGATGAGTTTTTGCTTGCCAAAATTTTTTTGGAATTACAGATTCAACTAATTTTGCTAATTCAGAAGTTGTTTCTATTTTTTTCTTTTTTCTGATTTCAATTATTTTATCCACAATTTTCAAAGCCCAGTTCTCTTCTCCATATTCTCGGAAGATTTGGTTTAATTTTGCAGAACTATAATTGTTCACAACTTCAAATGCTGTTAATTTTTGCTCTAAACTTAATCTCATATCTAAAAATTCATTTTTTTTGAAACTAAAACCTCTTTCAGAATCTTTTAAATGAAAAGTGGAAATCCCAAAATCAAGTAAAATTCCATTTAAGTTTATTATATCAAATTCCGCTAATTCAGAAAAAGTAATTTCTGAAAAAATTCCTTCCCTAAATAGAACTCTATCTTTATAATCTTTTAATCTTTCTTTGCACCTTAATAACATTACTTCATCTCTATCATTAATTAAAACTCTAGAATTTGGAAAATTGTCTAATATCAGTTTAGAATGACCGCCCTCACCACCAGTCCCGTCTAAAAAAAAACTTTTTTCCTCTTTTGAAATTGTTTCAAAACTTTTAAGAACCTCAAATGGTAAAACAGGTAAATGGACAGGTGTCATCAATTGCAACTAGCAGAAATTTCTTTAAAATAAGATTCTCTTTTTTCGATTAAAAATTTATTTATATTCAAAGTTTCTAATATACTTGAATGAAATGAAATTGCATAACAAAGATTATATGCTTCTTTTTTTCTAATTCCTAAATTTAAAATTTCATCAAGAGTTAGTTTACAATATTTTTCTCCAATAGAATTTAATTTTATTAAATCCATTTTATATTCTTTTGGCAAATAGTATTCAAAATCATAACTTGTGACTAAAACTTCACTCAAAAGATTTGTTTTTTCTATATCTTTAAAATTTTTGGGAAAAAGTTTTTTCATATTTTCTTTACAATTTTTAAATGAGCTGGTGTCAGATTTAAAAAAACTAGAAATAGGTTGTCTGCAAGCTTTAAATTCTTCTTTCTCTTTAGTAAACTCTTTGAGAAAATTTTCGATTCCATATTTAAAACTAATTGGTTTAGATTTTGAAGAATCAATACCAGTTGATGGTAAAATCGAAATTGATTCTGATGAAAAATTTATAACTGGTAAACTAGGATGTTTTTCTTGAAATGCTTCAGAAATAAATTTAATTTCTTCTTCTGGACTTAAAACTTTTACTGCTGATGGATAAGATTCTTCTTTTAAACCTTTTTCTATTTCGGTATGAATTTTTGCTAAATCAGTTTTATTTATTGAATTAAAATAATCGGTACTATAATAATTTACAAATTTTAAATTTTCTTTTCTGAAACTATCGTTTAATTCTAAATTGGCGAGACCTTTAAATAAAATTTCTTTATTTTCTTTTGGAGAAATTGAAAATTCATTTTCAGGATAAAACTCGTTACAAAAAGATTTTTTTTTGGGATTTAAAAAACATTTTCCAGTTTCAGCATTTCTAGCAACATTTACCAAGCAAAAGTCCACATTTTTTGAAGAATTAAAGATGTATAAATTTAAAAATTCAGAATCAATCTTTACTCTTTTAGAGGAAAACAAACATGAAGAGCAAAACACCATAAGAGATATAATTATTTTCATTAGGAATCATATTTTTAAATACAACTAATTTTCCAATTAGAATTCATTTTGATTTCCATGTGATATATTTGGGCGAATTTTTTTGTGGGATTTTTTTTGTAAGTAACCAAGATCAGAGTTTCCTACAGAAAGATCACCCACAAAAAAAACGTGCTTTACGTTTCAATCTTTTGTAACTCTTTTTAATTAAAATAATTATTCAGACTTGCAAAAGGATTTCCACTTCAATCACTTTCGCTAATATTGTAAAATATTTTGAAATGATTAACTATTCTTTAATTTGAAATTCATAATTGATAATTTTATTTTTACGAAGAACTTCTACTTTTATTGAGCTAGATTTTTTTACGCTATTCCAAGCTTCTAAAATAAATTCATTATCAATTAATGGAATGAAATTTATTTTTGTTATAATATCCCTACCTATTCCGTGCACCTAATTTATAAAGAATGTTTCCTTTTGAAAGTTCATAAATTTTATAACCTGTAATTTTTCCATTAATTATATTTGGTCCGAACTTAATATTCATATCTTCAGGATTTTTTGGTATATCTATACAAGATTTTGTACGAACAGAACGAATTCTTTCAGAATCTTCTCTAGAAAGAATTTTAATTATTTTTTTATTTTTAATATTCGTTGTGAATGTAATTAATTTAGAAAAAAGATTTTCCCTTTTGCTTACTATTAAAATTTTATTATTTATTAAAATCTTATGAAATGGCAATATTTGTTTTTTTGAAGTAGGAATATTTTCTCTCTCAATTTTTCCAAGAATCAAATTTCCTTCTATTATAGATTCATAAATCAAAATAGGTTTTGTTTTTTTTGTAAATTCTGGTTTTTGGATTTTAGTAAAAGAAACTTTTTTTTCAAAATTGAAATATTCTTTTATAAATGTTCTAAACAAAAAACTTATTGTAAAAGTAAAAATTAATACAATCAAAGTTAAACCAAGAAAATTTAATTTTTGATTCATAATTAAATCATTCTTAGATTTTTAAATTGTCAAATCAATTCTTAAACACAAGCTAAAAGGGATTAGTGAAGCGAAGAGTTTTGAAGTAGTATAGCTCTGGGATTTGCTAAGAATTGCAGTGTGGGGGTATAACCAGTTTTTTTTTTTGTAAAGAACTGCATTGGTAATTTAGACAGAATGTTTCTATAAGCTTTGTTCAATGGGTTAAAACCCACTTTCTCATAAGAAATCTTTAAAATAAAAAAATTCGCACTAATAAAAAAACTTTAGAAAATCATTTCTAAATTATTCAAAAAATACTTGCCTAAATTCAATTTATTTCATAAACTACTTAAAAAATCAAAGTATACCAAATTTGAGATGGTTTTAAAAAGGAATATCATGAAAAAGATTCTACTCCCATTATTAGTTTTATTTTTGCTTCATTGTCCAAGCACACAAAAAAAAGATGATGGTTATATTTATGTTTATAATATCAAAGGTATAAACTTAGAAGACGCTGAACTAATGGCAAAAAGAGAAATTATTGCTAAAGGTCTTGGTGAACAAGTTACAGGTGGCACTGAGGTAAATCAAGGTCAATTGATGGAATCGATCACAAATACTTCAGTTGAAGGATATGTTTTTGATTATACCCAAATTGGAAAAGAAAAAACAGAAGGACCTCTTACAGTCATTGATGCAAAAGGAAAAGTTGACAAAGGCTCTTTAAAAAGTTTAATAGAAAGTTTAAATACAGTGCAAGGAAAACCAAATTTTTTGATGTTAATAGATGAAACTATTGAAACTAGAAAAGCTGGAAACAATGTTGCAACCGAAAATGCATTTGTATCTAATTTTCCAGAATTTAATTTTTTAGACAGAGAACAATTTAGAAGAATTCTTGCAAAAGAAGGTGGAAAAACTATTGGTGTTTACGGTGATCCTTCTGCTGAAGCAAAAGCAACAGAAGCAGCCGCTCAAATGGACGCTGATATTTTAGTAATTGGTCAGACCATTGTAAAAAATGCAGGACCAATTCTTGATTCAGGTATGAATTCTTACCAAGCTTCTATCAAATTCAAACTCATTTCAGTTGGTAACGCTCAAATTATAGCAGCTGATAACGCTGGTGGAGCAGCACCACATGTGGATGCAGAAAGAGGAGCAACTGAAGCAATAAATAAATCCTTATTATCAGCAAGATCCAAAATTTTAGACCAACTTAAAACCAAATGGAAAAAAGGTGCGTTCATCAGACTAGTAATTGATGGAATCAGTTATGATGAATTTTTAGATAAAGAAATAGGCCCAAAAATCCGCAAATGGAAAGGGGTTAATAATTTAAACGACAAAGGTTCTGGAAATTCAAATAAATCGATTATTATAGAAATTGAAGCTAATTTTAATGGAACACATCTCTATAGAAAAATGAGAGAAAGACGAGAAGATTTAGGAATTAACTTTACAGAAAAAGAAGTGAAACCTAGTGTGGTTAGGATTCAAATAACAAAGTAGGTTTTTATGTTAAAAAAAATTTTTCCAGTATCGTTTTCAAATCTTCCTTTTACTATTTTATTAATTGGAATTTTTTATTCAGTAATAAATCTTTTAATGAGTTATTTAGGTACTGCTTATAATAATGATTTAAAAATTTTCCAGTTTTTTGAGATAGTTAAACTATATTCTTTACAAAATTGGGCATTACTTCTTATGTCATTTTTAGTTGGAGTGGGGATACTAGGTGTTAAGCGATGGGCATTTTTTTTATACCTTGTATTTAATGGTATATTAATTGTACATGGAATTTATTTTTTGATTAAATATTGGGGATTTAATACTGATTTAATCACCACAGAAAGCTTAATTACTAATATGTTGATAGTTTCTGTTTCATTTGTATTAACTTTATATATGTTGAATTCTGAAATTTCTACTCCTTATTTAACACTTATTCCAAGAGGATTTCGAAAAAAATGGAGAACCGAAATTCCACTAAAAGGTATTTTAAAAGATTCTTTAGGTTCGAATATTACAATTCAAACTTTAGATGTTAGTCCTTCAGGATGTCTTGCAACTGCAAATGGTTATGTTCTCGAAGAAGGTACTTACGATTTAGAATTTGATATTGAAAAACCTTGGAAAGTTCCAGCAACAGTTGTGAGGAACAATCCTGATTCTGTTGGTTTAAAATTTAACTACTCTTCACCAGCAGATATTCGTAAAATAGAAATTAAAAAATTCTTAGAATCAAAACTTGTCCCTAGATATGCAATTAATCTCAAAGGTGATTTCGAAATTTCTGGAAAAAAGATTCAATCAGATATACTAAATATTTCAGAAGGTGGACTTTATGTTTCTAGCTCTGAAAAAGTAAGTTTGAAAGAGTTATCAAAATTTTCATTTCAACTTTGGGGAGTTTCATTTACAGGTGAAGGAAATGTTAGCTGGATTAATAATGCTTCTGAATACAACAAATCTCAAGGTTTTGGAATTTCATTTGAAAAAATTTCTAAAAATTTTATTTTTCAATTTTTAATTTTTGCACTTAGAACTTTTACTCATTTCGAAAATCGAGATAGATAGCTTTGGCAGCAGTGGGCTTAAGCCCACTGTTACGGATAGTGGCAATAGAGGTGACAGACAAAAAAACCGTGCTTTCCTCTTCTGTAAAAAAAATTTATTCAAAATTTTTTTACGCCGAGTCAATCATTTTCGCTAAAATTGTAAAACTTTATGGAAATCGAAAAACCAAAAATCATAAGAATTTTAATTTTTCTATTTTTGATTTATTTTATTCCTTGGGTTCTAGTTTTGTATTCTGGGATTTTAATTTATTTCCCTTATTCAAAAAATGGGTCAAGTCGATATATTCGTTTCACAGGACCAGTTGCAAGTTACTTAGGTGCTGATTGGACAAGTTCCAAAGAAATTCCAAAAGTTTGTAAATTAGCTATGGTTGCTGCTGAAGATTCTGAATTTTTTCAGCATAATGGAATTCATATTTCAAGTATAATTTCATCTATTAAAGAAAATTATAGAAATAAAAGAATTATTTCAGGAGCAAGTACCCTCACACAACAACTTATCAAAAATGCATTTTTATCTAGAAACAAAACTTATTTTAGAAAAAGCAGAGAAATAATTGGGGCAATACTTTTAGATTTATTTTATTCTAAAGATTCAATTTTAACTTGGTATGTGAATGTAGTTGAATTTGGTCCTGAAATTTATGGGATTAAAGAAGCATCAAAAGTTTATTTTAAAAAATCTGTCAAAGATTTAAACAAAAGAGATTGTGTGGTTCTTGCTACTTTTTTAACAAGACCTATATATTTTGGCTCTTCCTATCTAAAAGGTCAACAACCTCTAGGTTTTCAAAGAAGATTTCATAGAATTTTTATTTCTTTAAGTAATTAACATTAAGATTTTTTTTTGATTTTCTAGCGAAACGTGATTGAAGTGGGGTCAAAAAATTTCCCGCTTTGATAACATTCTAAAAAGCTACTAATGATGACCGAAATTTTTTGACCGAAACGAAAAGCACGGTTTTTTTGTCGGTCACTGAGCGGAGTCGAAGTGCCAGACAAAAAAATTCGCCCTAATTAAAACTTGGCAAGCTCAGTAAAATTTGAGTTCTGGAATCTATGTATAAATTTTTAGTAGTCATTCCTGCATATAACGAAGAAGAAACAATTGCCAAAGTAGTTCATGGTTCAGTAAAATTTGCAGATGTGCTAGTAGTTGATGACTCTTCAAAAGATAAAACTCCTGAAATTTTAAAAGGATTAAAAAGAGCATATCCAGAAAAATTTCATTTTCTAACTCATGAAAAAAATACTCATATTCCTGGGGGTATTCAAGATGGAATGAAATATGCGTTAGAAAAAAATTATGATTATGTTATAACAATGGATGCAGGACTTTCTCATGATCCAGATGAATTACCTAAATTTATAAACTTTCCACCAAATGATTTAGTTATTGGAAAAAGAGTTAAAACTTATAATGTTCCAATTTATAGAAAAATCATTTCTTTTTTTTCAGCAAGAGTGATTAATTTTTGTATTAGTAAAAATTTATGGAATCCATTTGGTCCAAATCTTTCAGACTGTACTTCTGGGTTTAGAAGATATTCCAAATCCGCATTTGAAAGAATAGCAAATGCAAAATTGGAATCAGTAGCATTTGATTTTCATATTGAAGCGTTATATTTAACATATTCAAATGGTGGGAGAATTCGAGAAATTGGAATTACTTATCTATTTACTAACTCATCATTTAATAAAAAAGTTTTTATGTATGCTTGGGAATATGCAAAAAAATTGTTACAAAGAAAATTTGGTATTAAATAAAATGAAAAAAATTTTAATACTTATCATTTTATTTTTTTTATTCAATAATTGTATTTCTGTTTGGGAGGAATTAAATAAAATTAGCCTTGACGAAATTAAAAAAAAAGGCAAATTAAAAGTAATTACTTCTTATAATCCTAACTCTTATTTTTTATATAAAGACCAACCAGTTGGTTATGAATATGAACTTCTTCAACTACTTGCTGTAGATTTAGGAGTGACTCTTGAAATGCAAGTTACTTCTGATTTGCAAAATATTGATTATATGTTAAATAAAGGTGAAGGAGATTTAATAGCTGCAAACTCTCTTGTCACCAGAGAAAAATCAAGACAGTTAAAATATACAGACTATGTAATGACTACTAAACATGTCTTAATTCAAAGAAAAAAAGGCTACGAGCCTAAGAAGAAAAAATCAAAGTATTTAGAAAATACAGTGGAGTTAATTGGAAAAGAAGTTTCAGTTGTGGAGAATTCAGATTTCCACTCTAAACTCAAACAAATCCAAAATGAAATCGGTGGATCAATTAAAATTAATTCAATTACAGATAAAATCACAATTGATGAACTTATCGAAAAAGTTTATATTGGTGATTTGGATTATACAATTGCTGATGAGCAAACAGCTCTTTTAAATCAAGTTTATTATCCTGAATTAGATATTAGTCTTGCAGTGAGTATTGATACCAAAATTGCTTGGGTTGTGAGAAGAAATTCTTCTGAACTCTTAAAATATATCAATACATGGATTGCAGGAAATAGACCGAAAATTGAAGAAATTCAAGAAAAGTATTATCGCAAATCAAGACTTTATCTAGAAGGTTTAAAAATTGATTATAAACCCAAAAGTAAAACTAAAATTTCTGCTTTTGATGAAATTTTTAAAGTGGAAGCAGAAAAATTAAATTGGGACTGGAGACTTTTAGCTTCTCTTGCATTTCAAGAATCAAGGTTTAATCCAACGGCACAAAGTTGGGCAGGTGCAAGAGGACTAATGCAATTGATGCCAAGTACAGCAAGCGGACTTGGGCTTCCACTTTCAGATATTTATAATCCAAAAAGAAATATTGAAACCGGAGTAAAACATTTAATTTGGTTAGAAAAAACATGGAAAGAGATCATCAAAGATGATGAAGAAAGAATCAAATTTGTTTTAGCTTCTTATAATGCTGGTCAAGGTCATGTGCTTGATGCAATTACACTCACCAAATATTTTAATAAAAATTCGCAAGTTTGGGATAAAAATGTAGCTGAATCGATGTTGCTACTTTCAGACCCTAGTTATTTTAATGGCTATGGTGTGCGATATGGTTACTGTAGGGGAATAGAACCTTATAAATATGTTCAAGTAATTTTTGAAAGGTACAATGAATTTAGAGAAAAGGTAAAAAAATAAATAGAAGATATTTATTCTTATAAAAAATATCTTTGAAGTTTGTCTACTAGCTAGCAAAAGTAATTACCCATTACTTTAGGCTAGTTGAATGTCCCGATTGAATTTTGTTGTTTAAAATAGGTAATTATTATTGTAAATCGGTTTAAAGGATTTAAATAAAAACTTTTTTTGAAGAAACAAAATTTGGAAATTATAAAATTGGAATATTACTCTCAAAGTTTTATTTTAAATTAAAAGGTTGAATTAAAAAAATTACAAAATTATTCTAAAGATAATATAATAAAAAAAGAATTTAATCAATTTTAAACTAGTATAATAATTAAATTGTTAAATAGAGAACGAAATATAAATTATCCAAAAGAAAGCACAGCTTCATTTATCGTTTTGTAGATTTCAAAATTATTTATCATTTTAGTTGATTCAAGAATTTTTTTACATTCAAAAGATAAAGCAGCCAGTTTTAAATTTATTTTTTTTTCAGAACTTTCAAAATGAAGATTTGCTAGCATTCCAAGCCCTGCTGAATCAATAAACTTTGGTTTTTCTAAACATAATATAATTTTTTTGCTTCCTTTTATAATTAGTTCTTTGCAGAATTTTTTGACTTCTGGAACGGTATATAAATCGATATCATCATTTAATTCTATAATATCTATACCTGAAATAGTTTCATGAACATAACTCAAACCATACTCCTATGATAAAATCTTTTAAATACAAATCAATTTTCTATAACACTAATATTTTATGAATGTCAAATTTAATGCAAGTATATTTTGATATTTCAAAATAAAACTTTTGTATGAACCTATAAAATACTGATTTTTTACTTAGAAAATTAAAGTGTTCTTGGTAGGGCATTCAATCTTAAGATAAATTTAGGATAAAAGATATTATTAACTTCTTTACTTTAATTCCATAAACAAATTGGTATAGTTTTTTTAAAAGAATTATTGATTAATTTAACAAGTTAGTATGATAAATGAAATATCCACTTTTAAAGCAAAAACACATTTTTCAAATTTAATTGTTAAAATTGAACATGGTGAAAGTTTTTTGATTACTAAAAGAGGTAAACCTGTAGCCAAGATAATTCCTTATAAACCTGAAACTAATGAAGTTAATTTTATAGAACTAGTAAGTTCCTTTAAAAAAATTAGAAACAAAGTGAAAGGAAAAATCAATATCAAAGAGTTAAAAGAAATGGGTAGAAAAAAATAAACTTACTTAGTCTACATGCAGATTTAATTAAAGCAACTAAACTAAATGGTTTAAAAACTCTTTTATAATCCCCTATTAGCTAAAACTAAAATTGAATTAATTCAATTTTACCATTAAAAATTAATTTGTCAATACCTACAAGTAAGTAGAAAAACTACTTACCCAAAAGAACGGATTGCTTCATTTACAGTTTCAAAAATTTCAAAATTATTTTGCATTTTTGTGAGATCAAAAAGTTTTTTACATTCTTCTGTGAGAGCTGCAAGTTTGAGTGTTACATTTTTTTCATTACATTCATGTCTTAAATTGATTAACATTCCAAGTGCTGAAGAATCCATATAAGTAACTTTTTCAAGATTTACTAATAATTTTTTTGTGCCTTTTGTTAGCAGCTCTTTACAAAACTTTTTTACTTCTGGCACAGAATACAAATCCATGTTCTCTTCAAATTCAACAATATCAACACCTACAAGGGTTTTGTGGTTATAACTCATTTTTAGTCCTTCTCGATTAATTTAATTCCAGTTTCTTTTAAAATAGAATTTACTTTTTCCATATTTCCAATTGCTTTATAACTTTCTGTTAAGTTTAAAATGTTATCATGATTTAAAGGATCACGGATATAAAGTCTTTCTCCAAGATCAATCGCTTGATCATATTCTTTGATTTGGTATAAAGCCTTTGAAGTGAGTAATAAAATTTCTGAACTATCTGGAAATTCATCTACTAATCTCAAACCATGATCTGCCATGTTTACAAAATGTTCATTTTTTTGGTAATTGTAAAACAATTCAGCCTTTTCTTTAAACTCAAGTTTGTTTGATTCTTTAGTCCAATGAATTCTGAGTAATGATAAATCATCCATTAATTTTCCTGAAGCAGTAATTGCTTCATAAGTTTTGTCTAGCTTACCTTCTCCTTTTTCAATATTTCTCAAAATCAAAAATTCATCTGAATTGATGATGTCATGATTTGATTCATCTTTTCCAAGAACCAAATCATCTCTACCATCTGAGCCCATGATGACAATGTCATCTTTTTGGAGTGAGAACACATTAACTGAAATTCTACCTTTTTGTCCTTGGGTACCTAGTTTTTTGTAATGTGCATTTGTTTGAATAAAATCTGCTTTTCCATCTCGATACAAAATCACATCAGGATGCTCAGCTGAAATAAAATACATGATTCCAGTGTTCTCATCTATCAATCCAAAATTTAAAGACATTAACATCGAGCCGTCAAAACTTTCAAAAACTTTGTGCATTTCGATAAACGCATTTTTGATCCATCTTTCAGGATAAACTGATTTTCCATAACCTGTGGAAATTGTTCTTTGGATGATGGATTTGAACACAGTTCCAAGAACCAATACTCCACCAGCACCTTGGATAGATTTTCCCATTGCATCGGCATTTAAAAAAGCTACATAAGATTTTTCTTTTAGCTCAACATTTTCTGTGATGTTGATGTCGCCACCTAGTTCATGTTCTCTTTTTCTAAACACAAATCTTTTTTTCTGTCTAATAAAAAATTCAATGTTTAAATTTTTACATACTGCATTGTTTTGTGCAAGTGGTTCAATGAGAAGTGTAGTTAAAAAATAATCTCCATCTTGTTGTTCTTTTAAAGCACGAACTTCAACTAAAGCTTGGTTTAAATCTTTTGTTCTAATTTCTACTTTTTCTTCGAGGTTTGTGTAAAGTAATGAATTTTCCACACTCACAGCAATTTGAGAAGATAGAACTTTTAGAATTTCTAGTCTGTCTGGTGTAAAAGCATTTGTAGTTAAATTGTTTTCAAGATAAACTACACCTACTAGTTTTTGTTTGTTGATAATTGGATAACATAAAACAGATTTTGGTTTGTTGGTTTTGACATAAGAATCATTTACAAACATTCCGGCTTTAGTCGCATCATTTAATAGAACTAAACTTTTGGTTCTAGTTACATAATTTACAATGGAAACTGAAAGAATAGAATTACATTCTTCTAATGGTTTTGACATCATCACTTCAGATACATCAGAGTTGGAATTTCCTTCTGCTTGAACTAGCCATTTCCCATCATTTTGTAAAACAAAAATTCCTCTTTCTGCCCCAGCATTTTCAAAAAGAATTTTTAACATTCTATCTAAAAGTTTACCTAAGTTGATTTCACCAGCAATTGTTTGAGATGCTTTGAGGACTGTGCTAAGATCAAGCATATTTCCCATATCCCCAGCTGTGATTTTGGTTGTAGCTTGAGTAGTTGAAGTGAAATCATTTGATAAAGTTTCTTTGGGAATTTTTTTACCAAGCCAAGGATGTTTTTCTTCCATCAATTTCATTTTTGGAACACAGCCCCAAACTTTGTAAGCATAATGAGCATCTCTGAGGTGGAGTTCTGCATATTCTTCATCTGATTTTTTTAACCAAAGCTCTGCACAAAGTTCATTTGCAATTGCTTCTTCTAAAATGTATTCATGTTTTTTTGCAAGTTTAATTGCTGTTTTAAAAGAGTTAATTGCTTCATTCATTTTACCATCAATTGAAAATTGAATACCTTCGATGATAGAATATTTATGACCATAATTATCTTCACAATTTTCAGCCCATTTTTTCATTCTTTTGGAATTTTTTTCAATTTGTTTTAAGTATTCTTTTTTTTGTTTTTTATCTTCAGTTTCAAAATACAATGAATAAGAAATTAATGAATTAAAAAACACATGTTCTGGAATAAACATCATTCCAAAAACTCCACCTTCATGTGGATCAGCTAACTTCGAGAATTCTAATGCTTTATTTTTATCACCTAGTAAAAATTGTAAAATTTCATTTGATAAATTATACCCGTAAAGAGTTGTCGAATTTTTTGTATCAACCCATTCTTTTAAAATTAAATCATGATTAAATTTATCACCATTAATAAAAAGAATTTTGTCAGCTTTTCCTGTTAGATTAATCATTAATTGTTCTAGTAATCGAAAAAGGTTTATTGGCTCTGATTGCTTTATGTTTAACATCAAATGGCTATATTTTTCAAAATTATCTATAACGACACTGAGACTAATTCGATAGAAAAACAACTGAAAAATTTTATGATTAATTGAATAAGAAGTATATTCAAAATCACCAGTTTCTAAGCCTTTTTCAATTGCAGTATTAAAATAACTTTGCCCTTCTTTAGCATGATAAATCCAATGATTAATCATATTCGCTCTTAAAAAATTAGTTCTACAATAAATGTTTTGTGAATTAAATTTCTTTAACAAACTTAATCCTAAGCTACTTAATTCAAGCCCTGTTTTAAAATCTCCTAGAGCTGAACCTTGAATTATACCAAAAGTTGAATAAGCGAAAGCTGAAAGTGAAGAATTCCCTTTTTTTAAAGATAAATTTACCATTTTTAAAACGATAACAGGAAACAGTTTTGGTTGTGCAATAAAAGATGGGGCAAGTAATAGATTTAACATTCTCATTATTGCGATTATTTCTTCATCATAACAGATATTTAATTCTTCTAAACTTGAAATTGGCTTTTTACCTATTTTAATTTTTGCTTTAATGATTTCTGGAAGTGGAGAAATGTCAGAAGGATTATCTGGTAAGTGCATTCCCTGAGTCTTTAAAATTGATTTTCCTAATTTTATTACTTCTAAAATTCTATTTTGACTAACATACATTCCGAATCGAAGCTCAAATATATTTAATTTTTCTAGTAGAGTTTTTGAATTTGCTAAAACAAAATCAAAAGTTTTCTCAGCCGTTTCAAAATCTTTGGATAAAAACTCGGCTCTACTTTTACCAGTATAAACTTCATATGATTTTTTATAATCTATTTCCCAAGAATTTGCAGGTAATAATTCTGAAGCTTTATTATAAAAACCAACAGAAGCATCATAAGCAGTTGAAGCTAAAGATTTTTTAGCAGCAAGTAAATTTAATTCAAATAATTTTACTTTTTCTGATTCAGTAGTAACATGAATAATTCCTTGATTTAATTGGTTTACAATTGTAAATACTAAATCTTCAATTTCTTCTTCTTTTGCTACTTTTAAATAAGTAGAACCAATTTTAAAATGATTAATTGATTTTTCTTCTTCAGTGATTAGTGTATAAGTTGCTTCTCTAATTTTATCATGAACAAATTTTGTGATATTTTCATTTACTAATAAAAATCCTTCATTTGATAGTAAAATAAGTTCTTTGTCTAATTCTTCTTTTTTAATATTAGCTATTAAAATAAAAATATCGTTTTTAAACCAATCTCCAATACAGGCTGCTAATTTTAAAATTTTTAAACTAGTCTCACGAAGTTCTTTAACTTTAGCGACCATTAAATCAATTACATTTTCAGAAATTTTAACTTCTTTAATTTTTGAAATATCCCAAGACCATTTTTCATTTTCATGAAAAATTAAATTTTTATCATATAAATCTTTAAATACTTCATTTACAAAAAATGGATTTCCTTTGGTTTTAGTTTGAATCACTTCTGCAAGTGGTTTTGAATTTTCTAAATTAGTATTTAATGTATCTGATACTAGTTGATTTACATCTTGAATTGAAATTGGATTTAAGTTGATTTCATCAAAATAAAAATTTTGTTTTTTTAATTTATCAATTAAATTTGCAAATGAATCAGTTGGTAAAACTTCATTATCTCTAAAAGATAACATGATAAATAAATGTTTTAATTCTGAATCTGAAAGAATCGTTTCTAAAAGTTGAATGCTTGCATTATCTGCCCATTGCAAATCATCCAAAAAAATTGCAATTGGATTTTCTTTTGTGCAGACTGTTTTAATAAAATTTAAAAAAACTAAATTAAAACGATTTTGTGCTTCTGATGGGTCTAGCTCAGCAACTGGAGGTTGTTCCCCAATTAAAGATTCAAGTTCTGGAATAAATTCTATAATAATTTTTCCATTTACACCAACTGAATTTAAAATTTTTTCTTTCCAAAGTAAAACTAATTCTTGTGGCTCAGATAAAATTTGACCAATTAAACTTTGAAATGCTTGAGTAATTGCTCTGTATGGAATGGATCTTTTAAAACTATCATACTTTCCAGATATAAAATATCCATTGTATTCTGTGATTGGTTTATTAATTTCATTAATTAAAACTGATTTTCCAATTCCTGATCTTCCTGAAATTAAGAGTAGTTCTAAACTTCCATTTGCTACTTTTTTAAATGAATCTAAAATGATAGAAACTTCTTTTTCTCTTCCATATAATTTCTCTGGGATTTGGAATTTACCAGAAAAATCTTTTTCGCCCAAAACAAAATCATTTGAATTTAAAAAATCTAAATTTTCATCAATCAAATATTTTTTACATTTTTCGAGGTCTGATAAAATTCCAGTAATACTTTGGTATCTATCTTCTGGATTTTTCATCATCAGCTTCATTACAAGATCTGAAATCGCTTTTGGAATATTATTTTTTTTCTTAGGTGAAATTGCAGTTTTTGCAATATGAGAATGAATGAGCTCCATTGCATCTGTAGATAAAAATGGAAGCTCTCCTGTAAGTAGTTGGTAAAAACTAATTCCAAAAGAATAAAAATCTGTTCTGTAATCTACTGTGCGATTCATTCTACCAGTTTGTTCTGGGGAGATATATGCAAGTGTTCCTTCTAAAGAGCTATTTAACGCAACTGCAGAATTTTGTTTTGTTAAAAAACTAGCTGAACCAAAATCAATTAATTTTAATTCACCTGTTTTTTTGTTTAAGATAATATTTTGAGGTTTGATGTCTTTATGCACTAAATTTATTTTGTGAATTTCTCCAAGTGCGGTAATAGATTTGATAAAAATATTTAATTTATCAATCAATGAAAATTTTTTAATTTCATCTAGAAGGTTTGCTAGTGAATCTCCTTCGATATCTTCAAATACAATTGCTAAAGAATTTTTGTATTTTTCAGTTCCAATTACTTGTACAACACCAGTGAAATTTATTTTTTCTAAAATATCAAATTCATGTTTAAATGCAGATAATTCTTTTGGGTCTGGATATTCATTTTTAAGTAATTTTAAAATTACTGGCTTGCCAGATTTATCTGCCCGATAAACAGAAGTTTTATCTCCTGAATGAATTTCTTCCTTGATTGAATAACCTGTTAAGTTTATCATAATGTTTCCTTAGTAACTAGATTGAAAATTTAAAATAAAATTTTTTTTTGCATTATTTCATTTTAGAATATTTCTTAGAAAATATACAGGATTACCTTCACAATTAGAACTTTGAAAATAATATTTTAAAAGAAAATCTTTTTCTTCTTTGGTTAATTTTTCATTACATTCTTTTTCAAAAATTTCCACTTCAATTTCACGAGGTAAAGCTCTTCTCATATTATAAATATGAACATTTTCATCTTTTACTTTGTGTACTAATTTTTTATCAACGAAATTTAGTTCTTCTTATATTTAATACTCCAATAGTATTTTACAAAGTTTAAATAAGTCTATAAAAATACAAATGATTTTAAACATTTTATATAGAAGATAATTCTGAAAATTACTTATTAATATTCTTTGAACTTAACTCTTTTATTCAAAACAAAAGAATTTATTTTTTAGAATGTATTCCTTCGTAAATCAAAATCTTTTTCAAAAAGTTCTTGAGAAATCAAAAAAAATTTCCCGATACGATGCGAAAACGATTGAAGCGGTGTAAAAAAATTTCAAGTGAAATTTTTTTACAAGAGCTGAAAGCGTGTTTTTTTCTACCTAACCCTGTCAGCCTCTGAGGCTAACAGGGTTAGGTAGATAAAATTCGCCCGAATAAAACTTTTTATAATTTGAATAGAGTAAAAAAAAATTCCTTATGAGAAAAATTTCTTAAAAGGGAAAATTCATCATTTTGAATTTTATATTCTTAATTGATTTGAGAAACAAATTCTAATTACGTTGTCCTAAGATTGGTCCACCGTATTTTTCAGTCATTCTTTCTTTGGTGAGAATTAAATCTTGTCTGTTGTCAGCAGCCATTTCTCCACCACCGTCTAGATAAATTGCACCTTTTGGACATGCTTCTTCACATAGACCACAAAAAATACATCTCAATAAATCAATATCAAATCGTTTTGAATATTTGTCTTCAGGATGAAGATGTTGTCTTTCAGATGGAACCTCAGCTGCTTCAATTGTGATTGCATCCGCAGGACAAATCCACATACAACAAAAACATGCAGTACATCTTTCTCTACCTTGCTCATCTCTTTTGAGAGAATGCATTCCTCTAAATCTAGAAGAATATTTTCTTTTTACATCAGGAAAATTTACAGTTACGTAACCTTTTAGAAAAGCTGATTTTACAAAATGTCTAAAAGTAATTCCAAGCCCTTTGAGGACTGAATACATATAGAATTTTTCATACCATTTGAACTGGTGTTTTTTTACTACATTGATTACATTAATTGTTGCCAACTGCTGCCTCCAATTTGAGAGAAATTTCTAGGCTTAATCTTTTGAAAAAATCACCCGAAGATGGTAAACCTTGAAGTGGAACCATTGCCATTTCAAATTTTTGTTTTACACCATTTTTGTTTGTAAATGTTCCAGATTGTTCTGCAAATGATTTGATTGGAACTGCAAAATCTGCATCTTTTACTGAAGTTGTGATATTTGTGTGAAGCACAACAATAAGACCTTTGCCATTTAGATTTTTTGGAATGTCTTCTTTTAAAATAAATAACAAATCAATTTCACCAGAATTAAAATCTTTTACAATGGAATCAATTCCGTTTAAAACAAATCCTACATCAGTTGCACCTTTAGTGTTTGGGTGTTCATCTGCTGTGAGTAAAAAATCAACTTGTTTAGTTGGTTCGTATTGTGGAGGAAGAACTCTTGCTTCATATTGGATTTGTTTTCCAAGTTTGTTTCCTTCATCCATAATGAGTCCAAGGTTTTCATTTGACTCTGATGCTCCACCAATCACTGCAATTTTTTTTGCAGATTTAATTTTTTCTAAAATTTGTGGAACAACTTTGCTACTTTCTGATGGAAGACCTTTTTCGTAATAGGCAAACAGACGATTTTCGTTTAACCAATTTACATCAAAACGTCCTTTGTCACATAAGAAATACATTTTTTGTTCAGGATTTTCTCTGGTCATATATCTAAACATTTTATTGTCTCGAACATTTGTTTGGGTGTTGCAACCAGTTGAGCAACCATGACAAATCGAATCAGCAGTTTTGTACCACCAGACTCTAGACTTAAATAATGTTTTGTGATTGAGTAATGCACCAGTGGGACAGATGTCTGACAAAGCACCTTGGTAGTTGTGCTTAATAGTTTTTTCGTTTGCAAGTCCAATGATAGAATGATAACCACGTTGGAATAAACCAAGATTTGCTTCACCAACTAGTTCTTCTTCAAATCTCACACAACGAAAACAAACAATACAACGATTGTGGTTGATCATTAAATTATCGCCAATTTCTTCTTGAGGAATATTTCTTTTTTGGAATTCAAAACGGCTCACACCTTTTCCAGCTGAAAATGCATTATCTTGTAAATCACATTCACCAGCTTTGTCACAAACTGGACAATCTAGTGGATGGTTTGCAAGTAAAAATTCCATTGTGCCTTCACGAGCTTCGATGACACGTTTGCTTTTTGTGATGATGGAAAGTCCTTCTTTGATGGGAGTGTTGCAAGCAGCTTGAACTTTTGGAACACCTTCAATTTCAATGAGGCACATACGACACATTCCCACAATGCTTAGAGATGGATGATAACAAAAATAGGGGATATTTACGTTTACTTCTTTTACTGCATCAATTAAATTTTTCTTTTCGTCAACTTGGTGCTCAATGCCATCAATTTTGATTTTAACCACAAAAGACTCCCTAAATTTTTTAAAAATTATTCATTCATAAGATTGGATTTTGCGAAAAGAATTTATTTTGCAATTCCCAAATTATATAAACCTAACACTTATTTGACAGTTCTAAAATCATTCTATTTCATCAAGTAGAATTTTTTTTGTAGTTTAGAAGTAAAAAAAAAATTGAAACTTTTATTATAATCTGAGGTATTTTCTAAAAGTAAGTAGCTTCAATTTAAGAAAAATTCTTCTAAAATGAAATTGAGCTAATTATTAAACTTAATTTGAATTCTAAAATAAGAAAGGAAAAATTCTATTTCTAGTTTTTGGAAAGTCTGGAAATTTATTTATGTACCATTCTTTGGTGATATTACTTCTGCCCATTAAATAACAAGTCATGATAAATAAGACAAAAAATGCATCTATAAATCCTGAACCAATAGCTAACCCTAACCAAGAAATCAATTCAAAAAAATAATGTGGACAGACAAGAATTTTAAAAAGTCCTTTTTCAGGAATAAAGTATTCATTTGATGCTTTTCTTAGGTTAAGTAATATTAAATGATGATAAAAATTTCCAATTTGTCCAATTAATAAAAGCAAAAGTCCAATTGAAATTTGAATACTAGAAACATTTTTTGAAAAATCAAAACCTGTTTGTGAATTAGTAAAACTTCCAAATATGACTGCAATATTTGTGTATGCAAATGTGATAAATACAACTCCGATGATTCCAATTTTGCCTGAAAATTTATGAAGTAATAAAACTTCTAAACATCTTTTTCCAAAATGAATTATAAAAAAAATCAATATAAATATTTGATAAAAACTAAAGTCTTTTGAAAAATTTATATAACTTAAATAGGCAAGTATAGGAAGAAAATAAATAATAAACATTCCAATTTTTGGTGAGATTCCTTTTGACGTTGCGAATTTACTATAGGGTAAATTGTATTTCCCTTTTGATTCTGAATTAAATAAAACTAATCCAAAGATTATATAAAATAAATACATGATGATTGTAAAATCAGTTAGTTCAGGAATAAATAACATCAACTCTCCACAGAAGTAAATTTGCTAAGTAAATCAATTTGCCAATCTGGTGTTCCAGATTTTAAAATTGTAATTTTACCATCAGGCAGTTTTTCTTTATCTAAAATTAAATTGGTTATCATTTTTGCTGTGACATTTGTTTTTTCCATAAATACTGCATGATGAGGAATATAAACCCAGTCACCAATAAAATATAAATTCTCTATTGGAGATTGAATTTCTGGTCTGTTTCCTTCATCACCTGGTCTATGCCCAGTATAATTGTCCCATTTGTTAATATAAAATTCTGTAAATTCAGGGAGTTCAGGAATCACTAATTTTAATTCTTCATGGACTTTTTTTGCAATTTCTTTATTCGACATTCCAGAAAATTGTTTCCAATCTGAAACTTGAACTTCAATTAAATCTGCTTTATTTTCTTTTAATAAAGGAATTTGTTTTGAAGCCCAATTGGAAGTAAAACCCAAAACTTTAAATCCAGTTGGAAAAAAATCATGTGCGTTCCAAAATTCTTTACTTGGAAATCTTTTTTCCCAAGCATCTGAATTTTCATAAAGTAAATTTACACAAAAAATTACTGCTGTTGAAAGTTTTAAAATTTTTTCAAAATACTCTTCTTTAAAAGGAATAGTTGTGCTAATTATTTTTTTTGCACCTGGCAAATCCATTGCAGTAATAATATGATCTGCTGTATAAGATTTAATTTTACTATCGTCTAACGTGAGTATTTCTAATTCACTGGAATGTGCTCCACAAAATGGACAATCATCATTATGTGATGCATCCATTATATTTCCACAAACTCTACATTTTTTAAATTTCTTTTTTGGAAAAAGTGAATTAACTTTTACTGACGTGATTCGGGTATTTTTTATTTCTAATTCTGATACTTCAGAATTAAACTCAATCACTCCACCTTTTGAGCGAATATAATTTACCATTGGAGTTATAAATGTTTCATCTGGTGGCCATTTATAATAATCTACTCTTGAATCTGTTGGCAAACTTCCGAGTTTTATAAAATTAGCAATTGCAAGTGCTGAGCATTCATTTGTTTTCATAAAAAAACCCATTTCTGAAAGCCCATCAAAATAATGTTTGATGTATTGTTCACTTATACCTTGCTTTTTTGCCCAGTCATAAAATGTAATTTTATCTAAATAGCTTCTTTCTTTTTGTGAAGAATAATCAAAACCCCAAAGTTTTAAAGAAGCCAAAAAAGTTTTTAATTGTCCAGAAGTTGGCTCATTGATATTTTCAACAGAAGGAATATAAAGCCCTCTATTTTTCATTTGAAATCTATCAAATGGAACTGCCCAAGTTGGTGTTTCAATTTTATTTTGAATTCCATCTTTTGAAACAAAATAGTAAAAACTATCTTCATCATTTAATTTATTTAATGAAATATTATGACGACCTAAAAATTCTCTTAGATTTTTATAAAATCCCCAAACTCCGTGAAGTCCATGTTCACGTGTGTAAGGTTTATCTTTAAAAATTCTTTTTGCAAATTGAACATCTTTCCAAGCTTTTAATTTTCCACCAGCATAAGAAGTTTTTTCTAAGATTGTAACTTTAAAACCTCGATCAACTAATTCACAACCAGCTTGTAGTCCAGCAAGTCCTGCACCCAAAATCAAAACTGATTTTCCGTTTTGTTTTAAATTTACTTTGTTTTCTGGTAAGTATGGAAAATCTTTTTTATAATTTACATTAGCAAAATAAGAGTATAGCAGTCCAGATCCAAAACTTATTCCTAGTCCACCAAACCCAAATTTTAAACTATTTAGTAAAAAATCTTTTCTTGATATTGGCATTATTTGAATTGATTTTCTATCATATAAACCATGATAGCTTGAACTCTTTCTTGGTAAATTGCCCATTGGAAATAATGATCATTTCTCCAAGATGGAAAAGTAATTGCACCTTCCATATAGGAATCCCCAAGTAAAGTCATTCCATCATTTGGACCAAAACGAATCAAATGTTCATAAAAAGGTCTAGCCCTTTCAGTTACAAAACGAAATTGAGGGACTGCTATTACATTTATAGTCATGATATGTTTTGGTATTTCTAAATCAAAATCAAGTGGTCCATTTTTTATGTATCGCATAGATAAAAATCCGTCATATTTATAACCCTTCCACCAGAAATAAAGTTTGGATTCAGTTCTATATCTCCAATTACCCTGAACTTCGTTGATAACTTCAGTGCCCTTGTTTACACCACCAACATTGTACCAACCTTTTACTTTTTTAAAAAATTCTTTATCTCCACATTCTTTGATAGCAAGTTTAAATTCACTTGAGCCTTTGCTAACAGATGCTATAATCATTCCATTAGATTCATTTTCTTTTTCTATAAAATCACAAATTATTTTTGCGTTATTTTGAACAGTTCCAGTTTGATCAATTGGAATCAAAACATCTTTCATTCCAAGTTTATTTGCAAGAACTCTAAAAGATTTTCCATCAGCACCAACTTGCGGATTATCTTTATAAAACATTCCAGGTATCATCACAAATAAAATATTTTTTTTGGAAAAGTCTGGAACTTTTTTTACTATTTCATATTGTTTTTTATCCAAATAAGAAAGAAATTTTTTATTCTGTGGTTCTTCAATTGCTCTGTAATAAAATAATGCTGCAGCTTTATCTACGTCCAAAGTTTCTTGGGTAATATTATGAAGTGTTTCTCTGTTTAATTGATTTAATTTTGTATATTGTTTTTGTGATTTAGCCCAATCTAAATATCGTTTTTCATCATCACATAAATTTTCAACACCATATTCTTTAGTCAAACATTGCACTGTTTTACTAGATTCTGGTAGGTCTAGTTTTTTATCGATATGACAATACACAAAAAAGATTAAAATTATAAATAAATGTAATTTTGATTTCATTTTTTAAAAACTTCTAAAAGATTTTTTTTATTTTTTAGAATGAAAAATAAATAAAACATTGAACTTAAGAAAAGTAAATTTCCAATTTCTTGTTTGTATAAAGTAAATTTCAAAATAATTGCAGCTAATAGCATTATTACTCGAATAGAAATTAAAATAAAAAATATTTTTTTTCGATTCCAGTTTTCAAATTTTTTCAAAAATATAAAATCAATAGGGGAGACAATTAACCATGAAATTGTTTCATCCATAAACTTAAATGAGGTTACAAAAAAAACTGCACTGGCAAAAATTCCACTAAAACCAGAAACAAGTCCAAATAGAATATTCGCAATTTTTTCAAATGGAATTATGAGTGCAATTGGTAAAGAGAAAATCAAAATTGTATAAAAAATGATTCTCCAAATAGTTCCACTTTTTCCTGTTTGATTTCCCCATCGATCCCGTAAAATTACTTTATCTTTTGTTTCAATATTTGATTCTTTTAATGCTCTATATAAATCTTCAGGTAGATAAATAATCTCTTTTGAATTTCTTATTTTATCTGTATCATGATCAAATAATAATGTTTCTTCAATATTTAACCAAAAAATTTGTTTGGAATAAGGTTGAACTCGACTTCTCCAAGTATTTTTATCTTCATCAATTTTTGTTAATTTTAATTCTTGGTTTAAACCTTTTGAAATGGTATCTCTTAAAAAAGTAACACAGTTATTTGTAAAATTTTCATAATAATAACCTTCTTTACTTTTAAGGAAAACAGTTTTTAATTCCTGAAATAAAGATTCTTTTTGTTTATAGTCTAAAATTAGTTCAGTAGAAAGAATTCCCCTTCCACTTGTATCCCAAGTTTGAAATGCAGATGAGGTTGGAACAATGTTTCCATAAAAAATAGCTTCACCTCTTAAAAATTTATAGAAAAATTTTGGAGATGCATCATAAACTCCAAAGTCAATATAATAATCGTTTTTAAATTCATTATCTTTTTCAAAAATTCTTAAAGCAGAATGGCCAAAGGCAGTTGTAACTGTTACCCCAGGAGTTACAGTCCATAATTGAACTATGTAATTGTCTAGTTGTTTAGTGTTTTTAATTTCAAGTATAGTTAATAAATCTTTTTCAGATTTTTCTCTCCACTTTACATCAGTCTCAGATGAAATACTAAATAGAGTTAAAAAAAATATAAGGGTTGGTTTGAATATAAATTTCATTTAGTAAAATGAGGTTATAGAAAACTATAACCTCAAAAATGGTATTAGTCACCTCTTGCGATAGTGCAAGTTTTGCTAATTACTGAACCTAGTAAGTTGTCGTTTCTGAAATCAGTGTAGTAGATTTTAGAAATTCCACCTTTAGCTGCAGCAGCTTTTAAAGAAGCATCTCCAGAAGAAATGATTCCTAAGTAACCAACAGCACATGCTTCGCCTGATTTTGCTCCAACTGGTGTACCTGGTGCAAAAGTGTCATTTCTTAATGCTAAACTAGTGTCTTGCAAAATTGATCCACTTGGTGCTGAATAACCACCACCTGAACAAGCTATTGCTAATGCAATTGAAAATACCACTGCTAATGCGATATATTTTTTCATTAAAATTCTCCTTAAATGAATTTATGACAAGTTAATTATTAAGAATAATTTAGCAAGTTTTTTTCTAAAATATTTTTTATTTGACGAAAATTAAATTATGAATACACCTAAACTTATTACATTCATAATGACTTTTTTTGTATTAATATTTATTGAATGTACTAAACCAAACATGGTTCCTACAGATTTAAGAATTAATGATAAAGTTTTATATGATCAATATCAAAATTTTTTAAAAGAAATAATACCTTATTCAACATTAACTTGGGAAGAAATAGAGTTATCTTGGAAAACAAGTAATCAAAATTGTAATAAAAATAATTTAAGTGCTAAGTCTGATTATAAATATTCTATTTATGAAAATAAAAATCCTGAAAACAAAATAATCTGTAACTGGAATTTTTCTAAAGAACTAATTTTTTTTCAAGGTAAAATAAATGATTTGGAAGTTAAAATTAATTTTTATGAAAAACTTCCTAGTTCATTTACTCAAATTGATGACCAAAAAAATCAATTGAGAAGAGATTGGCAATGGATTGCAAAAAATGGTAAATGGTATTCTACATTAACTTATTTAGAATATAAAAATTTTAATACCAATAGATCTTCTCAATATTTTTTTAATCGTTATAATGGAATGTTAGAAAAAAAAGAAGAATTTATTATAGAGAAAAATAAAAATTTAAAAGATGCTTGGAATTATGAATACTACCAAAATGGTGAAGAAAAATGTTTTTATTGGAATAAAGGAAAGTTGACAAATGAAAGTTCTGATAAATGTCAACTCTTTGGAAATTTAGCTAATGCAAAAATATTTTTAAAACAAAACAAATGAGTGTTTATGTATCCTGTTAATATTGATTTTGGTTTTATTAAAATGTATGGTTATGAAGGACATTGGGCACTAGGTGTGTTGGTGTTTGGTTTTTTTTACCAAAGATACAATTGTATTAAAGCAGGTTACACCCATGAATGGTTTATTCGAGCGTATACTATTAGTATCATAACAGGATTTTTATTTGCTAGATTGTTTCATTTTTTGTTTTGGGATACAAATTCTTTTTTTAATAATCCATTGATTTTTTTTACTCAAGCAGGAGGTTTTGCAATATTAGGTGGCACAATGGGAACTGGTTTTGGTGGATATTTAATTTGTAAAATTGATAAAAAAGATTTTTTAACTTGGTGTGATTCTTTGATGTTACCAATTATAATTGGTTTGTCTATTAGCAGAATATCTTGTTTTTTAAATGGAGATGCTTATGGTAGTCCAACTGATTCCATTTTTGGTGTTGTTTTTTCAGAAGAAAGCATTGATTGGACTGCAAAATGGAAATCAATTCATTCTCTTTATACAACTTCACAAAATCCACTAGCAGTAATTTCTCAAATTTTTGTTGGTCAAATTAATTTATCTGATATTCCTTTGCCAAATTCTCTTTCTCATATTAAACAAACAGGTTGTTCTAATTTAGCTTGTTTAAATATTTATTATCCTCCAATTGCATCAGGAGATTATGTAAAAAATTTGACCCAATTAAAACTTTATCCATTTCCAGTTGTTTACCCACCAGTTCATCCCACACAACTTTACGAAAGCTTTTTACTATTTGTTGGATATTTATTCATGTTAAAAATCCAAAATAAGATTTTTTTTAAAAGAAAAATGTTTTTTGTTTTTTGGGCTTATTATGGTTTCACAAGACTGATTGTAGAAATTTTTCGAGGAGATAGAAATATTTTATTTTTTGATCTAACTTATGCTCAAGCGATTTGTATTTTGATTGTAATTGGGTCTATACTTGGAATGTTTTTTACAAAAGCAAAAAATGAAAATTAAGAATGGGGCGAATTTTTGCTAAGCAAAAAACCTGCTCTCACTCTGGTCAAAATTTTTTACTTAAAAAATTTTGACCTCGCTTCGATCAGTTTCGCAAGCTTATCAGTTTTGAAATAAATTTTTTGACTATAAAAAATGATTTTATTAAATGTTCTTATTAATAAAATCGGGCAATTTTTTATATATCTAAACTTAATTTTATTTTTAGTAAATTGTACAACATCTAGAAGCAAAACCAGGTTAGAAAAATTTAGTTTTATGATGGAGGAAGAAAAAGAAATTTATGGAGATTCCATTTCAGAATTTGGAAAATTAAAAAAATATGTGGAACAATCTGTTACAAATAAACAAGAATATATTGAAGATGAATATTTAAGTATTCATTTTGGGTCTGGTGATTTTGTAGAAGAGACTTGTCAAAATATTTTAAATTCAAAAACAAATACCGATAAAGAAATTTTAGAAAAAGTGAAAAATTTTATTTTAACTAAAAATGTAAATTTGGAAACTTTAGAAAAAGGTTTTAACTATAAAATTCCCGAAGAATCAAGACTTGTTTGTAACAACATTCCAAAAAAAAATCAAAATATTTTAGATGAGATTTTAAAGCTGGTTTCAAAATTAAAATTAGATTTAGATGATCCTAAAAAAGGAAATCGACTCGGAAGATTAAATGAATTAAAAACAAGAATTCGATTTCCAAATGAAAAAGAAAAAGAGGAAGACAAATCAGAACTATATAAGAAAAAAAGTTTAATAGATAAAAAACATCAAATAGTTGTTAGTAAAGTTTTTTTAGCAACCAAGAATGAATATTTTATTACTAGAGGAACAATCTTAACTGGACAAATTTTTCTTGTCTTTAGAAATATAACTGATTATGGACCAAATATCTTTACAAAAATAGTTGCATCTATTTTTTTAATAGCAGTAGGTAATGAAATATTTAGTCCAAGGTTAAATGATCGAGAAACAATCAGCAAACTACATCTTATTGGCAATATTCAAGATTACTATTCATACTTAACTGAAAATGAACATTTAGTAAAGGATACTCAATACATTTTAATTCATGATAAAGAAAATAAAATTCCAGGTTTTGATGAAATTTTAGCAGCTTATGAATTTAGAATTTCTAATTATGAAAATTTGAATCAATTTTTAATTTCAAAAAATGAAATTAAATTCATAACAGAAGAAATAAAAAAAATTTGTGAAAGTTTAGATTGTAATAAAAAACCTGATATGAAAATTTTAAAATCAGAAGCAAGTAAATCAATTGAAGGATTAAAAATTCAAAAAAATTATAATATTCAAATCTAATTTTTGAACTAATAACAAAATTTTCACAATACTATGCGAAAGTGATTGAAATGGAAATCCTTTTGCAGTAGATGAAGATTCTTTTAATTGAATATAGTTGCAAAAGATTGGAATGTAAAGCACGGTTTTTTCTCACTTTTTTTAGATTCAATTTTTCGGTATAATACTGTTAAGTGAGAAAAAATTCGCCCATTCATTATTAAAAAAATTTAACTTCTAACTAGTTCCCTTATTCCATCTTCAAGTCCATCAAGGCTTAAAAAAAACATGGGGACAATATCTGAGATGGGTTCAACTGTTTCATGTCGCCAATATTTTTTTGGATCTGGGTTTAACCAAATGCTAGAAGTAAAATATTCTTTGAGTTCGTTTAATCGCTGTTCACCGGTCTTGATGTCTTTATTTTCTTTGTTCTTTAAAAATTTATACCCATAATAATCAAACAGACCTGTTTTTTGAAAAAATTCGTAAGAGTGCATAGAAGCATCTCCCACAAAAATTACTTTTGTGTCGCGAGAATGTTTTTTATAAAAATCTTTTAGAGAAAGTTTGATTTGAAAATTTGCATCTTTGTAAACTGCATCATAAATCATATTATGAAAATAATAATAATCAAAATTTTGAAAATGATTGATTTGATGAGCTGCACTAAATAATTTACTCACTCTTTCAGCATGGGGACTCATCGAACCACCCACATCCATTAAAAGTAAAAGTTTTAATTTATTTTTTTTAGACCTTTCAAAAATAATTTCAATGTCACCAGAATTTTTGCAAGTTGCATCAATTGTTTTATTGATAGAAATTTCAGGTCTGCCTTCTTTTTTTAAAATTTTTAATTTTTTAAGTGCAAGTTTAATTTGACGAACATTTAAAGATTCATCTGTGCGATAAGCTTTGTAATTTCTTTCATCAATAGAATCAAATGCAGTGCCGCCACCACTTCCACCACCAATGCGAATTCCATTTGGATTAAAACCAGAATTTCCAAAAGGGGAAGTTCCTTTTGTTCCAACCCATTTATTTCCACCATCATGTCTTTCTTTTTGTTCTTTTAATCTCTCTAGTAATTTTTGCAAAACATAACTTTCCGAAAATTTTTTTGCATTATTTTTTTGCTCTTCTGTTAATTCTTTTTCAATTGCTTTTTTTAACCAATCTTCAAGTAAATTTGAAATTTCATTCGAGTTAGAAATATTTGTTTTAAAACATTCTGCAAAACAAATATCAAATTCATCATAGTATTTAATTTCTTTTACTAAACAATCTCTAGAAATTCTATAAAATTCTGAAATAGACAAAAATCCATTTTCTTTAGAAAAAAATTCAATTGCTTTTAATAAATCAATTAACTCAGAAGTTGAAACTGGAATTTTTTTTAATTTAAGTCTATAAAAAAAATCTAAAAACATTATTTTGAAGGAACATGAAGACTAGAAGAATAATCAAAAAGATCATCTTCATTTTTAATTAAAGTTCCAATGTATGGAATTTTTTCCATTGGTTTTAAACTAGCTCCTTGGTGTACTAAAATTTTTATCCAATCTAGCAGCTCTGAAGTGGAAGGTTTCTTTTTTAAATCATCCATTCTTCTGAGTTTAAAAAAAGTTTTTAAAGCATCTTCTAAAAGTGAAGAATCAATTTTTGGCAAATGAGATTTTACAATATCATTCATCAAACCAAAATCTGGAAAATCAATATAATGAAAAATACATCTTCGTAAAAATGCATCTGGTAATTCTTTTTCGTTGTTGGAAGTGATAATTGTGAGTGGTCTATGTTTTGCTTTGACTAATCTTCCAGTTTCAGTAATTACAAATTCCATTTGATCTAGTTCTAGAAGTAAATCATTTGGAAATTCAATATCAGCTTTATCAATTTCATCAATTAATAAAATGGATTTTTTTTCACATTCAAAAGCTAAACCCATTGGCGAAAGCTTGATATAATTTTCAATATTGTTTACTTTATTTTTTTCATTTTCAGAACTAAATCTGGAATCGTTTAGTCTTGAAACTGCATCATAAAAATACAATCCATCTTTTGCAAGACTTGTGGACTTTACATGCCATTTAAAAATTGGATAAGATTTTTTATTTGCGATGTATTCTGCAAGTAAAGTTTTTCCTGTTCCCGGTTCTCCTTTTAATAAAAGTGGTCGCTCTGTAATTTCAGCAACTAAAACTGCTTCTTCTAATTCTTTTGATAAAACATAATTATCCATTAAAATAAAATCTCATCTTTATTTTTTTTTGTTTCTTTAACTAAATTTTCTTTTGTTACTTTTCCATCAGTAGATTTGGAAAGCATTTCAATTTTGCCTTCTGCTTCATTTAATCTATCAGAGCAAATTTTTTTTAATTCCATACCTCTTTCATAAGCTAAAATTGAATCTTCTAGACTTAATTGTCCTCTTTCTAATTTTTCAGCAATTTGTTCTAGCTCTTGCAAAGCGTCTTCAAATGAAATTAATTTTTCTTTTGCTGGCATATTATTCTCCCACAATTACATTTAATTTTTTTTCGTCTTTTAAAATGATTTCTAATTTTTCACCTTTTTTCACTTGTTCTAGACTTGTGATAACTTCTTTATTTTTGTTTCTTAGAACTGAATAGCCACGTTTTAATGTTTCAAGGGGAGAAAAATTTAAAACTCTTTCGTTACCAAGTTCAAATTTTTTTCGTTTTTTTTCAATTAATGCTTTGATATATAAATTCATTACTTCATATTTTGTTAATAGATTTTTTTTTGAGGAAAAATTATTTTTACCAAGAAGAAAAATTTTATTCAAAGTTTCATCAACTCTCATACTTCTATCTGCTAAAATCAAAATTGGCTCGTTAAAAATTCTTTTGTTTAAAATAGATTTTAGTTTTTCTTTGGACTTGTCTTTTAAATTTTTTAATGCCAAATCCAAACGGTATTCCAAATCATCAAGATATTCAGAAGCTTCTGAAAGTTCTGGAACTGCAATTTCAGCTGCTGCAGTGGGAGTAGGGGCTCTGAGATCTGCAGCTAGGTCTGTGATTAAATTATCTACTTGATGACCAACTGCTGAAATAATTGGAAGCATTGAATTGTAAAAAGCCATCACCACTTTTTCGTCGTTAAATGCCATGAGGTCTTCGTAACTTCCACCACCACGACCTGCAATTATAACATCAACTTCCCAAATTGGATTGTTTAATTCTTCGATTGCACGAACAATACTATTTGGTGCAAGCTCTCCTTGAACTTGACAAGGAGAAATTAGAATATTCAAATTTGGGTATCTTTCTTTTGCGATGCGAATTATATCTTCTACTGCAGCTCCAGTACTTGATGTTGCAATACCAAGAGTTTTTATAAATTTAGGAATTGGTTTTTTGTTAGACTCATCAAAAATTCCGAGTTTGTCTAACTTTTTTTTCAGCTCTTCAATTTGATAAAATATATCACCGCGGCCAAGCTCTTCTACTTTTGAAACTACAAAATTATAATAACCACCAGGTTCATATACATTGATAGAGCCTTGGATTTGAACTTCCATTCCATCAGTTAATTTTTTTCCAGTGTAATTTCTATTTTGAAAATAAAAATAAGCACATTGAATTTTAGAACCAGCATCTTTTAGACCAAAATATATATGACCGCTAGAGTTTGTTGATAAAGAAGAAATTTCTCCTCTCACCCAAATATTTTTTAAAGAGGAATTTTCAGATAAAATGGATTTAATTGTTTTTGTAAGTTCACTAACTGAAAAAGGTTTATTTGGTTCTGGCAAGTTTAACTCTTTAAATCTGAATTTTTATAATAGACCCAAAAATCCCAGATGATAACTAAAATAGTAACAGCAATTGGTCCAACTACTAAACCAATAATTCCAAATTCTTGAATTCCACCAAGTAGTGATAAAAATAATAAAAATGGATGCACTTTTAATTTTTTGTCAAGAAGTCCCGGTTTAATTAAATTTTCTAAAACTAAATATGCTGAAAAAGAGAGAACCATATAAATAATTGCTAAAATTAAATTTTCTTCAAAAAAAGCTATATATAGTCCTGCTGGTAACCAAACAACCATTGTGCCAATTATGGGGATTAATGAAAAAAACGAAGCAATACTCCCATACAAAATTGGATTTGGGATTCCCACAAAAAATAATAAAAGACCAGCAAACAAACCTTGTAAAAATGAAATTAAAATATTTCCTTTTAAAACCGCTTTAACAGCTTCAGAAATTTTTTGTCCAATTTCTTTTTCAATAGATTCTGAAAATGGAAGTTGTTTCATCATAAAGTCTTCAATTTTATGACCGTCTTTGTATAAGAAAAAAAGTAACATAAATGAAAAACAAATATTTACAAACATGCTAAGTGGGATTTTTAAACCACCCAAAACAAAAGAAGTTGTATTGCTTAGAATTCCATAAAGTGAATCCACATTTAGAACATCTCCATAAGATTTTACAATTTCTAAATACATATTTGGAAGTTGAACCCAGAAAAATTCAGAATCTGTAAAATAATCTGTGACTAATTGAATGCTCATGATGGTGGGAATGATTCTGTCTTCACTTAAATTTACTTTTAAAACAAATAAAAGAGAAATCATTTCATCAAGTAAAGTTCTAACAATAAAAATTAAAGGTATAACAATGATGATTAGAACAAGAAGAATCATAAATACTGCTGAATAGTTTTTTATTTTTTCAGGAAGTTTGCTTCTGAAATTTAAATAATAATCTCTAGAACCAATGTATAAAATTAATGCAATAAAACCTGACCAAAAATAAGGTTGGTAAACATAAAAACTAAAACTAATATCAATAAACAATAAAACTAAAATTGCTGCTAATAAAATTAGTTTCTTTTTATCCATTATCTTGCACGTTTATAGAAAATTTTTATTTTTGATAAAGAATCATTTTTACGAATCAAAATTGAATAAATTCTTTTGGAACCATTTTCAACTTGATACAAAAGTAGTTTTTCATTTTTATCTTTTCTAAAAATTTTCCAATCGTTAGACTTAAAACTTTCTTCATAAAACTTTTCAAGAGTATCAAAATTATTTTCTGAAGTTAAAAACAATCCTCCTTCAGTTGAAAAAATATCTAATTCAAAAAATTGATTTAAGATAGAATTCTCAGGAATAAAAGCTTTAGGAATATTTGTAGCTGTTGACTTGTCTGGACTTTCAACAAATTTCAAATTATCATAATAAGTAAAAATTTCTTTAGAAGGTTTTGTTTCGGAAAAAATCGAAAAAAGAATAAAAAAGATAAGAATAGATTTCATTAAATTTAAGAAATAATTTATAGAATGAAAATCAAGTAAATAAAGAATAAATTTTATGAAAGAAAATAAGAATTTTCAAATAATAATGAAACTTTTTTTTATCATTTTATTATTACTTCTTAATTGTCAGTCTGATTCAATTAAAACTAAAAAATTAGAAAAAATTCAAAATAATAAGTTCAATAATTCAGTTCAAAAACTAATTATAAATATCAATTTTGAACAATTAAATCAAAAAAAACAAATTAGATATTTAGATGAAACTAGACCAATCCTTGATGAATTAATTAAGGAAAAAATTGTCGAAATTATAAAAAAAACTAATAATCCAAAAATAGAAAAATTAGATTTAAAAATTGATTATTCTTATTTTAATATTCATTCATTCAAATACAGTTATATTCTTAAAATTAACGATGAAATCCAAATTCAAAATTTTAATAAAATTACTTTGAACTTTTTTGAATTTAATAAAGAATACGAAAAAAAAAGTAAAATTAGAATTGCTTATTTTTCATTAGTTGGTTATTTAATTTCAAATTTATTTAGTCCAACTTTAGAAATAAATACTACAACTATTAAAATTGGTTTAGCTTTAACTACATTAGTATCAATTCCTTTTTTTTGGAGTTTATCAAACACTGAAGAAGAAACTCTACCAAAAAATAAAGATTATACTTTAAAAAATTTACAACCAATGTTTTATGAAATTGAAAAAAATTTAAGAGATTATTACTTAAAATAAGATACAAAAAATTACAAAATTAATTTAGCTGAAGTGATTCCTTTTTTTATTTTAGCAACAATTCTTATTGATCTTTCATTTTTCTTTGATGAAGATTTTGCTTGAACTACTAAGTAAATTAAACTTCTTTGATTTCCTTTGGTTAAAGAATGAAAAATTTTATTCGCTTCTGAATCTGTATCTAAAACCTTTTGTAATTCAATTGGCATTTCAAATTGATAAATCGTGTTGTCTTCTGAAAATGAAACAGTTAATTTTGAACCTTCTACTAGATTTAATTTTTTACAAACTTTAGAACCAATATTAATGTAATATCCTCCTTCTTTTTTTTTCATTATGGCTGAATGAATTTCGATTTCTTCATTTATTTTGCAAATTAATCTTTTTTGATTTTTTTTTAGAAATTCCAAAATAATTTCTTCTTCGAATTGAATATAGTGCATACCACTTGCAAATTTTTTTAAAACGAATTTATGTTTCATAACTCTTTAAACTCTTTTAAAAACTCATCTGTAAATTTCTCTTCTTGTGATTTTAAATAATTTAGATTTTCTTTTCCAAATAAAATTCTAAAATCATCTAAAAATTTTAAAATTTCCATTAGATATATTTTTTTGCATTCTTCTAAGTATTCTTTTGAAAAATATTGAACAGTTTTCATAAAGATTCTAATTCCTTCACATCTTCTAAATCTTGAGGTCTTGCTGACTCTTTTTTCATTTGAATTAAATCTTTTTTGGAAATCAAATTTAAAGTATGAACAGATTTGATGATTTGAATATATTCCAAATCTTTTAAATCTTTATGAATCAAAATATCTACAACTTCTAGAGGATTTAATGGGTTATAAAAAGAATAAGCAATCAAATTTTTTTCTTGAATTAAAAAATCTTTTTTACGAACTAATTCAATAGCTTCTAGAGGGATCTTTGAAACAAAACCAAATTCATAAAGAATTTTTATTGCATTTAAAAAATTATTTTCTTCTAGATTTAAAATTATATCAATAACAATAGTTCCTCTAATGGCTCCATGAAGTGAAACTGCATAACCGCCTGCAATTGCATATTCAATTTTATGATTATTAAATTCAGAACAAAGTTTTAGGATTAACATGACTCTGAACTAAGTTTTTTAGTTGGTCAAATGATTTCGAGTAATTTTTTAGAAACAAGTTTCGTGAGGATTTTTTAGATTTGTTAAGAAAGTTAGATTTCAATTTGATTCACTGAATTATTTTATTACTAATTTTTTCTGATCACTCTTTATTTAATATTTCACTCATCATAAATTTTAGTTCGGGTAAATCATTTTTAATTGTTTCCCAAATTACTGATAAATCTACACCAAAATATTCATGAATTAATTTATCTCTCATCCCTGCGATTTCTCTAAAAGGAATGAATGGGTATTTCTCTCGAATTACTAATGGTATATTTTTTATTGCTTCACCGATAATTTCAAAATTCCTAATTACAGCATCGATAGTTTTATTGTCATCTTTGAATGTATTTAAATCCATTCCTTCTATATAAGACAATATATAGTCAATTGAGTTAAGTATGTCATGAATATATAACTTGTATTCACGACTCATATAAATTCAATATCCCCCAGAATATAAGGTTTTAGTTCTTTTCTAAGTCCATTTTTCATTACCAAATCTACCTTAATTCCCAATTTATCTGAAAGATAATTTTCTAGTGATAAAAATTTAATTAAAGAAGGGCTAAAGTTTGGAACATAGTCAATTAAAATATCTAAATCAGAATTTTCTTTTTGTTCATTTCTTGCATAAGAACCAAAAATTCCAAGCTCTTTAATTTTATATTCTGATTGTATAAAATTTATTTCTTGGGCTAGTTCTGATTTTATAGTTTCTAAATCTTTCATAAATTATCTTTCAAAAGAATTCTATTTTTTCATTGAATTTTTTTAAAGTATTTTTTTTAAATTAGTGTAGTTGAATTAGTAAAATTTTTTTGCAAGGGAATAATTCAGTTTGAAAATTAGATATTGATGCTTCTAAAACTGGTTTTCTATTTTCTTTACTAGCACCAACAGAAATGTTTTTTTCTTTTGAAAGAATAAATTTTTTTAGCGAATCTTGAAACTTCAGCATATTTAATATGCTTTTGAAAATAGGAAGTCTATTTATTTTTTGAATAATATTAATTCAATACTGTCAAATTTTAGAATAAACTCTTTTGAAAAATATTGAACTGTTTTCTTAAAGATTCTAATGCCTAAAATTTTCCACAAAACTTCCATTATCCCCAATACTAGCGAAAACGATCGACTTGAGGTCAAAAAATTTCCAAAAGGAAATTTTTTGACCAGAAAGGAGAGCGTGTTTTTTGCGAAGCAAAAATTCGCCCACCAAACCCAAGCTTTTTTGTTTTGAAAAAAGTTTTAATTTAGCCCCTTCCATAATAGGGAAGGGGAAATTTGTAAATCAAATTTTTCGACTTGTGAAAATTGGGGTTAGGTCTTAGTGTCCCCCACCAGTTTTAAAACCACCACCAGAAACTTCGAGCGTGATGCCTGTGATATAAGAAGCAGCATCTGAAGCAAGAAACGCAGCAGCGTTTGCGATGTCAGAAGGTTGACCAGTTCTACCTAAATAAATTGCTTTAGTCATTCCTTCTTTGATGTTTTCAGGAATAGCAGCGGTCATATCAGTTTCGATAAACCCAGGAGCAATTGCGTTTACTCTAATTCCGCGAGAAGCAAATTCCATTGCACAAGATTTTGTAAAACCAATTACACCAGCTTTTGAAGCAGAATAATTTGTTTGTCCAGCATTACCATAAATTCCGACAATAGAAGTTAAATTGATGATAGAACCTGATTTTTGTTTCATCATATATTTAATTGCAGCTTGAGTGGTATTAAATACTCCATTTAAATTTACATTAATCACTGCATCCCATTGTTCTTTTTTCATTCTCATTAGAAGTCCATCTTTAGTGATTCCAGCGTTATTAATTAAAACATCAACTGAACCAAATTCTTTTTGGGTTGTCTCGATTAATGCAAGAGCTTGTTCATCATTAGTTACATTACAAGGTACAGCAATAGCAGTAAAACCTTTTGACTTTAATTCTTCAGCAGTAGCTTTAGTAGCTTCTTCATTCATATCAGTAATTACAATTTTACCACCAAGTTCAGCAAATTTCATAGCAATTGCTTTTCCAATACCACGAGCTGATCCAGTAATAATCACTGATTTATTTTTAAAATCTATCATCCTATTTCTCCTAAATATTATGGCGATGTCTCTTCGAGACCCGTGCTGCTTTGTGCTTCGCTAACGCTTCGGTCTTTGCAAGCAAAGACCCTTCGGCACTACGCATCACTATCGCAAAAAATTCTTTTGTCTAAAATATATGAAATTATAACACAATTTTATGGCAATTGTTTTTAGTATTCTATTCAAATTCACTAAAAAAAAATGATTTAAAGTTATTATTTTTTTTATTTTACCTTACTCATTGAGCTATTTATTGATTTCTATTCTAAAGAAAAATTACAACTAAAATAATAAAGAAAAGTTTAAGAGTAGAAGAAAGCTTTCAAAAGTAGAAATATCATTTAATATATTTTTAAATAAAAATTAAAATTTTTTTGTTCAATTTTTATAAGCCTTGTAAATTTCTTGATTAAATTATTAATAAAGTAATAAGGCATTTGAATAAAACAATCTAATTCAAACAGGTGTTGACGGTTTTCCATTTCATTATTAGTGTTGAATTTTTTAAGAAAAAAAAACAGGATAGTTATCAAATTTAAGTTTTGTGATCCAAATAATTCATAAATTCTTTTTAAAAAAAGGAAAAACATTCCCAAAATATGATAGATATATTTATTTGAGTTTCACCATAAAATTAATTAAAGAAGAATCTTTTTTTTGTTTCCACAAATTGTAATCAGATCCAATTGCTAAAATTTTAAAACCTGTTTTTTCAAGAACTTTTTCTATATCATTAATTCTGTAACATTTTTGTTGATGTGATTCTCTATACTCTAATAAACCAGAATCCGTATTGATAGAGAAAAATAATTTTGAATAAATTTCTCTTTTATTTTTGTCATATTCATTTTCCCAAAGTAAAAAAGTATGATCTATTGTATCAGTAAAAATTTTTTTATCAAAATTTAATAAAATATTTTCTTCACTGCTAATATCAAAAAAATAAATTGATTCTTGTTTTAAGACTTTTTTTACTGAAAAAAAATGTTGTTCTAATTCTTCTTCTGTTAAAAGATAATTAATAGAATCATGATTGCAAGTGACAAAATCAAATTTTTCATTTAGAGTAATTTCTTTCATGTTCTGAACATAAAATTTAGAGTCGATGACTTCAATTTTTGCTACTTCGATCATATCTTCAGAAGAATCAATTCCTATTTTTTTTAAATAAGAAGGATAAAATTGGAATAAAGATCCCGTTCCACAAGCAATATCTAAGGTATTAAGAGGATTTTGATACTCAATCGTTTTGTAAATAAACTTTGCCCATTTTTTATAATCAACATGACCCATTACATGATTATAAATATTTGCAAAAGCAGAGTAGGGTTCTTTGTATTTAAAAACTTTTTTCATTTTTCTTTATAAAATTCAACACCATATAAAGTTTGGTTATAAATAATTTCGACTAGAGACTCATAATAATCTACTTTAAAATTTTTTCTATCATGGATTTTTAAAAAGAAATGATTTCCACTGGCATAAAAAAAACATTGTGCAATAGTAATTTCTGCTAATTTTTTTAATAATAATTTATCTTTAGAACCTGTGATTTCTTTAAAAACTAATTCCAGTTCTTCCAAATCAGTGTGAAATTTTTTTAAAAAAAATTTCTCTAAATTACTTGAAGGATTTAATAATTCATGTTGAATTAATAATTGAAACCAATTATCAGATCCATCTGGATTAAAACTATATAAAATATTTTTAATAAATGTATGAAGTGACTTAGATGGATTTTCTTTTATTGAATTTTTTTTAATTAAGGTAAAATTTTTTTCTTTTTCTAACATAAAGTTTTGTATTAATTCTAAGTACAAACCTTTTTTTGACTTAAAATAATATTTAATTAAACCTAAATTTGCTTCAGCTTTTTTACAAATTTCCCTTAATGAAGCATTTTCATATCCATTTTTTGCAAACTCTTCTTTAGCAATTTCCAAGATTCTATCTCTAGAATTTACTTTCATAAAATTTAAAGTGAATAAGTTTAAAAATTAATCAACTGTTTAATTTATTTTAATTTTAAAAAAAAATTATACAATTGTATAAAAAAATTATACATTTGTATAACTTTTTTAAATTTTTTAAAGTCTATTTAATAAATACTAAGGAGCTAGTGATGATAAGAGAAACTTCAAAATACAAAATCGAAGTAGATGTGGTAAAAAATATTTATCATGTTAAAATAAAAAAAGGGAAACTAACTAAAAACGATATGAAAGAATTTGTGGATATTCAAATTGAAATGTTGGAAAAATTAAAACCAAATATCTCTGTAATTTCTGATATGTCAGAAGCTGAAATGATTAGCCAAGATTTAGGAATTGAATTATCCAGAGCTCAAGAGTTTGCTTTAAAACTTGGGATTAGAAAAGATGCTAGAATAGTTTCAAAATCTGAGCTTGCTAATTTATCTTTAAAAAAAATGGAAAGTAAAAATGGTTTAAATGAAAAACTTTCTTTTTTTGAAAATGAAATAGAAGCAAAAGTATGGCTTAATTTATAAATCTATTAAAAGCATTTAAGCTAGATAAAATTACAGCAGGAGTTCCTTGACCAGGAAAAACTGTATCACCTACTAAAAATAAATTTTTATTTGGAGTAGTGTTTGATGGAAGAAACAAAAGATTTTTATAAATTGAATGTGGAATTCCACCAACTTTTCCGTCTTCCCTTTTTGTATATTTCAAATATGTTTTTGGTGTCGCTGATAGTATATTTTCAAATTGAACATCTTTAAATTGAGGAATATTCTTTTTTAAAAAATCCAAAATAAAATTTTGTAAAATAAATTTCTTTTCTTTATAATTTTCATTATCTAGTCCAAACCATTCAGAAGTATTTGTGTGAGTTGATAGTGTTAAAGTATGAAAACCATTTGGTGCTCTTTCTAAATCTTCTTTGTCTGAAATGGTTATAAAAACAGCACCTGCTTCAGTATAAGGCATATTTGGAATATGGACTTGAAAATAATTTGTATCTAGGTCTAACTCTTTTTTAAAAGTCAAATTGATAACAAATGCACCAGGAGCTTCAAAATATTTATTTGAATAAATTGAAAAATATTTTTTTAACTTATTCTTAGTTAAATTTTTCATATTCCATATAGGTAGATTAGAAAAAATCTTTTTTGTATTAAATTCTTCTTTTGATTTAGTTGATACTTTAAATCCAAAATTTGTTTCTTCTAAAAAATTTACTTCTTTTTTAAATAAAATCTCTCCACCCAGTTCTTTAAACTTATTTAAAATTTGTTCTCCAAATTTATACATTCCTCCAATAGGGTAATAAGTTTCAGACGGATAAGAAAGTCCCATTGATGATGTGAGCATTGGAGCAATGTCTGATTTTGACTGAGTAGTAATTAAAAGTTGTTCATTTAAAAAATTTATGAATTGAATAGAATTAATTTTATAAGATTTTAAATAATCTGAAACTGAATAAAACAAATTTGGAAGTAAGTCTAATTTTTGAAAATTATTTAATTTAATTAGTCGAATGAAATCCAGTAAATTTCTTGGTGGAAGAAATTTATTTTCAGAAATAAAACTCCAAGCTTTATCATTTAATTTAAAAATTTTTTTCCAAAATAGTAGCATGTTTTTTTCAGGAAAATGTGATTCAATTTCAAACAACCATTTTTCTCTGTCTGCAAATCGATTAATAATTTTATCTTCTTGGTAGATTTTCATGCCGATTTCTAGTTTTTTAAAATTTGGTTTGATTTCTAGTTCTTTGCTAATTATACCAATTGGTTCATTTTCTCTAACTCCACTAAAAGTTGTTGCTCCAACATCAAATAAAAATCCATTTCTTTTATAATAAGAAGCACAACCTCCAATCAAACTATGAGATTCTAAAATTAATGTTTTTAAACCTTTTTTTTGAAGTAAAGCTGCAATACTTAAACCTCCATACCCTGAACCAATTATTATACAATCATACATAAATTTTAGACTAAAAGTTTTTAAAAAATAAATTAGTTTTACAATTTAAGTAAAATATTTTTTTGATTCTTTAATGATAAAAAAAAATAATTCAACACCAATATTGAGAATTTTTTTAAAGATATTTAATTTTATTTTTAAATTGGGTCTAATTCAATTAATTTTATATTGTAATGGTGATTCTGAAAAAGAAAATTATAAATCATATTTTTTAAAAAAAAATTACCCTGCAGATGAAGTAAAAGTAAATCAATTAAAAAATAATTACGAAGCTTGGTTAAATTCGAATCACCAAAAAAAAGTTTTTCCAACAATTGTAACCGGAATTATTAGAGGAAAAGATTTAATATATTCCTATAAAATTGCTGCAAATGACCAAACAAATTATAGTACAGGCTCACTCACAAAAACTTTTACGGCAACATTGGTGATGAGAACAATTGAAAAAGGTTTAATCAGTTTGAACGATCCTGTTACAAAATATTTCCCAAAATTAAAATTAGAAAATGAAATTTTACAATCTAAACCAATTTTGATAAAAAATTTATTATCCCATTCTTCAGGACTTCCAGATCTAAGATATTATGAAAATGGAAAATCATATCCTAGATCTGAAACTGGACTTAGTTATAATATTTCAGAACAAATTTATCCAACTGGTTTTCATTATCGTTATTCCAATCATGGATTTCAATTGCTTGGAGAAATTTTACAAAAAGTTCATGGTAAACCATTAAAACAAATTCTTGAAGAAGAATTATTTTTTCCTTTAGGAATGAAATATTCAATAGCAGCTCCTACTGTAACTGGTGCTGGAGGTATACAAACGAACTTACATGATATTTCAAGATATGCAACTATGTGGTTAGGTGAAGGAAAAAATTTTGAAGAACAAAAAATTTTAAAAGCTTCAACTGTAAACTTGATGCTTGAGTATGTTACTAAAATTCCTAATTTCTCTCCAACAAAAAAATATTGTGGTTTAGGTTGGAGAACAGAGAGGGATGAAGAGGGAGTAACAACTTTTTTTCATATTGGAGGTGCTAATTTCACTGCAGCTTGGATTCAAATGTTTCCAAAATATGATATTGCGGTTTTTTATTTATCAAACCCTCCAGAATATGATGATAATTTAATGTCACAATTAATTTTGATGCAACATAAACTCGGTGAACTTGCATCAGCAATAGTTGGTGAAAAAATTTTAATTCATAGAACTAAAGATACTTTTCCAAATTTAGATTTAATGAGTCAATATGCAGGTGACTATGAAAGTCCATTAACAAAAGCAAAATTAAAAGTTTCAGTGAAAGATGAAAAAGTTTATTTTGATTTTTCTGGAAAGTCAAAATTCTCAATTCCATTTTATACTATCAATGTTACAAGTGGTCCGGGTGGTAAAGGGGCATATGAGTTTGCGTATGATTCTGAAACAAAAAAAGTTTTAGGATTATCAACATACAATTCATTTTATAAAAAGTTAGAATAAATTTTTTTTAATGGAGAATTTTTTTCCACCTAACATTGATATTCCTTAAGATTATTTTTAGTTGGAAAAAAATCAGGCTTTTCGTGGCTTCGGTCAATCAACAATAGGTTAATTTTTAAAGTTGATTGACTGCTTCGCACCACTTCAATCCTTTTCTCTTAGTATTTTTAAAAATCAATTTGTAAATAATGAATTACTTATACTGGTTGACAATAATAATAACCTATTTTAAAAATCAAAATTCAATCGGGACATTAAAGCTACAAAAAGTAATGGGTAATCACTTTTGGCAGCAAGTATATAAACGTAATTCAAATGTCATATTATTTTTTTATTTAATGTTGACATTTGTAATGAAACAGAAATAATTAAGATGTTGTTTTTGGTTCTGTTTTTTATATCAAAAATTAATATTATTCTATTTACCAATATGTAAAATTTCAAAATATAAAAATTTAGTTAGGAATAAAAGCATCAGTTCATGTTATTTATAAAAACTCTTCAAAAATTTAGTATAAAAAAAAGATTATTTACTTTAATGATAATTAATCTTATCACTTTTATTTCTCTTGGTGCTACTAATTTAATTTTTTTATATTTATTAAAACAAGAAAGTGCTAAGTTTAGTCAAATTGTTGATAATTCTAGAGAAGCTCAAGTTGTTTTTAAAATTCAAATTCAAGAGTGGAAAAATATATTAATTCGTGGAGAAACTGAATTTGAAAAATACAAGACTAGTTTTTTTAAAGAGTCTGCTAGATTTACTGAATTAATAAATAAACTCCAAAATAATAAACTTGGTAATCAAATTTTAAATAATAAAATAGAAATAGTTTTTCAAGAAAAGTCTTCAGTTGAAAACAAATACTTAAAAGGGATAGATATATATGATCCAAAAAATCATTTAGTCTCCAGCAAAACAGCAGATAAATTAGTGAAAGGTATTGATAGAAAGTTAACTGATCTTTTAGACCAAATTGTTAAAGAGGCATCTAGTCTTTCAGAAGAAAATAAAAATTTAATTATTGGAAAAAGTTTTTGGGTTACTTTTATAATTTTATCATTTGGAATTTTTTACAGCTTGTTATTAAATTTTTTAACTTTTAAAAGTATTCACGAACCAATAGAATATTCAAAAAATATTGTTGATGAAATCGCAAAAGGCAATTTAAGTATTAGAACAGAAATTACAGGAAAAGATGAATTTAGCCTTCTTCAAGTTTCAATAAATAAAATGGCAGATAATATTTCTTCATTACTAAATTTATTAAAAAAGAATATCTTTACTAGTTCAGAAACATCTAAAGAATTAAATTCTTATTCAGTTGAATACCAAGAAATTTCAAAAAGTTTAAATAAGTCTGTTGAAAGTGAAATGGATTCATTAAAAACTTTGGTTAACACTTCAAATAATACAGAACAACTTATTAGAAATATTTTATTAAATATTAAATTAATTTCTGATCGAATTGAATTTTTGATTATTGCAAAAGAAACAAATAAAAATTCATTAAATTTGCTTTCTGAAAATAATTCAAATTCTAATACTAATATAATAAATGGTCAAAAATTTATTGATTTATTAATCGAATCTGTAGAAGGAGCCAATATAGCTTTTAAAAAAATTTCTACAGTAACTTCTTTAATTCAAAGTATTTCAAAAGAAACAAATCTTTTAGCATTAAATGCTTCTATTGAAGCTGCAAGAGCAGGATCAGCAGGTGCTGGTTTTTCGATAGTTGCTGAAAATATTTCCAGACTAGCAGAAGCTTCAATGAACCAACTCAAAGAAATAGACATCTCAGTTTCAAATACAAATCAAACAATTATAAAAGCTATAAGTTCAACAAATGAAGTAAAAAAATTATTTTTGAATTTACAAAAAAATATTTCTACTTCAGAAAATAATACTTTAGAATTTAAAAATTTAATGAAAGATCAAGAGATTTCAATAATTGATATTTCAGAAAGATTAATAGATTTTCAAAAAATTTCAAAAAATTTAAATGAAGATTTAGAGCTTCAAAGAATGACAGTTAATAGTATTTCTACAGAAATAGAAAAAATTTTATCAGAATCAAAAATTGTAAATCTAAAATCTGATAAAATTAAAATTTTAATAGAAAATTTATCTCAAAATACAAAAAATGTTTCTGAATCAATTGAAAGATATGATTTAAAATAATTTTATTCTATTATCAATTTCCATTTTTCTTTATTTCCATATAGTAGAGCTATTGTGTCTAATTCATATTCTTTTGCTTGGCTTAATCTTTCTGATTTTTCAACACCCTCCAAAAGATTAGATGTTTTTTCAAATAGTATTGAACATATTATTCTTGCAGTTGTTTCAACTAAATCTTTGTTAAAAGACTCTCTTATTTGGGTTGGTTCAATAGATTTAAAAATCGGTACAATTATTTTAAATTCTTCGTAAATTTTTTTAAGTAGAGATGTTGGATTAAATTCTAAAATCAAATCATCTAAAAATTTTCTTAATTGTCCGTTTTCATTCATTCCAGTAATAATTGTTCCAATAGCAGCCATCACTTGAATTTGACTAGTCCCATCATAAATTGTAGTAATTCTAGCATCACGATAAATTCTAGAAATATCATAATCTTCAGTAAAACCAGAACCTCCATGAACTTGAAGAGCATCATATATTACTTCATTAGCCATTTCAGCACAATAAAATTTAGAAGTAGGTGTTAGGAAATCAGCTAGTTTTTGAAAATATTTTATTTTTTCATCTTTAGAAATATCTTTTTCATTCATTCCTTTTTTTTTAAGTTGTTCTCCTCTCCAATAATATAAGTCAACCGCTCTTCCACCTTCTATCATTAAAAGTCTCATTGCGATAATTTCTCTTTCGATTTTTCTTAACATGGATTTAATTGCTGGAATTTCTGAAATGGGTTTACCAAATTGGATTCTAGATTTTGCAAAAATTTTTGCTTCTTCTAAAGCAGCTTGAGCCATTCCCACACCTTGAGAAGCGATTCCCATTCTTGCACCATTTAACATATTCATTGTATATTTAATTAAACCAAAACCTTTTTCTCCAATTAAAAGTCCCGGAGTATTTTCTAAAACTACTTCACAAGTTGGAGATGCATGAAGTCCAAGTTTTTTTTCAATTCCTGCAATTTGAACATCTTTTGATTGAACTAAAAAAAATGATAAACCTCTTGCTCCAGCACCTCCTGTTCTAGCTAATGTTAAAATTATTGATGGAATATCTCCTACTCCTGAGGCTTGGGTAATAAATCTTTTCGTTCCATTTAACACCCATTTGCCGCTAGAATCCTCAGTAGCTTTTGTTGTTATATTTGGTAAATCTGATCCGTAATTTGGCTCAGTGAGTCCCATGGAACAAACATATTCAGCATTTGCTAATTTTGGAATCCATTCGTTTTTCATTTCTTCAGAAGCAGATCTTTCTAAAATTTCTGCTAAGTTTGCACAACCAACAGCAATAGCAAAACTCGTATCAACTCGATATAAGATTTCACCTAACAAAGCTCTTACAACAAATGGTACACCTAGTCCTCCATATTTTCTTTGAATACCATAGGGTATTAAACCTGCTTCTTTCATTTTATTATAAGATGAAACTAATTCTTTTGGAAGAGTAACTTTTCCATTTTCATATCTTGCACCAATTTTATCCATTGTAGAAACATTTTCTGAAACTATATTTCCACAAATATCACCAGCAGAATCTAAAATTGATTCATAATAAGAAATTGCCTCTTCTAAATTACTGGGTGCGTTTGATAGTTTATCGTTACCAGATTCTTGATATTCTAAAAAGTCAGAAAAATTATCTTCATATGATTCTATAATTTCTTTCCAATTGATGAATTTTTTAAAATGGTTCATCAAATCAATGTTAGACGAATAATAGTTAGTTTTGATCATAGATTAAAATACTAAATAGTAATTCAAAAAGTAAAGTGTAATTTTTATTTGTATTCAGAAATAAATTTATCTAACTTTTCAAAAGGTATTGCTTTAGAAATAAAAAATCCTTGTGCTCTATCACAGCCTGCATCATTTAATAACTTCAACTGTTCTTCATTTTCAACACCTTCAGCAGTTACAGTTAGTCCTAGAGAATGAGCAAGAGTAATTATTGCTTTGATAATTTCTTTGTCTTGAATATTTTTTTCTGAATCTCTAACAAAGGATTGATCTATTTTTAGATTATTTACAGGAAATTTTTTTAAATAACTCAAAGAAGAGTATCCAGTTCCAAAATCATCTATAGAAAGAAAAACTCCAAGTTCTCTAAGAGAAGCTAATGTTTCAAGTCCATGAAGTATATTATCCATAATGATACTTTCTGTTAATTCTAAATATAATAAATTTGGATTTAAGTTTGATTCTTTTAATGCAGAATAAACTGTTTCTGGAATATTTTTTTCTCTAAATTGAGCAAATGAAAGATTTACAGATACAAAAAAACTTTTATTATAGGATTCTAAGTTTTTGCATGTTTTGATCGCTTCTTTAATTACCCATTCACCAATATAATTAATAATACCTGTTTCTTCAGCAATTGGAATAAATTGTGCTGGAGAAATAAATCCTTTATTTGGATGTTCCCATCGAATTAAAGCTTCGAAACCTTTAATGGAATTTGATTTAATTTCTAATATAGGTTGATAATATAATCTAAACTCATTTTTTTCAATAGCATGCCTTAAATCAATTTCCATTTCTACAAGACTTATTGCATTTGAATTCATATAAGAATTAAAATATTCAGCTCTTGCTCGTCCTTTTTTTTTGGCATAAAATAAAGCTGTATCAGAGTCTCTCATCATATCAGCTGGTGTTCTATATTTTTCATTACTAGTTGAAACACCGATGCTTATTGTTAAAAAAATTTCATTGTAATCAACTTTAAACGAAGGCTTAAATTCTTTTTGAATAAGATCTAAAAAATAATCGATTTCTTCTTTAGAATTTAAGTTCTTAAGTAAAATAACAAAAACATCACCATTTAATCTAGCTATCTGAATATTATCTGATTGAAATTGTTTTAATCTAATAGCAACTTTTTCGATTAATTTGTCACCAATTGTGTGACCTAAACCTTCATTTATAAATTTGAATCTATCTATATCCAAATAAATAATAGAAAATAATTTTTCTGAAGATTCAATTGTTTTATCTAATTCATTAATAAAATAAACTCTATTAAAAAGTCCTGTTAAAGTATCATGGTAAGCAATATAGTTTAATTCTTCAATTAGTCCGATAAGATTTTTATTTTTTTGATTGAGCTCTTTAGTCAATTTTTCAAACTCAGAATTTTTTGTTTCTAGTTCGGAATAGGTTTGGGAAATTTTTTTAAATACTTCTTTATTTTTTTCTGCGAATTCAATCAGTCCATGAGATTTTAATTGTTCTTCAAATAATTTATTTAACCAATTCACACTCTTATTTTAATTTGCTAAAAAAAAAGTAAAGTGATTATTGTTTTTTATAAGATATATAAGCTGAATATACTGGAAATCCAAGTTTTTGTCTTAGAAGTTGTTTATCTTTTAAATCAGTATTTGATAGTTTTTTCCAATCTCCATTAATTATTATTTCTTGTCTGGTATTATTATTTCCTTCAGGATTTTTATCATTAAAAGTTTTATCTGCTGATTGAAAAGTTTGAACAACATAAGAATCATCTTTAACTAATAATAAATCTAAACTTGAATTTTTATAAGCAGGAAGAGAAAAACTAATCTCTTTTATTTCTTTGAGGACAAAGCCCCTCCCGTTTCTTGGAATCAAAATTGCGATAAAATTAGGAGAATCTTTTTTTACTGAAATAGAATTATTTGTAACTTCTGTGCTTGCAAAATTCCAAAGACCAGATTTATCAACTTTAGCAAGCCTTACTCCAATAATACTTTTTTTTTCAAAACTGGCTGATTCAGAAATTAAACTTTTTTCTGATTTTGATAAAGATGATTTTAAATTCCAAACTCCATCCTCAAAATAGAATAAACCAAAATTTTCTTTTGGAAAATAATCTGGAAATTGAATTTCGATATATTTTCCTTTTTCTAAACTAATTTCTTTTCCATCTTTTTGAAATTTAATTTTAAACATTCCTCCAGACAACATCAATTGTTCAGAACCATATTTATTATAAAAAATTTGTCCATGACCTGATGAAATAAAATCTATTTCATCAATATATTCAGTAAGAAGGAGTTCAATATTTGTTTCTGAATTAAATGAATTTTCTGGGAATTCTATTCTAACTCCAGCAAGACCTGTAACAGTATTTTTTTTTAAGGGATCAATTGAAAATTTTTGTTCAAAAGGAATAAAATTTTTAAAAATTAAAACTTCGGAAATTTTATCCATTTTAGGTTTATCTTTTAAAACAATTTCTGAAGCTTGACTTTTTGAATCAGCTGCATAATTGAGTACGCCGTATTCAGTAATCTTAAAATTTAAACCTGTTTGAGAATAAATAGAAGTCGAAATTAATAAAAAAATCAATTTAAAAAATTTTAGAATCATCTTGAATCTCCTGAAATTAATTTTTTTAATTCTAAAACATTTGGATAGTCTGGATAAAATTTTTCCACTTTTTTTAAATCTAACATAGCATTTACATAATCACCTTTTTTATAATATAAAAGGGAACGATAATAAAATAAATCTGCTGATTCAGGGTGAATTAATAATCCTCGATTATAATGAATCATACTTTGGGTATATTCTTCTTTAAGATAGTGTGCAATTCCCATATAAAGTTCAGCTATAAAAAGAGATTTATTTTCTTTTAAAATTTGAGAAAGTAAACCTTTGGCTTCAGAAATTTTTTTTTGTTTCACTAAAAATACTGCATAATTGATTTTTACGATTGGATTTTCTGGAGAAAGTTTAATTGCTATTTTATGAGCTTCTTCTGCTTTTTCATTTTTTTTCACCACTAAATATGCTAGAGCTAAATTGGAATATACCATAGCTGATTTATTATTTAAAGATATTGCTTGTTCCAAAGAATTAATCGCTAGTTCATATTCGCCAATAGATAAATAAGAAATAGCCAATTCATTATAACAATCGTGAGTATTTAAAACTTTACATAGCTTATTATAAATCCTAATAGCATCTTCAAAAGAATTTTTATCTAAAAAAAGTCTTGCAAGTAAAGTTTCCGATTCAATATTATTAAGGTTGGAGTTTGATTGTAAAATTTCAATCGCTTCTTCAAGTCTTCCTTGTTCTCTTAATTTTTTTATTTCGTCCAAAGTTTGGCTACTTAAACTAAAAAATAAAAATAAGTTGAACAAGAAAAATTTCATGGAAGTTCAATCTCCACATAATAGCCTTCATAAGCTCTGAGATTTATTACACCAGACTCAAAAAGTAAATACTGACCTTTTATACCAACTAAAATATCTTCAATTGGTTTTTCTTTAGAAACTTTATATGACAATTTTTTTTTTGGATAAGATTTTATAGGATAAGTTATATTAATTTCTTCTTTTGCATCATTCAATTTAAAATTTGATAAAATATTTCTTATATTAATTTTACGAAGTAATTCATCTTTTTTTTCAATTAAATCAATTTTTTCAGAATCAGAACTTGTATTTTTCTGCCAAGAAGTTTTATCAGTAACAAAATTAGCAAATTCAATTTCAACAAGCCCAGCTTCTCTTCTAGATTCAACTTCTAAAACAGGAATTGCATACATGGCACCCTGATCTACCCATCTTTTTGTGACAGGATTTTCTTTTGTAATTCCAACTTTTACACCAGAAGTATTTGCAAGATAAACAGTATGTTTTTTAAAACAATTTAATTTCCCCCATTCAGGTTCTCTGCAAGTTCCTAAATGATGATGGCAATTTTCTGGTTTTAAAATACAAAAATCATTAGAAGCTAGAGTTGAAAAACAAGTATAACAAGAACCACTGTTAAAACTTTTTTTTGTAATTTTACCACAATCAACACATCGAATTTCTTCATTAAATTTTAATTTTATTTTTTTTCCTAACAAACTGTTTATTGAATAGTCAGAATGAATTAGTGTAGGTGATAATTTTTCAGATTTTTTTTTTGAAGGGGGATAAATTGCTAACTCAAAACGATATTCAACAGGAGAAATTCCACTGTGTTTCATCATTCTGAGAAAGCCTTTCATTTAAAATCAATCCTTTTAGAAGAAAATACCTTTCCTTTATCATAACGAATTACAAAAATGGAGATTAATGATTCTGAAGATTTTTCTCCAACCCATTTAAATAATACTAAATAATTTTTATATTTATAATGAGAAATATAATTATTTTTTAAATAATAAACTTCTAGATGATCTTCATTTTTTGAACCGTCTTCTTTTGGATCATCCCCAACTAAAAAAACTTTTCCACCCAGTAGATTTTTTTCTTTTGAAACTCTTATTCCAATCCTCCCTCCATCAGCAGAATCTCTGTTTACATCTTCAACACTTTTTTTTATTGAATGTTCATCAGATAAAAAACTACATGGAAATTCTCCGATCATTTTTGGAAAATCTTCTCCACAACCAGAATAGGGTACAATGATTTCTTTTGTAAAAGAAAATTTTTCTTTTAAAGTTTTAGATTTTTTTTCAATTTCAAATTCTTTTTCTGCACCTATTCTTTCTTCCTTAGAAAGTCTTTTCCATTTGCTTTCTGAAAAAATAGAAAGTGAAATTAAAAATAATATAATAATTTTTTTCATAAATTCCTTTTAGTACAAATTGTACTTTTTGTTTTTTTCTCTATATTCCAATTCAATTTTTTCAAATTTTTGATGAAACTCTTCATAAGTTTTATCAGATTCAATTGATTTTCTAAAATGATCTGTTCCCCATAAATGGTCAATAGTAATTGTTTGACCCCATCCTGTCCATTTAAATTCTTTTTTGTATTTATCATGAATTAACTTAATCAAAGTATATGCTAATTTTATCGGATTATAATTCAAATTCACAATAGTTAGTCGCAATCCTCTGCAAATTTTATCTTTATAAGGGCCAAAAAATGGTTTAAAAAAGATCGGTTGAAAGTAATATTCATCTTTAGAAGAAGAATTTAATAGATTTGCAAGCTCTTCTTGATCCTTAAAATAAGGTGAACCAAAATATATAAATGGGGCTTGGGTACCACGACCAACTGAAACGTTCACACCTTCCAGCAGGACTAGTGACAAATAATTTCTTGCAGAATCTAGGGTTGGTAAATTAGGGGAAGGTGTGTTCCAAACAAGTCCCGTTTTTTCAAAATACATTCCTCTTTTATAATTTTCCACAGGAATAATTTTTAAATTAACTTTATTTTTTAAATATTCAGAATTATAAAACATTGCTGATTCACCTATTGTATGCCCTGAAAAAAATAGAGTAGGGAACTCTCCTGCAAAATTCTCATTAGAAGATTTCATTTCTTCACCAGCTGCTGGAACTTCCATTCCTGGGCTTATATGATCTAAAACAATTAGTTCAGTTTTAATATTTGGAATTTGATCCATTAATCTTTTGATAACAGTTAAATAAGTATAACAACGCATACCCATATCCTGTACATCAAATACAATTGTATCAACCCCTGATATTAGTAGTTGCAAATCAGATGGTTTTAGTTTATAAACGTGATAAATTGGTACATTAAAAATTGGATCAATTGTAACTGGTGTAGAAATAAAATCTTCTTCAAGTCCTAGAAATCCATGTTCTAATCCAAGAAGGTATTTAATTCGTACATCTTTTTCTTTAAATTGTTTCATTAGTTTTTCAGGGTTAGAACCAATACCCGAAGGATTTGTTACAAGTAGAATATTTTTTTTTGCTAAGGATGGAAGAATAGTTTCGTAAAATTTTACTGATGATGGTTTAACTTCAACTAATGAAGGTTCTTTACGAATTAAAGATTCAAGAGATGATTTACAGTGTAAAAAAATAAGAGAGAAAATAAAAAAGTTTCTAAGTAATGTCATTATACCTCGCAGAGTGCTTGTGTTTCAAGTTTGACTTCTGATATTTTGGGATTTTTACCGCATAATATACAATGTGGATTTTTTTTGATTGGGATTTTTCTAAAATTTAAATTTAAAGAATCTATACTTAATAGGTTTCTGAATATACTATCGTCCTTCGATAGTAAAAATTTTATTGATTCAGTAGCTAATAGAGATCCAATTATTCCTGCAACAGAACCAATTACTCCTGCTTCTGAACAATTTGGAATTGAACCTTCTGGAATTTTTTCGAATATACAACGATAACAATGTCCACTAGATTTAATTCCAAGAATTTGTCCTTCAAATTGAAATATTCCTCCAATTAAAAGAGGAATATTTAAAAGAAAACATGCATCATTTACTAAAAATTTTGTTTCAAAATTATCCGAACCCTCGATTACCAAATCAGAGCCGCATAAAATTTGTTTATAATTTTTATCTGTTAATCTTTCATGAAATGAAATAATATTTAAATTTGGATTTAAACTTTCTAAAACTTTTTTAGCTTCTAATGATTTTGATTTACCGATTGAATTTTCGTTAAACAAAATTTGTCTTTGCAAGTTGGTTAAGTCAACAAAATCAGAATCAATAATTCTAATTTCACCAACACCTGCAGCAGCTAAATAATACAAAACAGGTGAACCAAGCCCTCCTGCACCAACAACTGTTACAATTGAACTAGTCAATTTTTCTTGTCCTTTTTTTCCAACTTCAGAAAGTAAAATATTTCTAGAGTATCTAGTAATTTCTTTTGGACTAAGCAAAGTTATTTTTCTTTTTCTTTCATGAAGAGTTTTATTTTATCAATAAGTTCTGATATTTCTAAATTTTGCCTAAGGTGAACATCTGAATAATGAACTGCATCTCTGCTAGAAGTTTCAATTCCTGATTTAGTCATAATATCATAAATTGAATAAAGAGCAGCATGTTGTATATCAGAATCTTTTGATGACAAAATTTTTTTTGAAAGTGAAGAATTTGAATTTCCTCCAACACCAATAAAACCTAATGCATGAATACAATTTAGAACAATATTTTTTTCAGTGCTGGATAAAACCAATTTAGAAATAGCCTGACTCGCAAGTTTATCTTTTTCTTCTTTTCCTAAATAATTACAAGCAGAGATTTTTTCTTCTTGATTTCCTTGTTCTAAATTTCTAATTTCCAAACTTCTTCTTTCTTCACTAGAGCATTGAAGAAAGAAAAAAATCAATAAAATATGAATAAAATTTTTCATATATTTTAGATTTTATTTTTTTTCCCATAAATCAAGCAAATTCTTGTCTAAACAAACAGGAGAAATATATGTCAAATATCAAAATCGCACAAAAAAGCCCTTATACAGTAGAAGTAAATTCTGGAGATAAAAAAGTTTGGTGTTCTTGTGGGCATTCAGAAAACCAACCTTATTGTGATGGAGCTCATGCTCGAAAAGAAACTGGTATGAAACCTGTTGTTTGTAAATTTGAAAATTCTGAAACAGTTTACTTTTGTGGATGTAAACATTCAAAAAATGGAGCATTTTGTGATGGTAGTCATAATTCTCTTTAAAAAAAAATTTAGAGGAATTTTTTTTAGTTTTATCAACTTAAAATTTTTTTTTTAAGTATTTACTAATGTATATACTTTTGTGAAAATTGTTAAATAAAAATAATGTGAATAAATGGAAGTTTTATTTTTCTTACTAAGAAGATATTTCATATATTGTTAAATCAATATTTGGCGAGAAAAAATTTAGATTTTCTATTTTTTAAATGAAAAAATTATTTTAAAATTAGAAGATATGTTATCAAATATAATACAATCTTCTAATTTTTTTTTACTAACTTCTTCTTTTATTTACGTGATTCTTCTCTCCATTCACATCCATACTTATCAACTAAGAAATTGTCTAACTCATCCGCTTTGGTTGCTAAGTCTGCTAAATTTTTTAAAATTGTTTCTTTTTTAGAAGTTTTAATATCTGACATATGAACTCTATATGAAATATAAACACCAGTTTGAGAAATCCCTAAGTTAAATGGAGCAACAGGATTACTTAAAACATATTTATAAACTTCACCTAAATTACTTTTTGGTAAATTCACTATTGGACTAGTAGCAAATAAAAAGCTATTTCTATAAACAAAATAACGAATTAAAGCAGAGCCTTGGTGAAATTCCCAGAAGTCTGTTCCACGGCTTGCAATAACAGGGTCAATATTTAACTTCTTAAATACATCTTCCACAAAAATAGCCATTTCTGTTTTAGGTTCTTCATCAAATAATGTTTTATCAAGCTTTGCTCCACAGTTAGAACAGTTGTCCATTTTTTCATGAAGTGAATGATTACATGAAGGACATTTTACTGCAAATGCAACATTTGGATTTACTCTGAAAGCTTCAAGCTCAGGTAAGACTTGATCCATTGGAATTGCAAAACCCATATTATCTGCATTTACAAATTTACTTTTTGTAATTCCAATTACTTCACCTTTATGATTTATTAAAGGTCCACCTGAATTACCGGGATTAATTGCTGCATCAGTTTGAAGAACAGTTTGGCCATTTAATTGTTGTCTTGGATTTGAAATAATTCCTTCTGTTACAGTAAATGGAAGTCCAAGTGGGTAACCTAAGATAATCACTTTGTCTCTTGTCTTCAAATCATTTCCACGATATAAAATGAGTTCTGGTAATTCATTTACTAAACTTTTTTCTGGTTTAACAAATGCTAAATCTACAAATGGGTTGATAACAAGAACAGAACCTGAAATGACTTGTTTATCTTGGAATTCAATTGCAACTTTTCTATGACCTTCAACAACATGAAAATTGGTGAGTATCACATCAAATTCTTTTAAATAAAATCCAGTGCCAACACCTGAAGGTGTATTAATTTTTAAAACTGATTTATATAAATTTTCTAACTCGCTCATAATCTCTCCTTATTTTTTAAACAACCCTGAAATTTTTCCAAAAATACCTTTTATAGAAACACCTGAACTTAATGATGAAGGATTTTCTGGATCTAATTCCATAATTTTATCGAGAGCAGAATATAAAATATCAGCTACATCTTTCCAAGATTTGCCAGCAGACTCTTCTAATTTCATTTGCATAAAATTATAAATATCAGTTGGTAAAGTGTTTCTAAAAAACAAATCATAAAACTTAAATGCGATAGAATGCCCTGCTAACATAAAATTTTTATTTGCCATATTATCTGTTGAATCATCATAAGTATTTGCAAAAAAACTTTGTATGTATGGAATTTCCGCACGTTTACGAATTGGAATAAAAAACTTAGTATGAAACATTGACTCATTAAATTTTGCTCTATCATAAGATTGTATTTCAATAAATTTCTTTTTAATATCTCTAGAAATATTTTCATATGAATCTTGAGCATATAAATCTTTTTTTATTTCTTGTAATTTTATTCCTAAAATTCCTTGAGGAGCAATTACATAATCCAATTTCAAAAGTGCTGTTTCTAAATTATCAAGTGAAAAACCATAAAATCTTTGGTTTTCAAAATCAGTTGAATATTCAATGCCTTCTTTTAAAATTGTTTGGTAAAGATCCCAAGCTTGGTTTTTTTCTTCATCAGTAAAATGATTCACTTGTGGGGGAGAAATAAATTTAGCATTGAATTTATCAATAAAGTAATCATCATAATAATCGGAACAAAAACAAATTTCTTCAAACAATGAATAAATTTTATATGGCTCTGAATTTTCTAAACTGTCAGAATAAGAAATATAAAAATTATTCCCTTCTAAACTAAACTGAGCAAGAACTAAATATGAAAAATTTAATTCTGAAATTTCTCTCATTAAAGCTAGTCCACTCCCACCCTCAACATTTGTTAGAAATGGAGCTTTGATTGAAAAATTATCTTTTTCTACTTTAATGGTAATCGCAACTGATCCATGTTTTACAATAACTTCAAACGAATCTGAAGACTCATTTGGAATCTGTATGCTAGAGTCAATATATTTTAGCAAATTAACAAATGAATCTTTATATTTCTTTTGGTTATAGAAATCAGTTGAAGAGTACCAGAAGTCAACTACTCCTGTTACGTTTCCGGGATTCATTGATTTATGGAATTTTTGGGATTTATCCATGAAAACCTCTTTAATATTTTAATAGTATAACAATTTCTAAGTCTGATTTTTTCTTGAAAGTAAATTTTTTTTTATAATTAAAAAAAAATAGGAGTTATCCTAATTTTAATTCAGCTTTTCAAATCAATTTAATAAGAATTTTGACGATAGCTTGATTCTTAATAAGTATTATTTTTGATTTGAAAAAAAGTTTAGAATTTTTAATTTAGTTAAATGAAACATCCAAAATTAGAAAGACTTGTTTCTCTAAGAAGAGAAATCCATAAACATCCTGAATTAAAATATGAAGAATTTAAAACTGCTGAACTAGTAAAATCAGAATTAGAAAAATTAGGTTTTACTTATCAAGATAAAATTGCAACAACAGGAATTGTGTCTCTAATTGATTCTGGAATTCCGGGAAAAACTTTACTTATTCGAGCTGATATGGATGCACTCCCAATTCATGAAGAAAACAAAACATCATATACTTCAATTCACCAAGGAAAGATGCATGCTTGTGGACACGATGCTCACACTGCAGTTCTAGTTGGACTAGCGGAAGAATTAAAGCAAGACATAAAATCTATTATACCCAAAGGTCGTGTGCTACTTACGTTTCAACCAGCTGAAGAAGGTGGATCAGGAGCAGACAAAATGATCGAGGAAGGTATATTAGAAAAATATAATATAGATGGATGTTTTGCACTTCATGTTTGGAATCATGTTGATCTTGGGAAAGTGGGAGTTGTTGATGGAACCATGATGGCATCAGTTGATGAATTTTCTATCAAAGTGATTGGCGTTAGTGGACATGGTGCAATGCCTCAGCACACAGTAGATCCAATTTTAGTAAGCGCACATATAATCACTGCACTTCAGACAATTGTTTCCCGTAACACTGATCCACTTGAGCCATGTGTTGTCACTGTTGGAATGATAAATGCTGGAAATGCATTTAACGTAATTCCTGAATTTGCAATGATGAAAGGAACTGTAAGAACTTATTCCAAAAAAGTTTATGAAGATGCACCCAAAAAATTAAAACAAATTGTAGAAGGAATTGCAGAAAGTTTTGGAGCGAAAGTTGAACTAGAATACAAACGAGTTGATAAACCCACAATCAACGATCCAAAAATGGCAAACATTGTCAGACAAGCTGCAAAAAAAATCTTAGGTGAAAATTCTATCACTGAAGAAGAAGTGAGAACAATGGGTGGAGAAGATTTTTCTGCATTTCTGATGAAAGTTCCGGGTTGTTATTTTTTTGTGGGCTCGCGAAACATCGAAAAAGGTTTTGTAAATCCACATCATAGTTCCAAATTTGATTTTGATGAAGACTCGATGCCAATTGGTCTTGATGTGATGAAAGAAGTGATTCGGATTTATTTATCTGAATAGTTAGAATTTTTAATTGTAGATTAAGAATAAAAAATTGTGCGAGTTTTTTTGTGTATTTTTTTTTAACAACACTTGTTCTGATTTGTAACAAAAAAATCAGGCTCTCAACTCCCGTCAAAAAATTTCTTCATGCTTTCAAGCTAAGTTATAAAAAAAATTTTTTGACGACGTTTCGATCCTTCTCGCTTGATTCACTGTATAGAAAAGCTTTTTTTAAAGGAAGATCAATGTAGTTTTGGATTTTGTATAGGGTAATTTTTTAATTCTGAATTCTTTAGAGGAAGAAACATTTCTAATTTCTTTTGAGATATTTTCAGATTATATTGACTCAGATTAGTCGTTTAGAAAATTATTTATAAAATAAAATAATAAAAAATATTTAAATTGTTCAAACAAATTTCTATTGATGATTCTTTTAAAAAATTTTCAATTCTAAAATAAAAAAAATATTTATACAAATTTTAGTAGCTGAGAAAAGGATTTTTCTTTTTTCAAATTCCCTTGAAGCTCAATTGAATAAATAGGTATTAAATTCTCACTTGAATAATAAAATTTTCAAAAATAAAAATGATACGTTTGAAAAAATCTTTAACTTCTTAAAATTGGATAGATATGAAATGGTTTGAAGAAATTATATTAGAAACAAAAAATATAAAACTTATCCCTTTAAATGAAAGTCATAAAGAAGATTTATTAGTTGCTGCTAGTGATGGAGAATTATCCAAGTTATGGTTTACTTCTGTACCTGATACATCAAAAATTGATTCTTATATTTCAAAAGCAATTCAGGATTTTGAAAATGATAAAGGGCTAGCTTTTGTTGTAATTGAAAAAGAGAACAAGAAAATTATTGGTAGCACAAGATTCACAAATGCAACACCAGAACATAGAAGATTAGAAATTGGTTATACTTGGTATTCAAAATCTTTTCAAAAAACATTTGTAAATTCTGAATGTAAATTATTATTACTTACCCATGCTTTTGAAAAATTAAAGGCAATTGCTGTTGAGTTCAGAACCCATTTTTATAATTTTGAATCTAGAAAAGCTATTGAAAGACTTGGAGCAAAACAAGATGGAATTTTAAGAAATCATATCATTATGCCCAATGGAACGTACAGAGATACTGTGATTTTTTCAATTTTAGAAGGTGAATGGAAAACTTGTAAACATGCATTAAATTTTAAAATTGAACGAATTCATTATTGATGGAATTTGTGAAGTAAATAATTTATTGACAAATCTTTTCAAGTAATTATATTTATCTTGACGATTCTAATTTACAAGGAATATTGTTACCTAATGTCCACTACAAGAGTTGATAATCATAACCTAGTTCCATTACCTCGTGGTGGTTTTTTAGTTAAGACCAAAGATTCCTATATCCAATTTGGTTCCCCACCAGAAACTATTAAAGACACAATGCATCTAGAATCTGGTGTTCCAAATATCATCATTTTACCAAATGAATTTTTTAGTTGGACAAAAGGAATTTCAGTAGCTGAAGTAGAATTTCCAATTTATTATAATTTCTTTTTTAAAAAAAAACGCACAATTTTAATTTGTAGTGAAGAGCAATACAAACGATTCAAAAAAGTTTTACAAGAAGCAATTTTTGGTCCAAAAGATTTAGATATAAGCTGTGACTATGAAATTTTAGATCAAAAAGTTGAAATCCCAGATTTAAAAAAAGAAGCTAAATATTTTAGTAGCACTTTTAAATTTCAAGATATGGTGGGGTTTGGAATTTTTAAAAACAATCAATTTCATATTGCTGGAGTAAAAATAGCAAAAAAAGATAATGGTGATTTTGCAGTATCCCAAGATGGCAATTTATTAGCTGAAGTTCCAGGCAAAATGGAATACAAATCCAGCTATTCAATTGGGGAAAGATTAAATGATCCATTTATTCCACCTTTATTTGGTGTAACTTGTCTTGGTCCAAGTCATGGTTTTGATCCGGAAGAAAACACATCTGGATTTATCATTTGGTTAAATCATTTTGGAATTATGATAGACCCACCTGTAAACTCAACAGAGTGGCTTTTAGATTCAAATGTAAATCCAAAATTTATTGACTCAATTATTTTAACCCATTGTCATGCAGACCATGATGCAGGTACTTTTCAAAAAATTTTAGAAGAAGGCAAAATAAATATTTATACCACTGAAACAATTATGAATAGTTTTTTAAATAAATATTCAGCTTTTACAAATGTTTCTCGAGAATATTTAATGAGTTTGTTCACTTTTCATCCATTAAAATTAAATCGACCTGCTTTTATTCATGGTGGGAATTTTGAAATATTTTATACCCTCCATTCGATTCCAGCTATTGGTTTTAAAATGGAATTCCAAGACCAGTCTTTTGTTTATTCTTCAGATCATAATAATGACCCGGAACTTCATAAAAAACTTTTAGATGAAAAAATAATTTCTGAATATCGTTATTTAGAACTAAGTAATTTTCCATGGGATTCAAAAGTGATTTATCATGAGTCAGGTGTTCCACCACTTCATACTCCCATTAATTATTTAAACTCACTTCCCGAAATTATAAAAAAAAGGACAGTTGTATATCATATTGCTTCTAAAGATTTTCCAAAAGACACTAGTTTGAAACTAGCAAAATTTGGAATTGAAAATACATTGTATTTTGAAACCCAACCACCTAAATATGAAAAAGCAAATCAAGTTTTAGGGATTTTAAAAAGTTTAGATTTTTTTGAAGGAATTTCAGTTTCAAAATCGATGGAATTTTTAAATTCTGTTGAAGAAGTTTATTTTGAAAAAGGTGAAACAATTATTAGAAAAGGTGACCCTGCAGATAAGTTTTATGTAATTTATTTTGGAAATGTTTCTGTGATGAGTGAAGGTTTAGTCTCCAAAAAAGTTTATGGAACTTATGATTATTTTGGTGAAGTTGCAATCATCATGAACCAAACTAGATCTGCTGATGTTATTGCTGAAACTGATGTAGTTGTTTACACTATTACTAAAGATAAGTTTTTAAGTTTTATTCGTGGAACTGAATTTGAAACAACTTTGCATAAAGTAGCAAAAATGAGAGACTCAGAAACTTGGAATGTGCTTTCTAGCAGTTCATTTCAAGCTTTGACTGCCTCTCAAAAAACACTTTTGGAATCTATGTTGGTTCCAATTGAAATAGAAGATCCAAAAGTTTTATTTGAACAAGGTCAAAATCTAGATTGTATATACATTATAAGACAAGGTGATGTTTATGTAAAAGGTTTTGGAAGAATCAAAGCTGTTTTAAAACGTGGAGATTTTGTTGGAAGTATGTTAAGACTAAAAAGAGGAGTTCCAGCTGAATATACTTTTTTTACAGAAGGTCCTGTTTCTCTTTACAAAATTAGTTTTGAAGATGTAGTAAAATTTGTAACTAAAAATCCAGGTCTTATGATGAAATTAGTTTATGATTTTTCATCTTTAGTTGCTTAACTCGCTTTTATAAATATATTTTTATATACTCATTATTGATTGCAATAAGTAATCTTTAAACTACTCCAAATTTATATTCTATTAGTCTAAATCCTAGAAAATTATGAAAAAAAAGACTATAGCAATACTTTTATTTTTTCTCTACTTTAATTCATGTCTAGTAAAAGAAAACACTTTGTTACCACAGTTTATGATTTTGAGAAATTTCCTAAAAAAAATAATTACTGATGTTGCAAATATAGTCGGAAATACTGGAACAGGAGTAAATGTTGGAACTAACTCAGCTAACCAAGCTAACCAAAATCTATTTTCATTATCAGTTAATGTAACTGGTCTTTCAAACCCCACTTTAGTACTAACCAATACATCTGACGATTTGAGCTTTGATATTAGTGGAACTAAAACATTTGCAATCCAAATTGCAGAAAACCAAAATTATTTTGTCACAATTAAATCTCCTGCAATTGGAAATAATTGTTTGATTACAAGTCCATCAGGAACAATGCCTGCAAACAATTTGACAATTGAAGTTACTTGCACTCCCGCTCCCCTTGTTTATGGAGGTCAACTTTGGGCTACAAATCCATTTAGCTTACCTGAAATTAATGTAGATGTTTTGCGATTAAGAACAGTTGCTGGTTCTACAAATGGTAACCTAGATTCTTCAAATCCACTTACTGCTCAATTTTCACAACCAACAGCTCTCACCACAGATGGAATAAATTTATATATTGGTCATACAAATCACAAATTGATTCGAAAAATGGTTCTTCCAAATGGAGCAGTTACCACAATTGCTGGAACAGGATCGGATGGCTCATCAGATGGAATAGGAACAGTTGCTTCATTTAGAGATCCAAGAGGATTTACAACTGATGGAAATTTTTTATACATTGCTGATAGATTAAATCATAATATCAGAAGATTAAACATTTCTACTAATGAAGTAATTACAATCGCAGGACCTAGTAACTGTGGACTTTGTACTTCAACTGGAACTGATAATGGAATTGGTTCAGTTGTAAGATTTAACCAACCAAATGCATTAACTTTAGTAAATGGAAATTTATATATTTTAGATTCAGTTAATAGAAAAGTTAGAAAATTAAATTTATCCACAAACGAAGTAACTGATTTTGCAGGAAATGGTAATGCTGGTTCAACTGATAATTCAAATGGTCTTTTAGCACAAATCGATTATGGAACAGATATTAAATCAACCTTAACTGATTTATACATTGCAGAGATTTCATCAGGAAAAATTAGAAAAATTAATATAGCGAGTACTGAAGTTTCTACAATTGCTGGAAGACATTATGGAACTCAATTTACAAAAGATGGAGCATATGGAATCTCTGCATTAAAATTTCCAGAAACATTAATGCTTGATAAATCCAATTTATATGTTTTACAAAATTCTGGTTTCTTAAGAAAAATTTCTTTAAATGATAATTTTACCTCTACAATTTATAGAGGTTTTGATGAAGGTGGAAATATTGAAGGTGAATCTGAAATTGGAAGATTTTGTGGGTTTGTCTCGCCAAATTTTGAATGTGGTTCAATGGCAACTGATGGAAGAAGAATTTATTTTGTGGATAGAGGAAATCAAACAATTCGGGTATTTGAAGAAAGATTAATTTTGAGATTAAGTCTTGATGAAGCTCCCACAAGTGGTGGAATTGTTCAAGATACTAGCCCAAATAATTTGACAGCTACAATTGGTTCTGGTATAACTTCAATTACAGACACTCATGGGAATTCAAATAGAGCATTTCAGTTTGATGGCTCAACAAATTCTAGAATTACAGTTCCGCATAACACTGCATTAAATGGTATCTTAAATGAATTTAGTATTAGTTTTTGGATTAATCCAAACTCACATAATGATGCTACAATTATGAGAAAATATTCTGCTCCAAGTACTGATGGTTTTTATGTTCAATATACTTTGGGAAAATTGGAATTTTGTCAAGGACTTGGTTCTCTTTCTTGCACAAGAACGAATATCACAAATTTATTTCACTTAAATGTATGGCAACATATTGCAATTAGAAAACAAGGAACTGATGTTAAAATTTTTTGGAATGGAAGTATTTTAGCTTCTACCCAAGCTGGTGCCCCACATAATAATATTATACCGAACTCGAATGATTTAGTAGTCGCAAATGCAATCAACTTTAATGGTGGACTAGATGATATTCGAATTTATTCTTATGACTTAAGTGCAAGAGAAGTTGAAAGACTTTCAACTGATGTTTCCAAAGGTTTAGCTGCATATTTTCCTGCAAATAATTATGTTACTATGGCACCAGTTTTAAACGTGACTCATTTTGAGAATTCTGGGACAAGTGTTCTTCAAGCAAGAGAAAGTAGATTTAAAGTTTCTGATACATCGATGATTTCATGGGCTGGAACAGATAACGCTACTTTTCCAATTAATACTTTTCAACAATTTCCAGAAGCGAATGAAGATTTTAGTGCTTGTGTTTGGGGAAAAAATGCTGACTTAAGCTCACCAGCAATAAAAAGATCAACATTTGTTTTTGGAAATAATGCTAATGGCGAGTCAATAGAACTTTCAACAATTAGATTTAGTTCAACTGAAGACAGGTTCACATTTTCAGGTTTTAGTGGAGGGTTTGAAACTCATTTTAATTATAAATCTTTAGATGATCGTTGGCATTTTTATTGTGTTACTCACGAAGAATCAACTAATCAAATTAGAATGTATTTGAATGGTAGTTTAGTTTCTACCCAAACAATTCCAGCAATGAATATTCAAAAAAATAATTTGATTATTGGAAGAGCCTATGGGGGTGCAAATGTATTTTTTGGAGAAATAGACGATTTAAGAATTTATACAAGAAGGCTTAGTAATTTTGAAATTTTAGCTTTAGCAAAATTTGGAAACAGAAGAGTGTATTTTACCAATTCCAACCAAAGTGGTGCAATCGGCGGAATTGCTGGAATGAATAATATATGTAAAAGTAATACAAATAATCCTTATGGGATGAATAATAGAGAATGGAAATTTCTTGGCTCACATACAACAGATCAAAGAGCTTGTTTGGCTCCAAATTGTACAAATATTTCGGAAAATATAAATTGGGCAATGAGTCCATTCACAACTTATATTCGTGGTATTGATATGACCAAAGTATTTACAACTAACTCTAGTGGAATAACAACATTTCCTTTATTAAGTTCAATTGATTCTTCTAGTCAAATTTCTTGGACTGGGCTCAATTCTGATTGGACTAGTAGCTCGGATAATTGTTCCAATTGGAATGTAAATACTGGTTTTGGAGCAAGTGGTATAACTGATGCACTTAATTCTAATTTGATTTTTTCAACACTAAGTGATTGTTCAATTGGTTATAAACTAATTTGTGTGGAGCAATATTAATGAATGAAGAAATTGTAAAAGTACCTAAATTTCCAATTCAATTAAAATTGATGGCACTTGTTTCAGTTGTATTTATTTTATCTACCTCAGTTATCATTGGACTAGCAACTAGTTTTTTTAAAAAAGATAATGAAGTTAGAGTAAAAGACAATAATGCAAAAATTACTGAGCTAATAGGAATCACTGTTAAATTGGAATTAGAAACAATTATCCAAAAATCAAAACAAATGGCTCTAACTTTGGAGGAAGATAATATTTCTATAAAAGTAAGAAATCTATTTACAAAAGTTTTTTTTGATGAAGATTCTGATCTATTTTTTTTAAGTCTTGTTCAGTTTGAATCAAACAAAGTTAATTTTTTAAGAACTATCAGCAATTTAGAATTTCTCAGCGAAAATAATTTGAATGAATCTGAACTAAGTGATCTAATCAAATCTAATGTAAATCAATTTTCAAAATCCTTAAATGGAAAAATTTCATTAGTGAATTTGAGTCTTGGAAAAAAAATTCCAATTTTAGTTTTGGTGATTCCTTACAAAAAAGATTTATTCCAAGATACAATTATTTTATCTATTTTGAGACCAGCAAAATTATTAAAAGCATTTGAAAAAAGAGGAATTACAGATAATTTAATGGTGTCTGAAGAAGGAAAAATTTTAGCCCATTCAGATGTAAAAAATGTTTTAGCAGTTTCGGATTATTCTGAATTAGCTATTGTAAAAGAAATGTTAAAGAGCACTTTAGGTAATGGGCAAATTCGTTATACAGATCCTATTGATAATGAAGACTACATTGGAACATTTAAAAGAGTGGGAGTTGCTGGTGCTGGAATCATTTCGATTGTATCAGAAGATAAAGTATTTGAAGAAGCATACAATATCCAAAGAAGAAATATTTATATCGTAGTCATTGCACTTTGTATTTCATTAGCGATTATGTTTTTATTTTCAAAAACAATAACAAATCCTATACTTAGATTACTAGAAGCGACAAATCGCCTAGCACATGGAAATTATGATGTTAAAGTTACTGAAAAAAATAATGATGAAGTTGGACTCCTTTCCAAAAATTTTATGAAGATGAGTATAGGACTTCAAGAAAGAGAAAAAGTAAAGGATGCACTTGGTAGATTTGTAAATCCAGCAATTGTAGAAATGGTTTTATCTAGAGATTTAAAACTTGGTGGAGAAAGAAAAAACTGTGCAATCTTTTTTTCTGACATAAGAAATTTTACATCTATTTCAGAAAAACTTTCTCCAGAAGAAGTGGTTGAATTTTTAAATGAATATATGACTTTAATGGTGGAATGTATTGATATGACTTTTGGAGTTGTGGATAAATTTATTGGAGATGCCATCATGGCAACTTGGGGTGCCACTGAATCTTTTGGAAACTATACAATTAATGCCGTAAATTGTGCAATTTTAATGCGTAGAGAATTAATAAAGTTTAATAAAACCAGAGGTCAAGATCCAAAAAAACCAATTATCAAAATTGGATGTGGAATTAATTTTGGTCCTGCAATTGCTGGTCAAATTGGCTCTGAAAATAGATTGGAATTCACAGTAATTGGTGATGCTGTAAATTTAGCATCTAGAATAGAGTCTTTAAACAAACCTTTTGGAACTGATATTTTAATTTCTGAAGAAGCATTACAACATTTAGATGATAAATTTATTTTAGAAAAGATGCGACCAATTATGGTAAAAGGAAAAGAAGAAGTCCAAAATATTTATGCTGTGATTGGACGAACAGATGATCCAGATGAAAATGCTCCAAAAAATCTCATTGAACTTAGAAAACTTTTAGGAATTGAATTTGATGTTCGTGAATACAATAAATCCATAGATGAAACAGAAAAAAAATATGTGGTCTTATGAATGATTCTTATAATATAAAACTGAGAAAAAAATTAACAGAAAATCATTATGTGCTAACATTTCTTTTTACTATTGCAACAATTTGTTTAATTTTACTTTTTTTAGAATACAAAAAAAAAACTAGAATTGATGAAAACGAAATTGTAGGTTATATTACAAGTAAGACAAGAGTAATACAAAGAAAATCAGATTCAACAGTAGTCTGGAATGATGTAGAGCAAAAAACTCCCGTTACAAGAAGAGACACAATTCGTTCTGAAGAGCTATCTAATGCAGTAATCACTTTAAATGATGGAACTGAACTTAGAGTTGATGAAAACTCAATGGTGATATTAGATTTTTCAGATAAAGATATAACAATTAATTTAGTCCAAGGAAATATTCGAGCTGAAAGAAAAAAAACTGATCCAGTTACAACGTTGAACATTTTATCTGAAGGAACAAAAATTACACTTCTTGATGGGGATTTGAGTTTACAAAAAAAAGAAGGAGAAGATATAAAATTAATTTCAAATCGGGGAAATGCTGAACTTACTACTGCAAATGGAAAAAAATATTCTGTTGTTGAAAATCAAGTTTTATCAAAACCAAAAGGTAGTGAAGAATACAAAACTAAAACAATTGAATTAGTTTTAAATTCACCTGAAGACCAAGCTTATCTACAAACAGAAGATACTAATCAAGTGAATTTTTCTTGGGCTGGTGGAGAAGCAAAATTAGAAGTTTCAAGAGATCCCAATTTTTCAAATAAAATTTTTACAAAAAAAGGAAATGGTGGACTCTCTACAAATCTTGGTGTCGGTTCTTTTTTTTGGAGAGTGAATAACAGTAAATCTTCATCAGTAGTTAGAAAATTTGTAGTAGTAAAATCAGACCCAATTTTACTCACTTCCCCAAAAGAAAATTCTAGCTTTGAAGAAAATTCATTAATCAGTTTTTCATGGACTATTCCAAATCAAGAGTCAGATTCAATTTTAGAAATTTCAAAAGATTCTAGTTTTAGTAATTTGATTAAATCAACTCCCACAAAATACAATGAAGTATCAGAAAGTTTTTCAGAACAAGGTTCTTATTTTTTTAGAGTAAGAGTACAATTTTCAAATAGAGATTTTAAAGAAAAATTTACAGGAGTGCGAAAATTTATTATTAAAAAATCTGATAAAATTTCTAAATTGGAATTAGAAGCACCAATTAATGGAAAAATTTTTTCTAATTCTGATGAAATTTTTTTTATTTGGAAAAATGGAAAAGATGCAATTTCTTACCAATTTGAAATTTCTAGAGATCAAAACTTTTCAGATATTGTTCAAAATAAAACAACACCAAAAAATTTTACTGAAAGCACTCTTCCGAATGGAAATTATTTTTGGAGAGTAAAATTAATTACAAAAAATAAAGATATAATTATTTCTGAAACAAAAAATTTTTCAGTTTCAGATGTAAAAACAGCAAGTCTTTCTTTATTAAGTCCGGTTTCAGCAGCAAAAGTGATTTCTGATTTCAACTTAAATTGGGATTATTCAGGTGGAAGCCCAGCATTTCTTGTACAAATTTCAAACGAATTAGATTTTTCTAATATAGTTTCAAAAGATATTTCTAGAAACAAATCTATTTCCAAAACTTTAAAAGAAGGATCTTATTTTTGGAGAGTGGTTGTTCTTGGTTCTGATGGTAAAGAAGGTTTAGTTTCTAAACCAGAAAATTTTATTGTTGAAAAAGAAAAAAAAGAAACTGAAGAAAAGAAAAAAGAAGAAATCCCACAATACACAGGACCAGAACCAATTTTTCCAAGTAATGGAGATTCTATAAAATCGAGTTCTGGAAAAATGAGTTTTTCTTGGGTGAAAAAAGACCAAGAATCTTTTTATAGAATTTATATTTTTCAGTCAGGTGAGTTAATCAAAAAACTAGATACTAGTAGGTCTGAAATAGAATTTGATATTTCAAAATACAAAGAACGAACTGAGTTTTCTTGGAAATTAGAATCTTGGTATAGAGATTATAAAACCGGACAAGATGAAAAAGCTGAATCTAGACTCATTCAATTTAGAGTTGTTCCTTCACTTGCTCCTCCAAAAGTTTTAGATACTAAAGATGTTTATTATATAGATGAAAAATGAAATTTATAAAATTAATTTTAATTTTTTTGTTAAATCAATTTTTATTTTCAGAATCAAAATCTGAAATAGAAATTACTTGGGAAAAATCTGGGGAATTTTCTTATAGAGTTCAAGCAAAAGACAAAGAAGATAAAATATTTTTAGACGAACTTACAAAAGAAAATAGTTTTCAATTTCAATTTTCTGAAGGTGAATATTTGTATCGTGTAGGTGTTGTAGATTCAGAAAATACAATTTGGGCTGAATGGAAAAAAATTACAGTTATCAAAAAAAAATTAGAGAAAGAAAAAAACCTCTCAGAAAAAGAGGAAGAATCAAATGGTTTTATAAAACTAGAATGGGAAAATTTAGAAGGAGCAAATTTTTTTGTGGTGCAAGTTAGAGATGAATCTGGAAAAAAATTAATTCGTAAAAAATTAAAACAAAATCAATTTTCATTTGAAATGCCTGAAGGAAACTATGAATACAGAGTGGGTGTAAATGACGGAGAAGAAACCAGTTTTGGAGAATGGAAAAAATTTTCTGTAAAGAAAAAAGTTGTAGAAGTTTCACCCCCTGAAGAAGAACCAAAACCAGAAGTAAAAGAAATTGTAGTAGAAAAAAAAATAAAATACAATTATGATAGATGGTCTGTCTTTTGGAGATCTTCTTTGATTCCAGGTCTAGGTCAAAGATGGAGAAAAGATAAATCTTGGCATTTCTGGTTTTACCCAATTACAATGTTAGGTTTAACTTCTGCTTATATCTCTGTTCAAAATAGAAATGCAAGTTTTGATAAAAAATTTGATAGAGATGAAAGAATTGCTTTTACTTTAACTTCAATTGATCCAAATTCACAAACTTTATTTTTATTAGCAATGCCTAGTTTAATTTCATCCATTGAAACAAAAGAAAAAGTGAACAAGACTTATGAACAAGGAATTCAAATTGGTGGAGTAATTGGATTTGTATATGTATTTAATTTGATAGATGCTTTATTTTTTCACGATTATTCTATTCCTGTGTATCCAGAAAATACAAAATTTTATCAAAATTTTCAATTACAAATCGGACATTCAAACAATCAAAATTCATCTTTTGAGTATTCAGTAGGTTACAGATTTTAAAAATATCTAAAAAATCTTATTGACTAAATATTTTAAAATATTAGTTTTAAAATATTAGTTTTAAAATATTAGTTTTAAAATATTAGTTTTAAAATATTAGTTTTAAAATATTAGTCTAAGGGGTTGAAAATGGTTTTGGAAATTGCAGATCAATATATAAAAAATACCCATTTGTACAATTGTAATTTGAAGCTCGAATTTGCTGTTTATCTTTTTAAAGAAAATATTTTGACTTTAGAGCAAGCCAGTAAATTAGCAGATTACACCTATTTAAATTTTCTTCAAGAACTTGGAAATCGTAATATAAATATACATTATGACGATGAAGAATTAGATAGAGATTTAAAAAATATTCAAACTCTTAAACTTTCTTAATTGATTGTTGTTTCAGATACCTCGCCCTATATCGCTTTACTAAATATAAATCTAATTTATTTACTTTATACTATTTTTGGTAAAGTGATTATTCCTCAAAGTGTTAAGGAAGAATTATTTGAAAACATTTATACAAGAAAGTCTATTCTCGATTTGATTGAAAAAGAACATTTACAAATTTTAGATTTAAAAGATAAGATTTTATATCATAGCTTGATACAATATTTAGATTCAGGAGAATCTGAAGCTATTGCTTTAGCAATTGAACTAAATGCTGATTTGATTTTAATTGATGAAAAAAAAGGAAGAATTACAGCTGAAAAAAATGGTCTTAAAGTTATTGGAACTCTGGGAATTTTAATCGAAGCAAAAAATAGAAAACTAATTTCAAGTCTTTCAAATTGTTTAGAAGAATTAAAAAACAAAATTGGATTTCGATTGGAAGAAGATTTAATTCAAAAAGCAAAATTAATTGTTGGAGAATAATTTTTTAGAGATTTTTAACTTATACTTTTTTAATCTTTGGTAAAGATGCGAAAAGGATCGACTCGATGTCAATATTTTGTGAATACAAAATATTGACAAAAGAAGAGAGCCTGTTTTTTAAAAGTAAGGATTTAATTTATTAAATTCTTACTTTTAAAAATTCGCCAAAAAAAAATTTACAAACTGTAATAAGTAATCACTTCTAATTTCTAAAATCTATTTTACATAGAACAAAGTCCAAAATTTATAGAAGTAAAGATTATTTTAGAAGGCATTTATGGCAAAATTAGAACATCCTAATTCAGCATTATTTCAAGGTGAAAAACCTTTCCCAATTATTCCAGCATGTGAACATTTTGCTGGTTCAGAAAAATTAATCACTAAAGCATTAGAACTCCAAAACAAATTGGGTGGGCTATTTGACATCACAATGGATTGTGAAGACGGAGCCCAAACAGGAAAAGAAAAAGAACATGCTGAGATGATTGTAAAAATCCAGAACTCAGAATTAAACAAACATAAAATGTCAGGTGTTCGTATTCATGATTATACAAACGAACATTGGAAATTGGACGTGGATATTATTGTCCCTGGTGCTGGAAATACAATTGCATACATCACAATTCCAAAACCAACAAAAGCTTCTCAAGTTTCGGAAATGATTTCATATATCCAAGATGCTTGTAAAAAAGCTGGGATCACAAGAGAAATTCCAATTCATGTATTAGTTGAAACTCATGGTGCTTTAGAAGAAGTTGCTCAAATTGCAAAACTTCCTTGGATGCAAGTTTTAGATTTTGGTTTAATGGATTTTATTTCTGGTCATCATGGTGCAATTCCTGCTTCTTGTATGAAAAGCCCAGGTCAATTTGATCATGAACTTTTAAGAAGAGCAAAATCCACAATGGTTGCAGCAGCTCTCACAAGTGGTGTAATTCCAGCTCATAATGTTACTTTAGATTTAAAAAACCAATACCAAACTTATAAAGACGCAAGTAGAGCAAGAAATGAATTTGGATTTTTAAGAATGTGGTCCATTTACCCAACTCAGATCCAAGCGATTTTAGATGCTATGACTCCAGATTATTCTGAAGTTCAAACTGCTTCTGAAATTTTAATCAAAGCTCAAGATGCTGAATGGGGTCCAATTCAACATGATGGCGATCTTCATGATAGAGCAACATATCGTTATTTCTGGGAACTAGTTCAAAAAGCAAAAATTACTGGGCAAAAATTATCTGACGAGGTTCTGAAAAGATTTTTTAGTTAAATAATTTTTATTTCGCCTAAGATTTTTTTTGGGCGAATTTTTTTACCTAACCCTATTAACCTTTTAGGGAAGGGCTAAAAAGAAACTTTATTTAATACAAATTAAATTGGGTTAGGTAAAAAAAACGAGCTTTCAGCTTAATCAAAATTTTGTATTTACAAAATTTTGATAACGCTTCAATCTCTTTCGCTAGTGTTTAAAAAAATTACATAAAATTTTGATTTCTTTTGATTAACCTTCTAGTGAGAAGTCTTGCTAAAAAAACTCCAAAGTAGGGATATTTTTTGGACATGTCTATAAAAGCTGCTCTTGAAATTGGAAGAAGTTGGGCTTTTGATACTGCTTTAACAGTCCCGGTTCGGATATTATGATGTAAAAAAGACATTTCACCTACAAACATATCTTCATTTGTAAGTGTCGCAATTTTTTTTTCATCTATATAAACTCCAAGTTTACCACTAAGTATATAATAAAAAAAATCACTTTCAGAACCAGCTTCAAAAAGTGTTTCGTCAGCTGATAAAAATACAATTTCTCCAGTAGTAAATTGGAGTAATTGATTTGCTCTTCTTTTTACTTCATTGTCATTAATAAAAAATAACTTAACTTCATTTCCTTTTTCATTATATTCCATTTCATCTACAAAGTTTCTAGTCATCATAATTCCACGACCATGAACCTGAAATATATTTTCTTCTTTTTTAGGAGATGGAATTGAGTTTAAATCAAATCCAATGCCTTGATCTTTAACAGTAAATTTTGCATGTTCATGATTAATTTCAAAATCAATCCTAACTCTTTTGTATTTATTTTCAATTTGTTTTGAACGTTTATCAACTTCAGAATAAATTTCCATTGTTTCTTCTAAAATTTTTGATTTTTCATTAAATCCAATTCCTAAATTCCCATGCTCGATTGCATTAGAAATCATTTCATGCAATGAAAGTGAAATTCTTGAAAAAGCTTCTCTATCTCGAAAACCAGCTACATAACATAAATTCATAATTTGACTTGTCACTTTTGGAACAAGTCTAAGATCATTTTTTAAAAAAACTTTTCCTTTTTTATTTGTAACTGTTTCTAATAAAAATTGTTCAGATTCAAAAAGTTCTAAATTTGAAGTAACAATTTGAAGTATAGTTGGTAGTTTTAATTTAATTTCATTTTTTTGTATAAAATCTGTTACACCTAAATTCAAAAGTTCTTGCATATCTTTTTCATTAATTGTATCTGTTATTACTAAAATTACTGTTCCATGTAGCCAAGGGTCTGAATGAATTTGGGTGACTACTTTTGATAAAGCATCTAAATCATTTTTATTTTCAATTATAAATAATCTTGAGCTAACTTGACCATATGTTAAAAAATCAAGTGCAGTAAAAAGATCTCCAAATATTTTTGGTTCAAATTGTTTTTCTGAAATTTCTTTTGCAACAATTTTAATTTCTTCAATACAATCTACTGATTTAGCATATACTGAAAATTCTATTTTTTTTTGGCTCATAATTAATCGCTATATTTTTTTCTTTTAAGTCAAGAAACTAATTCAACCATGACAGTTGAAAACACAGCAACTCCTTCTTCTCTACCGAGAGAACCCATTTTTTCTGTAGTAGTTGCTTTGACCCCTATACAATCTTTTGGTAAATTCATAAAAAAAGAAAGTGACTCAATAATTTTTTCTCTATGTGGAGAAATTTTTGGTCTTTCACAAACAATTGTATTATCAATATTTAAAATTTTATAATTTTTTTCTTTAAGCAAACTAATTGCTTTTTTTAAAATAATACTTGAATCCATATTTTTCAAATTTACATCAGTGTCTGGAAAATAAGATCCAATATCAGCAAGTCCAACTGAGCCAAGGATTGCATCTGAAATTGCATGAATTAAAATATCTGCATCTGAATGCCCAATTAAAGCATATTCAGATTCAATTTTATATCCACCAAGAATTAGTGGTCTTTCTAAGTTTTTTTCTAATTTATGGAAATCAATTCCATTTCCAATTCTAAATTTCGGGTGCAAGAAGAAGCTCCAATTCAGGATTATTTTTTTGAAAATAATTACATTCCCATTCACCTTCAAATAACAAAGCCATAATTCCTGATTTATCAAAAATTTGATTTGTACTTTGTGGAACTTTTTCTTTATCAGAAGGCTTTACCCATCTACAAACTTCATATGGAAGAGACATTAGATTTGTTTTTACATTGTATTCATCTTGAAGTCTTCTCTGAAATACTTCAAATTGTAATCTTCCCATCGCTCCAATAATTGGTGCACCAGAGCCTATTGTTTTAGATGTAAACAAATGTAGTACACCTTCTTCTGCTAATTGTTCAATTCCTTTTTTAAAACTTTTTAGTCCAAGAGAATCAGGACAAGTAATTGTGGAAAATAATTCTGGTGCAAAAAGTGGAAGTGGGCGGAGTTTAGGAATTTTACCTTCAGCAAGTATATCACCAATTTTATAAGTGCCAGGATTTACAAGTCCAATGATATCCCCTGGATAAGCTTCATCAATTGTATTTCTATCTTGTCCAAAAAAAGCAAATGAAGATGAAAGCTTAATTGGTTTTTCTAATCTGTCGTGATTAACAGTAATTCCTCTTTCAAATTTTCCCGAACAAATTCTCACAAATGCAATTCTATCTCTATGAACTTTATTCATATTTGCTTGAACTTTAAATACAAAACAGGAAAAAGGTGAGTCAGGTTCTAAATGGTTTCCATCTCTAAGAAGTGTGTTAATTGGTGGTGGAGAAAGTTTTAAAAAATGATCTAAAAATAATTGGATTCCAAAATTATTTACTGCAGAACCAAAAAATACAGGAGTGATTTTTCCTTGTAAAAATTTTTCTGTTTCAAAAGTTTCAATTCCCGTTTCTAAAAGTTCAATTTCTTCTCTGGTCTTATTTAAAATATCAATATCAATTTTTTCTTCTAAATTTTTGTCCATAATTCCAGATGATTGCATTGGAGCGAGATATGCACCCCCAGGAGTTTTTTCGAATAGATGAGCTTTTTTTTCTTCTCTATCATATACACCTCGAAAATCAGGACCAGTTCCAATTGGCCAAACAACAGGAACAGCAGTGATACCAAGCACATCTTCAATTTCATCTAATAAAGAAAATAAATCTTTTGTGGGTCTATCTAGTTTATTAATAAATGTGATGATTGGAATACCACGATCTTTACATACTTTGAATAATTTTCTAGTTTGGGTCTCTACACCTTTACCACCGTCTAACACCATTACTCCGATGTCTGCTGCCATGAGTGTGCGATAAGTGTCTTCTGAAAAATCTTCGTGACCCGGTGTGTCGAGCAAATTTAAAACATAATTATCATATTCAAATTGAAGAGCAGCAGATGAAATAGAAATCCCTCTTTCTTTTTCCATCGCCATAAAATCAGATGTTGCAGATTTTCTATCTTTTCTTGCTTTTACAGCACCTGCAAGTTGAATTGCTCCACCATATAAAAGCAATTTTTCTGTGAGTGTGGTTTTTCCAGCATCGGGATGAGCAATAATTGCAAAAGTTCTTCTGCGTGATGTTTCTTCTTTGAGACTTAAAGACATGAATCCATATTTTTTGAATTCAGTATTTTTCCAATAAATTTAGATTGATACACTATTGATAAAATGTTTATCGATTTAAATTGATTAATTTTTTTTTTAAGTTTCTTTTGGCGAATTTTTTTTTCGGAACTTCGCTTCATTCAGTGACCGAAAAAAAAACCGTGCTTTCAACTCTGGTCAAAAAATTTCTACACTTCGATACAAAATTTATTTCAGTAAAGATGAAATAAATTTCACTCAGTGACCAAAAATTTTTTGAACCCGTTTCAATCACTTTCCATTGTAATGAAAAATCTTTTGAAATGTAGGAATTTTGAACTATTTCAGAAAAATTAATTTGAATGCTTACACAAGTTTCATTAAAATAAGAATTATTTAAATAACTTTTATTGTATGAAATTTTCAAATAAAATTTCATCAATCCCAGTTTCTAGATTAAATCTCATGACAACAAAATATATCTTTATAGAATTTGTAAATCGGGAAGCAAAAAAGAATCAAATACAAGAAAAGTAAAAACCATATTAAAATAAAATCTACTATATAACCCTCTTCAAAATTGATTGCATAGGTTAAGTAAACTGAATATAAACTAAAAATAAATCCAGAAGAATGAATCAAATTTGAAATTTTTCTCATCGTTTTATAATTATTCTATAAAAATATAGTCCATTAAAAAAACTTATCAAAGTATTTAATTTTTTAAAATCAACAATCCTTATTTCGATTTGTTAAATGGTGATCTTATCCAGCCATAAATCATAATCCAACAAAATCCAATTGGAATAGTAATCAACCAATGTAACTTTTCCCATCCTGATCTTAAAAAATAAGTTTTAGGTTTAAATAGAATGTCAAATTCATAATAACCAATTTCTTCTATATGAAAAATCTTATATTTATAAAATTGTCCTTTAGCATGATCAAAACTATTGTTGTTAAAATAAGATCCTCGATCAATTTCGATTTTAAAACATTTTTGAAATTTATCACCATTTTGTTTTATAGATTGTTTGCATTCAAAAACTTTTGGAGGATGAGATAATTTTTCATTATTAGCATTTACCCAGATTGTGTAAACACCTGGTATAAGAATAAACATTTTTTTTGAATCCATTTCTTTAAACTCATTAATTTCTGCTAAGACCAAAGCTAAAATAAATAATATAACGGATGTAATAATAATACTGGATTCAACAATATCAAAATTTTTATATATTTTTAATTTTAAGGTATCAAACATTTTTTTCTTTTTCACTATTCAATGATAAAAATAAAATCAATCCTCATTAAGTTTCAATCTAATGATATGGATTAGAAAGAAGTTTTTTTAAAGAATTATAGTCCAATTTATTTGGTAATTTAAAAAATAATATATAAATTTTTTGAAAATGTTTTATATTTTCCTTTTTATTAATTAGTATAGTGTGCTGATAGGGACAAAATAAAAATTTTAACTCTAGCTCAGTTATTTCTCCAATTGAAATTGTTCTGTTTTGTTAAACTTACAACTACTTCTCTTGGATAAAATTTGATCTAATCTTGATTGAAATAAATTACTTTGTTTCTCACCTGATTCACTTTTTTGAGGATGCATTTTTCACCAGCTTTTGTTTTATTATCATACAAAACTTGCAATTTTAATTCCTCTTTTTTTTATTTTAATTTAATAAATTCAAGCTTTTTTTAATTTTTCAGGGATGACTATTTAATATTTTTTAATCAAAAAAAATTTTCCAAAACTAAGCGAACGGGATTGTAGTGATGCGAAGCAGTCGTTTATTTAGTAATAAACGACCGTAGCGAAAGCGAAGTCACGAAAAGCCTCGTTTTTTTATTTCAAGACGTTGCTTAAAATGTCTTGAAATAAAAAAATTCGCCCAAGAAATAAAATTTCAACTAATACAAGAAGATAGTGATTCTAGTTTGTGGATGATTAATGTTAAACAATTGCAATATTGATTTCGATTTGACCAAATTTACAATATAAGTTAAGAGATAAAGTTGTGGCTTTAATAAATTTGATAGTAGAATCTTTTGTTTCAATTACGTTTGGAGTTGTTATATCAATGTATTGTCCACTTGATGCAAAAATTCTTAATGCATTTCCAGTTGTCATGTTACCAATTTCACCAATGATATCTTTGTATTCATCTTTAACAGATTCCAAATCAAGACTTGGAACCAATTGTCTTGACATTTTATAAGCAGCATCAAAATTCATACTGTAAACAACTTCACCTTTGTATGCTCCAACAACACCTATTACAATAGCAACTTCATGTGAGGGTGCAGGTGTCTCTCTAACTTTTAGTTTTCCACGAATTAGTTCAGTCTTAAGTGAATCTTTAAAAACTAATGAAGCTGCTTCAATAAAAGGATTTACAAATTCTGCTCTAATTTCCAAAATTAAGGCTCCCCTTGAACTGCGAAACTTTTTGATTTTTCAATAGGAAAATTTCCTGCTACAGCTTGATGAATTTCATAGATAAACATTCTGATTTTTGAAATATTCGGATCAATTGGATTTTCTTTTTTTATAGAACCTTGTGAATCAAATTTTAATTCTTTAAATTCTACATAAATAGTTTGGTTTTTATCTGTGTAAGGTCCACCGATTCTACCTTTTCCAAAGGGAATTTTAGTCATATCTTTCAATAAAGAAGAATTACCAAGGAAATTTGCAACTTTATCTTTTGAATCTAAATTTGAAAAACTAATTCCATTTAAATTTTGAACAGGAACATTTGCAATTGTTGAAAGAGTAGTGAGGTTAGAATTTGGGTCAGCTTTCGAGGCTAAAATTTTTGCTTTTAATTCTGAAAGTTTAGTTTGTTTTTTCTCATCTCTTAGTTTATTAAGAATCGAAGGTTTACGAGATTCCAAAGAAAGTGGTTTACCATCTTGATCCAAAGGTAAAGATTTGGTTTTTACAGAAGAATCATAATCTTTTTTAATTTCATCTTCTAAAACAGGAAAATCAGTTCCAATTATTTTAGACAAATCTTCATCAGAAAATGAAATATAATTTAGAGAAAGTTTTGTATTATCAAATTCAGCTTTTGTTTTTTTCTCATCCTCAGTTTCTTTGACTTCTGAATATAAAAATGCATCCCCGAAAGAACGTGAAACAATGTATTCTTGCCTAAAATTTATTGGAACATAGTTTAAAATTCTAGTGTACAATTCGTTTAATGAAATTCTTTCTTCTTCACTGTAACCAGCACCTCTTGTATCTGAAAGTTCTTTATGTCTTTTTCTTGCTTCTTCAGAAATATCTTGTTTAATTGCTAATTCAGAAATATGGTAACCTGCATTAGAAGCAATAAATTTATCTATTTTTTGATTTCGAATAATGCTAAATGCACAATTGTTTAGTGTGTTTGTATCGTCTGCTAAACTTGGAAAACGTTCTCTATATATATCTACACAAGTTTTTTTTGCAGCGTTAAAATAATCCAAAGAAATTTTTTCACCAGCAACTTTTCCAGCAACTGATTTGTCGTTTCCAGATAAAATTTCTAAAAATGCTTTATCTGTATCACCTTGAATAAAAGTTATGGAAAGCATCCCTACTAGCAACAATACTAAAAGAAATACTATAAATCTCATAACTTTTGACTTTAGAGTTTCTTGTTCTACGATTTCTTCTTCCATTAAAAAATACCTACAAATTTAGAATTTTTAGAAAGCTTTAAATGTAAAGATAAAAACTACTTTACTTCTGATTCAAATTGTTAGATAATATATTTAGATGATTTATTTAGCTACTATCTTAATTTTACTTGGACTATTCTTGTTTCTTGTAGCTAGTTTAGATATATTTGATTTTGAAGATTTAAAAAAATCAGAAGTTCCAAAAAAAAATACTAATCCAAAACTCCAAAAAATTTTAAATCGTCCAGTTCTAAAAAAAAATTCCAAAGAGAAAGATTTAAAAATTGCTCTTCTAAGAAAAGTCGAAAAGTCCCCATTAAAAAAAGAAAAAGAATCAAATTCAGAAATACGTTTTACTTCTCCAAATTTTGATGAAATTCCAATTGATTTAGAAAATTTTACAAATGAAAATTTTGATGCTGATAACTTGATTCAATTTACTGATACAATTCCAAATAGTATTGGAAGTTTAGCAACACCAAATCTAAACAAAATTATTCAAGTCACTACAAAAATTATGCAACCAATTGAGTTTAAAGCTTTAGTTTATTTAGATTATTCAAATAAAATTAAAGATTTAAAATTAAAAGAAAATCCTGTTTTCCCTTTCAATTTGTTAAAAGAATTAAAACGAATTGGTCTTATAGATATAAAAAATGAAGAAGGAAATTATTTCTTTCAAACTGACTTTGGAGTTTTAGAATATAAAAAAGAAGATATTGAAAAAATTCATTTTTTAGAAGAAGCTATTTTTTTGTTTCCAGGAAAAAAAATTCTTCCAACTCCAATTTTATTTTCAGAAAATTTAAATGAATTAAAACCACTTTTATTAAATTCTAAAACTACTTGAAATTCTTTATTTACATAAATTATTAACTTCATGATTAAAAAAGAAGATAAACTTTGGGGTGGGAGATTTAAAACTAGAACCTCTTCTATTATGGAAAGAATTGGTGAATCTATTTCTTTTGATAAAGAATTGTATAAACAGGATATTCGTGGTAGTTTAGCTCATGCAAAAAATTTGCTGAAGATAGAAATTTTAACTACAATAGAATTTGAACAAATACAGAAAGCACTTATAGAAATTGAGCAAGAAATTGAATCAGGAAATTTTCAATACAAACTTGAGCTTGAAGATATTCATATGCATATTGAATCAAGACTAACTGAAAAGATTGGACTGCCAGGAAAAAAACTTCATACAGCCAGAAGTCGTAATGACCAAGTAGCACAAGATGTTAGACTTTATATCAAAGACGAAACCAAAGAAATTTTAAAATTGATATACAGTTTGCTTGAAGTTATTATAGAAAAATCAAAATCTCATACTGAGATGATAATGCCAGGATATACTCATTTACAAGTTGCTCAGCCCATTAGAGTTTCTCATTATTTATTGTCTTATTTTTGGGCAGTTGGAAGAGATCTTGAACAGTTTTTATTTGCATATTCTGTAAACGATTTACTGGTTTTAGGTTCTGGTGCATTAAGTGGTGTGAATTACCCAACTGATAGAAAATTTATTCAAGAAGAATTAAAACTAAAAAATATTTCTGAAAATTCAATTGATGCAGTAGCAAGCAGGGATCATGTTTTAAATTTATTATTTGCAATTTGCCAAACTCTAATTCATTTTTCTAGAATCTCAGAAGAAATTATAATTTATTCCACTGTTGAATTTTCATTTATCAGTTTGCCGGATTCTCTTACAACTGGCTCTTCAATCATGCCTCAGAAAAAAAACCCTGATATAGCAGAACTTATTAGAGGAAAATCAGCTCGAGTTATTTCAAACTTAAATCATATGTTAGTATTGCTAAAAGGTTTACCCTTAGCTTACAATAGGGATTTACAAGAAGATAAAATTTCATTATTTGATTCAGTTGAACAAGTAAAAATTTCTATTGAAGGAATTAGAGAAATGATTCATGAAATGAAATTCCATCCTGATAAAATGATTAACTCGCTTAATAATGGTTTTGCAACTGCAACTGATTTAGCAGATTTTTTAGTTAGCAAAAAAAATATTCCTTTCAGGGAAGCTCATGAATATGTAGGAAAATTGGTTTCTGCATGTATAGAAAAAAAATTAACTTTGCCAGAAATTTCTCTTCAGGATAGAAAAGAAATTTCAGAGCATTTTGCAACTGATGAATACATGGATGCAATCTCATTAGAAAAATCTGCAGATAAAAAAAATGTATTTGGTGGAACATCTTTTGAAAGACAAAATGAGCAAATAAAAAATGCTGAACATAAATTAAAATTCTGGAAAGAAAAAATCCTAGAGGTAGAAAATGAATAAACTCCTAATCTTTTTTTTTATTCTTACAAATATTATTTTTTGTAAAGATAAATCTATTTTAAAAAATAAATACATTCCAACTCCTTATACCAAAATTGAAGTTGTGGTCTCAGAAAAACAAAATTCAACAGCAAAAATTCCTGATAAAAAAGCAATTTATGCCGTGATGGATACAAATAAGGGTGTTATTGTTTTAGAATTATTTCATGAAAATGCACCAAAAACTGTTCAAAATTTTATTGACTTAGCACAAGGAAAAAAAACTGGCAAACCTTTTTATAATGGATTAGTATTTCATAGAGTGATTCCAGATTTTATGATTCAAGGTGGAGATCCACAAGGTAATGGCTCAGGAGGACCTGGATATAATTTTGAAGATGAAATTAATGCAGTTTCTCTTGGTCTTGATAAAGTTAAATTAAAAGACGCACCAAGTTTTGGAAGATATGCCCAACAAGCTGTAATCAAAAGTATGAATATTAAATCACAAACAGAACTAAATGAAAGAATCAAAGAAGCCGAAGAAACTCTTGAAAAAACTAAAGAGATGTCTGTTTTGGATATTCTACATTTATCGGGGTATATATATAATGAAGTTTTAGAAAGTAAAAAAGCTACCAAAGGTGCTTTAGCAATGGCAAATGCTGGACCAAACACAAATGGTTCACAGTTTTTTATTAATGTAATTGATACACCTCATCTAGATGGACTACATACTGTATTTGGTCAATTGGTAGTTGGGGAAGATGTGGCTAGCAAAATAGTTTCAGCTGGAAATGGAAATTCTAAAATTAATAATCTAATTATTGTGGACAGGAGATAATATGAGTGAAGAAGAAATTAAATCAAATGAAGATTTGTACATTGAAACAATTGGCTTAATTTCATCTCTCAGTCCAAGTGATTCAATTTATGAAGTGATAGATAAAATAACAAAAATTCCCGAAGAAGTAGAATTTAAAGATGCTATTTTAAAAGAATTAAATCAAACCCGTGTTTTTCCAGAATCTTTAATTAAAATTTTAACATATCTTTTTTATATTCAATCTGAAAGAGAAATAATGAATAAACTATATGAAGATTCAATGGAAAGATATGAAACTATAAATAAGCTTACTTCAAAATCAAAACCAACTGAAGATGAAGCAAAAATTAAAAAAACCTTAACTGATTTTATTTTAAAAATTGAAGCTATATACGAATCTCATGATAAATCAAATGAAGCAGTGATTCGAGAACTTGCTAGGCATTTAAATGAGCAAAACATGAGACCTCCTTTTGAAAAAGAAGTTTTATTCTACAAAATTGTACAAAGAAGTTTTATTCAACTTCAACCGAGTTTTATTGCTTTACTAGATGCCTATTTTAGTTATATCAAAAATAAAAATATAATCATGAGATTAATTAAAATTTCAAATTATATTATTGAAGATGCTGAAAAGAGACATTAATTTTTTTATGAGCTATATTATGGTTGATATTGAATCTGATGGTCCAATCCCATTTAAGTATTCTATGATTTCTTTTGGAGCAGTTTTGGTTGATGAAAAATTGGATAAAACTTTTTTTGGTAAATTAAAACCAATTTCAGATGCATTTATTCTTGATGCTTTAAAAGTTTCAGGTTTTTCAAGGGAAGAGACTTTTAGTTTCGAAGAACCAAAAATTGTGATGCAAAATTTTGCAAATTGGATAACAGAAAACTCAAATGGCAAGCCAATTTTTATTTCTGATAATAATGGATTTGATTGGATGTTTATATGTTTTTATTTTCATTATTTTTTAGGTAATAATCCATTTGGTCATTCTTCACAAAATCTTGGTTCTATTTATAAGGGATTAGAAAAAACAATGTTTAAAAATTTTAAGTATCTAAGAAATACAAAACATACTCATCATCCTATAGATGACGCAAAAGGAAATGCTGAAGCTCTTTTAAAATTAAAAAATGAGTTTAGTTTAAAAATAGATTTAAGTTAAAAAATAAAACTATTTGGTTTCAACATAATACATTTGTTTTCTTCCAAAACCTTTTACAAAAGCTATACTTCTTTTTTTAAAAATAAATTCAAATTTAACATCATTATACACTTCTTCAGAAATATTTATTTTCATAGCTGATGAATGTGATTCTAGTCTAGAAGCAAAATTCACTGTATCTCCAAAAATATCGTAGATGTATTTTTTTATTCCAACAACACCTCCAATTATTTCACCAGTGTGAATTCCAATTCTAATTTCCCACTTTATTTTATTTGAAGAATTTCTTTTTTTTAAATATTCAATCATTTGAATTGCTGATAGAATTAAATTTTTAGAATTTACCTTTGGATCATTACTTGTTCCTGATATTCCAAGATAAGCATCTCCAATTGTTTTGATTCTTTCAGAAGAATTTTTTTCCAAAATATTATCAAATTCAGTAAAAATTTCATTTAATTCTGAAATCAATTCTATTGGAGAAATCAATTTTGATTTTTTACTAAAGTCAATTAAATCTGAAAATAAAATACTGACATTTTCTATTTTTTCTGGAATTGTTTTTCCAGTTTCTTGAAGCTCAGTTATCACTTTTGTAGGTAAAATATTTTTTAAAAGTAATTCGTTTTTATAATTTGAAATATAGTTTTTTAATTTTGATTTATAAACTAATCTGGAAGCTATAAATGCAAAAATATTTAGAATAAATGAATTCCAAGTATGAGTTTTAATTAAAAAAATATTTCCAGAAATTATGTAAGAAATTGAAAAATTATAGATAAAAAAAACAAAAAAATAAATCAAAAATGAATAAAATGGTTTAATAGATACTAAAATTGCAGCACCAAAAACTGTAATCATATAAGCAGGAATTTGTTGAGATGTATGCGAAACAGATTTATGAAGTTTAAAATTTTCAAAATCATGTAGATAGCCAAAAATAGAAATGATACACGACCAAATAATTGTGATAAAAAAATAAAATTCTATATAACCAGTAATTTTAAATTTATTATCTAAACTCATTTTTTTTCTGAAATAAAAACTAAAAGGCAAAAATAATAGATTAGCTAAAATTATAAATTGTTGAGTAAGTAAAATATTTTGATTTAAACCAAGAAAAAAAGAATGAAACGTAACAAAGCTTTCTAAAATGATTAAAGCTATTCCAGTAATAATTAATCTATTTAAAGATTCAAAAGAAATTTCTCTTTCAAAATTCTCTTTATAATCAGAACTCACTGAAACGAAAATTCTCTTAAAAAAAAGTATAAATTTATGCACAATACAAAATTAAATTTAATCAAATTTTGGTATATTTTATTTTAAAAATAGATTTAATTAGAAAAAAAATCTTTCCTTTTTTTAACTTAAAAAAAACTTAAAGAATGAAATTAATTAGTTTAAATTGTAACGGAATAAGATCGGCTTTTTCAAAAGGATTAAAAGAGTTTATCATTAAAGAAAATGCAGATATTTTAGCATTCCAAGAATTAAAAGCCCTTGAAGAAGAATTAGAACCAGAGTTTTTTAAAGAATTAGGTTATCATATTTTTGTAAATTCAGCTGAAAAAAAAGGATATTCCGGAGTAGGTATTTTTACAAAACAAAAACCAAAAAACTATGAATTTGGAATTGGAGATAAATTTTTTGATTCTGAAGGAAGAAGTATTTTAATTGAATTAAAAAATTTTACTTTTATAAATACTTATTTTCCTTCTGGAACTTCTGGAGAAGAAAGACAAACTGCTAAAATGAATTTCCTAGATTTATATTTAAAGAAAAAAAATGTTTGGGAAAAAAAATACAAAAAATTAATTATCTGTGGAGATGTCAATATTGCACATACTGAAAATGATATTCACAACCCAAAAGGTAATGCAAAAAATTCTGGGTTTTTGCCAGAAGAAAGAGAATGGCTCACAAAATTTTTGGATACTGGTTTGGTGGATTCATTTCGAATAAAAAATCCTGTACAAAAAGAATATTCTTGGTGGAGTTATCGTTTTAATTCAAGAAAACAAAACAAAGGTTGGAGAATAGATTATTTCTTTCTAACAAAAAATTTATCCAAAAAAATCAAGTCCAGCAAAATCGTAAAAGATTTAATTGTTTCAGATCATACTGCTGTGGTTTTGGAAATCGATTAGTATTGTTTGGCAAGAGTATTAGGAATGGTTAAAAATCTACTGTTGTTACAAAAAATAAAATTAGAATAAGAGATGTATAATTTACTTCTAGACTTTCAAACCGACTAAATTTTCAAATCTAATCGGTTTCACTTTTACTTATTCATTTACTTCTTAAAACTATTTTCAAAAATAAATGGCTTCATTTTACTTGGAGTAAATAGTAGAGGCCAGAAAAATGGTTGATCTTCCCAACCGATGTCGAAATTTTCACCACCTTTTTGAACTGTTCTTTTTTCTCCTTTCTGACCAAGTAACATTAACACAGGTAAAGTTTCAGCTGTTTCGTAAGCTATCGTTCTAATATCTTCCGCATCTGGTGAAGTAATGTAAGTTAGGTTTGTAGGCGAAAATCTTGGTAACTCCCTATTTTCTCTAACAAATAAATAGGACTTAAATGAATTTTGATTTTTGGAAATAGTTTTAATGAGATGTTTTACAGCATCAAAATTATAACTATCTTCACTATCAAATGTGAACGTTGATTGAATTAAATCTAAAATTTTAACAATAACATCGTTATCAGTTAAAAATGGTAATTCAAAATTTCTAGTTGGAATTAATTCACTCAAAATAGAATTAATTTTAGTAAATGATTCTTGATTGCGATTATTCTTTTTAACATTAAAATGGGTAGGAATCAATTTTCCTCTTGGGCTAACTGTTTCAACTTTCGAAAGTTTTAATTTATTTGGATTTGTAGGTTTAATATCTCCACCACTATCTTTAAAAATCGCAATAATTCGATTATAATCATTTTCCAAAATAGCTTTTCTCATTTCTTCATCTAAACGATGTGTTGCAGCAAGTGCTTTAAAAATTCTAGCAGTTGAATACACTCTACTCACAGCCATATCTTCTTTTTTTCTATTCCCATATACTCTCAGATGTTGCATGATTGTATCTTGTTGAAATTTTTGTGGATTACGTCCGTAGTAAAATCCTATCAAATTATCAATTGTAATTCCGCGATCTAGAATAAAGGCTCCAACAAAAATATTCAATGGATCAATTAATTTTAATTGACCATTTTTAGAATCCATGTACGATTTAATTTCACTGTCTGAATTAACTTTTATGACTCGAATAAAATTTAATAGTTCAATTGAAATAACAGTTATATCTTCTAGACTTGGGATTTCAGATGATATTAATTTGAAAGAAGTAATCAAATCTTCATAACTAATCCAAACCATTTTTTTAAATAACTCAAGATTATCCTTATATTGAATTATTAATTGATCTATTAATGAAGTTTTGATCCAATCATGTAGTTGTTTACTTACATCAATATGAAAAATAAAACTAAATTTAATTGGATTTCTTCTTATTTCTCTTTTTTCAGAAATATTTCTTAGAGCTGAGCCAACTATAAAGTTTACAATTGCTCTTCTAAAACCTTTTAATTTTTCATGAGTAAGAATTTGATTTGAATACCTAGCATTTTGGCTTGAATAAACATAAAGTTCATCTTCAGAAAATTCTTCTTTTAAATAATGATAAATAGAAGTTTCATTTTCAGACTCTTCAAAATATTCAATTCCTCCTACATATCCTTTATAAGTTGGCATTAAAATAATTTTTTCGGGTCTTAACATATAACCATCAATTGAAGTTTCGGGTTGAAGATATAAACTATAAGGAGTTGCAGTAACTTGTAAAAAATCACTTTTTGAATTTAGCAAGGCACGGAATTCTTTTATTTGGAGTGCAATTTTACTTAAAGTTAATTCTGCAATTTTACCTTGAAAACCAATACTTGCCCAATCAGCTTCATCATCAATAATCAAAGTATTTTTTTGTTTTAGTATTTCATAATCTTCATTAAAAGTTTCGTATAATTTTCTCAAATTATCATCTTCTTTTTTCACTACTAAAATCAATTTTTTACTAAGTTGGTATTCTGTTAATGGAGGCATATTCATTATATCATAAGCAAGAATTTGATCTTCTGTAATAAACTCATCAAACTCCCTTTCCACTCTTTTTAAAGTTTGTTCAGCTAAAGTAACCGAACTCTTAGTGAGGATAATACAAATATCATAAACATTATCTAAACCAAGTGCCATTACACCGATAAATGTATTAGTTTTTCCCGATTGAACTTTTCCAAGAAGACTGATTGGTTTTCCATAATTTGTTTCATATTTTAAAAGATTATACACAACATCTTCAATACATGCAATATGCTCAGGTGAGTAATTTTTTAACTCCAAAAGTCTTGGGTAAAAAATTCCATTTTTGTTTACTCTAGGTTCTTCCATATTAAGCTCCATAATTTTTATTTACTTAATTATATCTAGGGTAAAGACAAATTAGGATGTTTTTGTAAAAAAAATTTTTTTTTATTTCGAATCAGCAAGTTGTGATTTTTATTTTAATATTTCTTTTAAAAAACTTCTTGCAAAAGCAAAATAACCCAAACAAATTAAATACTTGAAAATTATTTGCTTGATCTTAGAATCGAGAATGTGATGAGTAAAACAGAAATTTTAAATGAGACATTACAATATTTACAAAAACTTTCAGAAAGAACAAAAGAAGTATATCATTTTACAAAATTTTTATTTGAACAGTATGAAAATGTTCCTGAAACTAAATCTATAGATTACTTAAATATTTTGAAAGAATTCAAAATGTAGGAATATGGGAAGAATCAGATATTGATGAATTAGAGCTAAATATGAAAAAAATGTCTTACGCATTGTGATAATTTTTATACTTAAACAAACAACTTCACAAAAAAAATCTCACTACACTAAGCAAAAGTGATTGACTCGGTGTCAAAAAATTGCTTCTGCAATTTTTTTGACAAGAGAGGAAAGCACGGTTTTTTTGGTAAAGACTTAATTGATTAAGTCTTTGCCAAAAAATTTGCCCATAACTTCATTCTTCATTTTTAATTTCTAATTTTTCATTACCAAGAAAACTACTTGCCATTATACTTTATTTCTAAAGATTAGGACAAGGAGCAAATCATGAGAATAATGTATTTTTCGGACACTTTTTTACCAAAAGTGGATGGGGTGGCTTTATCTATCAAAAATTTTTCAGAAAGACTATCATTAAAAGGACATGAATTTTTAATTGCTTGTCCCAAATATGGAGAAGGTGATTTTTCTAGAATCAATGATAAAATTTCAGTTGAGCGTTTTACTTCAGGAAGTTTACCAAGTTACCCTGACATTAAAGTGGTTTTACCAAATCCTGAAAAAATTAAAAAACTTGTTAAAGATTTTGAGCCAGACATTATTCATATTCACACTCCAGGACTTCTTGGTCAATATGCAATTTCAGCATCTGAAAAATATGGAATTCCTTCCATTGGAACTTATCACACATTAATGGCAGAACAAAATACTTATGTATCGTTTTATAGACTTTTAAAATTAGATAAATTATTTATGAAAATTAATAAATTTAACAAAGCCTTGAGTTTTAAAGATCTATTAAAATTTCAAAAATCAGACACATTTAATTTAAGAAAAAAAATCATTTTAAAATTATGTAATAATTTATATGAAAGATGTGATTTGATTATTTCTCCATCTCATTTATTAAAAGAGCAACTTTTGGAATATGGAATTGATAAACCAATTACAGTTGTATCAAACGGAATGGATTTATCTCGTTTCCAAGGTAAAGTCAAAGTTGCTAGTGATGCTCCAAAAATTTTACATGTAGGTAGAATTTCTTACGAAAAAAATTGTGATGTGATTATAAATTCGTTTAAATTAATTAAAGACAAAATTCCAAATTCTACTTTAACAATTATTGGAGAAGGACCAGCAATTTCATCACTAAAAATTCAAGCTGAAAAATTGGGACTTGTGGATTCAATAATTTTTAGTGGATTTATTGATAATTCAAAACTTCATGAAGTCTATCCTGAATACGATTTATTTTTAACAGCTTCCACAATGGAGACCCAAGGGTTAGTTATTCTAGAAGCAATTTCTTGTGGACTTCCTGCTGTTGGAGTGAAATCATTTGCAATTCCTGAACTCATTCAAGACAATCGAAATGGATATTGTGCAGAAAGTTTTGATGTAGTAGGGATAGCAGAAAAAGCAATTGAAATTTTAACAAACAAAGAACTATACAAAAAGTTTTCTGAAAATTCTTTAGCTGTTTCCAGGACTCATGAAATGGGAGTTTGTGTTGATCTCATGGAATCAGTTTATACAGAAACAATGAAGATTAAAGAAAAAGAGAAAAAGAATCATCTATTCAATTTGTTTATGTAATGAAAAATTTATTTTTAATTCTAATTCTACTATTTAGTTTTTGTAAAAAAAATAATTCTATTAGAATTGAAAATGAAAAAGAATCTGGCTCTACAATTTCACTGAGAAATTTTAAAAGAGACGCATTTGACAAAACAGGAAAACTTATTTGGATTTTAAAATCTGAAGAAGCGTTTGTATATGTAAAAGAAAACAAATCTATTTTTTACAAATTAGATTTTGATGAATACAAAAATGGAAAAATTAGTTCTGAATTAAAATCAGATCGTGGAGAAATTGACCAGAAAGATAAAAAATTAACCCTAAATGGAAATATAATCCTCACAACTTCTGACAAAAAAGTTTTACTAACTGAAGAATTATTTTACGATCTAAATGATGAAAAATTAAATACAGATAAAGAAGTGAAAATATTAATGAAAGGAACAACTATTCGGGGAATTGGATTATCTGCTGATAAAGGTTTGAATGCAATTTCTATATTTAAACCAATTGGAACAAGTTCAGATAACCCAATTTCAAAAGATTAGTTTCTTGCTAAGACTCCAGCAAAACTTTCTTTTCTGCTATAAGCAATTGTACATCCAAGCGCAATCAACACTATCCCCATACCAGCGGCTGCAATCCCGTTTAAGAAAAAATGAAAAAAGAAAATATTTAAAATTATTGGTGCAAGTAAAATTAAAGCAAGTGGCACATACTGATTTGCTAATAACAAAATCCCAGATGAGATTTCGATGATTTTTACTATCTTCATCATATAACCAGACTGAGATAATGCTGTAATTAGAGCTAATTCTTTTTCATTTAAAGAAGGACTAGGTAAAAATCCAACAAAAGAATTTATTCCAAATACAACTAAAATTAATCCTAATAAAATTCTTGCAACTAATGCAATTTTTGGTAACATATAAACTCCTTAATAGTTCGATGTCTAATTAATATTGTATTTCAAAAAAATCAAGTATTTTTTGAAATATTTTAAATAATTTTGGGAGTTCCCTTTAATTAATGAAGAATTGAGAATGTAAAATATAGAATTTTATTTATCTTTTCTTCATTAATTAAAGGTCGTGCTAAAAAAAGCTTGGCACTTCGCCAAAAGGGCTCATGCTTCCTTCGGAACTTTTTTTATCACTAACTCTAGTATTGAAAAAAATTATTCCTAAATTCTAGAGTTAGGGATTGTAGGGTTTCTGAGCACCATAGGTATTTGCTTGATGTTACTCAGAAGTTGAGAAAAGCCCGAGCCTTTTAAAATGAAGAACAATAAATTAAATTTTTGAATATTTTATTCTAAATTCATAATTTAACATTCTTCATTTTAGAATGAAACTCCAAAAAACTAAATTTCATTTTCTTTGTTTTCTATTACTTCGGGAGTACTTTCCTCAAATGAAGGATGAATTAGCAGAAGTATTTTATTAAAATCAATAATTAAAAAAAAGAAACCAAGTGCTAATATTAAATAAAATAAAATTGTTAAAATCAATTTTTGATTTGCTAAATTTTGTTTAGAATTTTTAAAATCAAATTTTGATTCTAAATATAATTCTGGGTTATCAGGGTTAGCTAAAAATTCGTGTTTACAATTTGGGCAGGTAATTTTTACGGTTCCTTTATCAATTGGGAACCGTAATTCTATTTTACAATTTGGACAAGGGCGTATTAATTTCATCGCCCTAATAAATTAATAAACTAATGACTCTTTAAGAATTTTATTTGATTCTTTGTATCTTTTACCAGCATTTCTATCATTTGTATCAAATACAGCAGTTAAAAATTTGTCAAATTGGTCTAAGTGTTTGATGTAATAAGTTTGTTTAAAAGTATTTCTAATTGGATTAGTTTTTGTGTTTTCAACATAACCTAATTTGTAAAGACCATAACCTTTTCTGTCTTTTTTCTCAGGATAAGGTTTGCCTTTTTCGTCTCTCATTGGTAAACCGTCATATTGGTAAAAAACAGTAATTGAATCATCATGTTTTTTTCCTTCAGCTTCATGTGGAGCAGCGTCAGTAACTTCAGAAATTTTTAACTCAGATGGGGTAAAAATATTTGAAATAACTTTTGATTTAACCATTTTTAATTTACCAGGTTCTTCAGTTGCAGGCTCGTCTGTTTTTGCACCGGCTTCAAAAAAAAGAACTAAGTATTTGCTTCTAGCACCGAGACCTAAAGCAGTTTTTCCTTCTTCAGATTTATGAAAATCAAAAACTTCTATTTTGATACAATTATTTGCTAAATCTTGCTCTTTTCCTTTTTCTGCAGGAACACATTCATCATCTTTAGCTATACCTTTATAAACTAAAGTTTTAGCTGGTAAAAATTCTAACTTAGTCATAAAAAGTTTAGTGTGTTTCATTAATCTTTCATTCAAAGAATTAATTCTTTTGTCAAGAATTGCTTCTGAATCATCAACTGATTTTGAATTTTGATCTGCTGGGTCTTTATGTTTAGCGTCTTTTTCGTCTGCACTGAAAATAAACAGGCTAGTTAAAAAAAATAGAATAGATATCCATTTCATAAAAAATTACATCCTTAAGGGTATTTGAAAGTTTAGTGATTATACTTATTTTTAGGCAAAAAAAGTAAAGCACTATATAAAATTTATCGACTAAATTTATATTTTTATTTATGGTTTTTGCAAAAATTCTAATACTTCTTTATATTTCTCAAATGTTGGAGCTGTAATATTTAATTTTTTTTCAATTAACTCTGATGCCCATTTTCTTTCAACTCGATCACAAAAATCTTTGATATTTCTTCCTGAAAAACCTTCTAAACTTTTTGACAATTCATGGACTTCTTTTTGTTCAAGTTGGATTGAATAAGTTTGAATAATTGCTGCACGTTCGGTTGTATTTGGAAGTGGAAAATAAATACTTCTATCAAATCTAGACAACAAAGCTTTATCTAAATCTTGTTTCCTATTTGTTGCACCAATTGTCATAGTTCTTGGTTTACCTTCAAATCCATCTAATTTACGAAGAAGTACTGATAAGAGTTTTCTTGTTGCTTCTATAATTCCCTCTTCTCTACTTCCAGCAAGTGAGTCAATTTCATCTAAAAAAATTAATGCACTTGGATATAAAGCAGCCGCATCAAATACTTGGGCTAAATTTTGGGAGCTTTCACCATAATATTTACTTAGTATAGATTCGATTGGAACATATATTAAAGGTAGGTCACATAAAAAAGATACAATTTTAGCCATGGATGTTTTTCCAACTCCTGGATCTCCCTCAAATAAAACAGCTCTTGGTCTATTTAAAGAAGGAAATTTTCTTGTTAACTTTGAAACCTCATCAAAAGCTTCAGGATTTTTTAAAGGCATGATAATGGATTCACGTATTTCTTGTTTTACAGATTCATAACCGGCTATATTTTCAAAACCTAAATTATTTCCTTTTAGTCGTTCTTCTTCTGGTAAAAAAACCGTAACACCTAATTTTTGTAATATGTCTTTAGGGTTTAAATTTTTCTTGGGGTCAGTTTTGGAAAAATATTTACATAACAAAATTACTGCATATAATTCACCTGTTTGTAAATCACCTTTTTTTGAGATGTCGATTTTTTTTTGATTCCCCATAGAAATGAAACGAAATTTAATATTATCTAAAATAGATTTCATTTCAAAAAGATTTTCGTTCATAGCTTGAATTACAAAAAAATTGGAGTCAATAGAATGAATTCTTAAATTTTCTATATAAGTTTTTAAAATTTGTATAGATTGAATAATATCTTCAGGGCTAATTGCTTCAACTTCAAATTCAATTTTAATTTCATTTTTTTCAGGATAAAATTTAGGCAACTTATCTTGTTCAATTTCTTTGCTTAATTCTTTAATTAGATACTCTTTTGCAGTTACAAAATCAATAATACTTGATTTATTTTTCTCTTCCATATTCTTGTTTATACCGTTATTTAAAAAGTAATTACAAAGATTTTTTTTAAATTATAATGAAAAGAAGTTTTTAGGATGGTGCAAAATGACAGATGGTTCACTTTCTCAAGAAGATATTGATGCTTTATTAAGTGGTGGTAGTTTTGGTGGCGGTGGGGATTCTGGTGGAGCTTCCTCTGACCCATTTGCTGGAATGGATTTAGGTGGTGACCAAAACGGTGGTCCAAGCTCAGATGCTGTTTTAGCTGCACTTGGAAATTCTTCTTTTACACCTCCTCCTCAACAAAAACCTTCATCTCCAAAATCTGGAATGAGCGGAATGGGATCTTCAAACTCCAATTTGAATTTACTAATGGATGTTACGATGTCACTTACAGTTGAATTTGGTAGAACAAATATGTACATAAAAGAAGTTCTCCAACTTTCAGAAGGAGCAGTTGTGGAATTAGATAAAAATGTTGGTGAAGAATTAGATTTATTAGCTAATGGAAAAATTATTGGAAGAGGCAAAATAATAGTTATGGATGATTATTATGGTGTTCAAATCACTCATATTATAGATCCAATGGAAAGATTAAGTGTAGTTTAAGGAAATAGTTTTGAAAAAAATTTTATTAATCATTTTAGTTTTAGTAATAGCAAATTGTAAAAAAAACGAAAAAAATTATAAATTTACAAGTAAGATAAATACTTCTGAAATTGATACAAACGATGACAAAAAAGTTGATACAAAAGGTTTTTATTTTGAAGAGCCAAATTTTATTCGTTTAGTGTTTAATGAAATGGATTCTAATTTAGATGGATTTTCCGATTTGTTTATTTGGGTTGGTTCACATACTGCACCCAAAAAAGATTCTCAGATGAGAGATGTTGTAAAAGTTCATGAAGAAATTGATGATGATTTTGATGGAAAAATTGACCAAATCAAATGGCTATTACCAAATGAATTTATTGCTTTAGTACAAAAAGACAGAGACAAAGACGGGTATTTTGAAACAACTGAATATTTTAATTTTAAAAAAACTTCAGTAAGAACTGAAATTGATACTGATTTTAATGGAAGAGCTGATATATTTTATTGGTCAGTGAGAGCTGAAATTGATGATGACAGTGATGGAATTCCTGAATATGTAACCCTTGCACCAACTTTATTAATTTTAGAAGATAGAATTACAAAATTCAAATCATCAACAGTTGAAGAAAAAGTTAAGATGTTAGAATTTAAAAAATTAAATCCACAAGATTCTTGGTTATTAAATCCATCACTTATTCCTCCAGATCAAAAAGCAATAATTGGAAGTGGTATGTAATGTTTAATTTTACAAAACTAATTCCTTTACTCTATCCTTTAAATTTAGAGCAGAATGAATGGTTTTTTAATTTATATCGAAATTTAATTTTAGCAATTTATATTGAAAATCCAAAAAGAAGTTTTAACATAGATGAGTTAATTTCATTTATTTCTAGAAATTTTAATTTAAATATAAAAAATATTCCTGAGTTAGAAGAAATTTTATCTAGACTTTCAAAAGACACAAATGAATTAATTTTTCAAAACAATTCATATTTAATAAATCCTTCAAAATTAATTGAACTAGAAGATGTATATATAAAAATTTTAGGAATTGATGATTCTCATGACAATCAAATAATTTTTGAATATGAAGAAAACTTTAAAGACATCATCGAAATTTCTGAAACAAATGAAAATTGGGATTTATTTTACCAAAATTTATTTTTGCCCTTGGTTTCACATTTTTACTTTAACTTAACAGAATTTGGTATTAAATCTGATAAAGAAATTTTAGAAAATTATAAATCTTACATAAAAAAATTTCCAAAAAATCAAGATGAAATTCATTCCAGAACATTAAAATTTTTTAGAACAATCAGCACTGATTATTTTAAAAAACATTTAATTGCCAATATTTTTTTTGAATCTGTTGAAGGAGATATTAAAGAGTACGATTCTATTTATTTACTTTTAGAAAATAAAGATTCACTTGATTTTTTTATTATAAGAAATATTAATTTTGTTATGGAAATTCTTTCAACAATGTATTCAATTGAAGATAGAATTAAATCAGCTACATCGAGCATTGCTTCGTTACTATTTGAAGATTCATTTCATAGAAACTTATATTATACTGAAATGAGTAATAAACAAAATGAAATTTTTAGAAAATCAATTCGAAATGAATCAAATATTTTGATGAAAGAAATTCATTCTGATTGGGATACAATGAAACTTGGTTTTACAAATATTCAAAAAGAATTTTCAACAGTTGAATCAAAAATTGAAATTTTGAAAGAAGGAATTAATAAACATTCCAAACTTATTGTAGAAGCTGGTTCAGGTTTAAACAAATCAGTTAAATCTAAACACGAAGCATCTATTCATATTTTAAAAAATAAAAATGTTGAAGTTTTAAATAAAATTACTGAATTTTCTATGTTTTTTTTCATTTCTGTAATTTTAATATCTGCAGGGATTTATGCTTTTTTTAATGAATATTTTTTTTATACAATTTCCTTTTTTGGAGTAAGTTTTCTATTACAATTATTTTATAGATTATTAGAAATTTTAATTAATAAAAAATTAATTGATTATCATAGAGCTGAACTAAAAGAAGAAATCAAAACAGAAACAACTTAAAGGGGATTTTATGTACCAAGCATCTAAATACGCAAAAGAATTTAGTAAAAAAGTTGTAAAATTTGGAAAAGAAAATTCTTTAGTTTTACCTCATTTTCAACCTATTCTAGAAAAAATTTCAAATTTTTTTTGTAGATTACTTTTAGTAATTTCAGTACCAACATATTTTTTTTATGGGATTCAAAATTTTATTTTAGTTTTAATTCTTACATCTTTTATATTTGGATTAAGAGAATTATTTTTTCAAGACTCTCATGCTTTGGTTAGAATTTATGGACCACTTGGTCGCCTGAGATATATTTTTGAAAGTGAATTTAGAGATAAATATTTACAATATTTTAATGAAACCAACACAGATGGTCGCCCAATTCCAAGAATAGTTAGAGATTATGTATATCAAAAAGCACATAATGTAAAATCTATTGCAAGTTTTGGAACTGAGCTAGATATTTTTGATTCAGAAAATTCTGCCTTTACAAGAATTCTTCACAGAAATTTTCCAGGTGAATCAGTTTTGTACAAACCAAGTTACGAAGTAACTATTGGTGCAAAAAGAAAAAATGTAAAACCATTTAAAGTGATAAATACAATTAATGTTTCAGCTATGAGTTATGGTTCTTTAAATTATAAAGCAGCTGAAATTTTAAGTTTTGGAACTAAAGATGTTGGTTATTTAAATACTGGAGAAGGGGGATATGGTCCACATGGAATTTCTGGAAACGATATTGTATTTCAAATTGGAACTGGAAAATTTGGAGTAGGGGATTCAGCAACACTCCAAGATGGTAGTCCTAGCAGAAAATTAAATGAACAACTTTTAAAAGATTTAGTTCGAAATAATTCTAATATCAAAATGATTCAAATTAAAATTTCTCAAGGAGCAAAACCAGGTCTCGGTGGAGTTTTGCCTGGGGATAAAGTAACACCTGAAATTGCAGCAGTGAGAAAAGTGGAACCTTGGAAAACTGTAATTAGTCCACCAACACATTTTGAAACAATTGCTTCTTCTCCAAAAGAAACAATTTTGAAGCTATTTGATTTTATAGAAAAAATTCGTAACATCACAGAGCTTCCAGTAGGAATTAAACTTTGTGTAGGTCGTTTGGATGAATTAGACATTTTAGTAGAAGCAATGAGTTCTAGTCCAAACGGACCAGATGCAATTCAAATAGATGGAGCTGATGGTGGAACTGGTGCTGGACCCAATTTGTTTTTAAATTATGTGGGTTATGGTGGGGCTGTTGAAACTCTTGCTTACCTTCACAGAAAATTAATCTCTGCAAAAATTCGCGACAAAGTGGTGTTAAGTGCTTCAGGTCGAATTTTAACTCCAGTTCATGCATCATTAGCATTTGCATATGGTGCTGAAATTATTGATACTGCTCGTGGTGCAATGTTTGCGATGGGTTGTATCCAAGCTCTAAAATGTCACACTAATCATTGCCCAACAGGAATCACAACAAATTCTCCTTGGAGAATTCATGGACTAGATCTTCCAGAAAAATCAACTCGTGTTCATAATTATCTAAAAGGTTTTCAAACAGATATGTTTGAACTCACAAAAGTAATGGGTCACAAAGATCCAAGAGATATTCGTCCTGAAGATTTAAGAGTAATTTCTTACCAAGACAATTTTGCAAATTTTTATAAAGAAGATCCTTTAGGAATTAAAGTCTCTGGAAGCAATTACGAAGTTTAGTTAATGAAAATTTTTTTCCCTTTTATAAGTTGTAAAACTTTGAGAAGGGATTTTAATATAAAACTTTACAACTTAAAGCAAGTCAGGGTGAGTTGGGAAAATTTTTTTATTTGCTAATTTTATTTAAAATCAGCACATAAAAAAAAGAGAAGTGAAATTCTAAATCTGGGTATTACCTAACAAACATATTCTTTTTTTCTAGTATTCAAATCTTACATAAAACCTTTGATTTGTTTTGGATATATCCTTTAGAACAATATACAAAATAGGCTTTTCAAAAATCATAGTTTTATGAAAGAATTTACTTTAATCACTGGAGCGTCTTCTGGAATTGGACTAGAGATGACTAAGCTTCTTGCAAAAGAAAAAAGAAATTTAATTTTAGTTGGAAGAAATAAAGAGCAATTAGAAGAACTAGCTTTTATATTAAGAAGAATTCATTTGATTGAAATTCATCCTTTAGTTATTGATCTTTCCAAAATTGATTCTCCTAAAAAAATTTACGATTACACAATTGAAAAAAAATTAAATGTAGTTTGTTTAATTAATAATGCTGGTTTTGGTTATACTGGTGAATTTTTAAATTCTAAAATTGAAGAAGATTTTAACATGATGCAAGTGAACATGAATTCTCTTGTGCTACTCACAAAATTTTTTTTACCATCTATGAAAAAAGTAAATTTTGGGGAAATTTTAAATATTGCTTCCACTGCTTCTTTTCAACCAGGTCCTTATATGAGTTTATATTACGCAACTAAAGCATTTGTATTATCTTTTAGTGAGGGAATTTCTGTGGAATTAAAACCTCATGGGATTTATGTAACAGCAGTTTGCCCCGGTCCAACAATCACAGAATTTGCAAACAGAGCAAATATGGATGGAAGTTTATTAATGAAAAAAGGAATTGCAATGAGTGCTGAAAGTGTAGCAAAAATTTCTATAGATGCATTAAAAAATAGAAAAGTAGTAAAAATTGCTGGAATTAAAAATTGGATTCTAGCTTTTTCAATTCGATTTTTACCAAGAATTGTAGTTCGTGAAACAATAAAAAAACTAAATCACTTAAGAAAAATATGAATTTATTTTCAACTAATAAAATTTCAAAATTTATGGGTGAAAAAGAGTTGATCCGAAATTTAAGCTTCGGATTAAACCTTGGGGAAAAATTGGGGATAATCGGTGTTAATGGGTCTGGTAAATCCACTTTACTAAAAGTTTTGAGCTCTGAAGAAGATGTGGATTCTGGTGAGGTTTATAAAAATCGTGAACTAAAAATTTCTACACTATTTCAAAATCCAAACCTTCCGTTAGAAAATACTATTTCTCAGTTTTTTCAAAAAAATCCAAATGAAAAAATGAAATTGATTTTTAAATATTTAGATCTCTGTGAAGATATGGAAACTGGTAAAGACGTTTCAGATGAATTTGATACTATAAGTTCTGAAATTGAAAAACAAAATGCTTGGATGGAAGAAGATAAAATTAAATCTATTTTAAAAGAACTTGGAATTAATGATCTACATTTAAAATTATCTGAGCTAAGTGGTGGAATGCAAAAAAAAGTTTGTCTTGTAAATTTACTTATTTCCGATTCCAATTTAATTATTTTAGATGAGCCAACAAATCACTTGGATATTAACACAATTATTTGGTTAGAAAATTATTTAATCAACACAGAAAAATCTGTTTTACTCATTACTCATGATAGATATTTTTTAGAAAGAATCACTAACAGAATTTTGGAAATCGCAATTCCTGATTGTATAATTTATGAAGGAAATTATGAATACTATTTAGAAAAAAAAGCTTTGCTTGAAGAATCAAAAGAAAGAACTGAAGCAAAAAAAGAAAGATTTTTAAAAATTGAATTAGATTGGTTAAGACGACAACCAAAAGCAAGAACCACAAAACAAAAAGCTCGTGAAGATAGATTTTATGATGTGGAAGATAGAGAAAAATTTATTAAACAAGAAAAAATTGAATTAAAAACGGGAGAGTCTAGGCAAGGCAAAAAAATTCTAGAAGCTATTAATCTCTCCAAAAAATTTGGTGAAAAAATTTTATTTCAAAAGTTTGATTATGTATTTAAACAAAAAGAAAGAATTGGAATTATTGGTCCAAATGGTGCTGGTAAGTCCACACTTCTTAATATTCTCCTTGGAAAAATTGAATCTGATACTGGAAATTTACAAGTTGGAGTGAACACTAAATTTGGCTACTTTGACCAAACATCTAAAGATATGAATCCTGAATTTCGTGTGCTGGAATACATTCAAAAAACTACTGGTGAATATATTAAAACTGAAACTGGTGACAAAATTTCAGCTGGCTCAATGCTTGAGAGATTTCAGTTTCCATCCAAAATGCAATCTCAACTCATTTCCAAATTATCAGGTGGAGAAAAAAGAAGATTGTATCTTGTGCAAATTTTAATGCAAAATCCAAATTTTTTAGTATTGGATGAACCCACAAATGATTTTGATATTCGCACACTTGGGATTTTGGAAGAATTTATTTTGGAATTTTCTGGAACTGTAATAATTGTATCTCATGATAGATATTTTATGGATAGGCTTTGTAATCAATTAATTTGTTTTGATGGAAAAGGAAATTTGGATTTTTTTACAGGACAATATTCTGAATATTTAGAAAAAGAAAAATCAAAACCTAAAGAAAAAAAAATTATACAAGAGCCTGAAAAAATTCTTCAAGAAAAAACAAATCCCAAAAAAGATAAAGAGTTAAAAAAACTAGAAGAAAAAATTTCTGAGCTAGAAACAAAAAAACAAAATCTTGAAAAACAAATTTCTGAAACATCAGAAAATTATTCTAAACTCCAAGAACTTAATTCTGAAATTCAAAAAATAGATTCTGATCTTGAAAAAAAAATTGTAGAATGGGAGAATTTATCTAAATGAAAAAAATAATATATTCATTTGTAAGTTTTTTGATTATAAGCACAGTTATTATTTTTTTAATCAATCAATTTAAACTTTTTTCATCTTTTATGCCTTATTCTACAATTTTAGGCACTGCTATATGGTTTAAACTGATTTTAGGAACATACTTAACTCAGATTATTTTTGCATTTATTCTGATTTTTATTTTAAAAAAACTTTTTAAGTTATCTTATCTTGAAGAGCATCCTGTACTTAGTTTTTCTCTTGCAGCACTAATTTGTATTTTTTGGGGAACAATTCGCTTAAACCAAACTGTTTGTCTATCTGAATCTTGTAAAATGGGAAATGGAAAATTAGTTTATATCACTGGAGACTTTTACGAAGGGGAACTGGATAACTACAAAGCACATGGGGTTGGAAAAATTTTTTATAAAAATGGAAATATTTATGAAGGGCAAATGTTTGAAGGACTTCCACATGGTGAAGGTGTGCTACAAACTTCAGAGTACAAAATCCAATCTGGTTTTTTTAAGGGTCAAAAAAATGGTCCTGCAAAATTTATCTATCCTGATGGAAAAATAATCGAAAAAAGATTTAAAGAAGATAAAGAATTAAATTAAATAATAAATTCTCTTTTATGATTGTAGCGGAAATCCTGATGTAGTGTGTTGTGATGCAGTTAAATGAATTTGGAATTGAAGCGAAAAGCACGGTCTGAGTTTAAGAAGAACCGCACAAAAAATTATATAAATAGACATGGTTTATTTTCAAAAAATCTTTGTTAAATGATAATTTTAAAATCTGCTTCTCCAAGAAGAAAAGAAATTTTGGAATCACTTGGATTAACATTCAAAATTTCTCCTTCATCGATTGATGAGTCTGAGCAAATTGAAAAACCTTTAAAATATTTGGAAAGAGTTACAATTTCAAAATTAGAAAAAGAAAAATGGGAACAAGGAATTTTAATTAGCTCAGATACAATTGTAGTTTTTCAAAATCAAATTTTACATAAACCAAAAGATTTTTCTCGAGCAAATGAAATTTTATCCCTTCTAGATAATAATACTCATTCCGTTTATTCAGGACTAGGAATTTATGATGGTAAAGAAATTTATTTTAATTATGATGAAACTCTTGTACATTTTTGGAAATGGTCAAAAGCTCAAAGAGAATTTTATATTAACATGATGAAGCCATTTGATAAAGCAGGGTCTTATGGAATTCAAGATTTGGATTCGCCTGTAAAAACATTTCAAGGCTCTTATATTAATGTGCTTGGTTTTCCAATCCGTAAATTTTTTGAAAAACATAATCTTTGGTCTAAGCATTTTTTATCTTAACTGCTTTTTTTTAAAAGAATTTATCATGTATTCTCGGAGAGCAAGGTTTACTAAAGTTTGATAACCTTGTTTATCTTCCTCGGCTTTTTTCTTAAAAAAAAGAATTACATCATTATCGAGCCTGATGGTTGTAGTTTTCTTTTTAGATTGAAAAAATCTTCCACGAATTCCATTTGAAAAATGATACTCTGATTTCATTTCAATATTTTTTTCAGATTTTTTCATATTGTTCTCTTTCATGTGCAGTTAAAGTAATTACATGGTCAATATAGTTTTTTTTGTTGTTTTTAAAATTCTAATCAAAACATTTTTCTAAAAATTCTTTATCTAGATTTAATTCTGATTTTAGAAGCCTTTTTCTATTCCGCTCGACAGCTTGTATCCAAAATTGATTGTCTTTAAAAAAAGTATCATCACAAGATGAGGAGTTTTCATTTGAAATTTTAGGAATTGATTTACAAGATACGAATCCTTCTTTAGATATAAGATAGAATTTACAAGAATCCTCCATTTTTTTAACCAATTCTTGATATCCCAAAATCACTAAACTGTAAATTGTTAGTGATAATGAAATAACTCCAATTAATGAGATAATAAATATTATTTTTAACATAAATAATTGTTATAACTGCTCAATCATTATAGCATTTTTTAAAATAAAGTTATTTTTTTCTAATATAGGGCAAGAGCCAGTTGTGTTTGGATGAGAGTATTTGTTATAAATCATGAGATTCTGCCTTGCATAAATTTTATATTCACAGGAAAATTTTGAACTGTTTATAAATAAAATTTTAAGAATAAAAAGTAAAAACAAACTAATCCATAACAAACCATTTATAAAACCTATATTCAAAATTAGTTTTAATCGTTTTTCTTTTTTAGTTGAATCCATGGTTTCCTTTCGCTCCGCTCAAGAATGTAAAATGAAGAATTTTCACAGGTATAAATTTTAATTCTTCAGTATGATTTCAACTACACAAGGCGAAGCTGCGAAAAGGATTGACTCGTGGTCAAAAAATTTATGAAGTAAATTTTTTGACCGAAGAGGAAAGCCTGACGGAATACTCTCACCACACGATAGTATCGCAAAACAGAAGTATCTGAGTATTCCGATTCGCCCGTTCTATTATCTAATAACTGTCTCCACTTCTTCTTCTTCAAAATCTTCATCATCATATTTTTCGTCATACTCTTCATCTTCATCAGAAGCTAATGACCACATTGGAAATGGATCTGTAAAATCCTGCCATGCTTCTTCGCCAAGTTCCATTTCTTTGTCAGTGAGTAAACAAGAATCAAACATTGTTGTGATAGCTTCTTTGTTTAGGTTTTGTCCAATGATAACAATTTCTTGTCGTCTATCACCAAACGGTTCTTGCCAAATGGATTCAATAAAATTTCTATCTTCATCATCTTCTGGCCAATGTTCTTTTTCAACAGCAGCCCACCAAACTCCAATTGCTTGGTTTCTACATGCAGCTCCTGCTTGAGACCAAAGTCCCGTGAACTCATTTCGAGTGGCTAACCAAAAGTAACCTTTGGAGCGAATTACACCTTGCCATTCAGTTTGTAAAATATGAAAAAATCTATCAGGATGAAATGGTCTTCTTGCTTTATACACAAAACTAGAAATTCCATATTCTTCAGATTCAGGAATATGTTCCCCACGCATTTCTTTTAACCAACCGGGAGCCGCTGATGCTTTTTCAAAATTAAATTTATCTGTGTTTAAAATTTTTTCTAAACCAATTTTTCCAAAACTGGATTCTAAAATTTCTGCATCTGGATTTAAGGTATGTAAAATTTCACCGAGGCGTTTTTTTTCTTCCGATGTGATGAGGTCAGTTTTGTTGAGTAAAATTATATCACAAAATTCTATTTGTTCGATTAATAAATCCACAATTGTTCTGTCATCTTCTTCAGATGCTGCTTGGTTTAATTCTTTTAAGGACTGCACACTAGAATAATCTTTTAAAAAATTATAACTGTCCACAACAGTTACCATTGTGTCAAGTTTTGCAAACTGAGAAAGTGAAATTCCATTTTCATCTTCAAATGTAAAAGTTTCTGCAACAGGTAGAGGCTCTGAAATTCCTGTGGACTCAATTAATAAATAATCAAATTTATTTTCATCTGCTAATTTTTTTATTTCGATAAGTAAATCTTCACGAAGTGTACAACAAATACAGCCATTTGACATCTCGACTAATTTTTCATCTGTGCGAGAAAGACTTGCCCCACCATTTGCAACAAGACTAGCATCAATATTTACTTCACTCATATCATTTACAATAACAGCAACTTTTTTGCCTTCACGATTGTTCAGCACATGATTGAGCAATGTAGTTTTTCCAGCTCCCAAAAATCCAGATAGAACAGTAACAGGTAATTTCTTATCCATAAAAACCTCTAATCCTATTTTTTTGACTCTATTATAATTGCAACTAAGTTGCAGTACCTTTTTGGGAGTGATGAATTTAGAATTGTAAATTCGGGAGTTCCCTTTTTTAAATGAAGAATAAAATAATTTTTTAGTCACAATTCTAAATTTCTAATTCTTCATTTAAAAAAGGTCGGGCTTTCAACTCTTGTCAAAATTTTTTATTCTCCCTTCGACTCCCACTCAGGGTTCAAAAAATTTTGACACCGTTTCAATCCCTAACTCGTAAACTCCCAGAATATGAAAAATTTAAATCAAATTCAAACTTTAATTTTTAGATATGTTCCAAACAATTCCAATTATACAAAAAACTATTTTAGAGAATATGGACTTATCTTTTAAATTAGAGGAATTATTTATGACTAAAGCTGATTTAATTACTGAAGAGTCTTTAAAGGGAAATTTTAAGAATATAATTTTATCAGAGGTAATTCCATTTGAAATCATGGTTTAAAAATAATTATTTGGTTTTTTTATAAAATCTATCATAAACTTCTTTTACTTCAGCTTGAATAGTTTTCTCACCACCTGGTATTTTTACAAAAACAACACATTCACATTCATTCCATCCGCTGTATGGAAAATTTTCTTGATCTTCAAAAAGGGGTTTGCATTGCTTAACATTTAATCCTCTCCACTTATAAAGAATTTCCCTAACTAGAATTGGTCCATTTACTTCACCATCATGACAAGCTGATTCTAAATAAATAGTTTCATAATATAAGTTTCGGAATAATTCTCCTTTCGATTTTGTAACAGCTTGATCAATACAAGTTGTTTGCCACATAAGATCAGGCTTTCTTTTCATAGCCTTATTTGAAGCTCGACCTTCTGATTTCATATAAAAATAATCAAATGGTTTTTTGTTTGGACTATCTGGATGACCTGCCCAGCCTTCTTTAAAGTTGGAAGAATAAATATCAATTTTTTGCTCTGATTTGCATTGAATCAAAAGTAACAAAATGATTATTGGTATAAAATATTTTTTTATGTTCATGTTTATCTCTTTTTTTTGTTTGCTTGAAGTTCTAACTTCATAAACTTTTGATGAATTATTTCTCTACCACCATCAATTTTTATATAAAAAATACATTCACATTCTTTCCATCCGCTATTTGGAAAATTTTCTTCATCTTCAAAAAGAGGTTTACATTCTTTTATTTTTAAACTTCTTAATTCTTCAGAAAATTCTTTGTAATCGATTACATTAGCTTGTTGTTCAGTATCTAAATCAGAACCAATAATTATTGTCTCACCATAAAGTTTACCTAATAAATTTCCTTTAACACCTGTAAAGGCAGCATCAATGCATGTTGATTTCATCATTTCACTACTTCTTTTGTAGATTGCTTTCTCAGAAGCTCTAGCTGTAGATTTCATATAAAAATAATCAAATGGTTTTTGAGTTAAATTATTTGGCTCTCCTGCCCAGCCTTCTTTAAAGTTGGAAGAATAAATATCAATTTTTTGCTCTGATTTGCATTGAATCAAAAGTAACAAAATGATTATTGGTATAAAATATTTTTTTATGTTCATGTTTTATCTCTTTTTTGTTTTAGCTAAATTGATTTTATTAATTTTGCAAGGATTTTTTTTTGAAAAAAGTATTTGAATTTTATTCTAAATATGAAAAATATCTTTTATGAACAGTTTTTTTCAAAAAAATATTTCTATACTAAAAGAAAAATACCTTTATGAAGGTTTTATTATTCTAGGAATATTTGGCTCTTATGCGAGAGGAGAAGAAAACGAGAATTCTGATATTGATATTTTATACAATTTGAATATCAATTTTAAAGAAAAAGGTTTTAAAAAAATTTATAAATTAAATCTAATTAAAGAATCTCTTCAAAAAAACCTTGGAAAACCAGTTGATATAGTAAACCAAGATTTTTTAGGTGAAATTGGAAAAAGGTACATTTTAAAAGATGTAATTTATGTTTAAAAATTCTGATTCTGCAAAATTAGAATTCATCAATAGAATGATTCAGAACATTGAATTTATAATTAATAAACATTCTGGAATTGACCAAGCGTTAGAAGACCTAGAAGGTTTAAATGCAATTTTAATGTTTGTTTTACAAATTGGTGAAACTCTACATAAACTTGAAAACATTGAATTAAGAAATAATTTACCTGTTGAAGAATCTTATGGTTTAAGAAATTTAATCGCACATAATTATGATTCTGTTGATATTGGTATTTTATCAGAAATTTTAGAAATTGACATTCCTGATTTAAAAACTAAAATTCAAAATTATTTAAAATAAATATTTCAAAAGGTAGTCCTTTTGAACTTACCACTTAACACCAATTATTCGTACTTTTTATTTGAAATTGCTTGATCAACTTTAGAATGAATAGCTTCTTTGCCACCTAGTATTTTAACAAAAACAACACATTCACATTCTTTCCATCCGCTGTAAGGAAAATTTTCTTGATCTTCAAAAAGTGGTTTGCATTGGGCTACATTAACTCTCTCTAAATTCTCGGCAAATTCTCTTAGTATAATTACACCTATAGAAATACTATCTGAGCAACCAGATACACATCAATTTAAATAATGCAAAAGATTATTTAAATCTACTTATTCAAAATATTGATTATAAAGGAATTTTAAAATCAAGTAATGAAATAATTAAATGGTTTGATACCTTAAAGAATAGTAGAGATGAATTTAAAACATCTGCAATGTTAATTGAAAAAGCTGGAACTGGATGAGTAGTTTTTAGAAATTAGCAATACTGAAAATTGAAAATAAATTTCTTATTTTTCAAAAGTATTAACAAAACTTGTAATAAAAGAAAAAGATATTATTTAGGATATAATTTATAATTAAAAAATCGTCTATTTGTTATTACTATCTCTAGTTCATTTAATTTGGTGCAAATTTTATCAATTCGTCTAATCTTTTTTGTATTTAAAATTATTTTTTACTTTACTAGACTCGATAATCATAATATAACACCCACAAATTTACTTTTTGGAATTATTTATGAAACTATTTTTATTTTTTACTACATTATTACTCATTCAAGCAGATGAAAAAAGAACTAAAAAGCTCATTGAAAAAATAACAGGTAAGCCTTATAAACCGGAACTTGAATTAGTGGCATCTCATTTATTAAACCCAACAAAAAAAATTGAACCTGAAAAAAAATTAGCTAAACCAATTGAGAAAGAAAAGCAAGAAGAAAATTCTAAGCCAAAAGAAATTATCAATTATGAAAGAGTTTTTGAGTCAAAAGATTTTGTTTTAAAAGTTAGAGCAAGAGAATTTAAACAAGGTGAAGTAATGTTCGTTCGATTATTTGATTCAAACGGAGCTAGTTCTTCAAATAATCTCAAAAAATTAAATTTAAAATGGTTAGGTAAAGATATTAATTTAAATTTAGTAAACCAAGTTTATTCTGCATTTATTCCTATTAATCCTGAAATGAAAGTAGGGACTTATGATTTAGAAGTTAGAAATAATGAAGAAAATTCTTCTTATAAAGTTTGTCCAATTGCAATTGCAAAAACAGAATTTTATGAGTCCAAATCTTCAGAAAAATTAAAACTTCCAAAAAAATTTGCTCCATCAAAAGGAGAAGATACAACTGATTATAAATTTATAGAAGAATGTGAAAAATTAAAAAAACAAGCTTTTGAATCTAATAATGAAATTTTTTTTAAAGATAATTTTAATCTTCCTGCAAAAATTAAAAAAATTACAAGTAATTTTTGGGCTAAAAGAAATTACTTAAACAAAAAAGGAAAACCACATGGCGGTGTTGATATACGGGGAGCGAAAGGTGATCCGATTTATGCAATTCAAGATGGAAAAGTTTTAATTGCAAGACCCATGTATTTTGAAGGTATTTTTACTGTAATAGACCATGGAAGTAAAATTTATTCATTATACATGCACCAATCTGAAACTTTGATTCGTGAAGGTGAAATGGTAAAAGCAGGAGCATTAATAGGTAAAATTGGTTCTACTGGTATGTCCACAGGACCTCATTTGCATCTCGGACTTAAAATAGATGGAGCTTTAGTTAACCCAATTTCAATTATTCAATTAAAAATAAAATGAAAAAAACTGTAATTTATTTCCTTGATTTTTTTAACTAATATATCATAATCTGTTTAATTAGATAAAAAAAGGAATTTTATGAAAACTTATTTTAGTTTAGTGGTTACAATTTTAGCTTTTAGTTATATTTTTTCTAACGGTAATAAAGAAATGACACTTCATGATTTTATGGAAGATTATGTTGAATCTGCTGAAAAAAAATTTAAGAAAGGTGATAAAGAATATTTAAAAAAAATTTTACTAGAAATTCCAAATTTTGCTATTGATGAAGACAAAACAAAGTGGAAAGAAATAACAGATGAAGCAATTGATTCAGGAAAACTAATGTCTTCATGTAAAAATTGTCATAAATTATTCAAAAAAGAATATAAAAAATCTTATAAAAAAAGACTAATTCAAGTTCCGGAAGAATTAATATTAAAAAAATGAATGAAGGCTATCTAAAGAGACTAGCTTCAGTAATTCCAGATAAAAAACAATTTCAAATTGTAAAATCTTTATTTGAAGAATATAGTAATGATTTTTCAAAGTTTCAAGATGATAAAGATTTTTATTTTCAACAAGCTAAAAAATTTGGTAAAATTGCAACATTTAACATAAATTTAATTACTAATTATATTGAGTGGTCAAATGAGATATACTTAATTCTTGAGAGGGAAAAAGGAAGTTTTGAACAAAACTTAGATACTTTTTCAAATTTTATTCATCCAGATGATCTTGAGAGAGTGATTTTTGAAATTCAAGATTCAATTTATAATGCAAAACCTTTTTTTTCAGAATATAGATTAATTATCCCAAATGGTCAAATTAAATATGCTACTAGTTCTGGCTCAGTTGAATACGAAAACGGAATAGCAAAAAAATTAGTCGGAATTACACAAGATATTACTGATCAGAAAAATAAACAAAAAGAAGTAAAAATGTTGGAAAGCATTTTTAGAAATAATGAAGAAGGTGTTATTTTTTTAAGTGTTGAAGGTGAAATTATTTATGCAAATGAGTCTGCTCATAAAATTCTGGGTTTTGAAACACCAGAACTAGTTGGTCAAAAAGAAAATAAATTTAGTTTTATGAATATTCCATTTAAAAAAGAACTAAAAGAAACTCTTTCACAAAATAGGGAATGGAGAGGAGAGGTTTTATTAGTAAAAAAAGATAAAACTAATTTCCCTGCAAAAATAAGAATTTCATTAACAAGAAATGACGATTTTATGCCGATTGGATATTCTTGTAATTTTTATGATTTATCTGAGAGAGTTTTTTTTGAAAAAAAACTTTTAGATATGAAGATTTTTTTAAATAATTTAATTAATTCAATTCCCACACCTGTTTTTGTAAAAGATCAATACCACACATGGATATTATTAAATGATGCTTTTTCCAGTTTTATGGGTTTTAATAAAGAAGAAATGATTGGAAAATCAGATTATGATTTTTTTTCAAAAGAACAAGCAGATTTTTTTTGGTACAATGATAATAAAGTTCTATCATCAGGTGAAGAAAATAGTAATGATGAAGAAATTTCCAATTCTTCTGGAGAAGTTAAATTTTTAAGAACAAATAAAAAACTTTTTTATGATGATTTTGGACAAAAATATATTGTTGGAATCATAACTGACATCACTGAATCAAAACAAGTTGAAAAAAAATTAATTCGAGCTAAAGAAACTGCTGAAATTGCTTCTCTTGCAAAATCAGAATTTTTAGCAAACATGACTCATGAAATTAGAACTCCATTAAATGCAATTTTAGGATTTTCTGAATTATTAAAATTAGAATATAGTGATTCAAAACAAAATTCCTATTTGGAGGCTTTATGTATAAGTAGTAAAAATTTATTAAATTTAGTAAATGATATTTTAGATTTATCAAAAATTGAAGCTGGGAAAATGGAATTAAAACCTGTTCCAACTATGATTCAAAATTTAATTTCAGAGTTAGAACAAATTTTATCTTTAAAAGCTGAAGAAAAGAAAATTCAATTAAAATTTTTTATTTCTAAAGATTTTCCTAAACTAATTTTATTAGATGAAATCAGGCTAAGACAAATTTTAATCAATTTAATTGGAAATGCAATTAAATTTACTGAAAATGGGTATGTTTATGTCAAACTTAGTTCGATTAAAATAAATAATTTATTTAATCTAATTATTAGTGTTGAAGATACTGGAATTGGAATCACAGATTCAGAAAGAGAAAAAATTTTTGAAGCATTTTACCAACAATTAGAACAAAATTTAAATCGATTCGGTGGAACTGGATTAGGCTTGACTATTTCATTAAGGCTTGCTGAATTAATGAATGGTAAAATTGAAGTACGAAAAAATCCTGAAATAGGCTCCACTTTTTATTTAAAGTTAGAGAATGTTCCTGAAGTGGAGTCCATAAATATTCAAAAGGAAGAAAGTTTTCCAGTTTTAGTAAATTTAAATAGAAATAAAATTTTAATTGCTGATGACGTCGAATACAATAGAAAATTAATTCGTGAATTTTTAAAAGAATTAAATTTAGAAATTTTTGATGCAAAAAATGGTGAAGAAGTAATTTTAATGGCAAAAGAAATTCTACCTGATTTAATTCTAATGGATCTTAGGATGCCGATCAAAGATGGTTTTGAAGCTTCAGAAATAATAAAAAAAGAGGATACTTTGAAACATATACCAATTCTTGTTTTAACAGCTTATGTTTTAAAAGAGGCAGAAGAAAGAATTAAAGAATTTTCAGATGGCTTTATTCGAAAACCAGTAAACAAATCAGAATTAATTAATGAAATTCTATTACAACTTCATAATTCAAAAACATAAAATATTTTTTCAAAAACTTCCTATTGCAATTTCTAATCTTTATTTAGATTGTTAATAATAAATTCTGAATTTCAAAATTAAAACTTGAATCTAAATAATATATGGTATTTGAAGATTATTTGACATCTATCTTTCTTATTTATAAAAATTCTACAGACAAGAGAATTTTAAAACTAGACAGACCTTTTCCTTTACAATATGAAACAAAACAAAGTTCTTTTTTAGAAGATTTTTTTAAAGAAGATCCTTTTGAAATTAAACCAGAAGATTTAGATACCTTATTAACTCAAAAAGGGAAGATTAAAAAATTAAAATCTGATAGAAAACCTGTAACTTATTTTGCATTATTTCGTTTTTTAGAATTATATAGGCAAGAGTTTTTAAAGCAAAGAACAGAAATGGCAATTTTAGCTTCAATTTTTAAATCCTTCGAAGAAAAAAAATTCCCTACTAATGATGCTTTAAAAGAGAAAGTTTTAAATCAATTACTTTCTGCAAACAGAATTTATACTAAATGGCATCCACTAACTGAAACTCTATTTAAACTTTTGATTCAAAATATTAATTCCTCTTTAAAAGAATCTGAATTAACCAACGGAAAAGAAAAAGCTTTTGTGAATTTAAGAAAAGCTTTAAGTGAGAATTTTCTTAGTACAACTTTTCACCCTTTTTATAATGAGCTTTGTGATTTTTGTATATATTGTATTGCACATACAGTAAGATTAAAGTCTGAAACAAAATCACTACAAGAACAAGTTGGAGATTTTAGTTTTTTAGAAGATATAAACTAAAGAATATTTTTAGAAAGTTTTTAAGTATTTTTTTAATACCAACTAAGAATTGACTAAATTTTGTTTTTAAAAATCTTGAAGTTAACTTGATTATAACTTAGAGGAAATAATATGTCTGGTCATTCAAAATGGGCTACCATCAAAAGAAAAAAAGGAGCAATCGATTCCAAAAGAGGAGCCATTTTTACTAGAGTGGGTAAAGAAATTACTGTCGCTGCAAGAATGGGTGGCTCAGATCCTGAGGGAAATCCAAGATTACGACTTGCAGTATTAAAAGCAAAATCAGTAAACATGCCAAAGGATAATATCGAGCGGGCAATAAAAAAAGGTGCTGGAGAATTGGAAGGTGTAACTTATGAAGACTGTTTATTTGAATGTTATGCACCTGGTGGAATTGCAATTATGGTCTCAGTTGTCACAGATAAAAAATCAAGAACCACTCCTGAAATAAAAAGTATTCTTTCTAAATTTGGTGGTACACTTTCAAACCCAGGAGCTGTGAGCAGATTATTTGAAAAAAAATCCATTATTGTATTAACAGCGAATCAAATTAAAGAAGATGATTTAGTTGACTTAGTTGTTGATGCTGGAGCAGATGATGTTCTTTTAGAAGAAGAAGAATTTACAATCACAGGTTCTCCTGAAGCTTATGAAAAAATCCAAGAAGCATTGAATAGTAAAAATTTACTGACTTTAGAATCTGAAGTTAAATATCAAGCTTCAGTAACAGTAGAAGTTACTGATCCTGTAATTGCAGAAAAAGTAATGAAAATTTTAGATGCCTTTGAATCACACGATGACGTTTCATCAGTAACATCAAATTTTGAACTTGGTGAAGGGGTTGCTATTTAATTTTTAAGTTCAAACTTGGGCAAATTTTTCTTAGAAAATAACCTTCTTAAATTTCATTAAAGAGAAAGTAGGTTAGTTAAATATCATTCAATTCAAATAAAATTGTTTAAGTGGAAAAACTGGGCTTTCAAATTAAACAAAAAAAACTTCAAAAATTTTTTATGCTTTTTTTAATCCATTTTATTGTGTAAAAAAATAATTAGTAAATTAAAAAAAAGTAACCCTAAAAATTATTCTTCTTTTAAATAATACAAATGAACTTTATTCCCAAAGCTATCCCAAACTGAAACAAAATTATTAAACTCTTTATAAAAATAATTTTTGCCTTTAGAGATTTGAATAATCTCAGAAAAAGTTTTTTGAGATTCTAAGCCAAGAATAAATTCTGATTGAGTATCTTTTTTTTTAGGATAAAATTCTATGAATAAAGATTCCAATTTTAATGAATAATGAATTGGAGAATTTCCATGTTGTTCCTTGATAAGTTTAAAACCAAATAATTCAAAAAAAAGAAATGTTACTTGAAGATTTTTAGAATATAAAACAATGTAGGGAAGCATTTAAAGAAAAGTAGAATGGCTTCGGGGAGAATCGAACTCCCGACACAAGGATTTTCAGTCCTCTGCTCTACCAACTGAGCTACAAAGCCGTTCTAAAGTCATAATTTCAATTTAAAGTGAGATGTCAAAAAAATTATTTTGCATTAAGCCAATTCAAAATAAAATCTGTCACTTCTTCAGAGCCTTTTTGACCAACAATAAAATGAGTTTTATTTTCAAATTCTTTAAAAGTTGTGATGCTCGGATTTACTGAATATGCGTTAAAATTATCTAGGTTTAAACTTGCAGGAATAATTTTATCTTCAGAACCTGCAATCATTAGTAGTGGCTCTTTCTTTTTTGAAAAATCCACAGCACCTTGTTTTTTGTCAGGACGTTTTGCAACTTGTTTTGTTTCAGGAACAACAAATTTTTGGTAGGCTGCTTTTTGTTCTGCCTCAGTGAGTGTATGTACAAAAGCGTAATTAAACGCATCCTGATCCATAAAATATGGCTCTTCCACGTTTCCACTGATTGCAGGAAGATTACTTTTTAAAAATGAGCATTTAAAACTTATCATTCCTTCTGGTGGAGCAGAATTTACAGCAATTCCTGCTTCAGCTAAATTTTTTTGCATTAACAACTGCACAATAAGCCCGCCCATAGAGTGACCAATTAAAATTGGTTTTTCTTTTTGCTCTTTGATAATTGCTTCATAATGTTTTACAACTTGCTCAAGGGTCATTTTACCAAGTTCTTTATCGGGATGTTTTTTTCTTAACTCAGAAGGTTCCCCAGTGTGACCGAGAGGCCAAGCAGGTGCAAGAGTTTTATAACCTTTAGATTTAAAATATGTTTCCCATTCAGCCCAAGCTAGAGGGGTCATAAACATTCCATGAATAAAGATGATTGTTTTTGATTTGATTACTTGATCGTTTTTTGCTTTATGGGACCTGCTGATCCAAAACCGATTATAAAAATAAATATTGTTAAAATTCTTAACATTAGAATTCCTTAAAAAAAATTTTGAAAAAAATTTGGGCGAATCGCCACTATGTGGCGACCGGGCTTTCAACTCTCGTAAATAAATTTCATTAAAAATTTATTTACGCCGTTTCAATCCCTTTCGCAGAAATTACATTTGTGTACAAATAAGTTTATTTTGAAGAATTTGTAAACTATATAGAAAAAAAAATCGTTTAACAATTGTTAATTTTTTACAAATACTCTAGATTTGATTCTTGATAAAGAAACAGCAGTAATTCCAAGCATTGATGCGATAGATACCTGCTGCCAAAAGTAATTACCCATTACTTTTGGATAGTTGTATGTCCCGATTGAATTTTATTTTTTAAAATAGTTAATTATTTTTGTCAATCGGTATTCTTTTTATCATAAAATTTTTGTTTTTTAAGTATTAAATTCATCATTCCAGTAAAGATCTAATTGATTTTAATATCTAAATAAATCAATTTCTTCTAAAGATTAAATTTTTTAGAATATTTCATAAATATATACATTTTTTTTTATAACTTTAATTTAGCTAATTTTAGACTCTATTAATTTAAATTTTTTTTTGCAAAAGTTAATAGTAAAAAATTTAAATCAAAATTTAATATTCAATACCTACCAAAAGTATAAAGTGGATTAGATATGGAATATTTAAACAAAAACCAATTAATGATTAAACTAAAAGACTTTATTGAAATTCATTCCAAAACTAAAATAAATGATTTAAATGAAGGTGTTTTAAAAATGTATATTCTTCATTCAAAAAACCAAAATAAAACTCCAAAAGAGAAATTAATAAACTACAAATTACTTCGCATTGATGAAAAACTCCTTAATCTTAATCCTGTTAATTTTTCAGAAAAAGATTCAATTATTGTTGAATTTTTAATTGAAGAGTTAATGAAATATTATTCTAGAAGTTTGAAATGAAGTTAAAATAAACTATTTAGAAATTTATACTAATTAACCAAACCTAATTTTAATCTTATAAATATGGAATTTGCTCCTAATTATTTTTTGTATTAAAATTTAATTTTTAAAATACTTAGTAGGGATTTAAGTTTTTTTTGAATTCTTAGATTTTAGTCAAAGGATTAAAAAAGTAGCATAGAATGGCTAATTGCTTCAAAGATATAGAGTGTTAAGACGTTGTAGAAATTTTTGTCACTATAAATTGGCGAATCAAAAATTTATAAAAAAATATAGAAAATTTCAAGAAGTTAAATCCTACAAAAAGAAAATTGATAAATCTATCATCCAAGATTTTAGGAAGAATTTATAAACTTGTTTTAAGTATGGAAAGTAACTTATAAATAATAAAATTTCTTTTTCTGGGACTTTAAAAATTAATTATTGCTAAAATGGATTTATAAAAACTTATTTCTTTTATGAAAGCATATCTTGCAGAAAATTGGTGTGAGCCAGAAGAATTAGTGTGGAAAGAAATTCCTGATCCTGTTCCAAATGATGATGAAGCTTTAATTGATATAAGAGCATGTGGAATGAATTTTCCAGATATGCTTCTTATCGGGGGCAAATACCAAATGCGGCCCAAAAGACCTTTTAGCCCCGGCATTGAAGTTGCTGGCGTGATTTCTAAGTTAGGAAAAAATATCACTAAATGGAAAGTAGGGGACAAAGTGATGGCTCTTTCTTGGCTTGGTGGTTATGCTGAAAAAGTTGCAGTTCTTGAAAAAAATATTTATCCAATTCCAAAAGATATGAGTTTTGAAGAAGCAGCTGGTTTTATTGTTACATACCAATCTTCTTATTTTGGAATTGTAGTTCGTGCAAAACTTCAAAAATCAGAAACACTTTTAGTGCATGCTGGAGCTGGAGGAATTGGAAGTTCAGCAATTCAAATTGGAAAAGCAATTGGTGCAAAAGTATATGCAACTGCAGGCTCTGAAGAAAAATTAGAAATTATAAAAAAGCTTGGTGCTGATGTTGCACTAAATTATAACGAAGCCACTTGGTCCAAAAAAATTCGTAAAGAACTTGGTGGAGTAGATGTAGTAATTGATCCTGTTGGTGGAGATGCATTTGACAAGTCCATACTATGCACAAACTTTGAAGGTAGAATTGTGGTAGTTGGTTTTACATCTGGAAGAATTCCAACTTTGGCTGTAAATTATTTGCTTTTAAATAATATTTCAGTTATGGGAGTCTATTGGAATTTGTACCAAAATAATAGACCTGAACAAATTCAGGAATGTGTTTCGAAACTTAATCGTTGGTATGAAGAAAAAAAAGTAAAACCATTAATTTACAAAACTTATCCATTGATAGAAGCACCATCTGCTTTACGAGAAGTAGGGAGCAGAAAAACTTACGGAAAGGCGATTTTAATTCCATGAAAACAGTTAAACAAAAAAATCCTGAAATCGAAAAAGAAATGGAAATCTTTTCTGATTTTTTAAAAAAGAAAGATTTAAAAATTACAACCCAGAGAATGTTAGTTGCTGAAACTATTTTTTCCATTCACCATCATTTTACAGCAGATAGTCTCTTAGATATGTTAAAAGATCATAGAGATGAAATTTCAAAAGCAACTATTTATAGAATTTTATCTATCATGGTGGAAGCAAAACTTTTAGCAGAGCATGATTTTGGTAGAGACTTTAAATTTTATGAGCATACAATTGGTCATGAACACCATGATCATATCATTTGTATTGATTGTGGAAGAATTGTAGAATTTGTTGTACCTGAAATTGAAGTTCATCAAGAAAGAATTGCTGAAGAAAATGGTTTTAAAATACAAGCTCATCGTTTAAATATTTTTGGAGAATGTAAAACCAAAAACTCTTGTGAACATTTTATTAGAATTAACGAAAAAAGAAACAAACTTTGATATTTAAAGAAAGTAAATCATGTAAATCTAGTTTTGCAAGAAGTGGCAAATTAATGTTAAATGGTGTTGAAGTTGAAACTCCAGTGTTTATGCCTGTTGGAACTAGAGGAACAATTAAAACAATTTCTCAAGAAGATATTTCTGAAATTGGTTATGATTTAATTTTAACAAACACCTATCATTTGTATTTAAAACCAGGTATTGAAGTATTAGAAAAATTTGGTGGTGTAAAAAATTTTATGTCCTACAAAAAAGCAATGCTCACTGATTCTGGGGGTTACCAAGTTTTTAGTCTTAGTGGTTTATTTAAATTTCAAAAAGATGGTGTAAAATTTAGTTCCCATATTGACGGCTCGAAACATGAATTTACTCCTGAAAAAGTTATAGATGTGCAACGTTCAATTGGCTCAGACATCATGATGGTTCTTGACGATTGTGCACCTGCAAATTCCACAAGGGAAAGATTAGAAGAGTCTTTAGTTAGAACTCATTATTGGGCTGAAAAATCTATTGCACATTGGGAAAAAGATAAACGAAATCAAAATCTATTTGGAATTGCACAAGGCGGAACGGATCTTGAGCTAAGAGTAAAATCTTTAAAAGCGATCCAAAATTTGCCTTTTTCAGGTGTTGCTATCGGGGGTTTAAGTGTTGGTGAAACAAGAGAAGATTTTTTAAAAGTATTGGAGCACATCGCACCCTACCACGAGCAAACCAGACCTAGATATTTAATGGGCGTTGGAACTGTAATTGATATTCTAGAAGGAGTAAAAAATGGAATTGATATGTTTGACTGTGTTCTTCCAACAAGAAATGCCAGAAACGGTCAAGTGTTTACTTCAAATGGAAAACTGAATTTAAGAAATGAGTCTTTGAAATTCTTAGATAGTCCCATAGATAAAGAATGTGGTTGCAAAGTTTGTAAAAATTATAATCTAGGTTATATAAGACATTTACAAAAAGTGAAAGAATTTTTAGGATTTAGTCTTGCAACTTATCATAATTTATATTTTATGAAAAATTTTATGCAAAAAATTAGACAAGCGATAGAAGAAGAGAAGTTTATGGATTTTTATGCAAATTGGAAAAAAATCTATTCAAAAGAAATTTTTAGTGTTGACTAAATTTTGGATTTTGGTTTTTTTAAATTTGCTTGGAATACCTAGTAGTTTTAATAAGTCCCAAGGAAAGGTTATAGAATGGAAATTACAAGAAGAGAGAATAATAACATCATTTTACTCGACATCAATGGAGAGATTGATCTGTACAATGCCCCAGAGATTAAAGACATTATTGCAAAATTAATTGAAGAAAAAAGATACCAAATCATAATTAATTTAGAAAAAGTATCCTATATTGATTCATCTGGAATTGGTGCACTTATTTCTAGTTTATCAAACTTGAAAAAATACCAAGGTGGATTAAAAATCATTAACGTAGCTGGATCAGTAAGAAAAGTTTTTGAATTAACTAAACTTACTTCATTTTTTGAAATTTTTGATGTTGAAACAGATGCAATAGCTTCTTTTACAAAATAACATGAAAAAAAAAATTTCTTTTTCCTTTTAATTCTATCATTAGGCTATTGTAGAGGAACACTACCTCTACAAGAAGTCTCAGAAGCAAAGCAGAACTTAACAAAAGCCAAAGTCTATAAAGCAAATAAATATTCTTCAACTGAATATCAATATGCTGAACAAAACTTTTCTCAAGCTCAAAATTATTCATTTCAACCAAATAGGGATGAAAAAAAGGTTTTAGAATTAGCAAATAAATCTAAGTCTTTTTCTGATGAAGCAATAAAAAATTCTCTCCCTGATTTTTTAAAAGAATTAAAAGCTGATGTAGTAAAATCTAAAAATGCTGCCATCGAAACCAATTCAGAACAGTTAGCAATTGATTATTTTGAACAAGGAAAAAATTTAATTTCTGATGGAGATGAATTATCAATACCTGAAATTCCAGGCGAAAAAATGAATTCTGCCATTTCAAAATATGAAGAATCAATAGAAAGTTTTGAAAAAGCAAGAGAACTATCTTTATCTCAAAGTTCAGGAATAATTGCTTCATCTGAAAGTTTAGAATCTGATTTTTCTCAAATTGAAAAATACTTAGATAAACCAATTCCAAAATTAGTTTCATTAAAAAACGATCATAAAAAAGCGATGAAAAATTTAAATGATGGAGAGTTAAAAACTGGAATGAATTCAATAGAAAAAATTAGATTAGAAGTTGCAAATTTAAAATCTGAATTCTTACTCCCAATCGCTAAAGATAAGGCAAAAATTGCAAATGAACAAATCTCACTTGCTGAAAAGAAATTATCCAATCCATCTCAAATAAATTCAGAGACCTTAGACAACTTATCTTTATCAAAAGAGTCTTTTAAAAAATCTATAGATTTAATTGGAAAAGAAAGATATTATGATTCTATTGAAGAGTCAAATCATGTAATTGATTTATGTGGTGGAATTCTATCAGATAAAAATCTTTTAGTATCAAATACTAATGAAAAGCAAAATTCTAAAACTATAGATAAAATTTCTTCTAGAGAAAATAACTCCAATTATGAATTTAACTCCAAAAATAAATCAAATTTAAATATTTCTTCAGAAAAAAATATTAAAAATAATTCTAAATTTAAAAAGTATATTGTAAAGAAAAAAGATCCACCTGAAACTCTTTGGATGATTGCTGCAGATAATAAAATTTTAGGGAATAAAAATAAATGGAAAAAAATTTATGAAGCAAATAAAAATACTATTAAAGACCCTGATAAAATTTTCCCAAATCAAGTGATTTTAATCCCCAAAAAATAATTTTTAGTCTTGTCTAATTTTAAACCACTTCTCGTTTTAGACTTTGATGAGACTTTAATTCATTCAACTGAAAAAAAATTAAACAAAAATCCAGATATTTTTATTCCTGATTATTTTGTTTATCTTAGACCAAACTTAAAATTTTTTTTAGATAAAATAACAAAACATTATCAAATAGCAATTTGGAGTACAGCCACAATTGATTATTTGAAATTGATTATTAAACAATCCTATTTAAAAAATTACAATTTCGAATTTGTTTGGGATAGAAGATTTTGTGATGAACGGTATGACAAAAAAGATCCACATTGGTTTTATATTAAAAAATTATCTAAAGTTAAAGACTTAGGATTTAATTTGAATAGAAGTATAATAGTAGATGATTCTTTTGAAAAAATTAAGTTTCATTATAAAAATGCAATTTTATTTAAACCTTATATGGGTAATGATGATACAGATAATGAGTTAATAAAATTATATAAATTTTTATTTTTAATTAAAGATGAACAAAATTTTAGAAAACTAGGGCTCCAACATACTAAATTCTAAGATCCTAGAATCCAAATCGAAAATTGCTTCCTCATTCCATTGAAATATTTTATTATGATAAAAACATAATTTATTTACTTGCCAATTTTTAATTAATTCTTCAACTTTGTAAAAATTTGTTCCTAAGATTTCTTCAAAACTATTAAAATCAATTTTACAAAACAATCTTAATGCTGAAAGAGCAAATTCAGTAAAATTATTTAGACTTGATTCATATTCAAAAGAAAATTCATTTTTTAAATACTTTTCAATTGATTTTGTGTTAGCATAACGACCTTTTAATGTAAAACCATGTGCAGAAGGACCAAGACTCAAATAATTTTCAAACTTCCAATATTTTAAATTATGAATTGAGTATTCATTTTTTTTTGCATAATTAGAAACTTCATAATGGTTAAAATTTTTTTCTTTAAGAAGGGTAGGAAGTTTTTGTAAAATTAAAGTTTGTAATTCTTCATTTGGTGGAGCAGCTTTATTTGATTCTACTTTTCTAAAATAATCAGTTCCTTTTTCAACTGTTAATGAATAAAGACTAATGTGGTTGAGTCTATATTTTAATGCTAAATTCAAGTCATCTAAAAAATCTTCTAGGCTTTGTTCAGAAATTCCATATATTAAATCAATTCCAATTCTATTCATTTTTGAACTAGAAAGAGTTTCTAATAAACTTAAATATTTTTCTTCATCATAGTATCTATCTAAAGTTTTTAAAAATGTTTTAGAAAAACTCTGAACTCCCACGTTTAGTCTATTTACTCCAATTGAAATTAATTTTTCAATTTTTTCTTTTGAAATATCTTCTGGATTTGCTTCCATCGTAAATTCAAAATTAGAAATAAAATTCAATTCATTTTTTAAAAATTGAACTAATTCAAAAACTAAATCTTCTTCTGCCATAGAAGGAGTTCCACCTCCTATAAAAAACGTTTCAACAGAAAAATTTTTTAAATTTGGTTCTAATTTTAATCTTTGTAAAAATTCATTTTTATATGATTCAAATAGTTTTTTTTGGGGTAAAATGGGATTTTTTCCCATTCCAAGTGAATAAAAATCACAATAAGAACATTTATGTACACAGTAAGGAAAATGAATGTAAATTCCTAGTTTTGATTTGTCATAACTTGCTATATACTCAGTCATAAAAGATATTTTTATATTTTAGATTCGCTCTTTCAATTTGTTTTTCAGAGTCTATGCTTCTTTTCAAAATTGCTTTAACTGATTCTTTTGTTGGTGAAAATGAAAAAATAATTTTAACATTTTCTCCTTTTGGGAAATCCAAAAAAGGGGAACCAATATGTAAAAGTAAAATTTCTCGTTTAGATTCATTTTCGATAATTTTTTTTATATTATCTAAATCGTTTTGGTCTTTAGAATCAAAAATGATTCTATCTGATTTATTTTTTTTCAAAACTTTTTTAATTGTATTATCAGAAAAAAAAACTAAACCAAGTTTAGAAATTTCAGATTGTAAAATCTCATTTTTAAAAACAAAAATAGATTTTGCTATTTCCTCTTTTGAAAGAGGAGTAAGATTATCTTTAAAAGATTTTATAGCTTCCATAGAAATTTTTTGGTTTAATTCTTTAATTCCAGATTTTTTATATTCTTCATATTTTTGTTTGGTTTGTTTTCTTTTTAATTTGATATAATCTTCTAATTCTTTATCATCTAATTTTATACTAGAATGAGAAGTGTGAAATAATCCCATTCTTAATTTTAGTTTAATTTGTCTTTTTAAACTTTCTTCTAAAAGATTTACTCCTTCAAAATTGAATTCTTTATTTTTAATTGAATCTAAAATCATTTGGTAATAGTAAAAAGAATTTTTTCCAAAACTTGTAAGTAAAATTATATCTGCACCTGCTTGAATTGCAAGTGTTCCAGTTTTTTTGTCTTGGAAATTTTTGGATATTGCATCCATTTCCATTGCATCAGTTATAATTACACCTTTATAATTCATTTTATTTCGAAGTAAATTTGTGAGAATTTTTTTGGAAAGTGTGGAGGGATATTCTTCGTCTAACTTCGGGTAAACGATATGTGCTGACATTAAAGCTAATGCACCATCATCAATTGATTTTTTAAAAGGGATGAGTTCTAGTTTTTCAAGTTCTTGTTCAGTTTTTTGAATGATAGGTAAACCTAGATGTGAATCTACAGTTGTGTCCCCATGTCCCGGAAAATGTTTGATCACAGGAGTTGCTCCACCAAGCCTTGCTCCTTTTTCATATGCAATCGCAATTTCTGAGCTAATTAAGTCCATTCCGAATGATCTTGTGTTGATAACAGGATTTTCAGGATTATTATTTATATCTAAAATAGGAGCTAGAAGTAAATTAATTCCAACCCTACGAAGTTCAAATGAAGTGATAAATCCAACATCAAATGCAAAATCTTTTTTTAGAGTTTGACCCACAGCCATAGCTCCTGGAAAACTAGTCACACTAGATTCAACACGAATAACTCTTCCACCTTCTTGGTCAGTTGAAATTAACAGAGGTAATAAGGAGTTTAGCTTTGCTTCGTTTTGCAAAGATTTATTTAAATTTCTAATTTCGTTTTCTTTACCTAGATTTATCCCAAAAAGTATTACTCCACCTGGTTTAATTTTCTTGATTTCTGAAATAGCTACTTCATCTAAATAGTTTTTTGGTATAGTGAGATGTATTACTTGACCAGCTTTTTCTTCATCGGTCATTTTTGAAATAATTTTTGTAGCAAGAATATTTAATTTCTCATCAAAATTTTCAGGTTCATAAGGTAAAATTTTATTTTTGCAAGATAGTAAAAGTATAAATAGAAATAAGATTTTTTTCATAATAATTTATTTTTAAAATCAAGACTATTGTCAATTCAATTAAGTTTTGATTTAAGTGAGATTTGTTAGAAATTTCCTAAATTTTAAAACAAAATAAAAAAATACCAAAATAAAAATTGACCATAAAAAAGAAGCAAAATAAATCTCAAAATGGTTTTTAAGAATGTTCACAAATAATAAGGATTTTAAACCAAGTTTTCCATTTTCAAAAATTTTTAAGTTAAGAAGTTTTGCAAGTAGTGAAGTGTAAAAAAATAAAAATAAAGAATTTTTCCCAAATAGTTTTACAAATTCAAAATCAAAACTTTTTAGAAAATTTAAAATCAAATAAAATAAAATTCCAATTCCACTTGTTAGAATTACATAAGAAGCAGTCCATAAAGATTTATTTATTGGTAAAATATTGTTAAACGGTAAAATTAAAACCAAAAATAAAAAAAAGAGTAAAAGAATTTGTATCATGTTTTTAGAATGAAATACAAATAGTCCAAAAATAATTCCTGCTAAACAAGAAGAAATCGAACTAATTGTTCCGAGAATTCCTTCAGGATCCCAAGTTTTGGAAAATTCCCAAAGATGATTTTTGAGAATTAAATTATCCAAATAATTAGAAAAATTTTTATTTGGCTTTAACTCAACTTTTTCACTCCCATTTATCGGAATATAAATTAAATAAGAATGTAAAATCAATAGTGTAATAAAAATTATAAATAAAACCAAGATTTTTTTTTGAAATTTAAAAATTAAACAAGAAAAAAAATATACAAGTCCAATTCTTTGAAGAACTCCAGGAATTCTAATTGTGTTAAAATCAAATTTTGGAATTAAATTTAAAACTAAACCAAGAAAAATTAAAATCAAACTTCTTTTTGTAATTTCTAGAATTGATAATTTTTTTTCATTTAAAATGGGAATTGTGACACCCATGATAAACAAAAAAAATGGAAATACTAAATCTGCAATAGTTAGTCCATTCCATGAAGCATGTTTTAAAGGAGTGTATATTGCCCCCCAGTCACCAGGATTATTTACTAGTATCATTAATATTAAAGTATAACCGCGAAACAAGTCAATTGTTTCTATTCTTGGTAAGATTCTTTTCACATAGGTTAATTTAAAAAAAATGGAATTTATGAAAACTTTATTTTTAATTTTAATCCAATTTATCTATGCCTTAAATCCCAGTGCAAATGAAAAACCAAACGAGCTTGGAAAATTTTTAATTATCACTTACCATGTTATTGGTGAAAAAGACAGTGCATATACTAGAACAAGAGAAGGATTTAGAGAAGATTTAGAACTAATTCGCAAATTAAATTTTTTTCCATTAAAAATTTCTGATCTTGAAAAAAGAAACTTAAATGTTCCAAAAAATAAAAAACCAATCTTTATCACTTTTGATGATTCTAGCCAAAGCCAATTTGATATATTAGAAAATGGTAATATTAACCCAGAATGTGGCATGGGAATTATGGAAAGTTTTAAAAAAAAATATCCTGATTTTAATTTAAATGCAACTTTTTTTATTTTACCTGGTGCTAAAAAACCAAATAATTTATTTGGACAAGAAAAACTTACAAAACAAAAATTGGAATTTCTAGTTAAAAATAATTATGAAATACAGAATCATACTCTTTGGCATGCAAATTTAAAAAAATATAAAGATAAAATTGAAGAACAAATTGTAGAGAGTCAAAAACTTTTAAACAAATATCTTCCAGATTATAAAATGACTTCACTTGCTTTGCCATTTGGAATTTATCCACCAAAAGATTTTCAAGCAAAATTATTATCTGGAACCCATAAAGGAATTTCTTACCAAAATACTTTAATTTTTGATTATTCCAACAGAGCTAGTTTTTCTCCTTATGATGAAGAATTTGAAATTTTACATGTGAGAAGAGTTCAAGCATTTGAAAAAAATATTCAAAATTTTTTAAATAAATATGCAAATTCAAAAGATACTTATATTTCAGACGGAGACTCAAATGTGATTAGTTTTCCAAAAGAATTTGAAAGAAATTTGAATCCCAAATTAAAAAATAAATTTAAAATAAATTCTTATTGATAACAAAATTAAATTCTATTCTATATTGTTTATGAATAGAATTTTTTTCTTTTTGATTTTAATAACATTTTGTAAATCCCCCAAATTAATTTTAAAAGAACCAAACCAAACAAATGCTGGAGCTGTGGCATTTGGTTTGTTAATTTATGATTCAGAAGAAAAAAATATTTTTGATGAGTCAAATAGGTTTAAATCTCCAATTGCATCTAGAACTAATTTTTTTGAACTCAAAGAAAACAAACTAGATTTAAAAAATCCAATTCAAATTGATTTTACAACTGAAGAAGAAGCAATTACAATTGCAAATAAAGATTATATTGAAAAAACTTCAATTTCTTTTAAACTAAGCCCAGTGACTTATTTTATTTTATCTAATCTTGATTCTGAAAATGAAAAGATACTAGGAACTACATCATTTAAATTTACTTCAGTTAGAATAATGGCACATGGAAAAAGAGCCAATCAATCAAATTATGAAGAAGTTTTTATCGATTTAGATAATTCTAAAGAAATATTAAATTTAAAAATTACTCCAAATCAATTTAAGTTTTTAGGTGTTTACTTAGTAGATTTAAAACTCATTAGAGAAGGAAAAATTTTTGATATTGGTGAAAAAAAAATTGGTAAAATAAAAAATGCAAATGAAAAACTCAAAGAAATCAAGAATAAAGAGTTAAACGAAAAAATTTATTTAAATGGTGAAATTGATGATTCTAATGCAGAAAAATTATTTTTAGAAGTATTTCTTCGTGACTATCCTGAAAATTATTGGAGAAAACTGGCATTAAAAAGACTGCTTGAAATTAAAAAATAGAAATTAAAAATGTCATATTTAAAAGCTAGTTTAAGTATATTTAAAAGAGGATAATATGATTCAAAAAGTTTTCATCTTCATCGCAGTTCTTTTTATCACCACCTGCGTTGCCCAACCATTTACACCTTATATTCCACCAGGAAAAAAGAAAAATCAAGCATTACCATTAATTTTGCCACCACGTCAAACCACAACAGGATGTGAAGTGACTATTACTTTACCAGGGACTGCAACTACTAACGCAAGTAGTCAAATTTTACTTGGGGTAGCTGGAACAAAAACATCCGTTCAGCTTGCATTAACTGAAGCTGGTGCTTCAGCTAATACGACAAGAACACTCACTTCTTCCAATACTGCAGTAGCAACAGTTTCAAATGCTTTAATCACTGCCAGATCAGTTGGTCAAGCCGAAATTAGTTTAGATTGTTCCCCATCGACTAAAGTAACAGTTCTGGTCAGTGCAGTTCAAAACAACCTATTAGAAGAAAAATCATTATCAGAAAATGAAATCATACTATACAAGGATGTTATAAAAAATGAATAAAATAATTTTAACAATATTGATGATTGTATTTTTATTTAACTGTCATCACACAAGAGTTCAATTTGATGGACCCACTGAAGAAGCTAGACCTTCCAATGTAAAAGAATTAAAAGATAAATTATATTATTTTGGATTAACTACTCAAGGTAAATATTGGATTGGTTGGAATATTTTTAATGTAAAACCAGAAGCTCGTGTCAAAGTTTTAGATTTAAAATCAGAATGTCCAAATGGGGCATATGAAGTAGATCATTATCTAACATGGGGACAATCAATTTTGGCTCAAGTTTCTTTTGGGTTTTATATCCCATACACAATCAAAATCACTTGTAGGTAAATCATGAAAAAAATATTTTTATTACTCTTATTGATCTTAGTAAATTGTACTCCTAAATTGATTTTAAAAAATTCATCAGTTGATACAGATTTGTTAAATAGAAAACCAGATTACAAAAAAACTTATATCACTAATTTTATGGGTATAAGAGAATATTCAAGACCAGTAACTCCGCTCAGGCCACAAAAGTTTAAATCAACTTGGTTTACTTCAAAAAAAGAATTAGATCAACACCAAGTTCCAGTTTGTAAATCAGGGGTTGAGACAGTTGTGATTCGTGGTGATGGTTGGGATTGGTGGCAACATTTTTTTGTGGGTTGGTTTCTTTCTCCAAGATCAGTTGAAGTATATTGTAATTAAAACGACTTCATTCAAAATCTGAATTCTCTTGACTGGATTCAGATTTCTAAAATTATGACCTTTAACGGGATGTAGCGCAGGGGTAGCGCATCTGCTTTGGGAGCAGAGGGTCGTAGGTTCAAATCCTATCATCCCGAATTTTGACCCGGTAGCTCAGCTGGATAGAGCAACTGCCTTCTAAGCAGTTGGTCGGGGGTTCGAGTCCCTCTCGGGTCACAAAAATTATTTGACACGTTTAGTTGGACTCGAACGATTTCAAATGAGAGAAAAAATGAGCTTGTAAGAAGCGAGTTTTTTCGTCCAAAAGTCAGGAAGTCTTTTGGCATTTGAAAGACGCCTCGTAACTAGATTTGCAAGGAAGCAAATCTGTGTAGAGGTCGAGTGTCCCTCTCGGGTCACAAAATTTTTTCCATCATACGGAGAATGTAGCTCAGTTGGTAGAGCTCCAGTTTGTGGTACTGGCTGTCGCGGGTTCGATCCCCGTCATTCTCCCCATTAATCTTTAAAACTATCATTATATTTTTTCAAAAGTTTATACATTGGAATTAAAAATCCAATAAATCCTACCAAAAAAATAATTCTTAAAATCCATGTAGAAATTGGAGGTTCTATAATACTCAACGTATAATTCGGGTTTTCTGAATGTTTTCCTATTTTGAATTCTAGAATATCTTTTTTTTCTTCATTTAATGTATCTATAAAATCAAATCTTGGAATAAAGGCATATTTATTGCCATAATACAAATCAATTGACTCTGTTTTTTCGAATTCTGTTGGGATTTTAAATTGAATTTCATAAACTCGCGAATGAAATTTTAATTCGCTTAAATTTAATTCTTTATCATCTTGATTGATAATTAAAAATTTTAATTCGCCACCAGAATAAGAACTTAAGTTAACAGAAAAACTTTCTTTTCCATTTTTACGAATAAGAAAACTAGATCCAATCATCTCAAATTTTTTTGTTTCAGGTTTTTTTTCATAAATTTCTAAAGAACGATTAAACTTTTCATCAGTAAAATTTAATTCAATTCTAGAAATCGGTTTTTGATCTTCGTTAGAATAGTAATAATTGGTTCCATATCTATCTGAGTCTTGGTTTTTTTTTAAACTTCCAATTTCAACATTCGTAGAATATTCCAAGTTTTCACTGACTTTTTTATATCTTGCAAATAAAAAGTCAAATTCAGATTTAGTGTCAAAAAAAAGTTTGATGTACTTGTATTTTCCTGGAGAAAATGGAATTTTACCGGCACTTTCTGTGTCTGAATATTTAAAAACTTTTACTAAAAAACTATCTTCAAAATTTTCTACTGTTTCTCCTAATGAAACTTGAACGTTGGACTCATAATTTTCTGTATTTGTAAATTCCAATTCAAAATATTCAAAATTTTTTGGAATGGATTCTAGTTTTAAAACATAAGTTCTTGTATTCTCTTTTACTTTATCAAAAACAACTTTTGGTTTAATTTCCTTTATTTGCTCTGTTTGAGAAGTAGATTGTTTAATATAATAAGGAACTAATTTTTCTTTATAAACTAATCTCAAATCATTAATTCCATGATATTTTGAAATCTCTTCTGAAATTATAAATTTTCCAATTTGAATTGATTCATTTGGGTTTGAATTTAATTCAATATTAGAATGAAATTTATATGAGCTAGATTTAAAGCTTTCAGCATAAATTCCATTTTGTGTAAAAAAGTAAGATGATAAACTGAATAAAATAAAAATTTTTAAAATTTTGTCCATGGAAATTTTGTCCTTGAATTTTTGATAAACTGTATTTAATATAATTAATGATAATCCTAATGTGAGTCCAGCAACAATTCTTACTAAAACTGATAAATTCCAAATATCATATAAATAAAATTTGAGAATTAAAATTGAACTTAGTAACAAACCCATTCTTCTGAAAGAAACATAATTATTTTTGAATCCAAAAAATAAAAATACAATAGCATAAAATAGGATAGTATAAGTATAACCCAAATTTCTATAACTTCTATTATGTACAAAATAATTTACTTCCACTAAACTTCCAAATATCAAAACTAATATGGAAGAATAAATAAATATATTTGTAAATTTTGTTGGAAATTCTTTTTTCTGAAGTCTGTATAAAAATAATAAAGAAATTGAACATGAAAAATAAGTTAAAAAACGTGAATTTAAAATAATAAATTGATGCTCTGAGAAACTCCAATTAAATAAAAATAAACGAAGCAGTATAATGAGCCAAATTACCAAACTTCCAACTAAATAAATTTGACTTTTGGATTGAATAGCAACTAAACTAATAAAACTTGCAAAAACTATTAAACTTAAACTCAGATTATTTCCATTAAAAAAAACACTTAAAGAAGATAAAAATAACAATAAAATGAAAATTATAAATATACTTCTTGGTAAAATAAATTCTTTTATTTGAGAAGATTCAATTCTTTTTTCAAAAAAATAATTTAAACCAAATAAAATTCCAATAAAATATAAATTTTGAATAGAATTTAAAAAAGTAAGTTTTATATACACTATTGAAGAAAAATAACCTATAAAATATAAAAAAACTAAAATGAATAAAACCATACTTGATTTTGAAAAATCTAGGCATAGTTTTGGAGTAATATAAAATTCTTTAAAGCTAAATATGAAACATGTTATACTTAAATAAGTCAAAGAATAATAAAAATTATATTCTGTATGGTTATTTAAATCCCAACCAGAATATAAAATTACATTTGATAATGCTAATAAATAGGGAGCTACTCTCCAAACATTTTTTGTGGAAATAAATAAATAAATCAAATTGATAATAGTTAAATATGTAAATAAAAATCTATAAGAATTTTCACCCGAGCTTAAAAGCATTGGGGATAAAATTAAACCAATTAAACTAAAACCATATAATGTTTCTGAATTTACAAATCCTGCAAGGAGAGAAATCGAAACTGAGAGAAAAAATAAATAGAAAAAAGTTTCATTTATTCCAAAAAAATTATAAAAATAAAAGCCAGAATAAATAGAAATATATAAAATTGCAGTTCCTGCACCTATTAACGATTCGGGTAAAATTTTCATTTTGGATGCTGTAAGGAATAGTCCCCAAGAAATAAAAACAAATCCTATATTTAATCCAAGAAAAATTCTCACAGATTCATTAATTAATTCATTATCAAAAGCATATTTGATAAACCAAGAAATTGCTAGAATAATAGCAAAAATACCAAGTTTACCTAAAATATTTCCACCAAGTAGCATTTCAAAATCTAGTTTAGACTTAGTAGAATCTTTTTTTTCAACTTCTAATGTGCCTGTTGGTCTTTGTATCGTAAAACTTGTTTTTTCTTGGTTTGTTTCATTTGAATTAGATAGATTTGTTTTTTCTTTCTTGAGAAGTTGGTTTAGTTCTGATTTAATTGAACCAAGCTCAAATTCAAGTTTTGAGATTTTTTCTTTGAGTGAGTCTAAAATTTCTTTGGACATATCTGAACTATTTTAAACTTATTCTTTTTAGCAATGATTTTTTTGTCTAAAATATATGAGTTATTTTTATCAGAAAATATCAAAATTTAAACCAACAAAAAAATCAATTCAATCTAAAAAAACTATTTTTATATTATTTGACCAGCTTTCAGAATTCCACTCTTTAATAACTGATCCCAAAAAAGAAATTTTAATATTTATTGAAACATCTGCAAAACCAAAACTTAGAAACTACCATAAACAAAAATTAGTTTTGCTTTTAACTTCAATGAGAGAATTCGCTTTGGAAAAAGCAAATTCTGGTTTTGAAATTATTTATCATTATTCAGATAATTTTTATGATGAAGCTATACTTGAAATAAAAACAAAATTTCAATTAGATCAAATTTTTTTATTAGAACCTTCTGAATGGGAAATTGGTTCAAAACTAGAAAAATTAAATTTTTTAGAAATTATAACAAATGAACTTTTTTTAATCCAAGAAAATGAATTTGATCAAATTTTTAAAGATAAGAAAAAATATCTATTAGAAACATTTTATCGTTATATGAGAAAAAAATACAATATTTTAATGGATAATGAGAAACCAATTGGTGGGAAATGGAATTTTGATGACGAAAATAGAGAAGTTTTTAAATACAAAGATTTAGTTCCAATTTCAAATTTTAAAAAAAATAATTCTAAAATTTTAAATGAGGTAATAGAGCTTGTAAATTCAAAATACAAAAACCATATCGGTTCAACTGAAATTTTTTTTTATGCAACTACTAGAACTGAAGCATTAGAATGGTTAAATCAATTTATAGAAAATTATTTACCACTTTTTGGTAAATATGAAGATGCAATTTCTATTCAGTATCCTTTTTTATTTCATTCACTTCTTTCTCCATATTTAAATTTAGGTTTATTAACTCCAATAGAATGTATCCAAGCGGCAATTCAGAGTTATACGAAAAAAAAATCTCCCTTAAATTCAGTTGAAGGATTTATTAGACAAATTCTTGGTTGGAGAGAATACATGAGAATGGTTTATTTAAAAAATAAAATAAAATACCAAGAACTAAATTATTTTAATCATAAATACCATTTGCCAGAATTTTATTACAAAGGAAACTCAGGAATGTTTTGTATTGATGATACTGTAAAAAATTTAAACCAATTTGCTTATTCTCATCATATCACAAGACTTATGATATTATCTAATCTTGCTAATTTATTAAATATAAATCCAAAAGAATTAAATAATTGGTTTTGGGAAATTTACATTGATGCATACGAGTGGGTTGTAACTCCAAATGTAATTGGAATGGGGCTATATGCAGATGGTGGAATAATTTCTACAAAACCTTATATTGCTTCAGCAAATTATATTAAAAAAATGGGTCCAGAACTTTGTAAGTCATGTAAATACAACCCTGAGAAAACTTTCGAGGAAAATGCCTGTCCTTTTAATTCATTGTACTGGAATTTTATTTCTGATAAAGAAGAATTTTATAAATCTGGGAGTAGAGATTATTCCTATTTAAATTTGAAAAAAATGGATAAAAAAAAATTGGAAATGATAAAAACAAAAGCGAAAAATATAAAAAAAGAATTTTTAAAAATTTAAATTAAATTTTCCAATACATAGCGAAAACGATGGAAGCGTTTCTGAATAGCCTCGGACTTTAGTCTGAGGTTTCAGAAGTAGCTGAGAGCGTGTTTTTTTTTGCCACAAGTTTTAGCAATGTTTGAAACTTACAAAAAGTTTTGCAAAAAAAATTCGCCAAAAATTTTTTGAAATAAAACTTATTCTTTGGCTAAATGCTCTAAATCAATTCCCATTTTTTAAAATTAGATTCCATAATTTTTGTAAATTCAAAATGTTTGTCCTTAGGGTTATTTTTTTAGATAACCCTTTTAAAAAATTGGCTCCAAGGATGAGTTAACCCAATTTATCTTTTAGATGTAAAAAAAAAGATTTTGCAATCTTATGAAATTTCTTTTTCTGAATTGTAGATTGTAAAAAAAGTATCTAAAGAAGATAATTTTAAAACAGCCATAATATCATTGGTTGGAGAAAACAAAGCAAATTTATTTCCTTCATTATTCATTTTCTTTTTGATATTTGCAAGTAGTGCAATTCCAGATGAATCCATATGATTTACTGATGACATATCTAATATGACAGATTTACAATCTTCTTCATCAATAATTTGTGTAATTTCTTTTTTAATTTTTGAAGCAGTGTAAATATCTAAACTACCTATTAATTGAAAAATTTTATGTTTGTTTAGCTCTCTAAATTTCAGTTCCATTTATTCTCCTAATTTTTATTTATATGGTACAATTAAATTAAAAATTGTATATAAATCATTTGTTCTAAAATATAAATTTTCTTGGGGGATATTCAATTTTCGCATTAAAATTAAAATCATACTAAGTCCAAGTCCGCCACCTTCTTTATTATTTGTTTCTTCAGTAAGTAAATCAGAAACATCTTCGGCATCTTTACCACGATTAAACATGAACTCCACATTTTTTCTTTCTGTAGAATTCATTTCTCCATGGTTTTTAACACTAATTTTGAAGGAGTCCTTTTCGTCTTTAAATACAATTTCAACAGCATAATCAATTAACTCATTTTCCATAATAGAAAAAATAGATCCACTTGTGATAGATTCTTTAAAATTCTCTAAATCAGAATTATTTACAGCTTTTATGTCTATACCATTTTTTTTAAAGAAAAACCTTTTTTGGGTGGCTTTAACGGCATTTTGAACAAGTTCTTTAAGAACAGTTTGTAAAAAAGACTTATATTCTAATTCATTTTTTTCTTTTAAAATAATCTCAGTAATTTCATACAATTCATCTAGTTCTTTATTTGAAACTTGTTTATAATTTAGTTTTAAACCTTTTTCTGATATAAAATCATTCATTAAGTTATTTGACTTTGAACTTTTTGCCATATTTTGGAGAATTCAACTTATCAGAATAATGATTCTTGTAAAGTCATTTTTCTAAAATTAAGTTTTTTCTTTACCTCAAAGATTGAACTAGAAAACTAACCATAATGAAGAAAGCTTTTATTTCTGGAATCACTGGGCAGGATGGTGCGTGGCTTGCTTCTTTATTAATTCATAACGGTTATAAAATATATGGTGGTGTAAGAAACCCCTCAAAAGTTGAAACATGGAGATTAGATTACTTAAATATTTTAAAAAAAATTGAATTTGTTTATTTTGACTTAAATAATTTAACTTCCATTGAAGAGTCTATCAAAAATATTCAACCAGATGAGTTTTATAACTTTGCAGCAATTAGTGCTGTTTCAGAGAGTTTTGATAATCCAATTTTAATCATGCAAAATGTTGGCTTAAGTGTTACAAAAATTTTACATAGTATTTTATTACACTCTAAAGAGACAAAGTTTTTTCAAGCTGGTAGCGCTGAAATTTTTGCAAACCAAACTGGAAATATTTATGAAGATTCTTGTCCAAAACCAAATTCTCCATATGGAGTTTCTAAAAATTATGCTCACGAAATGGTAAAAATGTACCGTGAAGTGTATGGAATTTTTGCTGTTAATGGAATCTTTTTTAGTCATGAATCTGAACTGAGAGGAGAAAACTTTTTTACAAAAAAAATTGCAATTCATGTTTCAAAAATAAAAAAAAATAAATTAAAAAGTATATTAGAAGTTGGTAATATAGAATCAAAAAGAGATTTTGGTTATGCAAAAGAATACATGACTGCAGTTATTCTAAGCATGTCGAGAAATGAAGCTGATGATTATATAATTTGTACTGGTAAAAAAAATTCATTAAAAGACTATATTAAATATTCCTATTCTTTAATTGATATTGAACTAATTTGGGAAGGTGTTAGTGAAAATCTAATTGGTTTAAATAATAAAAATAATGAAATTTTAATTCAAATTAATAAAAAATTTTACAGACCTTCTGAATTAAATGACTTTACTGGTTCAAATGAAAAAGCTGAAAAAAAAATTAATTGGAGTCCAAAACTTGATTTTAAAAAAATTTCAGAAATAATGTTAAATTTTGAATTAAATAAATTGTAAGTATGAGAAAATTAAAAAAGAAAACTTATTTTATCATATTTTTGTTAATTAGTTTTTTTTTAACTTTATTTGTTTCTTTAAATAAAGATTACTATAAAAATTTGATTTTAGAAAAAGTTTATAACTCAATTGAACATAAAATTGCCTTTAATTCTTCAGAATTTAATTTTTTCCCTTCACCTGGAATTCAATTTTATGACATTAAAATTCAAAGTAATAAAAGTGATTTTTCCTTAAATTCAAAATCGATTGCACTTTTTTTTTCATGGAAAATATTATTTGGAAATATAATATTAAAATCAGTTTTAACTTCTAATATAGAACTAATTATTGATAATTCAAAAAAAAATAACTCTGAATTAGGTTTTAACAAATCTACTATTAAACTTATTAATTCATTTATTAAAATTGAAGAGTTAGTAGCAACAGATTTAAAAATTACTTTTTTAGGTATTGAAAAAAAAGAATACCAATTTAAAAAAATTTTAGCAAATCATGATAATCAAAATGAAATTGAATTAAAATTAGATTATATTTCAGAAAATGGAAATTTCAATTTTGAAACAAATATTATCTATGAAAAAGATAATTATGATTTTGAAAAATTAGATTTTAAGATAAAAATACTATTTAATAAATTTAATTTAATTTTGTTTAAAGAATATTACAAAGTAGTTAGAGAAGCTAGATTTGATAATTCTACTCTAAATGGTGAAATTATACTAACCAAAAAAAAAGACTCAAATGATATTATAGTAAAATTAAATAATATAGATTTAGAAAAATTAAAGTATATTAAAACAAATTATTACCCAACAATAAACTTAAATTCAACTTTAGTGTTTAAAGTGAAAAATGAAGAAGTTCTTATTCAAGATTTATTCGTCAGCATACCTTCAGTAGGATTTGCTAAAGCTACTGGAAATGTTCAATTTAAAGACATTATAAAACTTAATTTATTTATAAATGGGGAATATGCTAATGTTTTCAAAATCATTGAAATAGTTTCCTACTCAACTGATTTAACTATTACTAACGGAAAAGATTTCACTTCTAATATGAAAATTTTAGTAAAAAAAGTTCAATTTGAAAATTATGATTTAACAGATTTAGATTTGGATTTAAATATTTATAATTCAAAAATTGGGATTAGTTTAAAAAATGCAAATATCTTAAATGGTAAAATTGTTCTTAAAGGTGAAATTATTGCTTCAAACAATACAAAATATGATTTCGAAAGTCTAGTATTTAATATAAGAGTTGAAGATCTAATTCAAAAATATACTTTTGATAAGTTTTTAAAAGGAAATTTAATTTCAAACTTTAAATTTAATTCAAATGGAAATACTATAGAAACTTTTCGTGAAAATTTAAAAGCAAATGGAAAAGTTGAAATAAAAAATGGTGAGCTTCTTGGTTATGCAAATTTTTTAAAGCCCATATTTAGTTTAGGAAAATTAGTTAATTTTCTCGGACCAAAAGGAAAAAATTCAGGCTTTCAATCTTTAATTACAAATTTTAAAATTTCTAACCAATTGATCGAAACCCAAAATTTAAAAATGGTGGGAGTAGGGTTGGATGCAAATGGATCGGGTAAGATTAGTTTTAATAGAAAAGTTGATTATAAAATTAAAGTTGGTTTAGGTGGAATGGCCGGAAAAGTTTTTTTTATTCCAATTTTATATAAAGGAACAATGCCTGATAACGTTTCTTATATTGATCCTGTTTGGCTTGGTTCAGTATATTTAGGTACAACATTTTTAGCAGGTCCAATTGGAACAACTGTTGGTGGAATTGCTGGTTCAACTGTTTCTGAGTATGTTAGAAGCTCTTACGAGTCAGTGAAAAATTTTTTTGGATTTGGAAAAAAAAATGAAGATGAGTAAACTTTTTTTACTTGTATTACTAAACTGCTTAAGCCCTGAGAAAGAAATTTATGAAGTAAAAAAAATTGAACCAATGAATTTTAAACTTTGTTTTAAAAGTTTTTTAGATTCTAAAAATTTTTTTAAAAAAGAAAGTTATGCACTTGTAAAAAGTTGTGATTTTTTTATTTTTACAGAAATAGATTCTAAAACTAGACTTGAAAAAGATGTTTTAGAATATTACAAAGACGATGATTTTTTAAAAAAAAATGAATTTAGTTGTGAAAAATTATTTATCGTAAAAGAAGAAATTAGAAAAATTTCATTTTTTTGTTATCGCGAATCAAAAATAACAAATGTAAATTTTCAAATTTATAATGATTTTGATTTTTTAAATCCAGTATTTCTTATCGCTGTTGATTTAATAAATGAAAGAAAAATTATGTTTATAAATTTTGATTCAGATAAATATAGAAAAAATGAGCTTAAAGAATTTGACAAACTTCTTAGTTTTGCATCTCAAAACTACTCTTATAGGAAAATTTTTTATTTAGGTAAATTTCATTTAAAAGAAAAAAATTTAACTGATAGTTTTGTAAATTCACTATCATTTCCTTTTATTCTAAATAATTTAAATAAAGAAGAATCAAATACAAAAGTTTTTACAGATAGTTATGGAGTTAAAAAATGTAATTCAAAATTAGAAATTGTTACTAATTTTGAATTTTATTCTTTAACTTGTGAATTATAATTAAAAAAATTTTACTTAATAATTAAGGTGTTAGTTCAACTTTATATTGATCAATCATTTCTTTAATTCTAAAATTTTCAGGCTCTCTTAATGAAATTCTTTTTAATATATCAATTCCATTTTGCATTTTATCTAATTTAAAGTAAGAATATGAAGTATATTCTAAAATTTTATTATCTAGCGGAAAATATCTTAAATAATCTTCAGACATTCTAATTGATTGAAGATAGTTTTGATTTTTAAAATAAACTTTTGCAAGTTGCTTTTTTAATAAAATTGCATTTGGGTTATCAAATATTAATTTTTCTAAAATTGAAATACATTCAGTTAAGTTTCCAATTTTATAATAATCCACAGCTTTTTTATAATTTTCATTTATTTTTGAAGAAATTTTATCTCTTTTTAATTTATAGTTTTCATCAAATGTTATTTTCATCATTGCAAAATCATCAATTACTCTTGAATTTGTAAAAATGGATTCTTTAATTTTAACTAAGTCAGCATCTAAAATTTGAATTGTATCAAGTATTAATTGCTCATCTGTATTTACTTGTTCTTCATTATTTTTATCTTTTAACATAATTTCATCTTTTCCATCAGTTCCAATAATAACAGAATCACCAGATTCAAGTTGAAAAGTGAAAACTTTGAACGGCATTGAATCATCTTTTTCTAGACCAATTTTTCTTATGTGAATTTCTTTATCTACATAATTTGCTACTTTATCTCGGTATAAAATCAAAAAAGGATGTTCTGCATTAAAGTAATACAAACTTCCTGTTTCATTATGAATGAGTCCAACTATACATGAAATTAGCATAGAACCATTAAAGGATAAAAATACTTTTTGAATTTCATCATAACAATCATATAACCAAATTTCAGGATATTTTTTATTCAGTTCAGCAATTTCTTCAGTGTTTTGTATCATTGCTTTAAACACAGTTCCAATTACTAATACACCAGAAGCCCCTTGAAGGGATTTTCCCATTGCATCACCGTTTAAAAATAAAGTATATTCTTCACCTCTTAAAACAATTTTATCAGCAACACAAATATCTCCACCAATCTCAACATTTTTTCCTTTAAATTCAAAAGACTTTTTTTGTTTTACTACTGAATTAACAGAGACTAAATTATTTGCATAAGTTTTTTTCATAAGTGGATCAATCAACAGTGAGGTTAAAAAATAATCCCCGTCTTGTTGAAATCTTAATTTATTAACTTGAGCAAGAGACTCTTGTAATTCAGCTGTTTTTTTATCAATTTTATCTTCAAGATTGTGTTGATGAGAAATTAACTCTTCTTTCATTTGAACAAATACATTACTCATTTGTCCAATTTCATCTTTTCTTTCTAAATTTAAGATTTTCTTTTCATCTTCATCAATATTTGCCATCGCAAAATTTAAAGATTTAACAGCCCGAGTAATGTCTCTAGAGAATAAAAATGAAATGAAAAATATTAAAGAAAAAATAGTAAATGTAAAAATTGTAAAATACAACCAAACTAAATTTGTTTTAGAATTCAAATTTGTTTCATCAATTAGAATTAAAAATTCTAGGTTTAAATTAGTTAAACCATTATTGGTATAAGGTAATTTTACAGTATAAAAATAATTCTCTGTAACTTTTATTCTTTTTTTTGCAGGTATATCTTTATAAGAAGAATATTTCTCAGAATAATTTTTGATTTTTTCGCTTGAGAATGAAATTAGTTTTGAATTGTCAAAAATAGCAATTTCAGATTCGCTGCTTGAAAGTTTATCTAAAAATTCTGAATTAACAACTTCACCAATTAAAATAACATTTTCTTCAAACTTATTTGCATATCTTAATCCCAGTCCAGAATGACCTGATTCCAAAATTAAGATTGGTTCTGATTGAAATGCTTTTTGAACAATTTTTTGATCTGATTTATCATCACCAAAATCTGCTTCTCTATGAAATCTATAAAAAACTTTTCCAGATTTATCAATCAATTCAAAAATACTAAGATTATTTTTTTTCATCAAATCTTTAAAAACCTTTGAATTCGATTTTAAATATTCTCGATTTTTAAAACCAAGTTTTAATTTTTCATTTAAGTTTTGGTTTAATTTTAAATCTAAAATAAAATTTTTATACCTTTCTTCATTTAATTTTAGTTCTTTTTCAAACTGACTCGCAAGTTCAAAAGCTCTTAAATCTTGGGGTTCATTTTTTACTTTTTCTATTAAAATTACAAATGAAAATACTAATAACGATACAAGGATAATTTGACTTAATCCGATGATTGCAAATAGTTTTGCTCTAAAGCTCATGGAATAACATTAGGCTTTATTTGATACGAAATCATTACAAAAGAACTAATTTTTGGTTTTTACTTATATTCTAATTTTGTAAGATCTATTTTTGGGCGATTCGCTAACGCTTCGCTTGCGACCGAGCTACAAAATGCTAGGTGCTTTGCACTCGCTCACTTTGTTCGCGACATTTTGTATCTCTATCGCTTAGCCGTGAAAAAAAGTAAAAAAACTTGAAAAAATATGATTCTACTATTGTTATAAAATATAGAATGAATTTTTTAATTTTTATTTTATTATTTATTTTTTGTTTTTCAAATTGTTTAAAGCCAAGGAAATCAATTTTTGATTTCAATTCACCTAGTCTCAGCGGTTTTGGGTTTATTTTTGCTAACTTGAGAAGTAATAACCAAGCGACAAATCCAACTCAACCACAAAATCCTTCTCAACCACAAAATCCAAATTCTGATCCAAATAATTCCTGTAGCACTGGTTGTAGTATGAATATTTCTGGTTTAACAACTGGAACGATAAGTTTAAATGTTGGAGGACAAAATTTTACAATTAACCCTTCTAATTCTTCAATTACAATAAGCACAACAGATTCTCAAGTCAATTTAGAAGTCAATACTCACCCAGATGGTTTTTTGTGTTCACTTAGTCCCACAACAGCAAGTATCAGCAGAACGTCAACTCCAACAATACAAATTTCGTGTTCAGTTTTTGCTGTAAATCCAGTTTATCAAAATAACGGTCGCAACTGGAATGATTATGTTACAAATGATGGAACAGACTGGATAAGTGCAACTGACTCTTCTTGTAATTCAAGTATAGATGGAGGATACAATCGTTGTATTCATGGCGGGCAATATAGACAAGTAGTGCTAACTGGAATCAATTCTTGTGCTGGACTATTTCTCTCAGAATCACTTTCAGCATTTAACTGGAGATGTGTTGTTGTAAATGGAAACGCAAGATTTTATTCATACAGTTTAAAAGAAGACAAAGGAGTTACTGACTTAGTAAATTTCACAACACCTGCTTGGTTACAAAACCAAATCACAATCACAAAAAACGGACAAGCTTTTGCAAAAACAAATCCTGCTTCTTGGTGGACAAATCCAGTTGTGGCTGGTCCTGTGGGTGGTGGAACTTTTAGTACACTTGGACAAATTGTTCTGCTAAATTTAAGTAGTTATAGCGGGACATTCACTATGAGTGCTGATAAATTGTCATTAGTTGGACCAAAAAATTCTTTTGTAAATTTTACTGCAAATTGTCATAACACTTCCTTAAATTTTAATTGGGTAGAAGGCAATTTTAATTTTGGCAATGCTACTTTTTGCTTAACTGGTGCACCAAAATATTCAGTTTATAGAAATATTAAAATTAGAACAGTTTCATCAGGCAGTGAAATTTCTTCCTTTACAGGTATAGGAACAAGTAATAATTATTTTTCAAATTGGACTACATCAGGAGCAAACAAAGATTTTGCAGCCTTAAATTTTAGTTGTAATAATTGTAAAAATAATTTAGCTAGAAAAATTTATGATTCAAATTCTTCAATTACAACTGGTTTTGATATATCAGTTAGTGGAGGTTCTAAAGTTAGAGATTTTATAATTCTAGATTCAGTTGCAAGCGGTGCTCTTCCTGCAAAATTATCTGTCAGTGGTACGGGCTCTGAACTAACGAACTTTTTTTTAAGTAACTTCACTATTGGAAATTCTTTTTTAAAAGTTGATGCGCTAAGTTCAGGTATTACAAATTATACAACTTTCAATTCTATCATTAGTGCAAATGCTGGGGCTGGAAATAATTATTCCTCTACTGGTTCGAATATGACTTTTAGAGATACAATTTTTGCACATGGTTCTACTTCATTTAATATAGTTGCAGGCTCATTGAATAATTTTTTTACAGGAAATTTAAAAGTTGGTCCAATAGCATTTCCATGCACTATTAATGCTTCTTTTGGATTAGCAACTTCCACTTGTGCAAATCAAGGGACATCGAACGCATCTCTCACTACTGGAACATCTGTTTCTAATTCATTTGTGGGTCCAGTTACTGTTGACGATTCAGTGAATTCTTCCGATTCAAATGGATCATTGGTACTTAATTCTATTAATGACTGGACAAATTTTGAAAATCCATTTAGAGCGTGGGGAAAAGATGGAAGCGGTTTTTCAGGGTTTGGAAATGGAAGTATCCACTCTGGTGCTTGCACAACAGGAACATGTACAATTTGGGATTGGTCTCTCCGATCAACTGACACAGTTGCTCGTGCTGTTCTTCCTGTTCCAACTGGATCTGATGTGGGTTATCATTATTGGAGTCCCACCACAGCACCAACTTGTGCTAATATCAAAGGAGCAGTTTTTGGTTCAATTTGCAATAGGCCAAATGCAAATCCAGTCAATGCAGCAACTTGCACTGCAGCTGGTGGAGCAATGAATAATTTTTGCTACACAGTTTATCTTCGTAATGCACTTGAAATTATGGAAGACGGAATTGGAAACGAAAACGGCATTTGTGAATCAAACGAAGATTGTATTTATACTCCAAACATCGGAGCTTACCAAGGTCATGGTGCATTAACTCAATTTCAAACTATTACATCAGGCACTCTAAACCAAATTAATTTGTATCGTTATGCGGTTAATGGGCGTTAGGTGGAGTAAATTAAGAATACTTCCTATTATATTTAAATTTTTTGGGACTACTATTTATCTAACCAAATGACTTCTTATTTTATAAATTCAAAAATTCTAAATGTATGATTTCTCTATCAATTTTTATTTTTGAAATTGAACCATAATCAATTTTTAATTTAAAAGAATTTTTTAATTCAAGTCCAAGAAAATAAGAAATTAAAGGTCTAATGATTCCACCATGAGCAACGATGATTTTATTTTTTTCTGAATTTAAAATTTTTTCATTTATAAAACTTTCTACTTTTTTTGAAACTTCAAAATAAGAATTGCCATTTGGAACTTTGTGATTTACAAAATCTTTTTTCCATAAGTCAAATTCTTCTTTTTTTATTTCAGTCCATTTTTTTAATTCCCAGTCTCCAAAACTAAATTCGATTAATTTATCATCAAAATTAATTTTTTGATTTTGGAATAAAAATTCAGAAAGCAATTTACATCTTTTTAAAGGACTTGAATGAATTTCATAATTTTCTAAATTTGGAAGTTTTGATTTTACTTTTTCAAAATCACAAAAAAAGTTTTCTGAAAGAGAAATATCCGAAGAACCATAACAATACTCTGTGCTAAGTTCAACTTTAGTATGTCTGATTAAATAAATTTCCATTTTTGTAAAACTAACACTTCTAGATAAATTATGATTTCAGAAATTACTTGAAATGCTCCAAGAATATCTCCAGTATATCCACCAATATTTTTTTTGAGGTAATTGATAAAAAAGTATCTCAAAAAAATTAATACTGGAATTAAAAAAAGAATATAAATATTTTGAAATACAAAAATAGGTAAAATTCCAAGTAATATACAAAAAATAAATTCATTATTTTTCATTTTAGTAGCAATTGGTTTTGATTTCCCATTTTCACTGACATAATTTAAACTCATCAATATCGAAATTGAATTGAGTCTAGATAATGAATTTGATAAAATTAGTATGAATGGAATTAATTTATCTGAAATTTCTTTTAATACAATAAGTTTAAAACTGAACATGAAAAAAATTGCAATTGCTCCAAAAGCTCCAATTCTAGAATCTTTCATTATAATTAAAATTTTTTCTTTAGTGTAGCCTCCACCAATTCCATCTATAAAATCAGTAAAACCATCTTCATGAAAGGCACCAGTAACTAATACAGAAGTTAGCATCGAAATTAAAATAGAAATTTCTTTTGAAAATATAAAACTACTAAGCATAAAACTTAATGCTGAAATAGCTCCAACAAATGTCCCAACTAATGGAAAATATTTAGAGGACTTATTTAATTTTTCTTCAGAATAAGAAATTTCAGGAATAGGAATTCTTGTAAAAAACATCAAAGCAGTTAAAAATAATTCAAATTCTTTTTTCATTCTTTATTGCTGACTCCTGCTTCATCAAATGATGCCATATCATTTAAAAATCCTACTGCTGTTTTTAAAATTGGATAAGCAAGAGCAGCACCTGTTCCTTCACCAAGTCTCATGTTTAATTTTAAAATTGGATCTTGGTTTAAAAATTTTAATAAACTTATATGAGCTTTTTCTTCTGATAAATGAGAAAAAAAACTATAATTTTTGATTTCAGGATTTAATTTATAAGCAAATAAATAAGCTATACTAACAATAAAACCATCTATTAAAATTATTGATTTATTTTTTGCTGCAGCAAAAATTCCACCTATTATCATTGCTATTTCAAATCCACCAAAAGTTTCTAAAATTTCTAATGGTTCATTTGAAGTTTTATGTTGATTTGAAGCTTTTTCTAAAATTGAAATTTTTTTCATAAGTTGTTCATCATCACTTCCTGTTCCTCGTCCAACAGTTTCTGTTAAATTTAGTCCAAGTAGTTTTGACATTAACAATGAAGAAATTCCTGTATTACCAATTCCCATTTCACCAAAACCAATTGTATTCGAATTTGAATTATCTAAAATTTTATCAGTAATTTTATATCCTGAAAGAATTGCTTTTTCTAATTCCTCTTTTGACATTGCTTTTTCATGTAGAATATTTTTTGTTCCATAAGAAATTTTTGAATGAATTAATCCTTCTATATTTCCAAAATCATAATTCACTCCAGCATCAACAACATTTAGTTCTATTTCATTTGATTTGCAAAATGAATTGATTGCTGCTCCTCCGTTCAAAAAATTCATCACCATTTGAAAAGTAACTTCTTGTGGAAATGGACTTAATCCTTCTTTCGCAATTCCATGATCAGAAGCAAAAACAATAATTTGAGGATTTTCTAGTTTTGGAGAATCTGTGTTTTGAATTATTGAAATTTTTAATGCATATTCTTCTAATTTTCCAAGAGAACCAATTGGTTTAGTTTTTAGATTAATTTTTTTTTGAATTAATTCTTTTATTGAATCATCTAATTTTAAATTTTGTGAAATTATTTCTTTAATTGAACTCATTTTTCTATAAAATTTGAAATTATTTTTAGGAATAGAATAATTATTATTCTATAATTAGATTTATATTAGTTTTAATTTCACCTTCAAATTCATTTATTTGAAATTTCATGTTTAAATCAGCTGGAAATAAATTTTTTGAAATTTTTTTTTCAAGTAATTTAAATTTTTTTTGCCTTTGTTTGATTATTGAACCTAAATATTGAAAACTTCCTATCCAGTTTTCTCCGATTTCGAATCCTTCCATTTTTCCTTCAACTGAAGAGAAAGAATATTCTGCGTTATATTTTCTTTTAAAATCTATTTTTTCTTCAGCAGTAAAACTGCGATTAAACCTAATTATAAATCCAGGAGTTTCTCTTGAATGGAAATACATAGAATTAGCTAATTCTTCCCAAGTAGTAATTTTTTTTTCTTTAATTACGAAATTATATGTATGAAACTCTGAGAGTTCTTTTTTACATTCACCACTTGAATTGAAATATTCACATAATTCAATTTTTTTTATTTTTAAATCTTCTTGTTTGCAGAAAAAAATAAGAAAAATTAAACTAACTAATTTTTTTCTCAAAATAAAAATTCCTGATTTGATTAAAAAAGTAAATTACTTCTTTATTTGAAAAATAACTTGGACAACTTGGATAAGTATGAAATTTATTTTTTTCAAATTTATAGATTATTTCAGCAAAAATTCCTTTAAATAAATAAATTTTATGAAAATCATCAAAACTGGAAGTGATTATTAAATTATGTTCAGTTAAATAGCCTGGAATAATTTTTAAAGATGAATCTTCTTTTTGTAAGCTTTCAGCAATTTTAATACAATTAAGTTTTAAAACAGGAATTTCATCACGATGAATTTTTTGGCTATAAGAAAAAATTCTTGAATGAAAACTTTCAGTTGATGATGGAAGTTCATTTTTTAACGTTTTCCAAGGTTGAAGTTCGTTTGAACTAAAATTTGAACCAGATGATATTTTTTCAATTTTTTTTTTTGCTTTAAATAATACTTCTTCTTCGTTGTAAGAAACAATTGAAAAAAAAACTGCTCCATTTGGTCTTTCAACCCTTTCTTTAAAAAAATTCTCTTTATTCATATTCTATATTTTTGGATTAAATTTGGAATTTCATTCAAATGTAAAATTTTAGTTACAGCATTTTTTTTAATAGCTTCCTTTGGCATTCCAAAAACAACACAGGTCTCTTCACTTTGTGCAACTGTGAATCCCCCAGCATCTTTAATATCTTTTAAACCGTTTGAACCATCATCTCCCATTCCAGTCATAATAATTCCAACAGCATTTTGACCAACATTTTTTGCTATTGAACGAAACAAAACATCAACGGAAGGTCTATGTCTTGATACTAAAGGTCCATCTGATATATCAATAAAATATTGTGCACCTTGTCGTTTAACTTGCATATGCTTATTTCCTGGTGCAATATATGCCATTCCATTTAAAATTCTCTCACCATTAACAGCTTCTTTTACTTCGATTTTACAAATAGTATTTAGCCTATTTGCAAAACTTTCTGTTGGACAATGACTATTCCTCGAGAATTTAAAGGAAGTTTTGTTAAAACAATTTCAAGTGCAATTGTTCCTCCAGTTGATGTCCCAATAGCAATAATTTTATCAGTAGTTTCTATATCATTTCTTTGTAGATAATCTTTTCTAATTTCCTTTCTTTCTGAAAGTTCTTTTAAATTTACTTTTAATTTAGTCATATCCGAACTTGCAGCAGAGTGGATTGAGTTTAAAAAAGAATCAGATATTTCATTTACAAAATCTTTAATTCCAATAACGGGTTTAGTAATTATTTCTACTGCACCATTTTCTATTGCTCTATGAAAAGTGGGGGAATTTTTCTCAGTTAAAGTTGAGCAAATTATTACTGGAGTTGGTTTTTCAGACATTATTTTTTTTAAAAAACTTATTCCATCCATACGAGGCATTTCAACATCTAAAATAATTACATCAGGCCAGTTCAATTTCATTTTTTCCGAAGCAAAAATTGGATCCTGAGCTGTAAAAATTAATTCTAACTTTGGATCTGATTGAATTAAATTTGTAAGAGTCTGTCTTACTAATGCAGAATCATCTATTATACATACTTTAATTTTATTCATATCATTCTCATTCTCTTTTTAGCCAAACATTTCCACTCCATATATCAAAATGGATTCTTCTTGGCCTATTGCCACCGATATTTTCAGAAACTATCTGAATTTTATTTTTTAATAAAATTGCTTTTGCATATTCAATATTTTTTCTTCCCATTGCAATTTCAGTATTTAAAAGTTCTTGTTTGGAAAACATTTCAGAACCTCCAAAAATTTTTGCCACAAATTCTGGAGCTTTACAATTGGAGTTTGAAATTTCCGTTAAAAATAACTCCCATGCTTCCGAGCCATATTTTCCATCTAATCTCTTTGGTTTTTCATTTTTCATTTTTCTTTCTGGTAACATATAATGACACATTCCACCAAATCTTTTAATTGGATGCCAAATACATATTGAAATACATGAACCTAAAATTGTTCGTATTCTAGTATTTTCATCACCCCAATAAAAGTCTCCTGGCATTAAAAAAATTTCTAATACATGTTCAGGTGTCATTCCAGTTTCCGATAAATAGATGGTGAAATCATTTTTATCTTTGAATTTTTTTCAATTAAAGTCTCTGCCATTCCAATAAAAAATAATCCACCTTTTTTTAACTTATTAGTAATTCTAAAAACCAACTCATCTTTAGTTTTTTGATCAAAATAAATCATAACATTTCTTAAAAAAATTATATCAAAAGTTGGGAGAGAATCAAAGTTCATATTCAAATTAAAATATTTAAAATTTAATTTTTCAGAAATTTTTTTATCAAATTTAAAAAAACCTTCCATTTCATTTTTACCTTTTAAACAAAACTCTTTTAAATACTTAGACGGAATTTTAATTGATCTCTCGATTGGAAAAACTCCTTTTTTTGCACTCTCTAAAATTCTTTCACTAATATCTGTCCCTAAAATTTCATAATTAAATTTGTTTTTTTCTAAAACCATTCCTAATGTGTATGCTTCTTCTCCACTAGAACAAGCAGCAGACCAAATATTAAGTTTTTTGTTTTTCTCTAATGTTGGTAAATGTTTTTGTTCTAGAAACTCAAAATGAGGATTTTCTCTAAAAAAACTTGTTTCATTTGTAGTTATCAAATCAATAAATAATTGAAGTTCTTTTGAATTTTGGTGATTATTTAAATAATCAAAATATTCTTTAAAATTAGAAAATTCATAATGCCTTAGCCTTTTTGCTAATCTATTTTCTAAAAGAGATATTTTTGATTTATCTAAATTAATAGATGTTTTATCATAGATTAAATTTTTGAATAATAAAAACTCATTTTCTCTTAGTCTATATTCCAAATTTTATTCCATTTTGGTATGGACTTGTTCTTCTAGTTTAGAAAGTTCATCGATTGATAACACTTTATTCATATCAAGTAATATTATGAATTTTGTTTCTAATTTACCTATTCCAAAAATAAAATCATTTCTGATTTTTGATCCGAAACTAGGAGTTCTTTCTATCATTGAAGTTGGAATTTCAACAACTTCACTAACAGCGTCAACTAATATTCCAATATCTAAAGTTTCCATTTCATATTGGACTTCTAAAATAATTATACAACTTCTTTTGGTTACTTCGGTTTTTTCTTTATTTAGTCGAATTGGTAAATCAATAATTGGTACAACATTCCCTCTTAAATTTATAACTCCTTTAACATATTCAGGCATTAAAGGAATTGAAGTAACTTCAGAATATTCTTTTATCTCTTTTACTTGCAAAATTTTTATTCCAAAAATTTCTCCAGTAGATTTAAAAGTTAAATACATATTATCTTCAATCATCATTAAAATCTTTCAAAATTGTCAGAGTTTTCAGAATCTAAGTTCGTATTAACTCTTTTTTGTGAAACTTTTTTTGGTATTGAATTTTCTTTTCTGGTTTGTTTAGTTTGTTTTGTTTCACTTTCATTCACAAAAAAACTAATTACAGTTTTTAAATTTTCTGCTTGTGAAGTTAGTTCTTCTGATGTTGAAGCAAGTTCTTCAGCAGCTGAAGCATTTTGTTGTGCAACAGAATCTAATTGAGAAACAGCTTTATTGATTTGTCCAACCCCAGAAGATTGTTCTGCAGACGAAGCAGCAATCTCTTCGACTAGATTTGCAGTTTTATTAATTGAAGGAACAATTTCGCTGATTAATTTACCTGCTTTTTCAGCGATTTCAACACTGCTTCCAGCTAAATTAGAAATTTCATTTGCAGCTACTTGGCTTCTTTCAGCTAATTTTCTAACCTCAGATGCTACAACTGCAAAACCTTTTCCATGTTCTCCAGCTCTCGCTGCTTCAATTGCTGCATTTAAAGCAAGTAAATTTGTTTGGTAAGCAATATCTTCTACAATTCCAATTTTATCTGCAATTTGTTTCATTGCTTTAACAGTTTCTAAAACCGAGCTTCCACCTTCTGCAGCATCAGATGCTGATTTAGTTGCAATTTGGTTTGTTTGTTTCGCATTATCTGCATTTTGATTTATGTTTGCACTCATTTGTTCAAGTGAAGAAGATGTTTCTTGAACTGATGCTGCTTGTTCTGAAGATGACTGGCTCAAACTTTGAGAAGTTGAATTTACTTCACTTGCTGCACTAACCAAATTATCAGTAATCATTCTTGTTTCAGTGATTACTTCTTTTAATTTTTCAACTGTGTTATTTGTGTTTTCTTTTAGTTTACCAAATAAACCTTCATATTCAGATTCAATTTTTTTAGAAAGATCTCCATTAGCCATTGCTTCTAAAACTTCAGATAAATCATCTAAACCATTTTTAGTTGTGGAAAGTAATGAATTTAATCCTTTTCCTAGTGACTCAAAAAATCCTGTTTTTCCCTCAATTGTAATTCTGGAATCAAAATTTCCAAGCCCTGCTTTTGCTACTATATCATCAATTTCTTTTTGAACTGAAATTTGTTCTGTTGCATCAGTCCATTCTACTACTGAGCCGAGTCTTTCCCCTTTTTCATTAATAATTGGATTTGCTATTAAATCAAATATTCTTCTTCCAATTTTAATTTGGGCTTTGTGGGTGTTTGTAAATTTGTTTAATATACCTCTTTGGTGAGATGGGTCTTTGTGGAAAGTATCAATGTTAACACCCATTAAATTTTTTATATTAAAGTTTGATAATTGTTTTTGAATATCAAGTTCAGAAGCTTCAAACATTTTTACAATTGCTTTGTTCATGTACTTCACATTAAATTCATTATCAGCGATCATTACATTTGTTGAAGTATTATCTAGAGCTACTTTGATTCTTGCAACTTCCTGATCTAGCTTTTCTTTTTCTTTTTCATTTTTAATTCTTTCAGTTGCATCAGTCCATTCTACAACAGAACCAAGTCTTTCCCCTTTTTCGTTAATAATTGGGTTTGCTATTAAATCAAAAATTCGGTTGGCAATAGTAATTTGTGCTTTGTGAGTGTTTGTAAATTTGTTTAATATTCCTCTTTGGTGAGATGGGTCTTTGTGGAAAGTATCAATGTTAACATCCATTAAACTTTTTATATTAAAATTTGATAATTGTTTTTGAATATCATGCTCAGAAGCTTCAAACATTTTTACAATTGCTTTGTTCATATACTTAACATTAAATTCATTATCAGCAATCATTATATTTGTTGATGTGTTATCTAAAGCAACTTTGATTCTAGTTGTTTCCATTTCTGCTTTTTTCTGATCACTAGTGATCGAAGCAAGTTTAATAATTTTAAAAATTTTATTATTTGAGTCATAAGTTGGAGTGTAAGAAGCTTGGATCCAAACTTCTTTTCCACCTTTTCCAATTCTCTTAAATTCTAAAATTTGAAATTTTCCATTTGCTAAATTTGTCCAAAAATTTTTGTATTCAGTTGATCTTGCATATTCAGGATCAACAAACATTTGGTGGTGTTTCCCTTTTATTTCATCAAGGGTATAACCCATTTCATCCAAAAATAATTGGTTTGCAGAAAGTATATTACCATCTAAGTCAAATTCAATTGAAGCTTGAGTTTTGTTTAAAGCTTTAATTAAACTATCAATTTCATTTTCGTTTTTTTTCTTATCAGTTACCACTGAAGCGAGTTTAATTACTTTTGTAACTTTTTTATTTAAATCAAGAATTGGGCAGTAAGATGCTTGAATCCAAACCTCTTTGCCACCTTTACCAATTCTTTTGTATTCAGCAATTTGGAATTGACCGTTATTTAAATTATTCCAAAAATCTATGTAATTTGAAGAATTTGCAAATTCATTTTCCACAAACAATCTATGGTGTTTACCTTTAATTTCTTCAAGAGAATAACCCATTGCATCTAAAAACATTTGGTTTGCAGTAATAATTGTGCCATCAGGATTAAATTCTATAGTTGCTTGAGATTTATTAATAGCAGCTATTAATCCAGCCATTTCTAGTTCATTTTTTTTCTTTTGGGTTATGACAGATGCAAGTTTTATTATTTTTAAAACTTTTTTGTTAATGTCAAGCATTGGACAATATGATGCTTGGATCCAAACTTCTTTGCCCCCTTTACCGATTCTTTTATATTCAGCAATTTGAAATTGACCATTATTCAAATTGTTCCAAAAATCTTTATAAGCTTGAGAACGAGTATATTCTGGCTCAACAAAAATTTGGTGGTGTTTACCTTTGATTTCTTCTAAAGTATAGCCCATTGCATCTAAAAACATTTGGTTTGCAGTAATAATTGTTCCATCAGGATTAAATTCAATTGTAGCTTGAGATTTATTTAATGCTGCAACTAATCCTTCTAATTCAGAACCACCAGCTCCTGTTTCTTTTAGTTGGATTTGTAAAAATTTTAATTGTTGGAACAATTCGTTTGAAGAATTTACATCAATTTCTTTACCATTTAAAATTTGATTTAAAGAACTAAAACTTTGTTTTGTATTTTGAATAAATACAATTATACCAAGAATTGATAAAAAGAATAAAATTCCTAAAATAGAGTAGGGTAGAAATTGGTTAGAATTTGAAATTTTTAAATTTAATTTTTCCAACGAAACGGATTTTTCTTTTTCAGAAATCTCTTTTAGATCTTCTAAATTTTTTAACCAAGCATCTAAACCAAGTTTTATATTATCATTATAATTTTTTGAATTAGATTTGATTTCATCAAAAAATTCATTTTTCTTTCTAATATTCTCCTGAAAATTATCAATATTCAAAAAAACTTCTTTAAAACTTTGATTAATTTTATTAACTTGAGATTTTTCTAACTCGCTTAAATTTGTAAGTTTTAGAATTGTTTCCTCATAACTGGTTTTATAAAAACCAATAGTACTAGAAAGTTTTGAATTTAAACTTTGATCAAAAGTAATGATTAATTCTGGAACTGAATTTCTAATTTTAAAAGCAGAGATATAGGATTTATCAATTAATAAAATTTTAGAGTTAAATTCAGATTCATATTTAGCAAGTTCTTCTAATTTCTGTTTTGAACTACTTCCACTTTGGACTAAAACAAATATTCCAAACCCAATAAACGAAATTACGCTCAAAATATATAAATGCAAAAATTTAATGTTCTTCATTTTCCCCTACTTAATACTATTAGTTGATTTTTCAATTTCTTCTACTTTTTTTAATAAACTACCAATATCTAAAATAAGTGCTACATCCCCAGAACCTAATACTGTACTTCCACTGATTCCTTTTAAATTCATAAAAACTTTTCCAAGTGGTTTGATTACCGTTTGAATCTCCCCATGTAAAGTTTCTATTAATAATCCAATTTTTTGTAAACCATTTTGAACAACTAGAATATTTTTTCTAACATTTTTATTTTCTTCAATTTTAAAAAAATGACTTAAACTAAGGAAAGGTAAAATTTCATTTCTTAAATTAATAAAATTTTTATTTTCTGAATGTTTTTTGTAAGCAGAACTGTATTCGATACACTCAATCACTTGTGAAAGTGGGACTATATAAAAATGTTTTCCAATTTGAAATAAAAAACCATCAATAATTGCTAGTGTTAAAGGTAATTTAATTTTAAAACTAGAACCTTTGTCATTTTCTGAATTTAATACAATACTTCCTCTTAAAGATTCAATACTTTTTTCAACTACATCTAGTCCAACACCTCGACCTGAAATATTTGAAATTTTGTCTGCAGTCGAAAAACCGGCTTTAAATATAAGTTTATAAATTTCATCATCAGATAAATTTTTATCTGGAGGAATTAAACCTTTTTCAATTGCTTTATTTAAAATTTTTTCTTTATCTAAACCTTTCCCATCATCTATAACTTCTATAACTACTGATCCAGTTTCATAATATGCATTTAATTCTAAATGTCCCGTCCTAGATTTACCTTTTTTTTCTCGCAAGTCTGGAGACTCAATCCCATGGTCAATAGCATTTCTAATTAAATGAATTAAAGGATCATTCATTTTTTCAACAATTGATTTATCTAATTCAGTTTCCGCACCAGTAATTTTTAATGAAATTTCTTTATTCAGTTCTTGACCAATTTCCCGAACTGTTCTTTGAAACTTAGAAAATGCTTCTCCAATATAAACCATCCTAATTTTTAAAGAATTTTCTCTTATATCAGAAATTAAACGATTTAAATAATCTGAAATTTCACTAAGTTCAGAATCTTTTCTTTTAAAACTAACTTGATTTAGGTTTGCACCTGCAATTACTAATTCACCAACTAAATTAATTAAAGTATCTAATTTTGCTGAATCAACTCTTATTATTTTTGATTCTTTAGTTTTAGGATTTTTTTTATTATCAATTAATTCTTCTTTTTGTAAAAGATTTTTAATGTCTGTGCTTTTAGTTGTAGATTCAATATTTGATATTAAAAAATTTTCTGAAATAGATTTTTGGATTTTAATATCAGTTATTACTTTTCTTGGTTTAATTTTTCTTAAATCATTTTTAGTTAATGAACCCATTAAAATTAATAATTTAGCAAGTTTATATTTTTTTTCTTTTGTTTGGTTAAAAAAATCTAAAAGTTCTTCTCTGGTTTTATTAGGTGAGATTATTTTTATATCACAATTAAATTCTACAAATTCAAAGGCTTGAAGGATAAAGCTTGCATCTTTTGTTGAATGGTATAAAATTTCAAAACCTAAATAACAATTTTCTGGATCCAATAAATCAAAGTCAGGTATATGAGAAAAAATTGTTTTTAAATTTAAAATTTCTCCACTTTTATTCAAATAATTAATTACAGAGTATGGATCTAATCCATCTTTAAAAGTATTTTCTTTAAACCTTAAAGAGATATGCCATCTGTTATTACTAAAATCAGACTTAGTAATTACATCTTTTTGTATAATACTTTGTGCATTTAAAACTGATTTTTCTTCATTGCCCAAATAAGAGTTAAGTTTTTTTAAAAGTTCTATTTCGTGATTATTGATCTCATCTGAAATTGGTTGTTTAGTTGCAGATGATTCTACTAAATCAGAAATATGGTCTCTACAATCTAGTAATATATTAATTAAATTTTTATCAAAATTTAGTTTTGATTCTCTTGCTAAATCTAAAACATTTTCAGCAACATGAGTAAATTTTACTATTTTTTCAAATCCAAAAACTCCAGCATTTCCTTTGATTGTATGGACTGATCTAAATAATTCATTAATTTTTTCTTCTGAAATATTATTATTTTCAAATTCAATTAAAGTATTTTCCATTTTTTGCAAAATATCACTTGATTCTGCAATAAAAATTTCTTTAATATCTTCTAAATTTAATTCCATCAAATAAGCTCATAGTTTTTTTTGGTTCCATAAGAAAATTTTAATTTATCTTTTAAATTTTTGGAAATGTGAACCTTATCTCCAAAAATTGAAATTAAACCAAATAAATTGAATACTTGTAAAACTTGGCTTGAATGGTTGATTAATTTTAAATTTAGGTTATATAATTTTAAATATTTTTTTAAAGAATATAAAACTTGAACAGTTGCTGGATGAAATTCGCTAACATCCTTTAAATCAATTACAATATTATTTTTAGAAGTAATTAATTCAGATAGAATTTTTTTAAATTCTTTAACTTCATAAATTCCAAGTCTTCCAATAAGTTTCATTAATATCGATTGTTCTTTTCTCTCTATTATATATTCTAATTTCATTAAGTGATTAATTTTTCAACAGCTGATAATAATTGTTCTGGTGCAAAAGGTTTAACAAGCCAAGCTTTTGCTCCAGCTTCCATCCCTTTTCTTTTTTTTTCTTCTTGAGATTCAGTTGTAAGCATTATTATTGGGATAAATCGGTTATTTTCATCTTCACGAACTTTTATTACAAATGTTAAACCATCCATATTTGGCATATTTACATCACAAATTACTAAATTAGGTTTTTCTATTTTTATTTTATTTAATGCATCTATACCATCAACAGCTTCAACTACAGCATAACCACCATGTTTTAAATTCATAGCCACTACTTTTCTAAAAACTGCTGAATCATCTACAATTAATATTTTTTTATCCAAATTAACCCTTCTTCATTTTTATTGGCAGGAATATTTCTGCTAAAACGCAGTTGATTTCAACCTTACCAGTGTGATCGATGGCATTATGAATAAAAAACATTCCTGATAACTTATTTATAATAAAATCCACAACTGTCAATCCTAAACCTAAGCTTAATTTTTCTACTTCAATTATATCTTCAACAGGTGGATGAATTCTATAAAATGGTTCTAGAACTAATTTTTCTTGGTCAACTGGAATTCCTGAATAAATATCATCTGGGTTATCATTTTTTACACTAAGACAAAAATAAGTTCCTGAAATATTTGCAAAAATAGAGATCGTACTATTTTGAACTGAATATTTATAAGCATTCACAACTAATTCTTCTAAAATTAAGGAAAATTTTTCTAGATCTATTTCTATTAAACAATCTGAAACTATTTTTGGAAAACTAATTTTTAGATTTTTTTGTTCAAATGTATGGATAACTTCATTAAGTATTTCAGGAATTTTTTCAATTAAATGTTTTGAATTAATTTCAATTAAATTTAATGGAGCTTCCATAAGTTTAACAACTTCATGTAAACCAAATATTGTTTTTCTAGTGAATTCATTATTAATAAATAATGTTTCTAACAATTCTTTATCAACTTTATATGACTGTCCATCTTCTTCAATTGTTCCTTTTATAGTATCAATTAAAGAAATAGATGCCCCAATCCCAGCTCCTTGAGATAAAGATGTAGATAAATTTACTATTGAATTTTTTTGATAAGAATCTTTTCCTGTTATTCTAAGATTTTCTTTATAATTTAACCATTCTAATTGCTCTCTTAATTTGATACTTTCATTTAAGAGCATTTCTTTTTCTAAATCTTTTAAATATTTATATTCAATAGCTTTATTTAATGTAATTTTAAACAAATCAATATCTAAAGGTTTAAAAAAATAATCATAAACACCAAGTCTCATAACATCTAAAATTGCTGAATTAGAATCTAAAGCAGATTGAACAATTACAATAGAGTCTTGGTCAATTTTTTTAAGCTCTTCAATAAAAGTTCTTCCATCCATAATTGGAAGCATTAAATCAACTATATATATTGAAATCTTTTCTTTTTTAGCAATTTCAAGTCCTTCCTTGCCATTTGAAGCTGTGAAAGTTTTAAGATTATTTTGACTACAAATTGTTTCTAATAAAATTTGATTTTCTCTTTTATCCTCAACTATTAAAACTGGTTTGTGGTTTTGTTTTCTATTTAAAATTCCCAAATTAACCTTTCCTGAAAATAAGACTATAATTTATACCTTTAGGTAAATTTGGTTTAATATGAAATTGACCTTCATGAATTTCAAGTATTTTTTTTGTTAAAAAAAGACCTAATCCTAAACCTGATTGTTCATTTTTACTTCTATCAAACTGGTTAAAAGAATTTATTTTAAGAATCTGGGCTTCATTCATTCCAACTCCATTATCTGAAATACTTAGTTCGAGAAAATTATTTTTTTCAAAAGTAGAGATATTAATTTTATCGAATTTTTCAGAAAATTTCAGTGAATTATCCAATAGTTCTGTAATGATTTTTTCTAAATAATTTTTTTTAATAAAAATTGGTTTTTCTTCATCAAACTGAAAATCAATGTCTTGTTCTCTATCAAATTTTTTTGAAATTTCTTTAATATAATGATAAATTAACTGATTTGGACTTTGAACTTTTTCATTTTTTATTTCAGTTTTCTTTTGGTGATCTTTTGATAAAATTTCTAATTCAGTAAATAAAATATAATTATTTATTATTCTAGAAAGTTTATTTGAAGATTCTATTATATAATTTGCGTATTCAATTAATTCCGATTTATCAATCTCATTAGTTTTTAAGCCATCTTTAATCAATTCGCTAAATCCAATAATTCCATGAAGAGGTGTTAAAAATTCATGCGGTATAGATCTAACTAAATTTGATTTTAATTCTTCAAGAGAAGATTTAACTTTTTTAGTTTTTTCGATTCTATTTTTCACTACATTTATTAACTCAGTATTTTCAAAAGGTTTTGTGATAAAGTCATCAGCTCCAAGATTCATTCCTTCCCGAATGTTTTCTTTTTCATTTAATGCAGAAAGAAAAATAAATGGAGTGAGCTGAAATTCATCAATTTGTTTTAAAATTTTATAAACTGTGAAACCGTTCATTTCTGCCATCATGATATCTGAAAGAATCAAATTAGGATAAATTTTTTTAGCTTTTTCTATTCCTAAAAATCCATTTTCAGCTTGATGAACTTCAAACCCTTCCATAGAAAATAATTCAACTAGATTTTCTCTGATCAAATCATCATCTTCAATTATCAAAACTTTATCCATAGCTCTTTGGAATAACAATATTAAATTCCGAACCTTGTCCAAGATTACTTGAAAAATCAAAAATTCCTCCAAGTCTTTCTACAAAGTTTTTTGTAATATTTAATCCAACTCCTGTTCCTAAAATTTTAGTCACATTTCTTGCTCTAAAAAAAGTATGACCAATCTTTTTGTAATCTTCTTCTGGAATTCCAATTCCAAAGTCTTTAACGGAAAACTTAAATGCTTCCCCATTTAAGTCTATTAATTTTATTTCAATTCTTCTAGATGATGCAGAATATTTTATTGCATTATTTAAAAGATTATCTAGGATATGGCTGAGCAAATTTTTATCTGAATTTATAAAATAAGTATTAGAAATCTCAAACTCTCTCAAAAATTCAAAATTTGGATAAATTGACTCAAATTTCGAAATTAAATTTTCAATAAATTCTATTAAAATGATTTTTTCATTTTTGATTGTAATTTCTCTTTCAGATTGATTTGCTTTTAAGACCGAGTCAATCAAGTCATTTAAACCTTTGATAGATTCTTTAATTCTTCCAAAATGTTTTTTTTTATCTTCTAATAAATACTTTTCCCAGTAATTTTCTAATAATTGTGCAGAGGCAGAAATCACCGTCATTGGTGTTCTAAATTCATGAGAAACTATCGAAATGAATTTAGTTTTCATTTCATTTAATTCTTTTTCTTTTTCTAAACTTTTAATTAATTTTATTTCTGCTAGTTTTCTTATTTGAATTTCATCTGTTAGTTCTTGGGTTCTCTCGAATACTCTTAATTCCAAACTTTTATTTAAATTTATTAATTCAGAATTTAGATCATTTAAATTATCAAGATTTTTTTTTCTTTCAGTTATATCTAAAATACTCAAACAAATACTTTTAACTTTTTGCTTTTCATAAACAGGTAAAAAGTTAAATTCAAACCAACCAATAACATTATTTGCAAAAAGCATCGATGTTTCGTACTTTATACTAACACCATTAAATGCATGTTCAAAACAAGATTCAAACTTTTCCCTCTCAATTAATGGAAGATATTCTATTAATTTATAACCTTCAAATAAATTTTGATTTAAAACTGATAAAAAAAACTCTTTGGCTTTAGAATTAATATAAAGAATTTTATAATTATTCTCTAAAAAAAAGTAAAATTGAATTGTATTATCTAACAATGCTTTTAATCTGTTACTTTCTTTGTTTGATCTATCTTCAATTTTTTTTTGTTCAGTTATGTTAATAGAATGAAAAAGAAATATACTTTCTGAAATTTTTTTAAAATTAGCTTTATAAAAGGTTTCAGATTTTAAATTTTTTTTTATAGTATATTCAATTGATTTGGTTTTTAGGGAATTAATTTCTTTAAAAACAGTTGTATTTTTTTCATCTAATTTAACAAAAAAATTATCTAAGTCTAAAATATGATTTTTACAATTAATTTCAAAGTGATTATTTTCAGATAGATACTTTATTTTATTTTTTTCAAAATCAATAATAAATACAATTCCATCAAATAAATGAATCAAATCATTTTCAATTAAATCATTAATATCCACCGTCTAAAATTATTATTAATGATGAATTTTGTAAACAAAAAATTTGAATTATTAAATGAAAACAGGCTCAAATAAAATTTAAGCCTGTAAAAAGGGCTAAGAAGGAATTGGGGGAGGTGTTGCTCCAAAAAAAGAAGCTGTTTCAGGATTTTCACTTGCTTTTATCCAATTTGCCATACCTTGTTTCCAAACCATTGTATCTTTTGTAACTTGACCATTTGAAATTCCAGCCTTTAATTGATCAGCATTAAAAGGTCCTTGTTGTTGACCATTTACAGCAATAAAATAACTAATTGCACCAGGAATTGGTGGAGGAGCTTGATTAGTATTTTGAGTATTCATATTGCCCATCATGTTCCCCATCATATTTCCCATTGCCATTCCCATTCCAGCACCCATCATACTTCCACCCATACCTTCATTTCCAGCAACTGTTTCTATACTTTTTGCTGCTTTGAATTGTGTGAGTTTTTGCATATCAATTTTGTTCAGTCTAGAATATTCAAAAATTTCTTTTTTTAATTCTTCTGGCATAGAAACATTTGCTACTAAAAATTTTGTAATTGTAATTCCGTATTCAGCACAATCAGCAGCCAATTTATCTTGACCCATTTTAGAAAGTTCTTCAAGGTTGGCAGCAAATTTTTCAATTGGAAAATTTCCTTCCCCAACAGAATCTGTAAATTTTGTAATGATAATATTTTTGATTTGGTTTGTTATTCCATCAACAGTATATTCACCATTTGTTCCAGAAACTTCTTTAATAAATTTTCCAGCATCTGAAATTTTATATGCAAATGAACCAAATGCTCTAACTTCAATCATTCCAAATCTAGAATCATCTAATATAATCGGATTTGGAGTTCCCCATTTTTGGTCTAAAAATTGTTTTGTATTTACAAAAAAAATATCTGCTTTAAATGGAGAATCAAAGCCATGTTTCCAACTTTGTAATGTGGTCATGATAGGCATATTAGAAGTATTTAATGTATGCATTCCTGGTTGGAATACATCTGCTAATTTTCCTTCATTAAAAAAAACTGCTTGTTGTGATTCTCTAACAGTGAGTTTAGCACCCATTTTGATTTCATTTTGATGACGTGGAAATTTCCAAACGATTGTGTCATCAGTATTATCTGTCCAATCGATTATATCTATAAATTCATTTTTTAATTTGTCAAAGATTCCCATAAAATCTCCTTTAACTGGAATGATTTGATTTTTATATAGAATCATAAATTAGCAAGAAATTTTTTTTATGAAAAATAAACACTTTTTGAAATTGTTTCCACTTCAAAGATGTGGATGAAATATGTAGAATTGAAAATGAAGAATTCTAAATAATGTTTTTTTACACTTAATATTCAGATACAATTTGATTCGAAAAAAATTCTAGAAAATATCTTAGTGTAGGTAAATTTTTTTGATTTTAAAAGACTATCACCAATAGGTAAATGAGTTTTTGTATCAATGAACGCTTTCAAAGGTGTCAGATTATAGATTAAAAGTAAAAAAACTATTGCATATATTTTCAGTAGAAATAGATTTAGTAACTTTATGAATTTATACCTAGTTTCAATTTTAATATATCTCGCACTTTATTTCCTTGATATAATTTTTTATCTATCTTTAAGCGGGGCATCAGGTGCTGACATTTTATATATGTTTTCATTTCTAATTCATACACCAGCTTATATCACTATTTTTATACTCTTATGCTTCGCTTTACTTAGTAAACCAATCAATAGAGAATCATACTTTAAATTCTTTTCGATAATTTTTTTAATTCTTCTATTAGATGGAATCAAATTTATTTCCTATGGCAATGGCCATCCATTTGTTTTATATAATTTAGTATTTGATCCGTTTATAAAAAAAAATAAGCAAGAAAAATTAGAGGAAGATATTAAAAAAGCTAATGATGATAAGCTGGTATTCCGAGAGGATATTTTTAAGAAATCAAAAACTATTTCAGCAATAAGGAAAAATTTTACTTTTTATAAATTTAAAACGACTAAGCTAGAACTTTTAAATGGATTTGACAACTCTCCATTTAATAATTTAACTTTTACAGGTGAGAGAGAATATAATACAATTGAAATAACAACAAAATATAATAGTATCATCGAATTTGAAACTATAGAAGGGAATATTTCTTTTTTCTTATTAAATGGTATTGTGCAAAACTGTATTTATAGTGAAAACTTACTCGCGGTAAATTCTCGTTTTATTAAGAAGTGTTTGCACAGGGCAGAATATTATGATGGATTCTTTGATTCAATCATTCAGGCATACTGTTCTCAAAGAAACGAATCTTTTCAGAAAATTTATAAATGTATGTAATTTATATAAATTAACGGATAATTTTATTTACCCCTAATCAATTTACTAAAAAAGTCAAAATTATTTCTTAGTTCGAATATTTTCTGATTATATCTTCTAAAAATAAATATATTATTGAAATAAAGCTAAATAAGTTTCAACTTTTTGGCTAGCTCCACCAACTAGACCACCATCAATATTAGGTTTTGACATTAAAGCTTTTATATTATCTGCTTTTACTGAGCCACCATATAGAATTGAAATATCATTTGAAATTGATTCATCAAAAATTGATTTTAATTCATTTCTAATAAACAGATGAACTTCCTCAGCTTGTTCGGGTGTTGCAACTTTTCCAGTACCTATTGCCCAAACTGGTTCATAAGCCAAAATAATTTTTTTTGAATCTTCTTTGGAAACAGATTTTAAACCTTCATGAATTTGCTTTTTTACAACATCAAAAGTTTTGCCAGATTCTCTTTCTTCTAAAGTTTCACCAATACAAAAAACGGCAGTAAAATTTTCTTTTAATAAAAATAAAATTTTCTGGTTTAAAAATTCATTGGACTCTTTTAAAAATTGTCTTCTTTCAGAATGACCAACAAGTGCATAAGTGATGCCCAAATCTTTTAATTGGTCAACACAAATTTCCCCTGTAAAAGCATTCAGTGTAGAAGGATAGATATTTTGAGCTCCAACCAATATATTTGAACCGTTTAAAATTTCTGTGACCTTTTGTAAATGAATAGAAGAGGGAAAAACTAACATTTCATAATTTTGATTAGTTTTAGCAGTTTTAATTCCTTCTGTAAGAGTAATTGCAGATGATAGATTCAAATTCATTTTCCAATTTCCACTGATAATTTTTCTAGGCATATTTAATCCTTAATTTTTAGTAAAGCTAGAACACCAGGTAAAGCTCTTCCTTCTAAAAATTCTAAAGAAGCCCCACCTCCTGTTGATATATGTGTGATTTTATCTTCAACACCTGCTTTATTTATTGCAGCAATTGAGTCACCACCACCAACAACAGTTTTTGCATTTGACTTAGCAATTGCTTTTGCAATTTGAATGGTTCCATTTGCAAATTTATCCATTTCAAAAACACCCATCGGACCATTCCAAAAAATAGTTCCAGCAGATTTGATGATTTTTTCATAGGCTGAAATTGTTTTGGGACCAATATCCATTCCCATCCATCCATCAATAATTCCCATTTTATCTACTGTTTTAGTTTTGGCTTTATCACTAAAACTATCTGCAATAATATGATCAACAGGAAGTTGGAAATCAACTTTTTCAAAACCTGCTTTATCAATCATTTGAAAAGCTTGGGGTTCTAATTCTTTTTCAACAAGAGATGACCCAACAGGAACAGCTCTTGATTTTAAAAAAGTATAAGCCATCCCACCACCAATTAGCATCGCATCAACTTTGTTAAACAAATTATTTAAAATTTTAATTTTTGAAGAAACTTTTGCTCCGCCAATAATTGCGACAAATGGTTTTTCAGGTTTAGTTATTAAGCTAGTTAAAATTTCGATTTCACGATACATCAAAGTTCCAGCGTATGAAGGAAGAAAATTTGTTATCCCTTCAGTTGAAGCATGAGCTCTATGAGCAGCACCAAAAGCATCATTGATGTAAATTTCAGCAAGTTCAGAAAGTTTTTTTGAAAATTCTTTTTCATTTTCTTCTTCTTCTTTATGAAAACGTAAATTTTCTAAAAGTAAAACTTCACCATCGTTTAATGAATTTGATATTTTTACAACTTCAGGCCCAATAATGTTTTCAGAAAACTTAACTTCTTTGCCTAAAATTTTTGAAAAAGCTTCCAAAACTGGTTTCATAGAGTATTTGGGATTTACTTTTCCATCAGGCCGACCCAAATGAGAAGCTACAATTAATTTTGCACCTCTGTTTAAAAGAAGTTCAATAGTTGACATCGTTTTTTTAATTCTTGTATCATCAGAAACAGATCCATTTTCAAGAGGGACATTAAAATCCACTCTTAAAAAAATTCTTTTCCCTTTTACATCAATATTTTCAATACGGGGTAGATTCATTATTATCCTTTTTTTACCATGTAACGAACTAGGTCTAAAACTCTATTGGAATAGCCCATTTCATTATCATACCAAGAAACTAATTTAAAAAAATTCGCATTTAATTCAATACTTGCTTCTGCATCAAAAATTGAAGATAAGTTTGATCCAATAAAATCGTTAGAAACAACAGCTTCATCTGTATAACCAAGAATTCCTTTCATTGATCCTTCTGAAGCTTCTTTCATTTTCTTTTTTATTTCTGCTAAATTTGTTGCTTTTTCGGTTTTAAATGTTAAGTCAACAACTGACACATCTGGTGTTGGAACTCTAAAAGCCATACCAGTTAGTTTACCTGCAACTTCAGGAATACATAATGCTACAGCTTTAGCTGCTCCTGTCGAAGAAGGAATGATGTTTTGAGCTGCACCTCTTCCACCCCTAAAGTCTTTTTTGGAAGGACCATCAACTGTGGGTTGGGTCGCAGTCATTGCATGAACTGTAGTCATTAAACCTTCGCTAAATCCAAAATTATCTAGAACAACTTTAACAAGTGGGGCAAGGCAATTTGTTGTGCAAGATGCATTTGATACAATATGGTCAATAGATGAATTGTATTTTCCTTCATTTACTCCCATTACAAATGTAGGGATTTCTTTATCTTTAGCTGGAGCTGAAATAACTACTTTTTTTGCACCAGCATTTAAATGTTTGGTTGCTCCTAGTTTATCTGTAAAATGTCCAGTGCATTCAATAACATAATCTACACCCATATCTTTCCAAGGAAGTTTTTCAGGGTCTTTCTCAGCAAAACATTTTACTTTTTTTCCATCTAAAATTAAATTTTCAGAATCATGATCAACAGTCCCATTAAATTTTCCATGAGTAGAGTCGTATTTAAAAAGATAAGCCAAATTATCAGGGGGAACTAAATCATTTATTGCAACAAATTCAAAATTTGGGTCTTTAATCCCTGCTCTTAATACCAATCTTCCAATTCTTCCAAATCCATTAATTGCAATTTTTGTCATTTTTATCTCCCTAAATTTTTATAAAGAATAATTTACTAAATTAAAATCAAGTAATAATTAGTCAAAGTATATTTTATAAGAATTTTTTTAAATATAACAAAAAAATAGAATGATTTAATTATTTTTTTTGGATAATTTTTAAGAATTTTTAGTTCAAATTTTAATTTTAGTATTCTAAGATATACGATTATCATTTTAAAAAAAATTTAATTTAATTTGATAAAAAAAGGAGTTTCTTATGAAATTTTTTTTTATTCTTACATTTTTTCTAAATATTCATTCCAGCGATTTTACTGTTCATACTTTCAAAAAAGGAAATTTAAGATTATCTCTTTCTCCAATTTGGAAAATCAATAAAGAAAGTTTTCAAGATGAGACATCTTTTTTAGCAACAAATATGAATGAATTTATTTTACTTAAGATTGAAGCTAAAAAACAGAATAAAGATAATTTTAAAACTAAGTTTAATAAGATTATAAAGTTAAAAAATTTTAAGTTACTTAATTTTACCGATCTCTCCAAAGAAGCTGAATATACATTTGATTCAATAGAGGGTTATTTTTCGACAGTAGAATCTGGAAATAAAAAAGGTTATTTCGTTTTTTCAAGAGATGGTGTAAATGAATTACAAATTTATATTTATACAGATGAAAAAAAATTCTCAGATAATTTTAGAAGCATGAAAGAAACATTATCAATGATAACCAATAATGTTCATTTCAAATTGAATTGTTGTGAAATTTTACAAAATAAAAAAGAATTAGATATAAATTGTAAATTTTTTTTTGAAAACTATAACAAAAGGATTTGTAAATTTAATAATTAAAAAATTCAATCTGGATATACAATTAGCCTAAAGTAATGGGTAATTACTTTTGGCAGCTAGTATATATTAAAGGAGAAAAATGTGACATATTCCTATCAAAAAACGAACTTTTTTTAAAAATTTTTTTTCCTAAAGAAAATATTAGCATATGGAGAGAAAAACTATAGTCAAAAAAAATATATGAGGGAGTTTATGAAAAATAAAATTACAAATAATTTAACTAAAATTAATATCTTGAATAAAGAACAAATCAACAAAACAATGATTCTGTTAAAACGAAATTTTAACCATCTTTTAATTTTCAAAATGCTCCTTGGTTTAGGTATCACAGTAAAAGAGTTAATCAACCTTAAAATTAAAGATATTGATATAATTGAAAATAAAATCAAGATTTATAAAAGAAATTATTTATATCGTTCTATGTATATCCCTTTACCAATTTTAGCAGATTTAAGAACACTAATTTGTCATCGTAACCAAGAAGAATTTCTGTTAAAAGGAAGAGGTGAAAAAATCCATGAAAGAACAGTACAAAAAATTTTAAAAGAAGCTTCCAAAAAGCAAGGTTACAAATTAAGTCCTAAAATATTAAAAAATACATTATTATTTTTTTTGATAGAAGCTAATTGGTCAGTACAAGAAATAATTAATTTTTTTGGATTAAGTTCTAAGAGAACTACTTTGACTCTTTTAAAAGAAATGGAACAACCAATTTTAAAAGCTCGATCAAATGTATTTGATACATTATTTCAAATTCATAATAATTTAAAAATTTAATCAGTTAATTTTAATTAAAAAGATTAAATTTTACAAAAACATTTTAAACCAATTCAAACTTTTAATTTAATTTTTTTTTATGATTTAGGGCGAATTTTTTCTCACTTAACTTTGATTAAATGATAATTTTACTTTAGTCCAAGTGAGAAAAAATCGGGCTTTTCGCTACTTCTGAATCCTGTGACTAAAGTCAGAGGATTCAGAAACGCTACAATCCCGTTCGCTAGAATCGAAAAATTTAATTTTTTAAATAAAAAATATTTTATTAAAAAAAATAACTTTAAAAATAATTAAATAAATTATTAAAAAAATCTTTACAAATTAAAAAATTATAAAGCTTAAAAAAGTGTAAATTAGAAAAATTTTTAAACTAGTACTAAGCCCGATTTATATAGACAGAATTGATTATTTTAAAAAAACTATTATTAATGAAAAAAACTACTTCTCTACAAGAATCAAACTATAGAATTGAACTGAGTTCTATTCCAAAAAAAATATTTCTTTTAAATAAAATTTTACATTCGATTTCTATACCTGATAATTTTTGGAATAAATTATTTTCGTTACTTTTTTTAATACTAATAAATTTTTTATTATTTTATTATTTCTTAATAACTGAAACTTTTCCTAAATATTTTTTCATCTATCTTATAATAATTCTTTTAGATTCAATTTTAATTTTGAGTTTACCAAAACTAAGAATTTCATTTGGGAATTTCTCTGAACAAATTTTAGTAATTCAGTTTCCAAGATTTTTAGTTTCAATCATGTCAGCTATTTTAGAAAATTCTACAGAATATAGCTTTTATTTATTTTTAATTCTTCAATTTCTTGGGACTTTTTTTTTATATTCAAGGAATGATTTTTGAACCTTCTAATTTTTCAGTTACTAAATTAAATTTCTCAACTGATAAGTTAAATTCAAAATTTAGTTTTATTCATTTATCAGATATACATATTGAAAGATACGGTTTGAGAGAAAAAAAAATAATTCAGTACATTAATGAAAATCCCCCTGATTTTATTTTTTTAACAGGTGACTATTTAAATTTATCAAATGTAAATGATGAAAAATCTCATGAGGATTTAAAAAAATTTATAAGTTTATTAAAATCTAAATATGGAGTTTTTGCTTCAATGGGATCTCCACCAGTGGATAATAGAGAACAAATTGAGAAAATTTTAGAATCTGCTGGAGTAATTGTTTTAAGAGATCAATATTCAATATTAGAATTCCCAAATGGAGAAAAAATAAATATTCTGGGAGTAGATTGTGATCATAGACAAAAAATTGATTTTAAAGTTGCAGAAAAATTGATTCAAAAAATGAATTTAACTAACTTAACAATTTTACTTTTTCATTCACCTGAAATCATGCCTGAAATAAAAAATTATTCAATTGATATATATCTTTGTGGTCATACTCATGGTGGTCAAATTCGTGTACCATTTTATGGTGCAATATTTACTAGCTCAGTTACTGGAAAAAAATATGAAATGGGTTCTTATGTTGAGAATAAAACTCATCTTTATGTTACAAGAGGAGTTGGTTTAGAAGGTAAGATCGCTCCAAGAATGAGACTTTTTTGTAAACCTGAAATTGTGTTTTGGGAAGTAAATTAATTTTTTCAAAACTAGCGATAGTGATTCAAAATGTCTACTAGAGAGTCGTGAAACGACCAAAGCATTTTGAAGCACGGGTCAGTTTTAGAAGTTTTTCAATTTGAAATTTTTATTAACAATCTTTTTTTCTTCTTAAACTGACATCGCCCAACTTTTAGGAATTAAGAAAAGTTTTACGACATAATATTTTTTGAAATTTTTCAAGTTTTTAATTTAGAATAAAGTAAATGAAATTAGTACTTGATTTAAAATTTATATTCCTATTTTTAATAAATGTGCCGATATTTAAACAGTTTAAATTCTTTTTATTTCTATTTTTATCCTTAGAAATTTTAAGTGTTGAAATTGGTCAAAAAATTTCAGTTTTGGATTCAGAAAAAGATTCTTATTCTCTTGGAAGGGCTGTTCAAATTTTAAGAACTGATAATCCAAGTTTAAAATTTTCAAAAATAAGAAAGTCGGAATATTTTATTGAAAACAAATCTGAAATTCCTAATTTAGGTTTTACAAAAGATATAATTTGGGCTAGGGTTCAAATTTTAAATGAAACAAATACTTCTGATTGGTATTTACAAATCCCATACCCACTTTTAGAAAAATTAGAATTTTATTACCAAACTGAAAATGGAAAATGGTATAAAACTTCAACTGGTTCAGCAATTCCTTTTCACAAAAGACCAATTTCAGAAAGAAGTTTTATTTTTCCAATTAGATTAGAAAAATCTAATATTCAGACTTTTTATTTTAAAATTGAAACTGATGGAGTAATGCAATTTCCTATTTATATTTATTCCCATGAAACAATTTTGCAAAAACAATCTAAAGAAAATTTTGCAATTGGAATTTATTATGGAATTTTATCTGTTTTGATTATTTATAATTTTATATTATTTTTTATTTTAAAAGATAAAGGTTATTTTTATTATTTGTTGTTTATTTTAAGTTCTGCTATTGCACAATCTATTTTAAATGGAATAGCATTTCAACATTTTTGGCCAAATACCCCAGTCATGTCATCTAAAAGTGTTCCTATTATGTCAGCAATGACACTATTTTTTGGACTTCAGTTCACTAGGACTTTTCTGAATACAGATAGGTTAGTTCCTGTTTTAGATAAGTTTTTAATAGGGATGATGATTGGTGTTTGTTTTTTTATTTTTAGTCCATTTTTTTTAAGTTACCAATTAAATTTATTTTTGATAGCAACTACAGTTATTTTATTTGTAGTACTAATTATTTTTGTTTCAAGTATTTGTGTGGACAGAGGATACAAACCAGCATTATATTATTTATTTGCTTGGGGAATTTTTATTATTGGAATAGGTCTATATTCTTTTAAAGGATTTATAAATGGTTCTGAATCACTTTTAAATGAATATGGTTTACAAATTGGTTCAACTATAGAAATGATAATTCTTTCACTTGGACTTGCTTCTAAAATTAAAAATTCATATGAAGATAATTTATCACTTTTTGAGGAGTTTTCTTAATTTACTTAAATTGCATTTTCAATAGCATTTTTAATTTGTTCAAAACTAAATGGCTTGGTTAAAAATTGATTCATCCCAGCTTTAATACAATCTTGCTTAACTTCTTCTAAAACATTTGCAGTGAGAGAAATTATATAAGGTTCTTTTGATAGTTTTAATTCTCTTATTTTTCTAGTTGCTTCAAGTCCATCCATTATGGGCATATTCATATCCATAAAAATTATATCATATGATTTTTCTTTAGTTTTATTTAACGCTTCTAAACCGTTTTCAGCAATATCTAATTTTGAATTTAATTTTTTTATAAATTTAGAAAAAACCATTTGGTTAATTTTATTATCTTCAGCAAGTAAAATTTCTATTTTTGAAAAATCAATATTATTAGATTTCAAATCATTTACTACTTCCATTTTTTCATTTGTTAAAATTGGTTTTTCTAGTTCAATTTGAAAAATAAAGTTTGAACCTTTTCCAATTTCAGATTCTACTCTAATTTCACCGTTCATCAGTTGAATTAAATTTTTTGTTATGACTAAACCAAGTCCAGTTCCACCAAATTTTCTAGTAATTGAAGAATCTTCTTGGCTAAATACTTGAAATAATTTTGAAACATCTTTAATTCCAATTCCAGTATCTAAAACAGAAAATTGAAGCTTTGATTCTGAAATTTTTTTTAATGAAATTAGAACTTCTCCTTTGTTTGTAAATTTGATTGCATTAGAAATTAAATTTAATAAAATTTGTTTAATTCGATATTCATCACCTGAATAAAACTTTTCAACATTTTTTTCGATTTGATATTTTAAAGAAAGAGTATTTGAAAATATTTTTGAATTCATTAAAAAATTATTTAGAGTTTCTTTAAGTAAAATTTCTAAATTAAAATTTCTTTTTTCAAGTTCTAACTTTCCTGATTCAATTTTAGAAAAATCTAATATATCATTTACAATAGACAATAATAGTTTTGAAGAATTCTGAACTGTTTTAATTGCTTGGTCTTTGTCTTCATTTGTGAAAGAAAAAAAATAGGATTCAGTCATTCCCAAAATTCCATTTAGTGGTGTTCTAATTTCGTGACTCATATTAGCTAAAAAAGTAGATTTTATTTTAGCCAATTCTTCTGATTTTTGTTTTTCTTTTTCAAGTTCAAGATTTAATATTACCAATTTTTCTTGATCATCCAAAATTTTTTCACGATCAAGATCATAAGCGTCTTTAAAAAATTTAATAATTAATGGTAAAAAAAACATTACTACAATACCAGTTCCAAAAAAATCTAGCTCTTTTTCAAACTCGTTTTTATATGGAGTAACAATTTTAGGAAAAATTTTAGTAACTATATAAATAATTATAAAATTAACAAAACTTAGAGTAGAAAAAACAATTTTATCTCGAGTCTTTTTTTGTAATAATAAACCAACAACAGAAAATAATAATAAAATAAAAATCGAACTTCCAAGAACTCCGTTTGAAGAAAAATAAATTAAATCCGTAATTATTAATGTAGAAACTATATAAAATTTGATATAAAAAGAGTTGAATTTTTTTTTGTAAAGAGCTTTATAGCCTAGAAATATAAATACTAAACTTGCAACTCCTTGAAGAATTATTACTTCAATAAAATCAGGTGTAGCGATTAAAACTAATAAATCTAAAATTGCCAACATAATTAATGATGACAAAATAACAAGATTGAATAATTTTTCTTCTATAGAAATCGCTTCATTTAATCTTAAAATTTTTTTAAAAAAAATCATACTAGTTACTAAATCTAGACTAATTATAATTATAATATGGTCAATAAAACAAATTATAAAAATTTTTTATTTTTTTAATTTTAATTAGTTACTTAAATTGCATTTTCAATAGCATTTTTAATTTGTTCAAAACTAAATGGCTTGGTTAAAAATTGATTCATCCCAGCTTTAATACAATCTTCCTTAACTTCTTCTAAAACATTTGCAGTGAGAGAAATTATATAAGGTTCTTTTGATAGTTTTAATTCTCTTATTTTTCTAGTTGCTTCAAGTCCATCCATTATGGGCATATTCATATCCATAAAAATTATATCATATGATTTTTCTTTAGTTTTATTTAACGCTTCTAAACCGTTTTCAGCAATATCTAATTTTGAATTTAATTTTTTTATAAATTTAGAAAAAACCATTTGGTTAATTTTATTATCTTCAGCAAGTAAAATTTCTATTTTTGAAAAATCAATATTATTAGATTTCAAATCATTTACTACTTCCATTTTTTCATTTGTTAAAATTGGTTTTTCTAGTTCAATTTGAAAAATAAAGTTTGAACCTTTTCCAATTTCAGATTCTACTCTAATTTCACCATTCATCAGTTGAATTAAATTTTTTGTTATGACTAAACCAAGTCCAGTTCCACCAAATTTTCTAGTAATAGAAGAATCTTCTTGGCTAAATACTTGAAATAATTTTGAAACATCTTTAATTCCAATTCCGCTGTCTTTAATTGAAAATTCTAATTTAGATTCAGTAATTTTTATTAAAGAAATTAAGACTTCTCCATTTTCAGTAAATTTAATTGCATTTGAAATTAGATTGAGTAGAATTTGTTTAATTCTAAACTCATCACCAGAATAAAATTTTTCTAATTCATTTTCTATTTCATAATTTAATTCAATTATACCAGAATGAATTTTTGAGTGCATTAAAAAATTACTTATTGTTTCTTTGATTAGAATTTCTACATTAAAATTCTTTTTTTCAAGTTCTAATTTCCCAGCTTCTATTTTAGAAAAATCTAATATATCATTTACAATTGATAATAAAAGTTTTGAGGAATTTTGTGCAGTGTTAATTGCTTGTTCTTTTTCTTCTTTAGAATTTGTAAAATAATAAGTTTCAAGCATTCCAATAATTCCATTTAATGGAGTTCTAATTTCGTGACTCATATTTGCTAGAAAATTTGACTTAATTCTAGTAAGTTCATCTGATTTTTGTTTTTCAATTTCAAGTTCTAAATTTAAAGATTTTAATTTTTCTTGATCTTGTAAGATTTTTTCTCTGTCCAAATCATATGCATCTTTAAAAAATTTGATTATAAATGGGGTTAGAGTAATTACAATTGAACTTGTAACTAAAAAATCTAATTCCCTTTCAAAAGAATTTTTGTATAGAATTACTAAGCTCGGAAATAATTTACTTATAAAAAATATAAAAAAGAAATTTGTGATACTAAAAATGATAAATCCAATTTTATTTCTTTGGTTGTTTTGAAGCATTAATCCAAAAATAGATATTAAAATTAAAATAAAAGAAGATGAGCTTAAAATACCTTCAGTTGTAAAATACGTTAAATCTGTTATAGAAAAGGCAGTGAATAAATATATATTTGTATAGATTGAATTAAACTTTTTTTGAATCAAAGTTTTGTAATAAAGGTAAAATATAATTATAGTAGCTATGCCAAGTAATATTAATTGTTCAATAAAATTTGGTAAAATAATTAAAGCTAAAACATCAAATAAAATTAGCATTATAAAAGTTGAAAAAATAATTATGTTAAATAATTTTTCTTCTAATGCTAAAGGCTCATTTAATCTTAAAACTTTTTTTAAAAAATTCATTTTATATTAGACTAATTTGCACTTAATTTTAATTAACTTATCCTTCTAACTTATTTTAAAATTAAGTTTTAATTTTTGAGATTTATTCTTATTCATTTCTTAATTTTAAATATGTATTGATCGCTGTTTTTATTTGTTCAAAACTAAATGGTTTCCCTAAAAAAGCATTCATTCCAGCTTCTAAACATTTAGATTTACTTTCACCAACTATATTTGCTGTGAGAGTAATTATATAAGGTTGTTTTTCTAATTTTAATTCTCTAATTTTTTTTGTAGCTTCAATTCCATCCATAATTGGCATATTTATATCCATAAAAATTATATCATAAGTTTTTTCTTTACATTGATTAAGTGCAATTAAACCATTTTCAGCAAGATCAATTTTCTGGTTTAATTTTTTAACAAACTGAGAAAAAACCATCTGGTTAATTTTCTCATCTTCTACATAAAGAATTTCTAAATTTACTAATTCAGAATTATTTTCTTCAAAACTTTTTATCGAGTTTTCATTTTCAGTTAAAGCTTTAAACAATTCTATTTGAAAAATAAAATTTGATCCTTCTTTATATTCAGATTGAACCCAAATTTCTCCATTCATTAAACCAATTAAATTTTTTGTAATTACAAGTCCAAGACCAGTTCCACCAAATTTTCTTGTTATACTTGAATCTTCTTGTGAAAAAAATTGAAAAAGTTTTGAAATATTTTTAATTCCTATTCCAGTATCTTTTATTGAAAATTTAAGTTTGGTTTCAGAAATTTTTTTCACTGAAATTAAAACTTCTCCTTCTTCTGTGAATTTAATTGCATTTGAAATTAAATTTAGTAAAATTTGTTTAATTCTAAGTTCATCTCCAGAATAAATTTTATCTAAATTATCATCTAATTGGAGTTTAATAGAAACTGAATGTGATTGAACTTTTGGATTAATTAAAAAATTACTAATTGTTTCATTTAACAAAATTTCTAAATTAAAATTAATTCTTTCTAAAATTAATTTACCAGAATCAATTTTTGTAAAATCTAAAATATCATTTACAATTGAAAGTAAAAGCTTGGAAGACATTTGTGCTGTTTGAATAGATTGATTTTTCTCTGAAAAAGTAGTGGATAAAAAATAATTTTCTATCATCCCGATGATTCCTTTTAAAGGTGTTCTAATTTCATGACTCATATTGGCTAAAAAATCTGATTTGATTTTTGCTAATTCTTCTGATTTTTGTTTTTCTTTGTTTAATTCAATATTTAATTCAGAAATTTTTTCTTTTTCATATAATATAAACTCTCTATCTAGATCATAAGCATCTTTAAAAAATTTAACAATTAAAGGAGCTGAAAAAATTACAACTGATCCAGTAACAATAAAATCTATTTTTTTTTCTAATTCATTATCATATGGAAGAACAAATTCTGGATAATAAAAATAAATTAAGATTAAAATTAAAAAATTTAAAGAATTTAAAGTTAAAAAAATAATTTTTCGTTTTAGACCATTTTGAAGTAATAATCCTAAAATTGATAATAAAGCTAAAATAAAAACAGATGATCCTAAAATTCCTTCAGTGTACAAACAAATTAAATCAGCAGTTAAATAACCTGTTATTAAAAAAATAGTTGAATATATTGAATTAAATCTTTTTTGTATTAATGTTTTATAAAATAAAAAAAGAATCACAGTTGTAGCAATAATTTGTAAAAAAAGCACATTGTAATGATTTGGCATTAAAAAATAGTAGGTTATATCAAAAATAATTAGAATTAATGTAGCTAAAAATATCGATAAATTGAATAATTTTTCTTCTATTGAAATTGATTCTTTAAGTCTTAAAATGTTGCTTACTAAATTCATTATGTAATAGTTATTAGACCTACTTAAACAGTTAAAAATCCATATTTTGAATCTAGTTTTCGAAATGTTAATTTATTTGATTGAATTAATAAATTTGTTTTTAAATAATTTGATAAAATTTATTTCTAACCCTGAATCAAGTCCCAGAGATTTTATCGTAACAATATTTTTTGAATCTCCCCCACAAGGGTTTATTAAGTTAAATACTTTTAAATCATTAGATATATTTATTGCTACTCCAAAACTAGTAAAATTGGATTTAAAATAAATTCCTTGTGAAAGAATTTTTTTCTCGGGATTATTTTTTAAATATAGTCCAGGTTTGTCAGAATGAGAAAATACTTGTAAATTCCAAATTTCAAAAATTGATTCAATCAAAATTTCATTTAAAATTTTTAAATAATCTGAAATAGTAATTTTCCTTTTTTCAAGATCAATATGTGGATAAATTACTAATTGTCCTTTTTCATGAGCTGTTAAATCTCCTCCTCTTTCTACTTCTAAAAATTGGATGTTTTGTTTAATTAAAAACTCTTCTGTTACTAATAAATTTTTTTTATCAAAATTTTTTCCTGCAGTTATAACTGGTAAATGTTCTAAAAATAGTACAGATTCAATTCTTTTCTGTCTAAGATTTAGTTGGATTTGTCGATATTTTTGGTAAGGGACGGAATTTAATTTCTTAGAATAATACATGGAAAAACTTGAAGAAGTAGTTTATTATATTATAAAAATGTTCCCTCTAAATTTAGATAGAAAAAATTTATCTAAGTTAATTTATTTTTCAGATGGGGTTTATTTTCAACACCATTCATTAATGATTACTAATGAAAAATATATTCATTTGGAAGACACTACTGGAATTTTAAATTTGAATTTAGCATTATTAAACCTTGTTACAAGAGGATATGTCACTGTAGAAGTTGATTTTACTCCTGAAACTTCTAGATTTGACAAATTTATTCTCAAAACAAATCTTGATATGCAGTTAAACTTAGTTCGTGAAGAAAAAAGAATTATCAATAAAGTTTTAAAAGCTTTTAAAAATGGTGTAAAAGATGAAGATAAAAAATATCCAAATCTCTATGAAAACTATATATTAAGCCCAATTTTTCAAGAAATCCCTTTTAAAATTGAACGAATCAATACAAAAATTATTATCCAAAAACAAAAAAGCCTTTTAAATCATTCAGGAAAAATATTTAGGGTATTACTTGAGACTTAAATGACTTTAAATTTATTAAAATGCAAAATTCATCGTGCAACAATTACTGATGCAAATTTGAATTATAATGGTAGCTTAACTGTAGATGAAGATTTAATGGATAAAGCTAATCTTAGAGAATATGAACAAGTATCTGTTGTTAATATAAACAATGGCGCTAGGTTTGAAACTTATTTGATCAAAGGTAAACGTGGAAATCGTGATATTTGTTTAAATGGTGCAGCAGCTAGGCTTGGAGCAGTAGGGGACAAAGTAATTATTATGGCATATTGCCAAATGGAAGAATCACTAATACCAAGTCACTATGACCCAGTAGTAGTTTTAGTGGATGATAAGAATAATTTACAAACTTAAAAAATAATTCCCTTTACAACTTAAACTAATTTGGAAATCTTACGATAATAAACTTATATTTAGAATGGATGAAAGACATTATGAGACTATTTAAAAATTTAATAAAGTTACTGATTCTTCTTTTTGCGATTACTGTGATCGCAGAAGAAGCTAAAAACACTAGACCTCCTGCTGACGACAAAAAAGCAGCTCCTGCAAAAGATGAGACTTTAGCATTGATGAAAGATTATACTCCGCTTCCAATTCTTGACCCTTCATTTACAGTACGTGGTGTGAATTTTTTAAGGCGAGCTGCACACAATGGAAAAGGTGATGTTTTAGATGTTCAATTTAATGTTGAAAATCAAGAAGGTGGACCAAGTAGAGAATATTCATTTTATGTTTTAGCTTACCATGAAGCAAAAAATCCTGTTTTTAATAAACTCGCTCCTCCTCCAGAGTGGAGAGAAAATGATCCAAATAAGAAAAACACAATTATCAAATATTCTGTTTTAGTTCCAAATCCACTTCCAAATCAAGATTCTGCAAAAAAAGTTATTACTCCCACTCCAAAAGATGTTTGGGGAGATGCTTCACTAAAACAAAAAACTGATAAAGTTGATTTCAACAGATCTAAAGGTTATGAAGCACTTCTCGGAGAACCAAACTTAAATGAGTATATGATTTATTTGGCAAAAAATCCTGATAAATCACAAAAATTTCAATTAGCTGGTGAGGCAATCGACAAACCAACAGTTTCAAATTATGAAAGTTCTGATGCAGAATTAAAAAGAGATATGAATTTAACTGCAGTTAATATGCATACATTTACCATTTTTAATGCTAAATATAAGACTACAATTTCAACTCATCATTATTCTGAATTCAGACCAAATTTTGTATTCTTTAACAGAGTTGCAATTTTAATTTTTGATAAAGATAAAAAATTAGTTTATAGAACCATTCAAGATATTGGAAAAAAAAGAGAAGTTAAATAATCTGATTTAATTTCGGCCTGAGCCTAGATTTATGCTCAGGTAGTTCATTCATGCTGCCTTTAGTTTTGCGAAGTACTTTTTGTGATTCTAAGGGCAATGAATTTATTTCTTTACATTCCGTTGAGCAGCAACCTTGATATTCTTTTTCACATTCTTTACACTCTATAAATAATAAATGGCATGCATCATTCTTACAATTCACATGCCTGTCACATAATTTACCACAAATATGACATTTGCTAATTATTTCATTTGTGATTCTTTCACCTAATCTATCATCAAAAACAAAATTTTTTCCAATGAATTTAGATTCTAAATTTTTTTCTTTTACTTCATGAGCATATGAAATAATTCCACCTAATAATTGGTTCACATCTAAAAAACCATTATGTTTTAAATAAGCAGAGGCTTTTTCACATCGAATTCCACCAGTACAATAAAGTAGAACTTTTTTATCTTTTTTATCTTTTAATAAATCAACAATTAATGGAAGTTCTTCTCTAAATGTATCAACATCAGGAATGATTGCATTTTCAAAATGACCAACTTCTGATTCATAATGATTTCTCACATCCACAACAATTGTATCTGGACTTTCCATTGCTTTGTTAAATTCATCAGCGTTTAAATGTTTTCCCACATTTGTAACATCAAATGCATTATCGTCCAAACCATCGGAGACAATTTTTGGTCTAATTTTTAATTTTAATTTATAAAATGATTTTCCAGAATCTTCAACTGCTATTTTTAAAGGGATGTTCTTTAAATAATCATCTTCGTTTAAAATATTTTTAAATTTCTCAAAATTAAGCTCTGGTACTGAAATTTGAGCATTAATTCCTTCTGAAGCAATATAAATTCTTCCAAATATAGAAATTTCAGCAAGTCTTCGTTCTAATGAAATTTTATAATATTCTAGAGATAAAATTTTGACATAACGGTAAAATGATAGTGTAATTCGTTTAAAATTTTCTTCTTCTAATTTTTTTTTTAATTTTTCTTTACTTGGGTATTTATCCTTCGTTTCCATTTTGACCTTTTCTTAAAGCAACATATAAAATTCCAAGAGAGGGTAAAAAAATAAAAATTCCGATTAGTGAATAAGACAACATTCTTTTATTCCAATACTCATCAAAACTTTTTAATGTTCCAGTACATAAACTTTGTTTTGTATCTATTAAAATTGGATTTAAAGAAATTACTTCACCAAGAGCGGAAACAAATTCTCCATTTTTGATTCCAAGTGTTCTAGAAAGTTTTGGTTGTAAGTTTGTTATTTCTACTTTGTCCCCACAAGGTACATAATCTTTTGAAAGTTGAATTAAAATTTCAGATGATTCCAAATCTAAAATAATTTTTTCATGATAAGACTTTTCAAATTTCCAAAAAGGTTTTTTAGAGCCATCACCTTTGATATATTTTTCATCAATTAATATACTAAAATTATCTATTTGTAGTTTATTTTTTTCAGAAATTCTAGCATCAAATTTTACTAACTCATTTAATTTTAATTCATTTAAACTTAAAGCATTAATTAATTTTGCTTTTTTCATTAAATCATTTCGATTGTCTTTAGTGAAATAATAAATGGCTGGAATCAAAAATAAAATAGGGATAATACCTGTTATAAACAAAACTAATTTTTTATTCATAATTCCAAATTTTTGGTAAAACAGGATTTTAAAAGAACTAAAAAGTTTTAATTTTTTTAGGTAAAATTTGGGCGAATTTTTTTTTTGGTGAAATTAATTATAAATCTATAATTACCTTGAAAAATCACCAACAAAAAAAACAGACTCTCAGCTACTTCTTCAAGTAAAGTGAGGCTAAAGTCTCACTTTACTTGAAGAACCGCTTCGATTCTTTTCGCTAGTGATAGAAAAACATTTTTGTATGGAATTTTTTTTAAAATTTTTTTCGAAACTCTCTCGAAAGTGATCAACTCGGTGTCAAAAAATTTTGCATAAAATTTTTTGACAAAAGAGGCGAGCACGGTTTTTCCCATTGGGAAAAATTCGCCCAAAAATTTTATAAAAAATTAATTTTACTTTAGTCATAAAAATAAAAATTTACTTGTTAGAATTTAATTAATAAAAAAAACTTCTAATATGAAAAATCTTAAACATATTTTAATTCCTTTTTTATTTTTAATTTACACTAATTGTGCAACTCATACCCCAAGAACAGAAGTTACTAAATCACTTGTAAAAAAAGATTTTTTAGTCATTGGTCATCGTGGAACAGGGGACAATACAATTGCTCCAGAGAATACAATGTCTGCTTTTAAATTTGCATTAAAAAATAATGCTGCATTTGAACTAGATACCATGTTTTCAAAAACTGGTGAACTAGTTGTGATACATGATTCTGATGTGGATAGAACTACAACTGGAAAAGGAATGGTGGACGCACTCACTCTTAATGAATTAAAAGCACTGGATGCAGGAATCAAATTTTCTCCAAAATTTAAAAATGAAAAAATTCCAACTCTTGAAGAAGTAATTGATGAGTTTAAAGGAAAAACAATTATTGATATTGAAATCAAATCCCAAGCCTCAGGTGAAGAAGCAAAAAAAATTGGGGAAGCTGTTGCAAAATTGATTAAAGAAAAAAAAGCAGAAAAAGATGTATTTGTAACTTCATTTAACCCATTTGTTTTAGAAAAAATTAAAGAAGTTAATCCAAATGTAATCAGAGGTCAATTGTATTCTGATTTTTCTGATGTGCCACAACTTAGTTTTTTAACTAAATATATTTTACGAAATTTAAAATTAAATTTTAAAGCAAGACCAGATATACTAGCTCCAAATTTTAAATTGGTAGATAAAGATTATGTTGAAAAATACCATGAGCTTGGTTATAAAATTTATCCTTGGACTGTAAATGATGAAAAAGATATAGAAAGACTAATTGAAGCTGGTGTAGATGGAATCATTTCAGATAGAGCTGATTTAGTGAATCAAGTTTATCTTAAATTAAAAAAATAATATTTGAATAATTTAAAAAAAAATTAAATAACATTTACAAAACAAATTTTGTTTTAAAGGAATATATGAAAAAAATTTTTATTGGAATTGGGATAATTATTTTAAGTATACTAGGTTATGCCAACACTCGTTCAGATATTTTTACTGTCGAAAGAAAATTGTTAATCAAAGCACCTAAAGAAAAAATTTATTATTTAATTAATAATTTTGATGAATGGCCAAAATGGTCACCATGGGATAAATTAGATCCAAATATCAAAAAAACTTTATCCTCTAATCGAATTGGCAAAGGTGCAAAATATGAATGGGAGGGAAATTCGGATGTTGGTAAAGGCAAAATGGAAATCCTTGAATCTGCTCCAGATCAAATCAAAATTAAATTAGATTTTATGGAACCATTTGAAGGAAATAATATCACTACTTTTACTTTTCTAAATAGAAATGATTCTATTGAAGTAATTTGGAATATGACAGGTCCAGAAAATTATTTTGGAAAACTAATTGGTATTTTTGTTGATTTGGATAAAATGGTTGGAAAAGATTTTGAATTAGGTTTGAATAATTTAAAAAAATTAACTGAATAGTTTTTATTAAAAGTTTATCCTCTAAATTAGAATTTATAAAATGTTTAAATATTTTTTTTGTTTTAAGAAATCTTTTTGCATCTTGAAAAAAAAGGAGTTCTTTTTTAATTCGTTTTTTTGGTAATAAAAAAAATTTAAATGTTAACAAAAGGAATCAAAGCTAAAAACAAAAAAGATTTGTGTGAAATTTTTCGACTATAGTTCAACAAGGTTTCCTGCAGATTCAGAGAGTTCATAACATATTTTATTTAGAAAGATTTTAGACCATTCCCCAAAAAAAAATAGGTAAGTTTTTTTTGATATGGATATTTTCGAGTAATTAGTTTTATTTTTGATTATACTATTTACTTGAGTAATTAATTCTTATTAATTTCTAGCACCAAAGGGACATAGTATTTTGTTTACTAAAAAATTCCTAATTGTACTTGTCCCATACAAAGCATTCTGTACTTTAGAAAAGGTAATTTTAATGAAAGAAATTTATATATTATTCGTTGACCAAAATGAAAATAATTTTTATAAAATAGAAAAATTATTAGAAGCAAGTGAATATAAAGGAATTTTAAAAACTGCAAAAACATTTTCTGAATTTAAAGAAATTTTAACTAAGTTTCCATTTAATATTATTTTAACTGATATAAAAATTGAAGATAAAAATTATTTTGATGTATTTAATTTTGTAACAGAAAAAAAATTAGAAACACCTGTAGTATTATTTTCAGATGAAATTAATTTAGAAATAGCTATTTATTCAACAAAAAATGGAATTAATGATTATATAAAAAAAACAATTCCTGATAGAATAGTTGCAATCATTAATCGTGAATTACGTGAAGCTGACGCTCGAATTGCAAAAAAAATGGCAGAAGAAGCTGTTTATTATATGGCCTATCACGATCCATTAACTGGACTTTCTAATCGTTATGAGTTTGAAGGAAAGTTAAATGAAATTTTAAATAAAGTAAAAGAAAATTCCGAATTAGAATATTCACTTTTGTATATGGATTTGGATCAATTTAAAATTGTAAATGATACTTGTGGTCATCAAGCAGGAGATGATTTATTAAGGTTGGTTTCCGTTGCTATAACACAAGTAGTAAAGAAAGAAGGATTTTCTGCTAGAATTGGCGGTGATGAATTTGTTGTAGTGTTAAATGAAAAAAAAATTGAAGAGTCTACTGAGATTGCAAATGAGTTAATCAAAAAAATTTCAGCTATACGATTTCATTTTGAAGATAAAATTTTTACTATCGGTGCGAGTATTGGTTTACTTCAAATAAAAGAAACTCATTCATCTATTTCTGAAATTATGAGTCTAGCAGATGTTGCTTGTTATTCTGCAAAAGATTCCGGAAGAAATCAAGTCTATGTATCTTTTAAAAATGATAAACAAAGTATTTTTAGAATGGAGGAAATGAATTGGTCAACAAAACTAAAAACTAGCATTGAGTTAAATCAGTTTACTTTATTTAAACAACCAATTGTATCTCTTCCTTATTCAGGTGATTCAAGAGTATTTTACGAATTTTTGTTAAGATTAAAATCTGATACAAAAGGTTTAGTAATGCCTGATGTTTTTATGAGAGCTGCAGAAAGATATAATATGATGCCTTCACTTGACAGATGGGTTATTAATCATGCTTTTCAATATATAGATAAAAAAAGAGAATTAATTTCTAGTTTTCCAAAAAAACCAATTTTTTTTATAAATTTATCTGGAGCTAGTCTATCTGACCCAACTTTTTTTGATTTTATTGAAGACAAAATGACTATATTTAAAATAGACCCAAGTTTGATTTGTTTTGAAATTACAGAAACTGTTGCAATCTCAAATATAAACAGGACAGTTACTTTTATTGAGGAAATTAGAAAAAAAGGCTCTAATTTCGCTTTAGATGATTTTGGTGCTGGCATGTCCTCATTTGCATACCTAAAAAGTTTACCTGTTGATTTTTTAAAAATTGATGGTGCTTTTATTCGTGACATGACAATTGATTCACTTGATTATGCAATTGTTGAATCAATTCAAAAAGTTGCAAAAGCAGTTGGACTAACTACTATAGCAGAGTTTGTAGAAAATTTAACTACATTAGATTTATTAAAAAAAATCGGAATTGATTATGCACAAGGTTATGCAATTTCTTATCCAAACCCTATTGATAAAGAATAATGGAAAAAGCAAGTATTCTAAATCATAAATCAAAACTTGAATTAGATTTAAAAAATGGTGCACAAATTGAAAAACTAGAATTAGAAACTGAGTCAGGAAAACTGATTTCAGTTGTATCTAAATTTGACAAAACTAAAGATTTTTTTTTAACAGGGAATTTTTTAATGTTTCCCTGGGTTAACAGACTAGAAAAAGATATCATAAAATTTAATAATCAGAATATTTTTCTTAATCCTAAAAAAAAAGATCAAAATGGATTTTTGATTCATGGAAACTTTTTTGATAAAAAAAGAGAAATTATCAATCTTAAAAATAAATTTTTAAGCATAAAACCAATTTTGTATCAAGAGAATTTTCCAATTTTTAGAGAAAATTATTTTTTAGAAAAAAACTTTTGTGAGTTTGAAATTGAGTTTTTTAATTCTTCAGATATTGAACAAATTTTTGCATTTGGTTATCATCCATACTTAAGTTTGAATCAAAAAATTGACTTATTAAACTTTAAAACAAATTTGAATCAGATTATTGGTTTGAACTCCAATTTATTACCAGATTTTAATTTAAAAATAGAAAATCCAATTCAAGATAAAACAAGTTTAAATAATATTAACTTGGATAATTTGTTCACATCTACTGAAAAAATAATTTATTTTTGTTTAGAAAATTCTGAGGTAGGATTAAAAATTTCATTTGAAAAAAAGTATTATCAATTTGTTCAAATTTATACTCCAGAAGATAGACTTTCAATAGCTGTCGAACCAATTAGTTCTACAGGAAATGTTTTTTTTGAACCAAACTCAAAATCGGTTTTATTACAACCTAAAGAAAAGATTTCTGCAAGTTTTAAAATTGAAGTTTATGATATTAACGCATAATAATCGGAGTATATAAAAATTTTAATATTTCTCTTTTGTGAATTTGGTTATTCAAAAAATCTTGGTAAAACTTTCTTCTATCAAAATCATCTTTGACTAATGCGGAATGTACTTTTTCAGCTTCAGAGTCTTTATTTAAAAATATTAATAATCTAAAATAATTTTGTAAATCCTCTTCAGAATCTTTTTCAAGATTTATAATTGATTTATATATATTATAAGATTTGTTTGCTTCTCCATCTTTAAAATAAGAATAGGCTAAATATTTTTTTTCATCAAGACTGAGATTTGTTTTTTTTGAAAATTCTTTGATTATTTCAGAATAATTTTTTTTGTGTTCAAATAATAATTGAATATAGATAGAATAAAAAGGTGTTAAGTCTTGTTTTTTTTCAATTATGTCTTGAATTTGAAACCAGGCATCTTTTTTACTTAACTTAACTAATGATTTTAAATATATAATTTTAGCATTTAAATAATTTTCTTTTAATTCCAAAGTTGCTTTTGCTACTTTTGCTGCCATATCAAATTGTTCTAATTGGAAATGGGCTATACTTAAATTAATTCTATAATAAGGATTATAAGCCCCTTCTTTATTTGCTTTTTCTAAATAAGGAAGGGCTTTTTCCCAGTCATTTTTTTTTGCATATATCATTCCAACTAAAAAATAGCTTGGATCATGAGCATTATTAAATTTTAAAGCCTGACCAAGAAATTGTAATGCTGATTGAAATTCAGAATTAGAATAATGAATACAAGCTTTTAAATAATAATAATCAACTGAAAACTCAGATAATTCAAAAATTTCTTTTACAGTTTTATCAGCTTCTTTATATTTTTTTTCTCTTATTTGATTACTTGCAATTTGAGAAAGTCTGGATATTTCAATTTTAGTTTTTGTATCTTGTATTAGTTTTTCTTTATTTGGCTTAAATTCTTCATCTTCTTCTGTTTCAACTGGATGTAAATTTGTTCCAACTAATAATAATAAAATTAATATCCTCATCAAATTATTCCTCAATTAGTTTTATTAATTTTTCATAACCATGACCTTTCATTCCGAGAACATTTGGTCTTGTGAATTTTAAAAAATTTGCATTGTAAATTAAACTTTGTTTGCGGATATCTCCAGCATACATTGCATTTGAATTCTGAACAAAATGAAATGCTAGTTCATCATGATAATCAGAAATAGAAAATAAAATAATTTTCTTTTCTAAATAAGTAGCTTCCATTATGGATTGACCAAAATAAGAAATAAAAAATTCAGATTCATTTAAAAATCTTAGATATTCAGTTTTATTTAATTTTGAATAAATTTTTATAGATAAATTCTTTTTTTTTCTATGGCTACCGCCAACCCTTATGATTTCATAGTTTGAACTTTGAAATTGTTTGCATAAAAATAAATCTAATTTATATGATTCTCTAAAACTTAAATTACCAGCGTAACAAAAAACTTTATTTGTTATGATTGGATCTTTTTTTTCAAAAAAATGTTGTGGAATCAGGGTATTTTGAATTGATTCCTCAAAATCATTTAACATATTTGGAAGAGTATCAAAATGAATATTGGAATATCTATCACTTCCAAAATTATCTATTAAAATTATTTTTTTATTTCGAATGGAATCTGGAACAAGTTTGTCTCTTGAATCAATAATATATAAATCATATTCATTTTCTTCATCTAAAACACTATCCATTTGAACGTGATAATTATTTAACTGTAAAATAGTTGAAAGATATTTACATCTTTCATAATGACCTCTTCCATTTGGTAATGGATCAGCAAAATTTATAAAAATATTTTTTTTTGTTTTAATTGATTTTGTAGTAAACTTAATTTGTTCTACAGTATTATTTTTTTTAAAAATTTCTGGGGATTGTTTATATAGCTTGATTACTTCTTCAAGATTAAAGTCATCACCTAATTGTTTGTGAACATCTCTACAAACTTCTAAATCTACTGGTTTATCTATGCTTAGTCTAATATTTGAAGTTATATCAACTTCAGTTTTTGATATAAATGGAAATAATTTTAAAAACTTAAACTCATCTGTTTCTTTTAAATGAAGACTAACATGTTCAAAATGAGAATCATTTAAACCATTTTTTGGAGATTTTATTATGGAACTTATTTTAAAAATTTCAACTCCCATTCCTAAAGGAAGTCCTGAAAATGAAGAAATATCAAAATCTTTATATTTAAAAAAGCTTAATAAATATTCTATATAATTATAATCAATGAAGGGGTTATCAGCTGTTAAGCGAATTATATTTTCCGCATTAAATTTTTCTGCAGCAGCAATAAAACGGGATCTTACATCATTTTCGGAACCTTTGAAAAATTTATAATTTTTTGAGTTAGCAAAATCAATTAATTTGGAATCATTTTCAGGTATTAATAAAATAATATTTTCTTTAAATAAAATTTTTTCTAAACGAAAATAAATATGTTCAATTAGGTTTTTATCTCCAATTTTTTCTAAAACTTTTCCTTGAAATCTAGTTGAGTTTGTTCTTGCTTGGATAAAGGCAAAATAATTATGCATTAAAAGTATACCATTCATCACAGCCAAGACATGGAGCATTTATAAGTTCGTGTTTATTTAAAAATGATTTTTTAAAATCTTCCATTCCTGATTCCCAAATTTCTATTAAAGAATTATTCTTCAAATTTCCAATTCTTTTTTCTTTTTGTTTACATAAGCTAACTGTAGAATCGGAATGAATATATAAATCTCTAGTTAAATGCCAACAAAAGTTTCTTTGAATTGGAGTTAAATCACTTACTCTTTTTTCTGGCATAATTCCAAAACGGTTGTATTTTTGTAAAATTACATTAATCCCTTTTTTTTCAAAATGATTAAAGTAATTTTCAATTTCTTCTTCAATTTCAATGAATTTCTACATTTGAACATGAATTTGGCTTTTTCCAAAAATTTCAGCTAAAAAATCTATTTTCTTTAATTGTTCACTAAGGATTGATTTTGAATAAATTTTTTTGTAACTAGATTCTGTAATTGTACTCAAATTAATAATGAAACAAAGTTTATTTTTAAATGTTTCTAAATTAGAAATTTTTTCTTTAATAAATTCTAATTCAGGATATAAAGAAGTTTCAACAATTAACTCTTTTAAATTTTCTTCTTTTAAAAAAATTTCTGAAATCTTGTTAAAATTTTTATGTAAAAAAGGTTCTCCTAATCCACCAAAACAAACTGTATATTTAAATGGAAAATCGGTATTCATTGAAGAAACTAATTTATCAATTGTTGAAATTTCTATTCCACTAAAATCATTTTCTAATTTTTGAAATTGTCTTGGACAAAAAGTACAAGTGTTTTCACAACCTCTATATAATTCAATTTCAAGATAAAATGGGCTAATTCTAAATAAATTTGGATCCTTTTTTAATAAATTTAAAATATCTTCATATTCTAAATTGTATTTTTTTTGTATTAAAGATTCTGTTAGAATAAAGGATTCGTGTGATGCTAAAGAAAAATCTAAACGATATTGTCTTAAATCTGGTTCTTTAAAGAAAATTTCAACATCAAAATGATTAATATTTTTTATTAGATAATCATGAAAATTTAAATTTTCATCATTTGGCAAACTTTGAATAAATTCTCTACTTATAAATTTTGGGATAATACCTGAAGGTAAGTTTTCAGAATAAGAATATTGTGATAAAAAATTTTGATGTCTTTCATCAAGCTCCTTGGTCAGTGGAATTGATAACAAGGGATATACTCCATTAAAATATGAAAAATATACCTCATCAATATCTTTATCATTTGAAATTGAATTTGGTAATAATTCAGAAATCTTTTTTAAAAAAACAATTTCATTTTTTTCATCAATTAAAGTTAACTCAATATCTTTAAATTTAAAATTAGAATAAATTTTTAGAATAGGATAAATAAATTGTATTTTATCAAAAAAAAATTTACTTAATGAATTATTGTTTAAAAGAATTTCTTTCTGGGTTTGATTTAAAAAAATTCCTATTAAAGAATTTTTGTGATTAAATTTCTTCATGGAGCTTGAATATTAATTTTATTATAATTAAAAGTTTCATCTGGTGCTTCTAATTTATTTTCAGCTATGTACTCTTTATCATAAATAGATATAATAACTTCTTTTCTTCTGCTGACAACCCATTCGTCAAAACTACCTTCTGCTTTTTCACGAGCAATAATTTCACCAATATTTCTTTTGATATTTTCTTCAGGTGTGTTTCTTTTTCCTTCAAGTTTTACAATACAATATTTCCCTCTATCATCTCTAAAAGGTTCTGAAACAGAACCCTCTGATGTTCTTGAAAGTGCTGCCATTAAAACTGGGCTTTTGGAATAAATATCAAATGTTTGAATCCAATCAATAGCACCAGGAGTTGAGTTTCTGGGACTATTTGCTACTAAATTAAAACTACTTGGATCTTTTTTTGAATCTTTTTTAATTTGGTTAATTTCCGCAGAAATTCTATTTTCTTCATCAAAAGAAGAATTTTTGGGACTTAAACAAATTTCTCTAAATTTAACTTCCATCCCAACTTTATTTTTATTATTCAAATACCATTTATGAATTTCTGCTTCTGTTGGAGGTTTAAAATTTACTCTAAGCTGCATTAATTGATTTTTTTTAATTTGATAAGGGAGATCATCTAGCCAAACATCAAAAGGCATTCCTGTTTTTTCAGCTATTATTTTTTCAAAACTAGATCGATCAGGAGTATTGCCTAGTTTCATTAATCTTTCAATTTCAGATTCAATATTTTTTTCACCAGCTTGAATGGACTCTTCTTCTGCAGTTAAATCCATAATAGCTCTATCGATCAAAAAGTCTAAAACTTTTGTTTTTTGAGAACCTTTACTAATTCGAATTGATGGTTTTCTAGCTTTTAACAAAGCTTTATATGTTTCTTCACCTTTTGAATAATCTAATTGAGAAATTGAAATTTTACCAATAATTGCAATAATTTTATTTAAAGACTCAGCTGGAGAAATTGTTTGGATTAGAAAAAAAAATAGCAGAAAAATTTTTATCATATGTTTAAATTTCCTTACAAACACTGTAAATCAATCTTTTTTTAATTTACTTAGATCCTTTCAAGATATCAAAAAAGCATTTTTATTTTTTTTCTAAAAAAAATTTACTTCTTCGAGTAAAAATTCTTGCTACTTCAAGTATTGAATTAATTCTAAAACTTTTTAAAATATTCAAATTGATTTTAAAAACTAGTCATAGATTTTATTACTTGGTAATATAAGACAATTTATAAAATATTATTAAAGCATTTTAAGAAATAAAATAGATTGCAATGTGAAAGAGATTGAAACGGTGTCAAAATTTTTTTTATAAAAAATTTTGACAAGAGGTGAAAGCTCGGTTTTTCATTTTTGATTGTATTTATTATTTAAAAATCTTAATGATTTAAAATGAAAAATTCACCCAACTTTTTTTATTCTAATTTTTTTATTCCTAATCATTTCAAAATAAAATTGTTAAACTCTAATTTTTTTAATTTAAAATCGAACTTGGAACAAAAAAAGATTTGGCATGTAAGCCTACCCAAAATTTCATAATTTATAGGAAAAAAAAATGTTTATATTCGCTAAATCAAATTCAATAATTGCATCAATCCCTCCTGAAAGTATACCAATTATTATTGTGATTGTTTCCATTATCGCTTTTACTATTATTATAGAAAGAACCATATTTTTTTGGAAATTAAAATCAGTTACAATAGAAGATTTTAGAAAAGTCAAAGAATTTATTTTAGAAAAAAAATGGGATGAAGCAAAAGATTATCTAGTTTCATGTAGTTTTGGTCCAACAACTGCAATTTTACAAACAGGAATCGAATACAAACGTCGGGACTCTAAGTTTTATGAAGATGAAATGAAATCTGAGGGTTATAGACAAATTTTAAATATGGAAAAATTTTTAACTGGACTTGGAACCATAGCTACAATTGGACCTTTACTTGGTGTTTTTGGAACAGTTGTTGGAATGATTCGATCATTCGCAGAAGGTGCAGGAACTAAAGGTGCTGAGGTAGGCATTTCAGAAGCATTGATTACAACTGCAATGGGTCTTGCTGTCTCCATTCCAGCGTATATTTTTTATAATTATTTAGTACGAAAAAAAGAAGAAAAAATTACTGAGATGGAAAATTTTTCAGATCAGTTTCTTCAATTATTTCGTGGAGATAAATAGTTCATGAAATTTAGAAGAACAATGAAAACTTTCGATAGAATTGATATAACTTCACTCATCGATGTAGTTTCATTTATCGTAATTTATTTTTTAATTAATGCTACATTAGAAAAAGGAGCTTCAATAAAAATTGAACTTCCTCGTTCATCAAGTAGTGTAACCAAAGAAAAAAACCAAGAAGAATTAATCATAACAGTAAATAAAGAAGGGAAAATCTTTCTAGATAAAGACCAAACTCCAATTGCATTAGAAGGCTTAAGAGATAAAATCAATTCTTTTTTAGGACCAAAAGATAAAAGGGATCCTAAAAAAAATAAAGTAATTATCAGAGGTGATAGTGGGGCAAATTACCAAACAGTAGTTAAAGTAATTGATGAAGTAAACGCTGCTGGTGTTACTAGGTTTAATCTGGCAATGGTTAAAGGTCCAGGCCAAACTAATTCCAATAGAGAAGAAGAAACTGAAAGATAATTATTTTATATTTTGAAATTACTTACATTTTTTAAACTATTTATTTTAGCCAGCCTTTCTGGTTTTATTTTAACTAAAGGGTCTTGTAATAAAATTTATTCAGATCCAAAAGATTATATTGGAAAAAAAATTGTAGATGTTAAATTTGAAGGAAATAAAAATACCTCAAATGATGATATTCTTGGATTTATAGATATTCGTAAAGATAAAGTCTTAACTGAGAAAATGATGAACTCAGACTTAAAGGCTTTATTTGCAACTGGATATTTTTATAATATCGATATCAAAGCTGAACTTACTTCTGGTGGTGTAATTATCATCTTTGAATTGAAAGAAAGACCAAAAGTTGAAGAAATTGAATTTGTTGGTGCTGATGAAGTTTTCCCTTCTGATTTACGTGATAAAATGCCTATTAAAGAAAACGAAGTTATCACACCGGAAAAAGTAAATTCTACTAAAGAAGTAATTTTAAAAAAATACAGAGATGAAGGTTTTTTTCATGCTTATGTAAAATTTGAAATGGGAAAAATTAATCCTAAAACAAATTTAGTAAAAGTAAAATTCATCATTGATGAAGGTGATGAAATTCCTATTTCCAAAATTAACATCATTGGAACTAAAAGTATTGATGCTGGTGAAATTATTGGGTTTTTAGATTTAAAAGAAGCAGGAATTATTGAAAGTGGTCATTTTAAAGAAACTGCTTTTGAATCTGATAAACAAAAAATTGTAGCTTACATGAAATCAAAAGGTTATTTAGATGCTGATATAGTTCCTGAAAATACTAACTGGGAAATTCGTTGGGAAAATTCAGAAAAAAAAGATAAAAGAGTTATCATTGTAAATTTTAAAGTTAAAGAAGGGGACATTTATTATTTTAATGGTTATCAAACTACTCATGATTTGACTTATGATGATGCAACTGGGACAGCAGTTTTTTTGAATAGAGAAAACAATCCACCTGGTACACCAAAAGAAAAATTAAAACCAATTTATAAAGTTAAAGATTTAGAGGATTCTTATGAATTTTCAGATGGTGATGTTGGTGAAGTTTTTGATGAAGGAAAATTTCAAAGAGATAAACAAACAGTAAATGAAATGTATAGTTCTAAAGGTTATTTATTTGTTCAAGTGGTACCAAAAAGAAAAAGTATTGAACTAAATGATGAAAACTTAAAAGAGTATGAAAACTGTGTTGGAGTTTCTACAGATGAATGTGAAAAAAATAAAAAAAAGTTTAATATTGCTAAACTAAGAAAAATTTTCACTAAAAATCCTGAATACCTTGGAAGAAAATTTGAACATGTTGATTTTACTATTAGAGAAAATTTTTTGGCTTATATTGAAAACATTGTTATTAAAGGAAATAAAAAAACTTTAGACAAAGTAATTCGAAGAGAGCTATTAGTTAAACCAGGAGATTTATTTAATTCTGCTGATGTAAATAGATCTAGAGAAAGAATTTTTAACTTAGGATATTTTAAAGAAGTAAATTTTAACACAAGACCAGGTTCTGGTGAAAACAAAATGAATTTGATAATTGATGTTGTAGAACAACCAACTGGAACTATTTCTATGGGTGGAGGTTATGGTACAATTTCTGGATTTTCTATTTTTACTGAACTTGGTGAAAACAATTTAAATGGAACTGGACAAAAAGTTTCCGGTAGAATAGAATATGGTCCGCTTAGAAGATTTTTTCAATTGTCCTGGACAGAACCTTGGATTTTCGATAAGCCATGGTCTCTCACATTATCTATGTTTTATTCTTCAAGAACAATTCTCACTTCTTCAGGTGTGATTTTATCTGATAATCCTCAAGTTTCTCCTCGTGTAAACGAAAGAGCACAATATGAATATTCAGCACTTGGTTTTTCTGTTGGTGTTGGTCATCGTTTAGTGATTGGTGGTAAACTTTCCAATTGGACACATTTTCATAGATACTCTCCAAGTTTTTTTCAAAGTTCCAATCCAACTTCTCTTTCTTCAGATGTGGTTTTAGCTCAAGTAAATAGAGGTTGGTTATTTCGTTCTCAAATTACAAATGGTATTGGCTACGACTCAAGAGATAATATTTTTAATCCCACTGCAGGTATAAATACTTATTATTCTTTTTCAAATACTGGTCAGTTTCTTGGTGGGCAATCTCATTTTGATCAGTTTAATCCTGTTGTGGAATTTTATCATACTTGGTTTGATTATACCTTATTTGGTTTAATTCGTTCCAATACTTTAAGACGATGGAAAGTTGTTCAAGAATTTAGAACTTCATCTGTGTTCACTTTTGAAAAAGTTCCAAAATATGATAGGCCAGATCCATTATTCAGAGATACAGAAAGACAAAAAAATCCTTATATACAAATTCAAGATTTGAATTTCTTAGGAGGGTATGAATCTCTACGTGGATGGTTTTTTCAAGATAGAAATTATCCTGGTGAATGGAGAGACGGTGCTCCACATCGAGTTCTTTTTAGTTCTGAATTACGTTTTCCAATTGAACCTTCTTTATTATGGTTAGTAACTTTTTTTGATTCGGGTGCAATGTATGAAGAAGTAAATCGTTGGACTGGGCAAAGAAAAGAAAATGCTAAATTGTTTGATCAAGCAGTACAAAACCAAAGATGGAATCCAAATTCTGATAGAGCCTTATCAACATGGTTATTAGAAAACTATAATCCCAACAACCAAAGACCAGCTGCACATTCACCTTATGAATTAAATGATCCTGGGCGACTTATTCTAAGTAGTAGAAATTTATCTTTAGAAAATTTTCGTTTTTCATGGGGATTTGGTTTAAGAATTCAAATTCCAGTTTTACCACTTAGGTTGTATATGGCACAAAAACTTAGATACACTGGAGACTCAGAACATCCTTTTACATACTATAATGAAGATAAAAATTTTCAATTTGTTTTTGGAATTGGTGATATTCGTTTTTAATGTTTGAAGAAGAATTAGAAAATTTAAATTCAGAACAAAAAAAAGCAGTTCTTCAAACAGAAGGTCCAGTTTTAATTTTAGCAGGTGCAGGTTCTGGAAAAACTCGTGTAATCACTTTTAGAATTGCATACCTAATTTTAAAGAAGAATATCTCACCATATAATATTTGTGCTGTAACATTTACAAACAAAGCAGCTGCTGAAATGAAAGAAAGAATTACAATGATTTTACCTAACTCTCATTATGGTATCACAGTTAAAACTTTTCATTCTTTATGTTTACAAATCTTAAGATCAAATTCTGAAATTTTAGAACTTAGCTCTAATTTTACAGTTTATGATACTAGCTTGCAAGAATCTTTAATTAAAGATATTGTGAAAAAAAAAGATCTAGATTCAAAATCATATTCTGCTAGTAATCTAGCAAATAAATTTAATAAATACAAAGACCAATTTTTACCTTTAGATGAGTTTGGATTGGATAATCGACAAGACCAATTTACAAAAAATCTAAAAGATATTTTTTTTGAATATGAAAAGAGAAAAAAAGAGAATCATGCTCTTGATTTTGGTGATTTGATTTATAAAGTAGTTGGACTATTTACAAAACATCCTGAAGTCCTACAAAAATACAATTCCTATTGGAAATATATTTTAGTAGATGAATACCAAGATACAAATAAAATTCAATATTTATTATCTAAGATGCTCGCTGGTAAAACTGAAAATTTATGTGTTGTGGGGGATGATGACCAAAGTATTTATTCTTGGCGAGGTGCTGATATAAGAAATATTTTGGATTTTGAAAAAGATTATAAAAAAACTTTTACAGTTAAACTAGAAGAAAATTATAGATCAACTAAAACAATCATTGAAGCAGCTAGTAATTTAATTCAAAATAATTCTGAACGTAAAGATAAAAAAATTTTTTCTAATAAAGAATCTGGTGAAAAAATTAGATTAAATGAATTTTATTCAGAAAATGAAGAATCTAATTTTATTATTAATGAAATAATAAAATTAAATAAAGAAATTAAAAATTTAAAATCTTTTGCAATTTTTTATAGAACTAATGCACAATCTAGATATTTTGAAGAAAGTTTAAGAAGTAAAAATTTAGCTTATAAAATTTTTGGTGGGTTCCGATTTTTTGATAGAGCTGAAATAAAAGATTTAGTTTCATATTTAACTGTTTTAGTAAATCCAAATGATAATTTGTCTTTAGAAAGAATTATTAACTTCCCTCCACGAGGAATAGGAGATGCAAGTTTAGATAAAATTAGAAATTATGCAATTGATAACGGGCTGACTTTATTTGAAGTTTTAAATGAAAATCCATCTGGCATTAAACCAAATATGATTATCAAACTTAAAGATTTTTATTCTAAACTAAAAGATTTAAGGAATAAGTATTTAAATAAAACAAGCCCTTCTTTGATTCTAAGAGATCTATTAGAGATGATGGGAATTATAAAACATTTTAAAGAAGATGATTCTTTAGAAGGAAACGATCGACTGGAAAACATTGAGCAATTCTTAAATGCTTTAGAAGAGTATGAAGAAGAAACTGAAAATCCAGACTTAGGTGAATATCTTGGAAATATTTCACTTTTAACATCTGAAGAAAATCCAAATGAATCAAATGATTTTATTACTTTAATGACTGTACACAATTCTAAAGGTTTAGAATTTGATTATGTTTTTTTAACTGGTTTAGAAGATGGAACTTTTCCGCATTCAATGTCTTTAGATTCTGAAAAACAAATTGAAGAAGAAAGAAGACTTTGTTATGTTGCTATCACTCGTGCCAAGAAAAAACTTTATATGAGTTTTTCAAAAATTACTAGAAAATTTGGTTTAGGTGAATCTAGAATTCCCTCCCGTTTTTTTGACGAAATTCCTGAACATCTTTTAGAAAAAGAAGATAATGAAACTGATTATAGAAAACCAACTAGAACACCTTTTGCTGGAAATCGTTTACAAAATAATACATTAGATTCAAAAAAAAGATCAGTTGAAATAAACTCAGATGAATTAAAAATTGGAGATAAAGTAAAACATAAAGACTTTGGTTTTGGAAAAATTATTGATATTACTGGTTCAGGCGATAATCGAATGGCAAGAGTATCTTTTGGTTTTAACCAAAAAAAATTTTTACTTGCTTATACAAAATTTGAAAAAATAAATTAGGATTTCTTTTTTTTTGCATAAGATAAAAATGACATAAATCCCTGAAAGAGAGTTTTGAAATGAAACTAATTTCCTTTTTATTAATTTTAACATTTAGCATATTTGCAGATAGAATTCCCGGCAAACTCGGAGTGATTGATGATTTTGTCAAAACTGAAGAGTTTAATAAGAATAAAAAAATCTCAAAAGATTATAGAAAAAAAACTTTAGAAAAAAATTTAACTAATGCAATTAAATATACCATGCACAGAAAATTTCCTGATTACAAAGAAAAAATTAAAGAGTTAAAATCAGATTCTATTAGTTTTGAACAAGAAAAAGGAACATTTAACTATTATGTGAATTATAAAGATTATTTTTTATTTTATAATTTTGCTGTTGATCCCGAAATGTATGTCCAATTACCTCAAGATGAAAAAATGTATTCAAAACATCCAGATCAAGATGCAGAAATTAAATCTGTAAATTCTGGTACAAATACTTCTAGTTCTAACCAACCATCTCAGCCAACAGGCAGTTCTTCAAATACTTCAGATTCTTCAAAGGCAAAACCAAATTAATTTTTGTATCTCTTAAAAGAATTAAAACTTGCTATTTTTTCATGTTTAGAAGCAGGAAAAGTAGTAAGTCAAATTTACAACACAAGTTTTGAAGTAAATTGGAAAGCAAAAGACGATCCATTAACAGAAGCTGATCTTCAAGCAAACAAAATCATTTTATCATATATAGAAAAAGATTTTCCTAATGATGGTATTCTTTCTGAAGAAGTTAAAGATTCTGAGTTCAGACTTGAAAAAAATCGAGTATGGATACTAGATCCAATTGATGGAACCAGAGAATTTGTTGAAAAAAATCCAGAATTTTCCATCAGTCTAGGTTTAAGCATTAATAATGAAGCAGTTTTAGGAGTTGTGTTTAATCCCATTTCTAGAGAAATTTTTTTTGGAGTAGTTGGGATAGGAATTGGCTATAAGCTGTTAGACGAAGATTTTACATTTGAGTTAGAGAAAATTGAATTAGACAAACCTTATTTTATTTCTAAAGAATTTAGAAAACCAAGTATTTTGGTTTCACGTTCAGAATTTTATAAATATAAATTATTTGATGATAAATACTGGAAGGAAAATTTTGAAATTTTTCCAATTGGTTCAATTGCATACAAACTAGCTTTAACTTCTATCGGTAAAGTTCATTTTACTGTTTCTTTAAAACCAAAATCTGAATGGGATATTTGTGCAGGAATTGCATTAATTAAATCAGCTGGTGGAATTTCTTTAGACCTAAAAAACTTTGCAGAATTTCGTTTTAATAAAAAAACTCCAATTGATGAAGGAATCATTTCAGGCAATATTGATTTTATAAATGAAATTTTAAAAGACAAAAAAGAATTTTTAAAATCTTCATTAAGACCTTTTTAAATATTCATCCACAAGTTCTTTCCAAGTTTTTTCTAAAATTTTATCCTTTAATTCTGAATTGATTTTTTCTAATCCAAGAACTGAATAGAATGGTCTTTTTGCTGGAGTTGGATAAGCGGAAGATGGAATGGGTAGAACTTTTGTATTTTTATCTTTTAAAATATAAGATGCAAAGTCAAACCAAGAACATTCATCTTTTGGTCCAAGATGATAAATTCCTTTTAGATTTAGTGAAAGAGTTTTAACAACTAATTCTGCAAGAAATTTTGTAGATGTGGGTCTTCCAATTTGATCTGATACAACTGAAATTTCATTTTTAGTTTCAGAAAGTTTTAGCATGGTATCCACAAAATTTTTTCCATTTTTTCCATAAAGCCATTGAACTCTAAAGATTGAATAATCTAAATTATCTTCTTTTAAAATATTTTCTTCTCCAATTAATTTTCCTTTTCCATAAGCATTAATAGGATTTGTTTTTTCATTTTCAGAAATTGGTTTTGTGAAGTTGTCTGAAAAAATATAGTCAGTTGAAAAATGAATTAATTTAACTGAAGAGTTTGCACAAGCTTGACTTAAAAATTTTAAAGCTTCTCCATTTATTTTTTCAGAAATTGGTTCTGATTCACATTTATCAACAGCAGTGTAAGCAGCTGAATTAATTAAAATATTTGGTTTAGTTTTTAGAATAAATTCATGTACATCCTTTTCTTTTATTATATCAAGCTCTTCAATATCAACAGAAATCACTTCATAGTTTTCTTTTTTTAAAAAATAAATTAAATCAGTAGCAAGCATACCTTTACCACCAGTAACTAAAACTTTATTCAAAACAATAACCCTCAGAAATTAAATATTTTTTTAATTCCAAAAATACTAGTTTTAATTTATCAAATTCTTCTTTTTTTAATTTAGCATTCATAGAAATTCGAAGTCTTGGCTCTTTCACAGTTGGTGGTCTAATCGCTCTAATATCAAATCCATTTTTAGATAAAAATTCTGAGGATAATAATGCAAAATTCTCATTTTTTAAAAATACTGGAATGATATGTGAAACTGTTTCACCTGTTTGAAATTTATTTTCTTTTAAAAAGTTAATTAATTCATTTGAATAATCTAAAACTTTTTTTCTTTCAGGGTTCATTTCTTTTACAATGTCAACAGCAAAAAATAAAGTATAAGCAATAGCAGGAATTGGAGAGGTGGAAAAAATAAATGTTCTTAATTTATTTATCAAATATTCTTTGGCTAATTTAGAACAAGAAATAAATGCTCCTTCAAGCCCAAAAGATTTTCCACAAGTAAAAGTTCTAAATTCTATTTTAGAAGAAAATTTTGAACTAAAACCAGACCCATTTTCCCCAAATATTCCAAGAGAATGAGCATCATCTACTAAAAGAAAAAAATTATATTTATGTTTTAAATAAAGAATTTCTTCTAATTTAGAAAAATCTCCATCCATACTAAATAGAGAATCTGTGACTAAAAATTTTTTCTCGTTTGGAAATTGTTTTAAAACTTTTTCGAGTTGGTTTAAATCATTATGATTATAATATCTTTTTGTCTTTGAATTTGAAATTCTAATCCCATCATGAATAGATGCATGATTTAATTTATCAGAAATTATAACTGTATCTTTATCGGTCAAACAATCAATTAAACCTAAGTTAGCTACAAAACCATTTGCTAAAAATAAAGAATCACTTGCGTTTACATATTCAGAAAATTTTTCTTCCAAGTTAGAAAATATTTTTCTATGACCTCGAATGAGTCTAGAAGCACTTGAACCAAGTCCAAAAATTTCAACACCTTCTTTAAATTTTTCTTTTAAAAATTTGTTTTCAGATAGACCAAGATAATCATTGGAAGATAAATCAATAGAGTGGGGGAGTTTTAAACTTCTATATAAATTTTTTTCTTTTAAAGAATTTAATTCCTCATTATAAAAAAAATCTAAATCATTCATTTAGCCATTTTTAAATTGAAAATGAATTTCTCAATTGAATTTATTTCCCAGCACTCATTCCTCCATCAATTGGTAAAACTGTACCAGTAACCCATGATGAATCATCTGAAGCTAAATATAAAATTCCAGATACTACATCTTTAGGATTTCCAATTCTATCCATTGGATGCATGGATTTGGAGGCGTTTAAAGAGGCTTCAGACTTAGTGATAAAACTCGCTAGTGGCGTATCTATTAAACCCATTGCAACTGAATTAAATCGAATTCCTTTTTTTGCATAAGTCATTGCTGAGGAACGAATCATAGATTCAAGTCCACCTTTTGCAGCTGAAACAGCTTCATGATTTAATAGACCTGTTGAAGCTGCTACTGATGAAGTGAACACAAAACTTCCTTTTTTTTCTCTTAAAAAAAATGGAATAAATGTTTTAATTGTTAGAAATGATGAAACCAAATTTAATTCTAAACATTCTTTGAATTGCTCTTCAGATAATGCTGGAATCGAACGTAAAATGATAGAACCTACTGAATGAATTACAGAATCTAACCTAGAAAATTTTTCCTCAATAAATTCAAATAATTTTTGAAGTTCAGTCAAGTTTTTCACATCAACTTCAAAAGGAATAAATTTATCTTTAAATTGGTTTTGTAAATTTTCAAGCTTTTCTTTATTTTTAGAAGCACCAATTACAATTCCATTTTCTGCTATAATTTCTTTTGTTACTTCTGAACCAATTCCACCTGTTGCACCAAGCACTAAAATTATTTTATCTTTAAATCTATCTTTCATCAATTATTAGACATGATTAATTTTTTAAAAAATATTTTTTTATATTCGTGAAATGAAGCGAAAGTGATTGAAGCGTTATCTAAAAATTGAGAATGCAATTTTTAGATAGAAGCTGAAAGCGCGGTTTTTTTCCAAGCTATACTTTAATTTAAACAGTGGGTTGAAACCCAATGTCCAGCTGGTATCTACCAGCTGACAAATTGTTTCTGTCACTTGGAAAAAAATTTGCAAAAAAAAACTTTATTTAATATATTTTTGAAAAATAGATTTTACTGCATTCACAACATCAAGTACATCATCATCATTCATTCCTGCAAATAGCGGAAGTGATAAACATTTTTCATACATTTTATTTGCATTTGGAAAATCGTTACGATTAAAATTATAATTTTTTTTATAAAATGGATGTTCGAAAATTGGAATAAAATGTAATGAACAACCAATATTGAACTCTTTTAATTCATCAGCTAAAGTATCTCTTCCAAATCCAGCAATTTCAGGATCTATTTCAATTCTGTATAAATGCCAAGAGTGGATTCCTTGTTCATCTAAAATAGGTAACTTAATTCCATTTAAATTTTTAAATTCTTGATTATATTTTAAAGCAATTTCAGTTCTTCTTTCCCAAAAAGCACAAGCTTCATTAAGTTGATTAATACCAATTGCAGCAGCAATATCAGTTAAATTGTATTTGAATCCTGCTTCAACAACTTCATAATACCAAGAAGGACGATTGTAAGAATCTCGATTAACACCATGTAACCGCATTAGCCTAATTCTATCTGCATGATCTTTGTGTTTAGTTGTGACCATTCCACCCTCACCAGTTGTGATTCCTTTTGTCGCATAAAAACTAAATACAGTAAAATCTCCCCATGCACCAATCATTTTATTTTTATGTTTAGCAGGAAAAGCATGTGCTGCATCCTCAATAATAAATAAATTATATTTTTTTGCAAATTCAATTATTTTTTCCATATCACACGTATGCCCTGCAAGATGAACTGGTATTATAGCTTTAACAGTTTTGTTTGAAGGAATATGAATTAGTTTTTGATTTACGAATTTACAATTTGTTTCTATACATTGAAGTAATGTTTCAATAGTCATTAGATTTTTAACTGGATCGACATCAGTTAAAATTGGTTCTGCACCAAAATAACAAATTACTTCAACAGAAGCAGTAAAAGTTACTGAACTAGTGATAACAGCATCATTTGAAGTTAAACCAATTGTTTCAAGACAAAGATGTAGTCCTGCTGTTGCAGAATTTAGTGCAATTGCTTCTTTTTCATTCACAAATTCTTTAAATGATGATTCAAATTCTTTGACTTTTGGTCCTTGGGTAATCCAACCTGAACGCAATACATTTGCTACATCTTCAATAGTTTTTTCTGAAATTTTCGGTAGAGCAAATGGCAAAAATTGTTTTCTCATTGTCTTCATACTATGTCTTATACCTCTATTATATTTTCGTCTCAAAAAAAAAAATCTAGAAAGAAATTTGAAAGCTTATTGCAAATAATTGACTATAAAAAAGGATTAAAAAAAGTTTATCTTTTGAGAAAGTTGGTCGTGAAAGTAAAGTTCGAACAAATCCTAAACAGAATTGCAGTAATAGACAGAGACATTAACGAACTGAATAAAATAAAAAGTCAGTTACCAGATGATAGACCTTACTCTTCTGGTTTACAATTAATTTTTGATAAACAAATTACAAATCTTTTAAATGAAAGAAATATAATTTTAGATCAAAAAATTCCTAATCCTCCAGCTTGGTTACACACAACAAAAAATGGACAAGCTAAATATGAAGTAATTCAAACAATCCCAGCTGAAACAGAATTTACAAACACTGAACCAACCGACCAAGATATAATGTCATTTATCAAAGCATTACCGAAAACTGAAGTTCATCTTCATTTGGAAGCTTGTGTAAATAAGCAAACCTTAAAACAAATGTTCAAAAATAATGGAATAAAAATTTCAGAAGAAGAGTTTGAAAAACATTATACATTTCATGATCTAAATGGATTTATCCAATTATTTCTATTTATTCAATCTGCAGTAAAATCACATAAAGATTTTTCTTATATGATCGATAGTCTAGCAGAATATATGCGAAACGATAATATAAAGTATTCTGAAGTATTTGTTGCTCCAACAAAATTTATTCAAAATGGAATTGATTTTGAAAAAATGATGGATGTGATTGTAAAAAGAATTCGTGAAATAAAACAAGAAGACGGAACTGAAATAAATATTCTTGTTGATGTTTCTAGAACTTTTGGACAAGAAAATGCGATGAACAATTTAAATCGTGTGCTAAAATTAAAACATCCAGAAGTAATTGGAATTGGTCTTGGTGGAGCGGAACAAATGGGACCTGCAAAAGATTTTGAAACTGTTTTTAAAAAAGCTAAAGAAGAAGGACTTAGAACAGTTGTTCATGCTGGAGAAGATGAAGGACCAATTTCTATTTGGGATTCTATTAATTATTTAAAAGTTGAAAGGATTGGTCACGGAACATCAGCTATTCAAGATCCCGACTTAGTTGAATATTTAAGAGAAAGCCAAATTCCAATAGAAATTTGTTTAACTTCAAATGTATTTACTGGGAAGTATGTTAAAAAAGAAGAAAATCATCCAGTGAGACAATATTTTGATCAGGGAGTTTATACTTGTATCAATACTGATGATCCTGAAATTTTTGACGTAAGTTTATCTTATGAATATTTTAAAATGTATCGTTTTTTAAATTTCAGCATAGAGGAATTAATTCAATTAATCAAAAAAGGAATCTATGCAACTTTTCACCAAGACAAAGATGCAGTCTGGAAAAAATTTGAAACTGAAATCTTAAAAATTCGCAAAAAACATAATTTATAAATTACCAAAAAATTTAATTCATAATTGTTTAAGATCATCACCAACTTCAAATGGAGTTACAATTGGTTTTGTAAGTGGAATTGAATTCGTAAGTAAAGTTTCAATATCTTTACGAAGACGATTAGTAACTTCTTCCACAGTTTTTTTCTTATCTTTTTTGTATTCATCATAATAATCGCCGAGACCAAAAGGTTTTGCAATAACAACTTTTGCTCTTCTTGCTCGAGGATTCGTTTTCCCAAAAATCAAATTTTCAAAGCGATGAAGCCATTCCATAAATCTTTCTGCACTTGGATAAGCGAGTAAATATTCAGGTTTAATTACTAGAAATAAATAAGCTCTATCAACATCTTTTTGCACGGCTGCTAATTCGTGATTTGTAAGTTTAAGACCTTTATTGGAAAGACCAGAATTAATTCCATCTAAGACAGTGAAGACTTCTCTAATTTTATGAATAGCATCTTCATTTTCTTTGTATTCAATATGTAAAATTTTTCCTGAACGATTTAATGCTTCATGTCTCACACGACCAACACGATAGTTATAGTCTTTGTCTTCCACATAAGAAATTCCATATTCTCTTTCAGTGTTTTCTAAAATTACTCTTCCAACTGTTAAAAATCTTCTTAGTAAATTTTTATTTTCTGAATTAAGATTTAACTCTTTTTCAATTTTTTCTATCGAGTTTTCAATTTCTCTGTACAAAGTATAAGCTGATCCTGATAAAGTATATTTTACAAATGTAGGTAAAACTTTTACATCAGCTTTTGGATCTTTTTTCTTTGCATCTTCTAAACCCCAAAAACCGATTTGAGCAATTCCAGGCATAAAAGGAACTAAATTGTCATTTTCACCTGAACACATTCCTTCAGGATAAATTACTAATTTACCTTTTTCAGATGCTAAAACAGATTTTGCCATCTTAACTGATTCTCTATCTGCACCACCTGATAAAACTGAAAATGCACCAACTCGTTTAATCAATTCACCTACTAAACCAAATCCCCAATTAAATACATTTCTTGAAGCCATATAATAAAATCTAGAACCAATTATATTTGAAACATAATATGCCACAGGTGGTTCAATTGTTGTTGGATGATTTGAAAAATATAAAAGTCTTTCTTTATTTAAACTTCTAAGTATTTTTTTGTCTTCATCTGAAATATCCACTCCTTCAATATTAAGTGCAGTTTTTAAAATTACAGGTAATGATAAATCAAAACCCCAAAGTAAAGGATAGTTGATATCATGTGATATAAAAAAATTCTTAGGTTCCATAGATGTAAGTTCAAAAACAAATCAATTTTATAGCAATCATTTTTTAAATTAAAAGTTGAAATATTAATTCATTAATTGAAATCTAGCTTGGCAAATTTTTTTGTGAAAAAATTCTAAAGTCATTTAATATTTTGCTGTTATAAATTTCAAAAAAAACCAAGCTCTCCTTTTTGGTCAATATTTTGTATTCACAAAATATTGACCCCAAGTCGATCTTTTTTGCTTGTTTTGAAAAATATTTTTTCATTTCACTAAAACCCTAAGTTAGTGATTGAAGCGTTATCAAAAAATTTTATTAGAAATTTTTTGATAGTAGCTGAAAGCACGACTTTTGATTTGAAACAGTTTGCTTATGCAAACTGTTTCAAATCAAAAGGAACTCCCAATTAAACTTACATATTCTAAGTTTGAATTGTAATACAACTTTCCCAGCCATTTTTTGCTGATTTAGAATAGAATTCCCATCTTCCAGAAAATGCTTCTTCAAGTCTGGATTTTATGTATTTAATTCCTGTTCCAGAACTTTCACGAGAAGATTCAACAGGTAAACCATCATTAAATAAAATATAACGAGTTTTTTTGCCTTCTGTTTTTTTTCTTAAAATAAATTCACCTGATTTTCTGCCCGGATAACCATGAGTAACTCCATTTTCAACTAAAGTATGTAAAGCGATTGGAGGAATTAATTCTTTTCCAGAAATTCCTTCTGTTTTAAAACTAAATTTAACATCTTTTCTTAAACTCATAATTTCAAGATAACGTTTACAAATTGAAATTTCTTCTGATATAAAAATTGTTTTTTTGTTGGATAGTTTTAAAATATAATGAAGCTCTTCAGACAAAGCTGTTAAAAGTTTTTTTGCATTTGCAGGGTCTTCATCTAGCCAAACAATTGTTGCATTAATTGAATTGAGTAAAAAATGAGGATGAATATTGCTTTTTAATAACTCAACTTCCATTCTTGCAGAAACTAATTTTGCCTCTTGAGATTCTTCTAAATATTTGGATGCTCTTCTTTCTGCTTTTGATTTTTCTAAATTGATTAAATTTATTTTATAAGCAAGACCAAGTGATAACAAACACATCTCTACTGCAGATCCAACTTGTAATCCATATTCAGTAAATAAATTTGTGGGAAGAATTCCAAGTCCTTTAAAAGAAAAAATCCCAACACCAAAAAGTAAGGATACCCAAGCGATTATAAAATACCTAGCAGGTTTATATCCTCTATCCCAACAAACTATGCTCACAGAAAAAATTGCAATAGCAAAAGAAATTACAAGGCTTGCTAAAAAATAAATATTTAGATAATAAGAAAATACAAATGATGAAATCATTAATAGTATCATCAAAACCATTAATACAATTAAAAATTTATCAAGGAGTGGTGTATTTTTTTTAGTGTTCAAAAAATTTCTAGTAAACTGAATTCCCCAAAATAAAGCAAAACCTCCAAGGCAAGGTAAACTGATATTTGCCCAATAAGGTAAATTTGGCCAAAGATATTGAAAAGCCAAACCATTTAAAATAGATTGGCTTGCTCCATAATTAATAACATATAATAAATAATACAAATAACCAATATCTTTTAACATAAATAATAAAATTAAATTGTAAACAACCAAGACAAATAAAATTCCATAATAACTCCCAAAAGCAAATTCTTCTTTTTCTCGATGGACTAAAAATTTTTTTGGTGAATAAACAAAAATTGGAAATTGCATTGTGCCTTCAGATTCAATTTTAAAATAGTAAATATATTTTTTATTCTTTTCTAAATTAACAGGAAATACAAAACCTCTATCATCAAATTCTCTTTTGTCAAAAGGGTAACTATCTCCAACTTTTTGAACTTTCCAATTTTTTGTAAATTTGTCTTTTTCATAAAATTCAACTTTGTCGAGTAATGGATAACTTAAAAATAAATACCATTCATTTTTGTTAGAGTGATTTTCTAAAATAAATCGAACCCAAAAAACATCTTTTGTAAATCCATAATTTGGAATTAATTGTTTACTCTCTTCAAACTTGTCACTTAATTTAACTTGTTCAAAAGTTGAAGATTTTGATTCTCTCAATATTTCTACAGCTAAACCAAGCTGGTATTCTTCTGTTTTTTCATTAATAAATGTGATTGATCTAGGATTTATTGATTCTGAAAAAATTGATAGATTAAAAAGTAAAAGTGTTATGAAAAATTTTGTCATATTATTTAAAATTTTCTTATTTAACAAAGAAATTTCTCTTAAATTATTCAATATGAATTAGATTTCAATCTGAATATTTCTGAATAAGAATTAATTTTAACTTCTAGAGTGAAAATGGATTTAAGTATAAATAATTTTTTTATTTAGTCAAAGTAGTTTATAAAAGATTGAATCATTGCTTTACTAAATGTTTCAAAAAAAGTATTTTAAATAGTCAGGTTTTTTCACAAAAAAAAAATTTTTAAAAGTTAATTTTTTTTTTATAAATGATCTTTTTTCAATAGAATGGAAAGACTTGCAAAAATTCGCTTAAATATATATTGAAACATTCTAAATATAAACTAAAAATATTCTCGAATAAATTTTGACTTCATTTTTCAAATCAGGAAACTGGTTTTATGGTTAAAATTGGTACCCCAAATTCAAATTCTGCTACAAAATTATTATTATTAGGCTCAGGTGAGTTAGGTAAAGAAGTTGCAATAGAAGCCCAAAGATATGGACTTCACATTATGGCAATAGATCGTTACCCTGATGCCCCAGCAATGCAAGTTGCACATGAATCAAAAGTAATAAATATGCTTGATGGTGAAGAATTAAAAAAAGTTGTACATGAATTTAAACCAGATTATATAGTTCCTGAAATTGAAGCAATAGCCACAGAAATGTTAGAAGAACTAGAACAAGAAGGTTATAATGTAGTTCCAACTGCTAAAGCTGTTCGTTTAACAATGAATAGGGAAGGGATTAGAAAATTTGCCTCAGAAACATTAGGTATAAAAACTTCAAAATATATTTTTGCAAATTCTGAATCTGAATACCGAGAAGCAGTAAAAGAAATTGGTTTGCCATGTGTAATTAAACCTGTAATGAGTTCATCTGGAAAAGGGCAAAGTATTGTTCAATCATTTTCAGACATTGAACCTGCTTGGGAATATTCACAGAAGGGTGGTAGAGCTGGTTCGGGAAAAGTTATTGTTGAAAATTTTATAGAATTTGATTTTGAAATTACTTTATTAACGATTAGACATGTAGAAGGAACTAGTTTTTTAGATCCAATTGGACATTTACAAATTAATGGAGATTATGTTGAATCTTGGCAACCACAACTCATGTCAGAAATTGCTTTAAAAGAAGCAGAAAGAATTGCCAAACTGGTAACTGATGGACTTGGTGGTTATGGAATTTTTGGAGTAGAATTTTTCATTAAAGGTGATGAAGTTTATTTTAGTGAAGTTTCACCTAGACCACATGACACAGGACTTGTGACTTTGGTTTCACAAAATCACTCTGAGTTTGCACTTCATGTTAGAGCTATTCTTGGTTTACCAATGCCAAATATTCGATATTATGGTTATGCAGCTTCATGTGCAATTTTAGCTGATGGTGAATCAAACGAAATTGTTTTTGAAAATGTAAATGAAGCATTATCCATGCCTGATACATCACTAAGACTTTTTGGTAAACCTAATGTAAAAGGAAGAAGAAGAATGGGTGTTGCTTTAGCTCTTGGTGATACTGAAGAAGACGCTAGATCTAAAGCAGTGAATGTTGCTGATGTGATTACAATAAAACTTTAGGTGTTTCTTTTTGATTTAAAGAGAATAATTCATTTAAACCTTTTTTAATCATTATACAATCCTCTTCAGTCAGTTTTTCACCATTTTTATTTCTTATTAAGAAAGAGTCTCTAATTTCAAAATCATCAGTTTTTGCTGTAAATGATATAATATCAATTTCTTTAAGAAATAAATATTCAGAAGTTTCAAATAATAGTCCTGGTCTATCATAAGTCCTAAAATCTAAAACTGTTGAATCAATTGAACTTGGGTTAAATACTTGAATAAATGATTGTTTATTTTTTTTAAAATCATTTACATTTTTTTTATATTTTCTTAAATAATCTGATACTTTCAGTTCTGAAAAAAATAATTGGTGTAATTCTTTTTTTATCAAATTACAAACATCAGAATTGATTTTGCTACCTTCAAGACTACGTATTAAAAATACATCTTTTACTAAACCATCACCTATTATTTCAGCAACTGCTTCAATTATATCCATACCATGAGCAAATAAAACAGAGGTTACTCGATAAATAATCCCTTTTTGGTTTTCTGATAAAGTAATTTTTAATATATATGTATCATTCGTTTTTTCTAAGAAACACAAGTCTAAGTTTTGCATATATATTCAATATGCAATTTTTATGCTAGAAACTAATAGTTTAAAAATAAATTTTAGTACCAAGACTTGCCCCAAAAGAGTTTTCAAGTATAACCCCTTCTGCAATTAGTTTTAAAAAAAATAAATTGATTTCAGTTCCAATTATTAAAAATCCTAAACTATTTGTAAGTCTTTTTTTTTCCCTAAATTCAACATTTAAATTTCCATTTGGGTTTGTATTAACACCATTATAATGTTGAAAAAAATCAGTTGTTTGAAAGGTATTGTTTAAAGCTTGTAAAGGATTTCCTGAAACTTGAAGTGGACCATTTCTTTGTAAAAATAAGTTCGCACCTGCAGTATTTCTACTAAAACCAAATCCAGCATAGATATCAAAAAAATAAAATAACCTTACTCCACTTCTTATATCTATTGAAGTAGATCTTGCAAATGTTGAAAATTCAGCTTCAGTTCTTGCAACCCATGTGCCTTTAAAATCTCCAAAACTCAAAGTAGGGTTTTGTCTTGGTTGGTGAGATAAATCAAATGCTAAAGCTTGGTAATGATATCCTAGTCCAACAGAAATTCCAGTGAATCCAAAAAAACTTAATAATACAAACTTTGGTTCAATTAATGAAAATCGAATCGTAAGCCCTGCATTTTCAGCTTTTACTCCACCACTTAACTCTGGTTTGTCGCCAAAACCAGCTTTCATTTCAGAGAGATTATATCCAGCTCTCATTCCATGAATATATAAATTAAAACGATGTAAAAAATGATGTGAGTCACTATCCTCTTCGTTTTCTTTTTTTTCTTCTGAAGCAGAATTATTATTTTCATCATCTTCATTATTCTTAGATTTTTTTTTTATTTCTAATGAAGCTCCATGTCCAAATAACCAACCCAAATTTACAGCAGCCATAATTGATGGAGAAGCAGATACTCCAAAATTAGGAAGTTTGGGAATATAAATATCTCCATAAGAAAAATTAATATCGTTTTTTTTTACTCCTGCTAATCCAACACCAGCACCGATTTGAAATCGATTTACATAACCTGCCCCTATTAATGAATTTGTATGATTCGAAATAATAGCTGATTCAACCATTGAATTAAGAACTGGTTCTAAATATTGAAATCGAATTGCTAAATCTAAATTGTTTAAATCAGTTCGATATTTTGTTGGTAAAACATTACAAGTCGCTCCTTCACAAGTTGTTTTAGAAAATAAATCTGGTAAAAAAAATAGTGAAAAGAAATACAAAATAGAGTATATAAAAAGTTTTATGATGTTGCCATTTATCTGTTTTATTTTATCTATCATTTTATCTCTTCTATCAATTTTTATAAATATATTTCTAATTAGTAATAAAAAACATATTTTTATCAAATCAAAAAACTTCTAAATCAGTAAATAGAATAAACAGAATTATTCATTTTAGTCAAGAAATTTCTTTAGTTATAAATTATATACTAGGAAAAAAAATCAAATCTAACAATTATTTTCTAATCTGAATTGAATCTAGGATTAGAAATATCTATTTTTTCTTTCAGATTTTTTTTAACTAAATTCCAAACTTCTTTGTCTTCTACAGAAGATTTATTTTGATTAATAAATTTTGCAAGTTCTTGATTTAAATTTTTAGCGATTTCTAATTTTTTTAAATAAGTTATATTTTGAAAATCAGTTTTGGTTTTTAAAAATTCTGAGATCTCTTTAATTTCTGAATTAATTAATTCTTCTCCAAATTTGATTTCTCTATTTATTACTCCTAGCATATTCCAACAAACAAGTGTTTTGTAGGAAAGAGCTTCATTGTTTCTAATTTCTGGTAAAATTTCTTTTATAATTAAATCTTGTATTGCTTCAATTAAAATTTCTGCACTCGGTCTATCTTGCATTTTCAATCAACCTCATTGCTTCCAATTCCATTTCTGAAGTCCTTCTTCCAATACTTGCAAGTTCTATGCCTTTATCTTTTCCAGTCAAATGTCTTTCAGCTTGTCCAATTGAACCAATTGCCCATCTTAAATTTCCCACTACTTCCCAAAATAATACTTTTTTTGAATTTAGTTCTATTCCAGAATGTTTTTTATAAAAAGAATAAAATTCTTCTCTTGTACTAAATCCACCAGCTTCTTTGGTAAGTTTTCCAAATCTCCAATCTCTCATACAAAGCCAAGCAACATCTTCATGTCTGTCTCCAAGATGAGCAAATTCCCAATCCACAATTCCTTGCAGTCCAGTTTCATTTACCATAAAATTTCCAGTTCTAAAATCACCATGAACCAAAACTTCATTGTCAGTTTCAATTAGATTTTTTTCTAACCAATTAAGAATTAAATTCATTGCTGGATGAGGATCTGGTAATTTATCAATTTGATTTTTAAGATCCTGTACGGCAAATTCAGCAATTCCATAAATTGAATTTGTTTTTCTGGTTAAAACTTTTTTTAATTCTAAATCTGTTATTTTTGATTCAGAAATTGAATGAATAATTGCCAAACTCTGTGCTATTTCTTCTGTAAATTTTTCTCTTACGTTTTTGAGACTTGGATCTTTTACAATAAAACGACCAGTTGCTTTTCCTAAAATTCTTTCCATAAAGTAAAATGGATTTCCAATTATTGATTTATCAATTTCAAGCCAGTAAGGTTTTGGAGTTTTTACACCATTCAAATTTGCAATTTCTGCCACTTTATATTCTTCTGTTCGACTGAGGCTAGAAAAAAGGGAAGCACCTTTATCAGTTCTAAAAACTAATTTATAAATTCCTTTTTGTTCACCTGAATTAACTTCTAAATCTAGTAAATAGTTTTCCTGACAGGCTCCACCAGAAAGAACTTTCATATCTGAAATTTTAACATTACCTTTTAGTCTATTTGTTAAATAAATTTCTAGTTTGGTTTTTACTTCATTCATCTATTCGTCCAAAGAAAATTTGATTGGAAGTACAACATAAGAATTTACTGGTTTACCACTGATTTCACCTGCACGAAACTTGGCTTGTTTGATGATTGAAACTGCAGCTTCATCAAAACCATAACCTTGGCTTTTTTTCAAAATTGAATGACAAACTAGTTTACCTTTTTTGCTAATAAACACTTTGAGTTTGGTTTCACCAACGCGAATATTTTTTTCTTTAGCACTTTTGGGATAAAAATCTGCTAATTTAAAATCAACTTTAATACTTGGCTTTTTCGTGAGCTTAGATGTCGTAAGGAAATTATCAAATTTTTCACAAGATTTTTTTTTATGATCTTTTTTGATACTATGAAGATTTAACAATAGAGTTAGAAAAAAAATATATTTCATGAGATACTTCTAAAAAAGAATTCTTTAATTTTCAAGAAGATTTTAATTTCCCCAAATTTCTTTTAATCTTGCATCTCGTCCACAAGCGTTGCGGTAATATTTGTAACGAATCTGACTTTTTATATAAAAATCTTGATGATACTCTTCTGCTTCATAAAATTCTTTTGCTTCAGTGATTTCAGTATAAATTATTTTAAATTTTTTTTCTAGTTTTTTTTTGGACTCAAAAGCCAGTTTTTTTTGAGCTTCATTCAAGTAAAAAATGCCAGAACGGTATTGATTACCAGTATCACAAAATTGTTTATCTTTTGTTGTGGGATCTATATTTTTCCAAAAGACTTCTAATAGTTTTTCATAAGAAATTTTTTTGGGATCAAAAATAACTCTTATTGCTTCAGTGTGTCCTGTACCACCAGAAGAGACATCTTTATAACTTGGATCTTTGACATTTCCACCAGTATAACCTGAAGTTGTTGAAATCACTCCATCCAATTTATCAAAAGGAGGTTCCATACACCAAAAACAGCCACCAGCAAAAACAGCAACATCAAACTTTCCATCAGAAAATAAGGGAAAAATAAAAAAGAATAAAATTAAAATTTGTTTCATACAATTTAGATTCCAAAATTTTTTAATAAAGTTACAAATTTTTATTTACAAAACTAAAAATCAATTTTAAATCTCCGCACACGAGGTAAGTATGAAAAAATTAATAGTTTTGTTGGTATTGGTTTCTGTAAGTTCATTGTATTCTGGTAAAGTTGATTCAAGTTGTAGCTTTAATGGGAAAAAACTTTTTGGAAAAATCCAATTTGTAAATTCATTTCCAGATTTGAAAATTCAAGTAGTTACTTCTTTCCCTGATTTAAAAGTTCAGAAAGTAAATTCTTTTCCTGATTCATGTGGCAAATGGCAAGAAGTCAGTTCGTTTCCAGATACCAAAGTTCAAATTGTAAATTCATTTCCTGATATTAAAATTCAATACGTAAGTTCTTTTCCAGGAGCGAATTAGATTTTAATTTAAAGTGAATGTAATATTTCAAATATTTTTATCTTTTTGTATTGTTAAATTCAATACAAAGAAATAGTTTGGGCGAATTTTTTTCCAACTAACACTTCTTAATCTGAAGAGTAGATTTATTCAGTTGGAAAAAAATCGAGCTTTCAACTCCTATCAAAAAATTTCATATGAAATTTTTTGATAACGTTTCAATCTCTTTCGCTTCGCTTCTAGTATTCAAAAATCTTTTTTATGAATTATTTATTTTGTTAATGAAATTTTTTATTCACAAATAATTATTAAATAAATTTTCTTATGAAAATGAATTTTTATTCTAAAACAAAACTAATTTTTATTTTTTTTATCTATTCTTGTGCAACTAATTATATAAAAAAAGATCTTGGTCCAAAAAATACCACTAAGACTTCTGCTGCTTTTATTTTTGATTCAGTAATTTCATATTCACTTATTAGTTCAGGAAAAACAACTGCAATTTATTTGGGGTATACTGGTGGATTTTATGCAGTAGTTTTGTATGGGTATTTTATTTTTTTTAGAGAAGATACAAGATGGGTTTCAAAACCAATGCTTTACAAAAGTCCAGATGGAAGAAGTATTCTTTTTAGAACAGATGGAATAGCTGAAATAAAAAATCCAAAAGAACTAAATGATATAAATGTGCAAATACTTTGTAGATTTGGAGATAAATCAAATTGTAAATGGGAATATGGAATTTCTGAAAAAGGAAATTTATTACTAAATGTTTCAGCTTTTGAACCAGAAGGATGGATGGGTCGGCGGATTTTTTTTGGAAGAAAATGAAACCAAAATTATTTGGCATCAAAATAAAGATAAAAAAATTGAATACTTTCTAGAAAGAGATTCCTAATTTTATTTGTCATAAAAATCCTATCAATACGTTTTAATTTATATGTTTAATATTAAACCAAAATTTTTTTCCATACTCTTAATTTTATTTCATCTAGAATGTGCTACAATGGTATTCTCAGGAATTGGTTTTAAAATTGGTGAGTTTGAAGATGAATATAATTCTAAGAAAAATCAAAAAATAGAAAAAGAATGTGCCATTAAAGATTTTGTTAGTAGTGGAAGATATGAAACAGTTCATTTAAATTCTTTAAAATATAAAGCTATAGGTTCTTTTTTAGGTTTAATTGTAGATATTCCAATTGCTGTTGTTATAGCAACAAATGAACCAGTAACTGGGTTAAAAATCTTTGGTGGTTTTATTTATGGTTTATTTTCTTTAGGTTTAGTTCCAGCACTAAACATGGATTCTCCCCCTTTGATTCATATTGAATATCCAAATAATGATTGGTATTCCAAAAAATGGAAAAATTGTAATAATAGTGAAAATTACTTCCGAACAATTCAAATGAACGAAATTTTTTTAGATAAAGAAATTCAAGAAGAAGATAGAAGTAAAATTTGCACCCTAGAAAAAAAATCATTAATAGAAAAAGCATATTTTAGTTTGGCTGAAAATAATTTTGAAAAACCAAGTAAAAATTTAATTTCTGAATTAAAAAAGAAATTATTAAAACCAGAAATTTTTTCTTTTGATAAGTTTCAAATTTTTGAGAGAAATAATAAATTCTTTTTACAATGTAGTTTTCAAATTATATTTTACTACGAAGGTGGAGAAAAAAAATTAAAAGAAGATTTTTCGAAATTATGATTGAACTTATTAAAATTGACTAATTAATTTATAAAAAAAAATAGCCTTATAAAACCCAAGGAAGGCTTATGAAAATAATATCTATAATTTTAGTTATATTTCTATTTAATTGTGCTGAACTTTTAGATTTTTTAAAACAAAATAATGTAAAAGTAAAAAAATATAATGTAGTAATTTATGCAAATCAAGATTGGCAAGAAACTCCAGCAATCATTGATGAAAAAGCAGAAATTACTATGGAAGCAGAAGGAAATTGGTCTATGACAGATAATGGAACAAATTTTGATGCTACTGGTTTAGTTACAAATCCTTCAGCATGGGGAGATTACAGATTTGATAGGAATTTTAATCATGGAGCTCTAATTTGTACTGTTAATTCAGGTTCTAACAAACAAATTTTTACTCTCGGTCAATCATCAATTATTGGTAATGGTCCAATTTGGTGTAGAATAAACGATACTGACATAAAGAATAATGTTGGTTCACAAAATTTAAAAATAAAAATTAAGAACAAAGCTTATAATTTATAATTTTTTTTTAAAATCAGTAAAATAGATTTTAGTTAATTTGAATAATTTTCTAAAATCTAATATCTTAATTTTCTTAACTTCACACATGAGCATGTGTAAAATTACTTAGTGGTGATCTAAATGGCTACAAACTTAAATATTGATATTCCTTTATTAAACAAAGTGTTTAAAATTGGTAATTTTAAAACCAAAAGAGAAGCTGTAAATATTGCTTTAAAAGAATATGTTCAAAATCATAGGCAAAAAGATATTTTAAAATATCTAAACAAAGTGGATTATGATAAGGACTATGATTACAAAAAATCTAGAAATATATGATAAAGCTTTTACTTGATACTTATGTTTGGTCTGAAGCAATTCGTAGAAAAAATAATTCAATTCATAAAAATAATTCTTTAATGATGAAATTAATTAAAGCTTTTTTAATTTAGGATGAAATAAAAACAAAGAGATAAACATGTTACAAAATAAAAAACTAATTCAGATAATTTTCTTTTTATCAATTTTGTTAAGTTGTAAAACGAACCAAACCGAACTAGAAGAAAATAATTCTAATGGAAAAATGGAAGGTTGGGCAGGATCACCAGAAGCTCCTAACAAAAAACCTTTTGATTATTTTTATATAAAAACAACTGGAAGGGCTTCTGATATTTCTTTAAAAAAAAGAAATTCTGAATTGATAAAATCTAGTTGTGTTAAAGCTTCAAATGCTTTTCCAAATTTTAAAAATTTAATGGCTAAAATAATTTTATGGAGCAATTCTGGTTTTTCAGGTACTGCCTCTGGAGGTGGTTATGAAAATGATAAATTGATAAATAGCTTTGTAAAAATATTCAATAAAGAATTAAATGAAATAAAAATTTTAAATTGTATTCCACTTTATGAAGATGAAATCAATTTTCCCAATTTAGGTTGGAAAGATTGTGAATGTACTGCATATATAAATATTATTGGGGGAAAAGAAAAACTTGTAGATTGGTTTGAGAAGTATTCAAAAAGAATAAATAAGAAACTGTAAAGTTGAGTCCGAGTGAAAAAGAACAAATTTTTCAAAACTAAAATGTTGCTCGGTGAAGGGGTAGCGAAAAAACGGAGCTTTGAAGCGAGGGGAAAGCTTTCCCCTCTAAAAAATTTACAAACTACTCTTGAGTGGTTGGGTTTAGAGTCTCTACAACTTTTCCTTTTCCACAAGCTGATAGGCTGAAAGAAAGAGCTGAAATAGATACTAAAATTGATAAAATTAATGTTTTCATAATATTCTCCTATAAATTATTATCTATATATTAGATTTGGTTAGTAGGTATGCAAGATATTTTTTTTAAAATAATTTTATTTTTTTTGTGTTTTTTTTCAGCTTTTTCTGAGGAAATCAGTTTGGAGATTTTGATTAAAAACGGGACAAATGGGAGTTTCGCGAAAGTTGAGAAGCTAAAAGTGATCGCTCTTCAAGGTGGGATGATTCCTGTTAAAGAAGTGGAAAATGTCAGCGGCAATTTGAAGTTAAGCGGAATTAATGTAGAAGCTAGCTCACCGATTTTACTTCAAGCAACTTATAAAAATAATACTTATAACAAAATGATTCCACCCACTCCAGAATTTAGAAAAAAACTCCAAGAGATTTTGGTGTATGAAACTACTGCTAGTTTAAAAAATTTTGATATTAGAAGTTTGTTACAAATTATTCGGGAACAAGATTCTGTTTTGTTTTATAAAATTTATTTAATAGAAAATAAAACTAGTCCTGCTTTAAGTTTTTATTCTGAAGAAAATCCTTTGAAGTTTTATATTCCTGAAAATGCAAAAAATCTTTCTGCAAATTTGATTCAAGGAAGTTCTAAAATGCCAATTCCTTTACAATTTGTTGAGGGAACTAATAAAGAAGAAAAAATTTTGAAACGTGGAATTTTACCGGGAATTTCTGAGTTACAAATTTCTTATAATTTAGATGCAAAAGATTTAGGAGATGTAAATTTTTCTGATAAAGAATTTGTTCAAGTGGAAACAGCACCAAAAATAATTTTTTATAAACCAAAAAAAATGAATGTGGAAATTTTAAATTCAAAAGAATCTATTCCAATTGAAACTGATATTCCAGAAGGTATGGGAGCTTATAAAGTAAAATATTCTGCAAATGGAGTTTCTGTAAAAGTTTCTGGTGGTAAACCAGAAGTAAAAATTTCTGAAGAGCCAAACTCAAGAAAATTGGTAAATGGAAAATATTTTACTACTTGGGATAAATCGCTGTTAGGTGTAATTGCAGTGATGGGAATTTTATTTAGTTTATCATTTTTATTTGTGTACAAGAAAAAATGAATAGTTTTTTAAATCTAGCTGGAATTCAATTTGATATTGAATGGGAAGATAAAGAAAAAAATTTTTCTAAACTTAGGAATTTATTTAACCAAATCAAATTTCAAGATGGGCTTGTTGTTTTACCAGAAACTTTTTCAACTGGATTTACAATGAAGTCTGAAAAATTCGGGGAAGAACAAAATTCTGAATCAGAAAGTTTTTTAATTGAAATGGCAAAAAAAACTGGGAATTTAGTGGGCGGATCTTGGATTGAAAAAAATAATTCAGGAAAACCATTTAATACATTTTCAATTGCGAGACCTTCCGGTTTTATTTCTAATCGTTACAGAAAAATTCATCCATTTAGTTTGGTAGGTGAAGACAAAGAATTTACTGCAGGAAATGAAAATCAAATTTTTGAATGGAATGGATTTAAAATTTCTATGTTAATTTGTTATGATCTTCGTTTTCCTGAAATTTTTAGACGCACCTCAGGACAAACAGATTTGTATTTGGTAATTGCAAATTGGCCTGATATTAGAATTACTCATTGGCTTAGTTTGCTTAAAGCTCGTGCAATTGAAAATCAAGCTTATGTTCTTGGAATAAATCGAATTGGTAATGCTGGAAAAAAAAATCCACTTTATCATTCTGGTTTTAGTGTGTTGTATGATATGAATGGAAATGAAAAAATTTTAGAAAGAGATAAAGAAGATATTTTATTTGAAAGACTAAGCCTAAGAACTTTAAAAGAATATAGAGAATTTTTGCCATTTTTAAAAGACAAACGTAGAGATTTATTTTAATGTTAAAATCAGTTCTTCCTGAAATGTATTTAAATTTATTTGAAGAAGAAATTTTAAATTTTAATATTGAAGAAAAAAAGGCTACATGTGATACTTGTGCTTTACAAAAAGGAAAAAGTCCAGACAAGAGAGAATACCTTCCAAATTTAAAATGTTGTACATTCCAACCATTTCAAACAAATTTTTCTATTGGTCAAATTTTTTTGGATACAAATACAGATGCTGAAATCATAAATAAAATTAAAACTAAAATTGAGTCTAGAGAATATACTTTACCAATTGGAATATTAGCAAGTATTCCAAAACAAATTGAATTTAACAAATTTAAAGAAAAATTTTTTGGGAAAAAAGAAGACTGGCTTTGTCCATATTACAATAAAAAAGAAAATAATTGTGGAATTTGGAAATCTAGAAGCTCCGTTTGTACTAGTTTTCATTGTTTGAGTTCTTATGGAAAAAAAGGTTTTGATTTTTGGGGTGAGTTACAGGATTATATTTCTTATATCGAAATGATTTTTATGGAAGAAGCTTTAACTAAATCTGGTTTTACTGCAATAGATATTTCAGAACAAATTTATTTTTTAAATGAGTTTAAAAAAAATCCCAAAGAAAAATTTTCTTTTTATTTGAATGAAAAATTTTATTCTAAAATTTGGGGAAAATATTTTAATAAAGAAATTGAATTTTATAAAAAATCTGCTGAAATTATTTCTAATTTTTCTAAAAAAAAGTTCAAAAACCTTCTTGGCGAAAAAGGAAAAGAACTAGAAAAAAATTTGATTATAGATATTAAAAATTTTTAAATTTATAAATAAAAATTTTTTTTAAAAGAATAAATTTTATTTGTTTCAAGCTCAATTGAAAACAAATCATTTTCTTGGTTTATTAAAATAAATTTTTCGTTTTCTGAAAACCAAATTTTAAAATATCCTTTTAATTTAAAATCTAGTTTTTTAATAATTTGAAAATTTATATCTAAAATATAGATTTGATTTGAACACCAAAATAAATTTCCATTTTTTAAAATTTTTACAAATAAATTATGATTTTGAATAATACAAATTTTTGAGTCAAGAGTTTCAATTCTATTGATTAAATTGAAATTTTTTGTATCATAAAATGAAATTCGAAATGGATGATGAGAATAATAAACTAATCCTTTTTCATTTTTAGTTTCAATTGAAATAATAAAATCTTTTCCAAGTAAAACTTTTTCATAACAAATACCTGCTTCAATATTTTTTTGTATTAAATTTATTTTTTTAAAGTTTTCGATAAATTTATAAAAGGATATTGAATTATTTTTTTCAAATGCTCTGTCAATTGTGCTAATCAAAATTTTTTCTTCTGAAAAAAAATATTCATGATTTGTTTTTCCTAAAGGCAAGTTTTCCAAATCAAAACTAATAATTTTATCTTTGGAATTAAATTTAATTTTTTGAAAACCATCTTGGAGTCCTGATAAAATTAATTTATCTTCATGATAAGTTTCTAAATTTAGAGGTGAAAAATAATCAAATTCATTCGGAAACTTCCGAACTGTTTTCCCATTTTCATCAAGAGCCAGATATTCATTTTGGTTTTTTATAAAATACAAATCAGAATTTGCTAGTTCATAATTGTTTAATTCAAATTTTTGTTTCCAAGTCTTATCAAATTCATAGATCAAAATTGTATTATTTTTTTCTAAAATAAATTCATTTTTCGATTTATGAAAATTAATTTTTAAAAACGCCCATTCTGGATCTGATGCAACAAAAACTTTTTCATGTTGTAAATATTCCCCTGATAAAGTTCTTTTTACAAGAACACCCAAATATTCATTACAATCAGGACACCTAAAATTTTCTTCTGATTCAGAAAATTCATAATCACCTCCTGTTGGTGGTGGCGAGTCTCCAAAAGAAATAGTTTCATTTTCTTTTATATGAAATTGAAAATTACATAAAGGACAAATTATATCCATTAAGAATATTAATTTAGATCAATTTTTATTCTACCAATAAAAGCTCTTTTGAATTCGTCTGGCTGAACTGAAAATTTAATTGGCAATAATTGATTTAGTTTTTTTTCAGGAACAATATAAAAAATAGTTAAACCAGATTGTTTTTCAAAATAAGATTCTTTCCAAGTATTCATCATTGCATTTGCTTCTTTTGGATAAAGACCTGCTTTTTCTAATGCTTGTTTAAATTCTAAAATATGATTTTCTGAAAAATCTTTTGCTTCTTTTTCATTTAAGCTAATTTGAAAATTTTGATTTTCTTTGAGACTTCCAGACCAAAAAACAAATTTCTTTTTAGTGCTATAATTATTTTGTAATACAAATACAAATGGAATTTTTTCATTTAGTAAATTATTTAAACTTAAAATTTTTTCTTTACCTTCTCTTTTGATTTTAGTTGAAATTGGATTATCAAAGTTTGCAATTCCTCTATAAAAAATATATTTTTCAATTTCATTTCCAATTTGAACTAAATTTGATTCTGTTTCTCTTGGTGAAATCCATTCGTTTGCTTTTGTGCTGATGGAAAAATTTGATTTATTTTTTGGCTCTAAAATTTTTGCTTTCCAAGAAATATTACCTGTGTAGTTTTTTAAGTCTAAAATTTTTTTGGATTCAAAGGGATCAATCAAAGAATGATATTCAAAGTAATCTTTCGAAATCAATTCACCATTCTCTCTTTTGGGAAACCATTCTCCAATTGAGCCATTTGGAAATTTTACATCAATAGAAATATCCAATTCTTTTTCTGAATAAAAATATAGAACGGGAGTTTCCATTCTAATTGTATCATTTTGGATATTGATTCCAGTATATGCATCTCCTTCTGTTCCATCTCCAACGCTATAACCACTTCCAGTATTATTCTTTGAATAATAATACTTTTCATCTTGATTCTTATCTGTAGCTATTGTTTGATCAATCAAACGATAAACTTGTTCAGGAAGAGAAGTTCTGCCTTCAAATCTTTGTCCTGAGATTTGTTTTCCATTTTTGTCAACTCTTGAAGAAAATGTTCCCCATTCATGAATTACAAAATCTGATTGAAATAAATTAAATCCCAAAAAAGAAAAATGGAATAAAAATAAGGAAGGAATTAAAATTATAAAAAACTTGATTATTTGGTTCATATTACTAATCATCTATATTAATTAATTTTCTGTAAAGTACAATTAAACTAATTTTTCTCTAAGTGCTTTTAAAAATGGAACAAACTTATCTAAAATTTCTGGTAGTTCATATTCAATTGTGTCTCCAGCTGTGAGAATGTCTCGATCTTCAAAAGCTTTAGCAATTGTATTTAATTTTTCAGAAAGTTCTTTGTTTACAATTAAAAGAGTCTGGTCGTTAAATTTTAATTCTTCAATATTTGTATTATGAATTTTATTTGCCACTGAAATTAAACCAGATATCATAATATGAAGACGTCCAGAAGAATGTTGAAGAAGTTGATTTGCTAGTGCTTCTTTACCAGATTGAAAATTTTCATTCACTGACATAAATTCTTTTTTTAATACTTCCATATTATTGGCATAAGTGTCTAGAATTTCTTTGATAGTTTCAGTATCTAAGTTTAATAAACTTAAACGATTAATTAAATCCATGATGAATAATTTTAAATCTCTTAGATTTTCTAAATAATCTTCTATTGATAAAATTGTATCTAATTTTTTTTCTGAAGTCAAATTTTCAATTATTCCTGATATTGTTTTTTCTATTCCAACAGGAGACATTTTTTTATAATCAAGTCTAAGAATAGATTCTGCTGATTCAAGAACTGTTAGTATCCATTTTTTTCCTTCTTCCAAATCAGATGCTTCTTTTGGAGTTAATGAATCTCTTCCAAATAAAGTATCTCCAATTTTATCAACATATAAATCAAGCTCAGATAAAGAAGAAATTACAACATCTAAACTTTCACCAATATAAAAATCAGCACGAGATACTGAATTGATAGAAATATTTTTAAGTTCTGCATCTTTTTTTTCATTCCCATCAATTTTAAAAGCAACTAAAAATTTTCCTTTAGATTCAGCCCAGTTTTTGATACCAGAATAAACATCTTCCATGTTTTTTTCATTTTCAATTTTTGATTCAACAGCTTCTTCATTTATAAAAATCTGCATCTTAGTCATCCTTTCTAGATTGATTAAAAGTGTTTTTTAGATAATTTCCAACTGCTTTATTTTTTCCAACACCTTGTTCCATATTTAAGTATTTTTGTTTTAATTTTTTTTCATAAGAAACTAAATGAGATTCATAATCTTTAGATTTTTTTGAATTCTCCCCAATTGTATTTTCAGCTAATTTAATCTTACTTGAAACTAGACCAGAACTCAACTGAGTGTATGGTTTGATATGTTCTAATATTGCAACACCCACACCATCATCAACTCTACTATCATTATTATTATCTGATGCAAATAATTCACGAATGGATTCAGGATGATCGTTTAGTGCAACAGATAAAATAGCTTCTTCAATTTTTAAATGTCCATCTTGAATTTGTTTCCAATTACTTCCTAGTTCACCAGTTGAAACACCAATATCACTTAGAACTTTATATCTAGGATCAGTAGAGGAGGGGTAGGAAGCACTTGAAGCATTTTTCAAACCAACCATTAATCTAATTACAGCATTATCTCCAGATAAAATTCCAGATTTAGTTTTTTTATTCCAATAATCAGCCGAAATATCTGCAGGACTTTCGTCTGCAGTACTTAAATCAACTTTACCATCTTTGTTGACTGAACTAATTTCTTTAGAATATTTCATTAATTCATTATAAGCATCTACAAATTCTTTTACAAGAACAATTCCTTTTGAAGTTTCTGTAGCAATATCCAGTGTAAGTGGTGTTGTAGATTCTTTTAACAAAGTTAATGAAACTCCATCAATTGCATCTTTAATATTTTCGTTTGTGTCTCTAGTTACTTCAATTCCATCAATTTTAAATTTTGCATCTTCTGGTGGAGTAATTGAAGAATTAATTGTAGCACCTTGAATTTCTCCAGGAATGTGCAAATGAATATCGTTTAAGGCAACTTCACCATCACCTGAATTTGCCAACACAATTTTTGTAATTAGCAAATCTCTTGCAAAAGTTGAAACGTTTACGACATATTTTCCATTTTTGGATTGGACATTTTCGAACTTAGATTTTTCACCTTCTTTGGTTTCATAATAAACACCCACACCTAAATAATCTGGAACTGTGTTAGAATTTGGTGCTGCAACAACTTCTAATGAAGATTGTTTTTCAACACGTATTTTTTCTGTAGGAATTAAAAAACTTGTATTGCCTTTGAGAGTAACTCCAGAAGTTCCAATTGGAGTTGCTGCAAATTCTGGTTTTTGATTGTTAGTATACTTTTCGTTTTGATTTGGAGTTATACCTGAAAAATTGAATTGAACTGAAGAAATTTTTGCAGGAGGTTCAGGAACATTTCCACCAACAAGACCAGCTGTTTGTAAAATTCCATTTGGGTCTAAAAATTTTAATTCAGCATCTTTTCCAAATTGGAGAGCATTAATTGCAAATACCATATTGTCGTTATCTACTTTCATTAAACTTGATTTAATAATTTGGCTACCGAAGCTTCTGAGTTTATCTTGAAGGTCTTCTAATTTTCCACCTTGAAAATTTATATCAGCTCTTTTGTCTTTGGAAAGAATTGAAAAACTTCCTGCAGGAAGAGTTGTATCTAAAGGAATTTTATTTCCAGCAATTTTATGTTTGGTAGCAAGTTTAACAATTTCAATTTGTTGTTTTGCAGATTTTGCATTTCTATTCGCTTCACCTGTGATATAACCTTCTTCATTTGCAGAAACTTTTTTTGTCGAAAAAGGTGCTGTGAATGATGTTAAATTTTTTGTTTTGATTTGTAAATTTATAGATAAATTTCTTAATTCTGCCCAAGCTTTAATCTGGATTTTTTGGTATTCATTCTCTTTTTCCCATCTTTTAAGTGGTTTTGCTTCAAGCTCAACTAGTTTACGTATAATATCATTTGTATTTTGACCTGAACTCAGACCAGAAATTGTATATGCTGGCATAAAAAATCTCCCAAATTAGTTTTAAAACTAATCTATTATTACTAATCGAAATTAATAGAAAAAAATTAATAATTAAATCTAATAAATTTAAAGTTTTTTTGTAATCTGAAATCTATTTTATTGGCAAATTTTTTTTTGCAAACTCCTATTTTAAATTGAAAACTAAGACTATGTAACTGCATAAAAAAAACGGGCTTTCAACTCTCGTAAAAAAATTTCATACAAAATTTTTTTACGCCGTTTTAATCCCTTTTGCTTGAGTTGAAAAATTTAATTTTATTATTTTAAAATTTCACAAATAAAGTATTTTTTTTAAAGTAAATTTTTTAGTGCTTCTTCTAAATTGGGAAATTTAAAATTGTAACCATTTTCAAGAAGTCTTTTTGGTAATACTTTTTGACCTTTGAGTATTACCTCAGAAGATTCACCAAACATAGTTTTTAAAATAAATTCTGGGACTGGAAAAATAGATGGTCTAGATAAAACTTTTCCAAGTGTTTTAGAAAAATTATAATTGGTTTCTGGATTTGGAGCGGAAAAATTAAATATTCCACTAGCTGATTCTTTTTTGATTAAATAATAAATTCCTTCTATCATGTCCTGAAGATGAATCCAACTCATCACTTGTTTTCCAGATCCAAGATGCCCACCTGCAAATAATTTAAATGGAGTAAGCATTTGTTGTAATGCACCTTCTTCTGGGGAAAGCACAACACCTGTCCTTAAAATCAAAAGCCTAATTTTTTGAGATTCAATTTTTTTTGCTTCTTCTTCCCAGTTTACACAAAGCTTGGCTAAAAAATCATCTCCTGCATTTGAACTTTCATCAAAAGTTTTTGAGTCATCATCTATCATTCCATAAAAACCAATTGCAGTTCCTTGGAGAAATGTTTTAGGTTTATTCTTTAACTTTGAAATTTCAGATACTAATTTATTTGTATATTCAACCCTTGAGTTTGACAAAATTTTTTTTCTTTCATCAGTCCATCTTCCACCAATTACTGATTCACCTGCTAAATTAATAATTGTATCAAAACCTTCTAGTTTTTCTGAATTTGGTTCTGACATTTGAATAAATTTGATTTTTCCTTGATTCTGTAATTCTTTTCTAGAAAATACAAAAACTTCTTCGTTATTTAGAGCAAGTAATTTTGTCAAATTTTTTCCAATAAAACCATTTCCACCTATTATTCCAATTTTCATTGATTCTTCCTAAAATAAATTTATCATGACTAATATGAGATATTCTTTCTCAATACTTATAGTTATTAGTCTGGTTTTTTTTAATATTTATTTATATTTTCATACAGAAAAAAAAATTTCTGAATATGAAATAATTCCTCCGTTTAGAACAGAAGATTTTACTTTTTCAAATCAAATAGATAAAAATTCTAAATTAATTTATTTAAAGGATAAAAATGAAAAATCTTCTTGGATAAAACATAGAGAATCACGTTACCAAAAACATGATGCTGAAATTGAATTTAGTTTAACTCATTTTAAAAAAGATTCTATTTTTTACCCGAAAAATTTTTCTGAAATACAAATTGTAACTTGTGATCCAAAACCAGAAAAAATAATTATAGATTTGTATTTAAGAGAAGCAATTAATGTAGACAAAGAACTTAGATTGCCAAATAGTTTTTTTCAAAGCTCTATTCTTTTTGAAAAAGAAGATGTAATAAAAAAATTTGAATTAAAAACAAAACTAAAAGAAGAAAAAAATTTTCCAAATGGAATTTATATTTACACAGCTTTTATAAAAACATTTCCTGAAAAAGAAAAAACTTGTATTTCAGAAATTAGTTTCCACTAAACAAAAAATTTCTGCGAGAGTGATTGTAGTGATGCGTTAGCAGTCGTTTAATCAGTATTAAACGACCGAAGCGATAGCGAAGTCACGAAAAGCACGATTTTTCTTTGAGTGATGCTCAAAGAAAAACTCGCCACAAAAATTTTAAAGTGGTGGATGATCTTGCTCTGGATTATTTTTTAAATATTCATCTATACTTTCAATTTTTTTTCTAACTGCTTTGATATGATCATTTATGATGTTTCCAAAATGAAGTTTACCACTAATAATTTCATATCTTTCAGATTCCATTGTGCCAAGATCAATTTCACTTTTTATTTCATCTGCTTTTTTTGCGAGATCCAAAGCTTTTTCCCAATAAGGAATTGCTTCTTTATAAATTGATTCAGCTGTTGTAAAAGATTTTTTTAGATCATGTGCAAAAGTTAAATTTTGAAAATACAAATGTCGCTTATCATACAATGAAGCAATCCTCATATAACCTCTCATGATTTGTAAATTCAAATGCATTGTTACAAGAAGCCTATACTTATGATATTCTTTTTCATTTTCAACTTTACAAAGTGCATTATTTGGATGCCTAAAGTTTGCATTAATTCCAGTTTTTAAAAATCCAATATCTCTGCGTAATTCATTTTCTCCATAATGAAGTTTTAAACCATAAAGCTCATAATAATCTTCTAAAAATTTTGGATTCCATTTATGAAGTTTGTAAGGAACCCAATCAGAAAATTTAGTTTTCACTCCATTTTTTTCATAATTATAATTATAGTTTAAATCAACTTCAGAAAAAATTGAATTTAAAAAAAATAAATAAAGAATTGCAGCTTTCATAATAATATTATCGGGTAAATTTACTATTACTCAATAAATTGAAAAAAAATTAAGTACTAAATTTTAGCAAAATAGAATTCAAATGAAGCTAATTTTAAAATTTAATATATACTATGTTCTTTCATTAGCTCAAAAATTTTTTCTTTTGATAAAGAAGGAAATTTTTTTTTAATATTTGTTCTATGGGTTTCAACTGTTTTTGCACTCATTTTAAAATGTTGGCCAGTGTCGTTTAAACTTTTTCCAAGAATCCAAAAGCGAAGAATCTCCAACTCTCTTGTTGTGAGTTGAATTAAAGGATTATTTTTGGCAGTTTGGATTGGTCTAAAAGTTAAATTTTGAAAAATAATATTCGCAACTTCTATAATTTTATTTCTTGCTTTAGATTTAAAAATGTATGCATCAATTTTATTCATTTCACATAAAGTCTGTAATTCAAACTTTTCAAGTGAACTAATCAAAATAGTTCTAATTTTGGGTTTTATTTTTTTTGCTTTTCTGAGTGTTTGCACACCATCAATCCCAGGTAATAAATAGTCACAAATTAACAAATCAGTATCATTTAATTTAACAAATTCTAATACTTCTTCACCGTTTTGAGCTTCTTTAATAACTTGATATGATTTATCTTTTTCAATACTAATTTTAAGACCAATATTAAAAATATCATGGTCATCTGCAACAACTACTTTTCTAAGATTCATTTTCTTTCCATAAAAGAGTAAATTCGCTACCTTTTTTTTCTCTACTTTTGATTAAAATTTTTCCATTCATTCTTTCTGCAAATTCCTTACACAAAGTAAGCCCAATACCACTTCCTGTTTCGTTTTCTGTACCTTTCCTATTTTTTTCCATTCTTAAGTTTTCAAAAAAAACTTTTAACTTTTTTGTAGGAATACCTATTCCATTATCTTTTATAGAAATATAAGCAAAATAGTTTTTAACTCCATAAGAAATTTTTATGTTCCCTTTTTTATTCGTGAATTTAATTGCATTAGAAATTAAATTTCTTAGGATTAAACGTACAATTTCTTCATCTGCATAATAATAAAAAGTATTTTTTGGTAGAACTTTTATAATAATCTTTTTTTTTTCAAACGAAGATTTATGAAGTTGAATGGATTCAATAACTAATTTTCGAATTTCCACTTTTTCTAGTTTCATTGTAGAATATCCAAGTTGAACATAGGACCATTTTAGAAGATTTTCTAGAAGAAATCTATTATTCTCTAAATTTTGACTAAGAGAAATGATATTTTTTTGTAAATCTTCTGGTTTTAAATGTTTGTCTTGAAAAAGAGAAATCACTTCTTCTAAAGCAAAAAGAGGATTACGTAGATCATGAGCGATAATAGAAAAAAGTTTATCTCTCATATTATTTATATTCTTTAACTCTTTGTTGTATAACTCTAAAGTTTTTGTTTTATCAAAAACTTCTTTTTCTAATTCTGATCTATATTTTTTTTCAAGATTTAATAATTTATTACTAGTTTGTTTTGTTCTACGTGATAATGCAAATGTGAAGCAGATAATAAGTATTAAACTACTTTCTAAAGTAAAAGCTTTAGTGGGAATAATATGAAGAATGTGTAAAGGGGTTAAAAGATTTGTAAAAATAAAAAGTACAAATCCGAAAAGAATCAAGTTAGATCCCACTTTTTTTTCTTTATAAGCTTTAATAGATAGGTAAATAACTTGTAAAGAAAGTATTGGCACAAGAATCATAATGTTTATAACTTGAACCTGCCTAGAATGGATACTTCTATAATCTACTGAAATTCCACCAAATATTGTTGAGATTATACTTAGAGCAAAACAAAAAAGTAGAAATTTTGAAATCAAATTGATTTTTACTTCTACAAAAGAATGAATAAATAATACTACAAAAATACATCCAAAACAATAACTTAAGTTCATCACATAAAAATGGATAAGAAATATTTCTGAAAAAAAATAAATAATTCTTTCATAACCAAAAAAAACTAGAGCATGAAAAATTGTTCCTGATCCAAAATAAAGAAAAGCGTTATCTTTTCGATTTCCCAAAAATAAAAATAAATGATAGAATCCGATAAATAACATAAAAAAACCAGTTCCACCAGTGATTAATAGAAAACGATTAAATGATTTTTCACAAACAGTGATTTCGCATATTCTTGGTGCTTCTAAAAAACCTCCACTAGCTGCATTATCTGCAAGACGAATTGTAATTTGATTTTTTCCTTTATGAAGAAAGCCTTCAGGAATTGGATAAAGAGATGGAATTGCATTATTTTGTATATTAAATTTATCTTTTGAAACAATTCCTTTTTTACCAATCAACTTTCCGTTTATATAAGTTTCATTTGAGTTTATGGCGTTAAAAACTAAGACTCCAAATTTATTATTTAAAATTTCATTTGAAAAATTGATTTCCGTATTATAGGAGACTAAGTATTTATCTTTTATTCCTGAATTGAACCACATCCTAGGAACATACCCAATTAAAAAATCATTTTGGGGTTCATTTATAATTGGATTATAATCAGGATTTGTAGTAATTTTCCAATTACCATGAAGTGAAAGAATCTCATTTTTATTGGAAAAATAGAACTGGCTTTCTAATGAATTATTTTTTTTGCAATAGAATAAACTTAAGCAGATAAAAAAAAGTGATAGAATTCTTAATATAAAAAGACAAGATATAAATTTTCGTTTTATGTCTAATAATTTTGATTGAATTGGTAATTTATTAAACATTAATTTTTTAAATTGTATTACAAGTTTTAAATTAATTCTTTAAATAAAAAAACAATTCCTAATGTGATAGGTAAAATAGCGTAAGATACTAAATGAATTAAATCACCTTTTTTTTCACCGAATTGTTTTTTCATAGCTTCTAGTTTGTAAAATTTTTCAGGAGATTTTTTTCTCATGATTAAAGTATAAATTCCAAATAAAATAAAACCAATTCCAAATATTAAATTTAAATAGTCCATTTTTTATTCCTTTGATTTTTTTTGTTTTCAATTTTTAAAATTGAAAACAAAAATTCCGATTTAATCTATTTTCAAATTCAAGTGAGACTAAGTTATTTTTTTTGATTCTAAATAGTATGTTCTATAATAAAAACCTTTTCTCACTTTATTGCCATTTACAAATTTGCCATCAATTTCTCTTAATGAATTTCTAGCTACGCATAAACTAATTTTTATAAATTTGATTTTTAGATTACTTTTTAAAATATTCCCTTAAAGAATAAATAGAATAATTTCTACTTCCAATTATTAGACCTATATATCTAGTAATTTTGTTTTTTATTATTATAAAAATTGATATATACAATAATTCAATAGAGCTTAGAAATTTCTGGAATTATTACCTCTTTTGTTATTGATTTAAAATAAAAAAATACTATATAATCTTTAGTTTTAATTAGTTTTTCCAAATTGAATAGCAAGAATTTAATTAGTGTTAAGCCCTGTTTTTCACTTCAGAATTAAAAATGTTGAATTAAAAATTAAGATTGAAAAGACTGCAAATTTACAAGGAGTTTCAATTGATCAATTTGCACTTTATGCATTTACCAAAGGAATCAGTGATATTGAAACTGATCAATTTTTCAAAAAAAGATTAAAGAAAAATACTAAAGACGAAATTGAATCTGATTTTTTAAAAATTTGGAATAAACTATCTTTAACGAAATTAAAAAACCTTTCTAGGGATAAAATATAAAATTTCTCATCACAGAGAAGCAAGCGTTAAGGATAGAAGCTGAAAGCCTGACGGATAAATCCTGGCATACTCTCGTATAATGATAGTATCGCAATACAGTAGTATTGAGTTGCCGAAACGCCCCATTCTTCGCTATCGCCCTCAATTATTCAGTATCATTTCCCCATTTTTTGGTTGACCGTTTTCAAAATCCCCGTCAATTATTGAACCATCGTTTAATGTCAATTTGCCTTTTCCCTCATACACGCCATTTTTAAATTCTCCTTTGTAGGAATTTCCATTTGCGTATTTGATATAACCATCACCGTGAAATTTTCCGTTTTTAAAATCCCCAATATAAACAGTTCCGTTTGAAAATGTCAGTGTGCCTTTGCCGTGAAATTGGTTGTTTAAAAAATTCCCGGCGTATTTTTTTCCATTTTTATAAGTTAAAATTCCATAACCTTCAAATTCACCGTTTAAAAAACTTCCGTAATATTGTTTCCCATTTTTGAGATATAGTTTTGACTCAGGTGCTTCTTTGCCTTCTTTAAAATTTCCCTCGTACAAATCTTTTCCTTCTTTGGAAACAAGTCTGCCTGAACCATCTGGTTTGTTTTCTTTAAAATTTCCTTGGTACTTTTCACCTGTTGGATAAACAATTTCCCCTTCACCTTCCAAATTCCAATTTACAAAATTACCTTTGTATTTCCAGCCATCATTTGTTACTAGTTCGCCTTGACCTTCAAATTCACCTTCATGAAAAATTCCATCATACAAATCACCCTCAGTGGTTTTTAATTTTCCTTTACCGTGGTAAAGTCCATCTTTGAAGTAGCCTGTGTACTTACCGACTTCTTTGTCTTCTTTTACACCAAAACCATTTTCACAATCACCTTTGCATTTATCTGAATCTTTTTTTTCAAAACCAGCACAATGAAGTATAAAAATTAAAACTAAAAATTTCATCTCTCTCTCATCAAATTATAAATTTTTTTGGAAAGCAATAATAAAATAATTCCTGCAACCAAAGAAGTGTATACAAATATCATAAAAAAATCTGCAAGGTTTTGAAACTGGCTCATCTGCCCAGAAACATACCCAGAAATATAATGTGAAATTGCATTTGACAAAAACCAAAATCCCATCAAAAGTCCAGCAAATCGAATTGGAGCAAGTTTGGAAACAGTAGAAAGACCAACAGGTGAAATACAAAGCTCACCAAATGTGTGAAATAAAAAAGGTAAAACAATATAAAAAATATTTAATTTACCAGAGCCAATTTGATTTGAGCCAAGAACTAAAATTAAAAAACCAATTCCTAAAAAGAAAAATGCAAAAAAGAATTGAATCGCTGTATAAATATTTATTTTTTTTTGGTTTAGATAATTCCAAACAAAAGCAAAAACAGGTGCAAATAGTAAAATCATAATTCCGTTTAAAGATTGAAAAATAGAAGCAGGAATTTCTTTTTGAAATCCAAAAATATATATATTCCTGTCTATATATTTTTCTGTGAACAAATTCATCGATGAACCAGCTTGTTCAAATGCAAACCAAAAAAACATAGTGAAAATAGAAAGAATTGCAATTGCAGAAATTTTATTTTTTTCTTCAGGATTTAAAAAACTTTTTTCAACTTGGATATTGATTTTTTCTTTGTATGCCAAATGACTTTGCCCAAACCAAAATACTATTAAACCAAGTGACATTCCAATTCCAGCAAGTCCAAAACCAAGATGCCAAGAATAAGTTTCACCGATGTAACCGCAAAGAAGTGGACCAAATGTTCCACCAATATTTATTCCCATATAAAAAAGAGTGTAGCCAGAATCTTTTAGTTCTTTTTTATCTTCATATAAAAATCCAAGTAGAGTAGAGATATTTGGTTTAAAAAAACCATTTCCCAAAATAAGAAGTGCAAGACCCAAAAAAAAACTAGTCTCTGAATCAAGTGCTAAACTCAAATGCCCAAGACACATTAAAATTCCACCAAGCAAAATGGATTTTTTATAACCGAGATAATTATCTGCGAGGTAGCCACCAATTAAAGGAGTAAAATAAACTAGCCCTGTATATGCTCCATAAATATTTCCTGCAAGACTTTCAGAAAATTTTAAATGTTTGATTAAATAAAAAATGAGTAAAGCTCTCATCCCGTAATAGGAAAATCTTTCCCACATTTCTGTGAAAAATAAAATTGCAATTCCTTTTGGATGTTTGTCTTTCATTTAGATCCTTTTGCTCGAGATGTCCAAGTGATGTCTGCTATTCCTTCTTCAAAATTACAAAACCTTGCAGCTACAAATAAATAATCGGAAAGTCTGTTAATATAGACTAGAGAGTTTTCAAAAATTTCGAGTCCACTCTCTTTTGCTTTTACCATGAGCCTTTCTAGCTCCCTACATTTTGTTCTTGCAACATGTAAAGTCGAAGCAGATTTTGAGCCACCAGGCAAAACAAATTGTTTTAGTTGGACTAATTTTTCTTGGCAAAGATCAATTTCGTTTTCTAAAAATTCAATGTCTTCATTTAATATGATTGAGATAGAATCATCTTTTGGTCTAAACATGGCAAGCTCAGAGCCAAGCTCAAATAATAAATTTTGATTCACTGTCAGAGAATTTTTTAAACTAGAATCCGATTTTAAAAATGAAATTGCAACACCGATTAAAGAATTTAATTCATCAGAGATTCCATATAGATTTACAAATTCGTTTGATTTGGAAACACGTTTTCCATTTGCGAGAGAAGTTAAACCTTTGTCGCCTGTTTTGGTATAGATTTTCATAAAGCAAACTTTCCACGTTTACAATTTGATTCAAGTGATTTTTAAAATGTTTTTGGGCGAATTTTTTTGTTGTAGAGATGTTGCATGCAACGTCTCTACAACAAAAAAACCGTGCTTTCAACTCCCGTCAAAAAATTTCAAATGAAATTTTTTGACGCCGTTTCAATCACTTTCGCACCTCACCCAACTTTACCGAATTAGAAAAATTTGTTTTATTAAATGCCCTCTCCATCTCTTAAAAACCAAGAAGGCAATTATTCTGAAGTTGTTAACCAATACCAAATTCAACAGTGGGTCCCAGTCCTCTGTACTAAATAGAGAAATTTAAATTGGAATTTTTCAAATCTCACAAAGGACTTTTTACTCCAGCTAATTTCGGATTTGCTAACTTTGTATAAATGGAAGTTGTTGAAAGATTTTTATGTCCTAGTAACTTTTGTATAAAATGAATATCAGTTCCTGATTCCAAAAGATGAGTTGCAAATGAATGTCGAAAGTCATGAGGAGTTCCTTGTTTTTTGATACCT
>JAAFIR010000019.1 GCA_013297885.1 Leptospirales bacterium | reverse complement strand
AGCCTTGTTCGCTAGTTAGGTTGTAAACCTTGAAAGTGATGGTAGGCTTCTTCTACAGTTTGTTCGGTGAACTTTTTTACTGATAATTTAAAACAGGAAAAAAGTCACCTTTTTATCTAATGGAAAGGGATTGAAGCGTTTCTTGGGAATGTGCAAATAAAAAAAATGTTTTAATCAAAGAATTAAGCTCATTCCCAAGAAGTAGTTGAAAGCACGGTCATTTCGTTTGAACAGGCTGATTTTAAAAAATATCTAAAAACTCCGAAATGAATCGCCCAAAATTGTAAACAAAAGATTTTGAAATAAACTAAAATCAAAAACTGGTTATAATTTAATTTTACCTGACGAATGTTTTCTCAAAAAAATGATTAAAGTTAATCAAAATAGATTAAACATCCAATTTTCATAGCAAATTGCAATCAATTTAATAGTTTTTTAAAAAAGATTGTAAATTTTAATATTTTTTTTCATAATATTTACAAAATGCAATTTTTTTTATAATTATTCTTGAATAATTATTTTTAATCTAAAACTTAGTTTAAATATTCTTAGGTGATTCCATGTCAACGACTTCTACTAGTTCCCAGCTAATCGATGCAGCTGCAAAAATCGAAAGCACTTTAAAACAAATCAAAGAAATAAATAGCACAACAAAATTAATTGCTATTAATGCTGCAATTGAATCCTCTAGAACAGCACAACTTTCTGATAATTTTTCCTCTTTATCTGAACAAGTTAGAACACTTTCCACTAGGTCTGAAGAATCTTTTAACGAGATCCAAGGACTAATTGAAAACTTAAGAATTTCTTGTGCCAAAGCAATTGCAGTTCGTCTTGCTGATTTGTCGATTGACATCATTGATAAAATTGATAGAAATTTATTTGAAAGAAATTGTGATTGCCAAGCTTGGGCAAGTTTTGAAGCAATTGTAAATTCTTGTCTAAATCGATTTGGAAATGACCAAGCAATTTCTTTGATGAAAAACTTAGTAGATATATACGAAGTTTATCACGACATACTTTTATTGGATATTGATGGAAATGTAATTGCTGCTGGAAAAAATCCTCATCTCATTCAAACCAATCAATCCGAAAGACCTTGGTTTAAAAAAGTTGTTGGATCTGGTTCTGTTTATGTAACTGATATGTATTATTCTGAATCTGTAAAAAATTTTACAGTTTCCTATTCAGCTCCTGTAAAAGATCAAAATAAAAATACAATTGGTGTACTGTCCACAAGATTTAATTGGCATTATATTTATGATATGATTGATAAAGTCAAATTAGAAAAAAATTGTAGAATCTACTTAATCTCTTCAGATGGAACAATTATTTCTTCTACAAAAAAAAGAGATATTTTAAAAGATAATTTATTATGGCTTGGAGCTGGTGAAAAAGCAATTGAAGGTTTAAGAGGTTATAGCATTGAATCTTCTAGAAACGGACAATGGAAAGCAAATGGTTATTCTCACACAAGAGGTTATAATTCTTATTCAGGAAAAGGTTGGTCTATAATTGTAGATGAGCCTGTTTTAATAGAAAATCCAAGAGTTGTGATTGAAAGTTTTGAAGATTCTTTTGATAAAAATTCTGACCAAAATAATTTTAATCATGCACATTCTGAAGATGTAAATGATCAACTTCTTCAAATCACTCATCAACTTGGTGAATCAATTGAATCCATAAATAAAATTAATAATGTTACTACTACTCTTGCTCTAAATGCAGCAATTAGAGCTGATAGAGCTGGAGACCAAGGTAGAGCATTTTCAGTTTTAGCTGAAGAAGTGAGAGCATTTTCTTCTAAATCAGATTTACTCACTGAAGAAATAAATACAACTCTTGATTCCTTGAATCATATTGTTCGTGAAACTGTTTCCACAAGACTTGCTGATGCTGCATTTGATACAATAGACAAAGTGGATAGAAATTTATTTGAAAGAAATTGTGATGTGCAAGCATTTAGTACATTTGAAGAAGTGATTTTATGTGCTGAATTTGGTGAAGGCTCAGAAAAAACTTCTGCTCTTCTAAAAGATCTTCATGGAATTTATGAAGTATATCACGATATTCATTTATTAAATCGAAAAGGAATTATTTGTGCTGCTGGAATTAGACAAGATTTAATTGGAAGTGATATTTCTGATAAAGATTGGTTTCAACAAGCTATTCAAGGAAATTTAATTGTTACTGATATGTATCGTTCTGATATGGTGGGTGGTTATACAATTTCTTATTGTGCACCTGTAAAAAATAAATTTGGACAAATTATTGGTGTACTGACAAATCATTTTAATTGGAATTTTGCTGTTGAAATTACAAATGCAGCTCTTGTATATTCCGATTGTAAAATTTATCTTTTAAATTCACAGGGGCTAGTGATTTCTTCATCAGATAGTAGAGATTTTTTAAAAAAAGATTTTTCTAAATACGAAGCATTTAAAAGAGTTTCAGAGGGTGGAAATGGTTTTATTGTTGAAAGAGATTTAGAATCCAATCAAGTGATGTTAATTGGGTATGCTAGAACTGAGGGTTATAATCGTTATAGAGGAAAATCTTGGTCAGTGTTAATTTTACAACCAAAAGGTTATGAATAAACATGTCTGATATTTTAAAATTAAACGGTTCAGACTCTAAACAATTTGTATTTGCTTATAAAAATATTTATTATGCCGTGAGACTTTCTGTAATTGAAGAAGTGGAAGAAGCAATTACCCTACTTGATTCTCCACTTCCAGATGAATTAGTAGTTGGTTTGGTTTCCCATAGAGGACTTGCAATTCCAGTAATTGATCCATCCAAATTATTAAATCCATTAAAATCAAATATTCCCAAAAATCCAAGTATAGTAATTCTACAAGAAGATGGATTTAAACTAGCTATTCTAATGGAAAAATTTTATAAAATCCTTCATTTGCCATTTCAAAAAATAAAAGAAAATGAATCTGAAAAAAGTTTTTTAGCTGCTTTATCCATGACTGAAGGAAAATCTTTAGCCATTTTATATGATAAATTAATTTTAAAACATTATAAAAATATTTTTAAAATGCAGTTAGCATTAAAATCTGATGAAGATACTTTAACTAAAAAAAATTTTCAAGAAGCTGCCACTGAAAAATTTATTTTTTTTACAATTCAAAAATTAAATTTTGGTGTACCAATTTCAGAAGTAATGGAAGTTTTGGAAGGATTAGAAGTTACACCATTATTTAAAGTGGAACCGATGTTAAGAGGTTTAATCAATTTAAGAGGAAAAATTATTCCTTGTTTAGATGTGTCGATTTATTTAGATCTGCCACCAAGAACTTTAAATGAAAATGCAAAATTTGTTATATTACAACAAGATGGTTTAGAAGTAGCATTATGTGTGGATTCAATTTCCAAAATGAAAGAAATTGATAAAACATCTATTCAAGCCGCAGAAGAAGTATTAAACGGAACAATCTCAGAATACACAAGTGGAGTTTTACAATACCAAAAACAAACTTTATTAATGATTTCAGCTAAAAATTTAATTCATGCAAATGTTTTAAAAAAATATAGTTTGAGAGAAGGATAAACCAGTGTATTCATTGGATTTATTAAAAGCTTGGGAAAAAGATTCAGAAATTGAAACTATTTCAACAGACCAACATAACTCTAAAATGATTTTGAAGTTTGTTGAAAAAATAAATTCAGAAATTTCAAGTTTAATTCAAAATCTAACTAATTATGATATTTCAGAAGACAAAGAAGAATTAATTCATCAATTGTATCGTTTTGCACATAAATCTTATGGAATGTGTAATTTATTTAATTTACAAAAAGCAAAACATTTATTTGGAATTTTAGAATTTATTTTTGATTCAGCTAGAAAATTAAATACAATTCATATTCATTCATTTGATTATTTATCTAAACTTATTTTTGAAAATTTAAAAGATATTTCAGAAGACTGGAAAACCAAACAATCTTCTGCAAAAAATACTTCATTACTTGTTGAAGAAGCAAAAGTATATTTGCAAAAACCTCTTGAATCTTATTTAGAAAAAAAAGAACAAACCCAGAAAAATTCCAATGGGGAATTTGAAAATAATCTTGTAAATGAAAAAAAAATATTTAAAGAAAAATTAGAGTCTGAAAAAAAAATTACAAACTCAAACGAAAATATTGAAACAATTCATCTTTCAGATAAAGACGATGACCCAGAAGAATTAAATATTCCTGTTGATAAAATTACTTTAATTAGTGATTTTTATGAAGAGTCTTATGAGAACCTTGGAAAAATTGAAAACAAATTAGTTGAGCTAGAAGAAAATCCAAAAAGCATTGAGATTTTAAATGATTTATTTCGCTCTTTACACACTATTAAAGGTGGAACTAGAATTTTAAAAGTTGGGAAAATGGAAAAACTTTCTCACGCTTTAGAAGACTTATTAGATAAATTAAGAAAACAAAAACTAGAAGTAAATGAAATCATAATAGATATTTTACTTTATGGAAAAAAATTACTAATGGAGATGTTGGACGAGGTTGCTTCCAAAGGTCCGATAAGAACTAAAATCAATTCATTACTTTTAAAAATTTATGAGTATGATGATACAAAAAAAATAGAAACAGGAATTGAAGAAAAATTAAAAAAATTTGATCAAATACAAACGATCAAAAAAGAAATTTCTGAATTAAACAAAAAAGAATCTGGGGAAGAAATTAAATCTGCACCTATTGCAAAAATCAAAGAAAGACAAGCAGAATCAATTCGAGTGAGTATTGACAAATTGGATGATGTGATTAATACTTCATCAGAATTATCTATCACAAGACTTCAATTCCAAGAACAAATTTCTGTTTTAACAAGAAATATCAGAGACATCAAAAGAGCTTTGGCTCATTCCAAAGAATTTGAACCAGATAGATTATTATCTAGATTTCAAAGAGCAAATGAAATTGTAATTAGCGAATTAAATTCTTTTTTAAATTCCAATCAAGTTTCTGTATCCAGAACTGAATTAGAAGAAATTGTAAAACCATTTTATAATGAATTAAAATCTGAATTTGCTAGAGAAGAATTAACTCTTAGTGAAGAATTAACTTTGCAGTTAATTTCATTTCAAGATTTAAAAAATACAATGCTTAAAAATGTGGAAAATTTGGAAGGATTCACTTCTCGTTTACAAAATGGTGTGATGAATTTCAGAATGGTTCCCATTTCCACTTTGTTAGAAAGATTCCCCGGTTTAGTTAGAGACACAGCAAGACAGGCAAATAAAAAAATTAAATTAGAATTAATTGGTGGTGAAACAGAACTAGACAGAGTGATGATAAATTCTCTAGCTGATCCTTTAATTCATATTATCCGCAACTCAATAGATCATGGAATTGAAACAGAAGACGAAAGAGTAACTCTTGGAAAACCAGAATTTGGTGTGATAAAAATTTCATCTTATTATATGGGTTCGTTTGCTGTCATAGAAATTTCTGACGATGGAAAAGGAATAGACCAAGTAAAAGTTTTAAACAAAGCAATTGAAAAAGGAATTGTTTCAGCTGATAAAACTAGTTCACTTTCTGAAAAAGAAATTTTAGAATTTATTTTTGCACCAGGCTTTTCAACAGTAACTGAAGTCACTGAATTAAGTGGTAGAGGTGTTGGAATGGATGTAGTTTATTCCACAATTTCACAACTACAAGGATCTATTGAAATCAAATCCCAAATTGGAAAAGGAACAATTTTGTATTTAAAAATTCCTTTGACATTGGCTGTGGTAAGAGTTTTGGTATTTGAATCTTCAGATCAATCTCTTGCACTACCAATGGGATCTGTGGATGAAATTTTGACAATCAATCGAAATGAATTAGAAATTGTTGGAAATAAAATTTTATACCATTTGAGAAATGAAGTAATTAATCTAACTTTTCTTTCTAAAATATTACAAAATGGTGGAGCTGAGTTTTTAACTTCAGAAGTTAATGTAATCATTCTTTCTGATGGGGAAGAAAAAATTGGTTTGATTGTGGAGAATATTTTAGGCAGGCAAGAAATTGTTATCAAAAACTTAGGAAGTGTACTAAAAAAAGTTCCTTATATAATGGGTTGTACGATTTTAAGTGATAGAAGATTAGTATTAGTTTTAAACCCAAAAGAAATTTTATCTGAAACAAATATTTCTTATTCAAATCAAGTTGTAAGTGTTGATTCTCCAAAAGAAGATATTAGTGTTCTTGTTGTGGATGATTCTTCCTTGCAAAGAAGAGCAATTAAATCAACTCTTTCGAAACTTGGGTATTCAGTTGATGAAGCTGAAAATGGATTTGATGCATTAAAAATGGTGCGAATCAAAAAATATTCCTTATTATGTGTGGACTTAGTAATGCCTTTAATGGATGGATTTGATTTAGTATCGAGACTCAGAAGTATTCCTTTGTACAGAACAATTCCAATAATTGTAATCACTTCCAAAAATTCCCGTGAAGATAGAGAAAGAGGAATTAAAGTGGGTGCAAATGAATTTTTGGAAAAACCTGTGGACAATGAAATTTTAACTAAATTAGTAAAACAATATACTTCTGGAGAAAATTAATTGGAAACATACAAAAACCAATCTGGTTCCATTTTTTTATCAATCGAAGACGAAACCTATCATACTTATTTAAAAAAATGTTTTGCTGAAACAAAATTTTCAGTTCAAGATATTGATTATAAGGAAATTTATAAAAGAATTTCTGAACTAAAAAAATCTATTTTTATACTTCAATCCGATAAAAATGAAATTGAGCTTTTGGATTTAGCAAGAAAAATAAAACGAATTTATGGTTATGAAACTAGAATTATATTTTTATCTTCTGATTATGAAATGGAAGAAGATGCAATTAATGTAACTGATAAATTTTTTCAAATGCCAGTTGATTTTTCTGAAATTGAAAAAACAATTAAGAGGTATTTAGATAATTCTCACAAACTTTTAATTATAGATGATTCCAAATTAGTTCATTCGCATTTAGTTGGACCTTTATCAAATGCTGGTTATGTAATTTTTGAGGCTTATGATGGGAAAGAAGGTTTGGAGATGGCTCTTTCAAATAAACCTGAACTCATCATCTGTGATATTGAAATGCCATATATGAATGGGTTTGAAGTTTGTTCTGCGATCAGAAATTCTCCAAGTATTTCAGATACTTATATAATCATGTCAAGTACTCTTGGCTCACAATCTGATATTCAAAAAGGTTTTCATTCAGGTGTGGATGAATACATCACTAAACCTGTTGTGATAGGAGAATTATTAGAGCGTATCAATAGACATTTTAGACAATCTTTAAGTGGAAGAGAATATATTTTACTCATTGAGCCTGATGAAAAAATTTCATCAAATGTATCCAAGTCTTTACGTAAACAAGGTTTTTCAGTTAGAACGACAACTTCTATTCAAACAGCAATAAAACTTTGTAAAAAATTTAGTTTTGATTTAATCATCACTGAAATGGATTCTGAAGATGGAACTGCAATGGATTTGTCTGGTTATTTAAAATCTTTAAATCCAGATGTAAAACCATCTGTAATCGTTGTCACTTCCAGAGAAAATGAATCAGATTTTAAAATGATTACCAATATGGGTCTTGCCGGTGTAATTAGTAAACCTTTTTCAATGGATACTTTGCTCGCTAGTGCTGAGCGGATACTCGCTGATAAACGATCTGGACAAGAGAAAAAAGAATTATTAAAATATCTTTCGCGTTCATCTATTCAAATTGCTTCTGAAAAAGCTAGCTTTGGTCAAACTGGAGAAGGTGGAATTCGAGCAGATAAAAAATTTGCATCTATTTTATTTTTGGATATGGTAAACTTCACAAGCAGGTGTGAAAAATATGAACCACATTCAGTTGTAGAACAGGTGAACACAGTTTTTGATATGGTAACAAAACTTATCCATGAATACAAAGGTGATATAGATAAATTTATGGGGGATGCTTGTCTTGCTTATTGGATGCTCGATGAGAATTCAGAAAATGCAAAAAACATGATTCGTTCTTATTTAGTGATTCGAGATGAATTAAAAAAATTAAATTTATCAAAACAAATTTTAAAATTAGACCCAATTAAATTGAGATATGGAATGAATTCAGGAGAAATTATTTTATGTGATATCGGAAGCCCTGATGCTAGAATTGATTTAACTATTATTGGTGATAATGTAAATTTAGCTGCAAGACTTGAAGCTGCAAATAAATATTATGGAACTTCCAATTTAATTGCAAGTAATACAAAAAAATTAATTGGGGATGAATTTTTGATCAGAGAAATTGATTCTATTAGAGTTTATGGAAAAGATGAAGCTGCTTATACTTATGAAGTAATTCAAAAAAATAATTATTCTACTGATAAAGAAAAAAAATTAGTAGAGATTTTTCAAAAAGGAAAAGAATTTTATAAACTTGGAAAATTTAAAACTGCTGAAAACTATTTTATCAAGTCCTATCAATTAGAGCCAAATTCAATTCACAAAGAAAATTCTCCATCTTTAGTTTTTGTAAAAAGATGTAGAGCATTTCAAAAATCTATTCCAAAAAATTGGGATGGGGTTTGGACATTAGGGAAATAATTTTTTTTGGGGGAATTTTTTCTCACCTAACCCTTTTTCCTTTCTCACAAGATATAGCTTTTTAGAATATTATTCAATTCACATCATACTGGGTTAGGTGAGAAAAAACCGAGCTTTTCGCTACTTCTCAATAATTTGTGGTGTAAAAAAAAGAATTTTTTAGGATAGTATTGAGAAACGCTACAATCTCTTTCCCTTGTGTTTAGAAATTTGATTTGAGTTGGAGAGTTTTTTTGTATAAAAGTAGAATTGTGAAATTTTATTTTAATTGAAGAATTTTTCTTGCCAAGATGATTTTTCTCTGTTGAGAAATTTGATTTGTTTTGGAAAAACTTACAGAATCAACTGCTTATGTCAAAAAAAGAGTTCCTTTTCAGTTCGTTTCTATGCTATAAGATTTACCTATAAAAAAAGTTTTTCTCAATAAAATCATAATTTTCTTTATCAGAATAATTTTTTTTGTATAATTTCACCTTCAGTTTATAGAAAAAAATTTTTTCAAAAGAAAAAATCCTCAAATTTACAGATTTTTTTTCTCAAAAAAAATAGCTCTGCTAAAAGAGATTTTTTTATAAACAGAATTTTGTGTAAAGAGAAATATTTTTCAGAAGAAATCAAACCTCCGAAATCGGGATCTCCTTGTCAAGTGCCACATTTTTGTGTTGATTTGAGCTTCATAGTGTAGAATGAACTTTCTTTTAACAGGAACTATTATATTTTTGATTTCTTGGGGTATAGTTTCTTCAATACCAAGCCAATCCAAATACACAAGAAAAGTTACAATTTTACAGACAGATTGGTTAAGCAAATTCCGAAGTTGTTTCAACATCGCCTAAATTTCAGATTCCACTTTTATATAATGCTTTTGCAAACCCATTCCAAGTTGTTGGTATCCCATATTTAATCCGGGATTAGCCGAAATCCCAAGCCATTCTTTATTTTCCTCCTCAGAATCAAATTCTTGGAGAAGAAAATAGGAATAATTTTCCACCAAAAATTTCAAATACCCGCCTCGAAATGCCAATCCCCTAGCACAATAAAACTCTTCCAAAAACTCAGGAATAAGCACACTGCCTGTGACTTTATTACAGCCCTTGACTCGCCGACCATTTTGCTCTTCTTCCCATTTCATCAAATTGTCATTTTTAAATTGGTTTGGATAAACAACTTTTTGTGCGATCATAAATTCCCCCTTATATGGAGTAGTTGAGAAAAGTTTTTTTTGATTGAAAAAAAATATTTTTTTTAAGAATTTTTTTATATCCAACTATTTGATAGCTAACAAGCTCTCCTCTCTAGAAAATTTTATAAGACAAAATATGATTCCAAACCGTTTTGAAGGTTTGGAATCGCTTAAAAAATTTCCTCCGAGTCGATCTGTTTTTTTGTAGAAATAGTGTAGGATAATTTAATTTGCTAATTCGGATCATTCAAAACCAAAGGAGTTCCTTTTTTGTTCGGTTTTTTGTTATACGACAGAATTTTTCAATACAGAAAAGTTCTCCAATACAGAAAGATCCTCTTTACAAAAGAATTTTCCTTAACAAAAAATTTTTCCAATACTAGCAAAAACGATTGAAGCGTTCTTGAATTCAACCACAACCCTGCTAATTAAAAGTAGTTAAGACTGACCTTTAAGAAGTTTAAATCATCAAAGTTAAATTCTTTTAAATATGGAGTTCCTTTTAAGTTCGTTTTTTTGTTATACGACAAAAATTTTTATTCTGCTGATTTTATTTATATAAAGTATTCATCTTAAAAGCAAAATTTTTTATTCACAAGAGTTAGGGATTGAAGCGTTTCTTGCTCATCTCTTTGAGCAAGAAGTAGCGAAAAGCCCGACCATTCAGAAGTATAAAAAAACTGATTTTGGTATCAAAGAGAAGATTCTGAAAAAAAAGTTAAATTCTTCTGAATGGGAACTCCCAAAATAAAAAAATTAAATTTAATATTTTGAAATAAATTTCATCTAAATTAGATTTTATGATTTAAAAATTAGGAACTCTAAAAAAAAAAATGAATCTTGTAGGATAAGTTAAAAAAAAATGGAAATTGATGAAAGTTAGAATTGAAAAATTTCGACCAGCAAATGTGGGAAGAATTTTTGTTAGTGGAATTGTAATTATAGTTTTATATGCTTACCAAATCAATAATCTAATTTTTCAAATTATTTCTTTTACACATTTTTTATTTTCATTACTTTGGTTTTTATTTATTGAATCAGAGTTGTTAATTGAAAAAAAATCTAAATATTTTAGTTTTACACCACTTGTTCTGGATATGATTCTAGGAACAATTCTTATGTATTTGACAGGAAATATTTTTTCTTATTTTGCGATAGGTTATATTGTTTTAACAGCAATTTCTTCAATTAGTCCCAGAAGAGAATTTGGTTTGGTTGCAATTATTTTAAGTATTCTGCTATTTAGTTTAATGGGACTTTCTGCTAATCTTGGAATATTGCCAATAATAAATATTTTTTCTGATATTACAGCTAAAGTTGAATTATTGCCATTGCTCTTGGGAGTAGCTTCAATTTCTAGTGCTACAATAATTGTAAATTATATCTCAATAAGATTTGTAATTGATATTACAAAATTAAATTTTCAAATGTCAGCTCAAAAAAAGAAATTAGAGCTTTATTTAAAAGAGTATAAAAAAGATTTAAATTTAGCAAAAAGTATCCAAAGAAGTTTGCTTAACACAGATTATACACCAAAAAAAAATTTGGACATAAAAATTAAATTTTCCCCAATGAATGAAGTTGGAGGAGATATTTATGATATTTATGAAATCAAAGAAGGGCATATAAGAGTTTTTTTGGCTGATGCAACAGGACATGGTGTTCAAGCAGCATTAATCACTATGGCTATAAAATCTGAATATGAAAATTTTAAATCTGTAATTGAAAATCCCGGTGATTTATTAAAAGTTTTAAATTCTTATTTTATGAATAAATATAAGAGTTTAAAAGCATATTTCTCATGTATTGTTGCGGATATATATTTAGAAGAAAATTATATTCGTTTTGCATCAGCAGGTCATCCCTCACAAATATGTTTTTTAGATAATAAAATTATGAAAATTGAAAATACAGGAAAGTTAATGGGACTTGCTGAAAATGTGGATTATAATACAAAAGTTTTTCATTTTTCTAAACCAATTCGATTTCTGTTTTTTTCTGATGGAATTTTTGAAAGTTTTACAAATTCAATTGATCCATTTGGAGAAGATAGTTTTCATAAATATCTTTTAGAAAATCCAAACTTTAACACAGATAAGCTAACTGAAAAAATTGATTCTTTTAAAGCCCAATCCGAGCAAAAGGATGATATTGTACTTATTTCCATAAAAATAAATGAATGAAAATTAAAACTTACTTTATTCAATTTGAAAACTACCAAATTCAAATTTCAGAAAAAAAAATAAAATCTATTCGATTAAAAATAGATTCTGAAACTTTGAAACTGTTTTGTTCGGTTCCAAAAAAATTTCCTATTTATGAAATAAATATTTTTTTAGAATCCAGAAAATTTTGGATTGAAGAAGTTATAAATAAATTTGCAGAAAAAAAAATAGATACTAATTCAATACTTTATTTTGGAAAAATTTACCCATTAGAGAAAATTATTTCAGAAAAGAATAAAATTAATTTTAATGGAGAAAAATTTTTATTTAATTTAAAAAAAGAATCCGATTACCAAAATTTATTAAAAAAATTTCATTTAAATTCGTTGAGGGAATTTATTAATAAAACTAAACCTATTTATGAACAAAAATTAAACACTGAAGTTTTAGAAATTCGTTATAGAAAAATGAAAACGAGATGGGGAACTTGTATCCCCTCAAAAAGAAAAATTTGGTTAAATTCAGAATTGATAAAAAAAAATCCAAACGAGATTGAATATGTTTTGGCTCATGAAATGGTTCACTTTTTTGAATCAGGTCATGGAATTGCATTTAAAAAAAAATTAACTGATATTTTTCCCAAATGGAGAGAAATAAGAAAGTCCTTAAATAAATGAGTTTATGTCTCAAGGTTTTAATCTCATATTAATAAATGTATTTTTGATTTAATTTTGCAAGAATTAAAAAATCCTTGACTTAAACTCAAATAAAAACATCTTCTAAGTTTTGCTTAAATTAAATGCCGATATTAAGTATAGGATAGAAAGAATGGCTAGTAATAAGAACGATAAACCAATGGATTCAAAAGTTGATTCCATAGACACAAACCCAATCATCCAATCTGTGTCCTCAATAAATGCACCAGAAAATGGACTCACAAAAGGTTTGATTTTAATTTTAGCAAGCTCATTACTTCTCTCTTTTCAAAATGTGGTTACAAGAGTAATTTTAAGCCCCAAATCCTTGTTTGGATTTTTTGATGGAGTAGTTCTAACTAAAAGCTATGCAAATTCACTATTAATTTTAGTGTTAAGATGTTTAGTAGTTTTACCAATTATGGCATTTATTGTAGCTCCCAGAATTTATAAAAATACATGGTCAGATATTAGATCTTTACCATTACCAGAAAATGCAACTAAACTTAAATCAGTTTTATCAAGTGGATTATTTTTATTTTTTTCACAATTATGTATGTACATCGCTCTCGGATCAATTCCAACTGGAATAGCTACAACAATTTTTTTCATTTATCCAACAATTACAATTTTATTAATGTGGTATTTATTTTCAGATAAACCAAGCTTATCTTTAATTTTTGCAATGCTGTCGATTTATATCGGTGGATTTTTAACAATACCTTTAACAGCCTTTTCAGCAAATGGTGAAGGTAATTTTTTAGTTGGAGCAATAACAGCTGCTTTATCAGGAGTAGCATTTGCAGGATATATTATTATGATTAAAAATGCTAAAATGCATCCTGCTCCATTTACAATAGTAAATTTTTCTATAATTTTAATATTAGGTAGTTTAATTTTACCTTTTATGGAATGGCAAATTGACCAATCTAGATTTTCAGACTTAGTTTTCGGAACTTTAATTTTAGCAACAACAACATTACTTGGTTATTTATTACAAAATTTTGGAGTTCCATTAGTTGGACCTTCATTGGCTTCTGTAATTGGTGCTTCTGGTCCAGCAGTAACTGCAGTTATGGCATTGGTATTAATAGGTGAGACACTTAATCTATACCAAACTTTGGGAGTATTTTTAGTTACATTATGGGTTGTTGGAATTAGCTTAGAGAATATGAAAAAGATTCAAAGCAAATAAAATTAAAATACTTGCCTTAATTATTATGAATTGTTAAATGTGAAAATCACTAGTTAGATTAGTTTTAGAGGGTTTTATGTTTAAGTCAGATGTAGAGATAAAAAATGGTGTTTGTACAATTTTTTTAAATGGGAATATTAGTTTAAAGAATGCTATTCAACTCAAAGAATTAATTATGAAACAAGTTGATTCAGGAATTCTTGATATAATACTAGATTTTGGAGAAAATGTTTACATCGATTCTTCTGGAATTGGTGCAATATTCAATTCACAAAAATACGTTAACGAAAAAAATGGGATTTTAAAAATAAAAAATATAGGTCATGAAACTATGACTATATTAAAAATTGCAAACCTAGACAAACATTTGAATATTATTTAATATTATTGCTTTTATTTATATTTTAATTTTTGATACTTAAAAAAAAACAGCAACTTAAAAAAAAAGCAAATCTACTTACTAATAGGTATTTACATTTTAAAAATATAGTCTAAAATATGAAATTATTGAAGAAATCATATAGTTAGAATTTTTTAGCTAAATTTTATATAAAAAACTAAATTATTGGTTTTCAATTCAATTACTCTAGATGGAGAAAATTTCAACTTATTTTATGATGGATAGTGTAACTTTGAAAACTAGTACAAAAGAATATTTTGAGTCAGGTGGTTTATTTTTATATAATAAATTAACCAATTCATTTCCTGAATTTGATTATGACGATTTTTCTGATTATATTTTAAGTTCAAATACAAATGTAAATTTGATTAATCATTATTTTCATTCGATATATCCAATCATTAAAAATTCTTCAAACATCGAACATATTAGTTCAAGACTACAAATGATTAATCTTTTAAATTCAATAAGCCATGATGCTTTAGTGTTGCTTTGGAGTTTTAAACTAGATAAAATTTTTGAATGGTATTGCACAAAAAATGAAATTGATTCTTACTTTGAGTTGATTGACCAAAACAGACTTGCAAATTTAATTATTTATTTATATAATTTAGAAATGAACAAATCAGATTATCCCATTTATTATCAAAATGCATTAAGACTAGCATCTGGACTTTTGATTTATTTAAAAGCAGAAACAATTTCAATAATTTCTGAACATGAATATTTTTTAGCAATTTATGAAAATTATGAAAAAGTTTTCACTGAAAAAGAAATAGAATTAATATTCAAAATAAATCCTGAATTAGTTAATTTTTTTAAATCAAAACACACTGAAAATGAAAATTTTAGATATTTAGCAACTTTGCATGTATCTGACAAAGCCGATATTTTATCAATAATCAATCTTCTTCAAATTGAATTTGATACTTGTGTTGAAATGTTAAACCAAGGTTTTACAAATAAACAAGGTAATTTTTATATTAAAAATTCAAAAGTTGGAATTAAATATGAATATATTATTGAAATGATAGAATTATTTCCTGAGAATACAAGATTAGAGTTTTTGAAAGAATTATTTAAAATAGATAAAATTAGTAATTTATTAACTGAACCTCAAAAAGAATCTTTAAACATTTTAATAAATGAAAATTTTAAAACATTAAACCAATTTAGAACAAAAAAACTATTCTAGCTCTTTTAAGTTTCTCCATTCAAAAAAAACTTTTTCTAGTTTTATTTCTTCTTCAAATTCAATTATTTCTAAACTAGAAATTTCTTCTTTATTCAAATCCTGCATTTCAATTTTTTTTAGTGAATCAATTTTTGTTAAATAACCATTTTTTCTTTTTGAAATTGTTCCAGTCATAAATCTACAAGTTTTAAATAATAATTCTTTTTTATCAAAATAATCAATTCGAAGTGGTTCATAATCTTTATTGTATTTAATTTCTAATTTAGAATAATTTGGAAAACTAATTGGTTTTAATGTTACAAAAAAAATATTTTCTTCATGTGAGTCAATATTTGGAATTTGATTTTCAGAAACATAATTAGATTCAAAGGGTTTAAAGCTAATATCATAATACGAAAAAAAACTAAATAAAAAATATTCTAATCTCTCATCATCTTCAATTTGATAAAATTTATTCCCAAGAGTTCTGTAATGAATAATTTTTTGGTTTAATGAATTACTATAAATTTTAGAAACATTAATTCTGTTTTGGTCGTTAAAATGAACTAAAATTTCAGATTCAGTTTTAAAAATTTTTAAATATAAAATTTTTTTTGTATAATTCCCTTTACTTAATATTAATTTTGCTGTTGTCATTCCTTCTTTGAACTGAACTAATTCATCTAGTTTTTTTATTAATTCTTGGCTTCCTATTTTTTCATTACCAATAATATTAGTCGAAATTAAATAAAATAAAAGAAAAATCAGTTTTTTCATATCTAAATTATCGGAAATTAAAATTATATTTTAATGAGTTTTAAAATTTCTTTTTTAATTTCATGTTTTATTTTTAGTGTGCTTTTGATAATTTCAAAGTTATTTTTTGGAATTGAAATTATTCTTAAGACAAAAAAAGGAAATTTTTTAAATTTTAAGTTTGATCAAAATTTGAAAGGAAGAGGAAATAATTCTTTAAACAAAGAACTCTTAACAGAAGAAGGAAAAATTTCAGAAGAGATTTTAAAAATTCAAAATAAAATTAAATACCCTCAATATGCTATTGAAGAAAAGTTGGAATCTATTTGTTCTTGGGAACTAAAAGTAAATCAAAATAAAAAAGCATCAGATATAAAAATTGTTAAACCTTGTTCACATTATTCTTTTGAAGAAGAATTTCTATCAGTTATAGAAACTTGGAAATTTGATTTGAAAGAGGGAACTAAAATTTTAATTCCTGTAAAATTTAGTCTAGCAAAATAATTTTAAAAAATCCTTTTCTAAATTAAATAATCTAAAATTATATACCAATTCCTAGAATTAAAAGTATGTTTGTCTAGTTTGTATGTCTCAATTATTTTTTTGTATTTCAGGAGTGCTTTTATTTATAAAATTGGTATAAATCATGAATTTTGATATTGAACAAAAATCAAAAGAATTAGAATTAATTTTTGACTCATTAGATACACCCTTAGTTTTAATTGATCTTGATTTTAACGTAGATAGAATTAATAAACCAAGTATTCCTTTTTTTAATTCAAATTCTTTTAATAACTTTTTAGATCTAAAATGTTATTCTGTTCTATATAACCGAAGTGAAATATGTCCTTATTGTCCTTTAAAAAATTTAAAAAAAGGAAATCAATCAGATCTTGTTGAAATTTTTAAAGAATACAAAGAAATTTATAGAAATATTTTTATTGATAAAAAAAATATAATCTTAAAATTTTTACCTATTTATAAAAATGGAGAAATTGTTTCTTTTATAGAAAAAGTTTCAAACCAAGAAGCAAATATTCAAAAACAAGAAGAAAATCTCAGATTAAGAAATTTAGCATCACTTGGTGTAATGATTTCAGGTGTAGCTCATGAATTAAATAATCCTTTAACTGGAATCGGTTTTACTGTTCAAAATTTAATAAATAATTTAGAGCATTATGAAAAAAAATCTATTCAAAATCGTTTAGATATGGTCCTAAAAGATCTAGAAAAAGCTTCTAGCTTAGTTAAAGATATTTTAAATTTTTCAAAACCAGAAAAACAAAAATTGATTTTGGGAAATATTTACGATGTAGCTATTAAAGCAAAAGAAACAACTGTGAGATTATATCCAGAGTTAATTAAAAATATTTCATGGGAAATTCAAACAGAACAAGATTTTATTTTTTATTTTGACTCTTTAAAAATAGAAAGAGTTTTTTTAAATTTATATCGAAATTCGATTCAAGCTGCTGATTATAAAAAAAGTTTGATTCGAGTTGATATTAAAAAGAAAAAACATAATATTTCAGTTTCAATTGAAGACAATGCTGGTGGAATTTCTGAAGATAAAATTGATAAAATCTTTGATCCATTTGTAACTTCCAAAAAAGATTCTTCTGGAACGGGTCTTGGTTTGACAATTTGTCATTCAATTATAAGTGAACATGGTGGAAAAATTTCAGTTAAATCAAAAGAGGACAGGACTAAATTTCAATTTAGTTTACCATACCAAAGAAAACTATGATAGAAAAAAAAATTTTAGTAGTAGAAGATGTATATTCAATTCGAATTACTATAAAAGAATTATTGTCAAAAACCTATAATGTATTTGAAGCTTCAAATTATATTGAAGCTGTGAAAGTTTTAGAAATTGAAAAAATTGATTTAGTTTTGACTGATATTAATATGCCCGGAAAATCTGGATTAGATTTGATTGAGTTTATTAAAAAGAAATTTCCAAATATTCTTTATAGTTTAATAACTGCTTATAATATTAATGATTATATCCGATTTGCAAAAGATAATTCAGTTTGGAATATTATTCCAAAATATTCTTTTTTGGATTTGAAATTTATTTCAACTATGGTAGATAAACTCTTAAGTAAAGATATTTTTGGTGTCGAAAAATATTTTGATAGTGACTTAAAAATTAATAGATCTGAACTAAATTCAAAATTTACAAATTGTAAGAATCGTGAATTGGTTTATAAAGTTATCAAATCAGATAAAGAACGTTCTTCTTTATGTAATAAAATTAGTAATTTTTTTACCAAGCAGAATAGTAATAAAAATATCAATCAGGTTTTAGAAGAATTGACCGCAAATGCAATGATTCGTGCTCCAATAAATGAACAAGGCAAACATAAATTCCAAGTCGAACTAGTAGCTAAAGACATGATTATTAACAATGAAGAAGTGATTCTAGATGAAAATGATTATTTTGAAATAGGATACGGAATTTATGATAAAACATGTATCTTTACAACAAAAGATAAATTCGGAACATTAAAAAAAGAAGAAATTTTAAATCGTCTAGATAGACATATTACAGTTGAAAATAACGAAATCTTACCAGTTGGAATTAATGATAAACATGGAAGAGGTTTGTATATTTGTAGAGAAATTTCAGATACTATTATTTTTAATATCGAAAAAAATATTCAAACTGAAGTTATAGTTTTTGCTTCATCAAACGAAAATAAACCTTATAAAACTTTGTCTATTTTTGAAAAATAGGAAAAAAAATGGCTTCGTTAAAAAATAAATTACCAACAAATCAAAATGGAAACTATTTTGTGGATAATACTTGTATTGATTGCGGAACTTGTATGTGGATTTCTCCAAACGTATTTAGTGAAAATGCTGATCAATCCCATGTTCATTCTCAGCCACACAATTATGAAGAAGAAATTTTAACTTTAAGAGCATTATTCTCCTGTCCAACATATTCAATAGGTTATCTATCTAAACCTAAATTACTAAATGAAGTCAGAGAATCATTTCCTGTTTTAATAGAAAAAAATATTTATCATTTGGGATTTCATTCTGAAAAATCTTTTGGTGCTACTTCCTATTTAATTCGAGACCCTAGAGGAAATTTACTAATTGATTCACCAAAATTTTTTAAACCCTTAGCTGAAAAAATAAATCAACTAGGTGGAATAAAATATATTTTCCTAACTCATTCTGATGATGTTGCAGATCATGAAGAATACAAAATTTTTTTTGGTGCAGAAAGAATTATTCATGAAGCAGATTCAGAAAATTATCCTTATGAAATTTTATTAAAAGGAACAAATGATTATAAATTATATGATGATTTAGTCTTAATTCCAACTCCAGGTCACACAAAAGGTTCAGTATGTTTGCTCTATAAAAACGAATTTTTATTCACTGGAGATCATTTAGCTTATGAAACAGAATTAAAACATCTCATTGGTTTTAAATCTGCGTGTTGGTATTCTCTATCAGAACTTAATCATTCAATCGAAAAACTTAATAACTATCAATTTAGATCAGTTCTTCCTGGTCATGGTTTTCCATTTAACACGAATAATTCGGAACAAATGAAACTAGAGATCAAAAAATCTATTGAGTACATGAACTCTTAATCTATTTAAAAACTAGTTGCAAAAATTTATAATCTACTAAAATAAAGTTTATGGAATATAAGACTTTAGATAAAGTTCATTTGATAAAATTGTTTGGCTCTGTACTTCAGTCTGATTCCGGAAGAATTGAAAGATATTTTACTGAAATTTTTAGTTCAGAAAATAAAAACGTTATTATAGATTTAAGTGAAGCAAATCATATTTCTTCTTCAGTACTTGGTCAAATTGTTTACATGAAAAATAAACTTAAACCAAAAAATGGAGATTTAAGATTAGTTGTTTTTGATGAAGATCTGCTCGAATTATTTGAACTCACCATGTTAAATAAAGTTTTTCAAATTTTTTCAAGTTTGGATGAAGCAATTGACTCTTATAACTGAAATTCTATTAGCTTCAAATAATTCACATAAAGTTTTTGAATTCAAAAAAATTTTTCCAGAAACTATTACTATCATCACACCCAATGAAATTAGTCTTCTTTTTGAAGTAGAAGAAACTGGAACTACATTTGAAGAAAATGCAAAAATAAAATCAGAACATTTATTTAAACTATCTAGGAAACCTAGCCTAGCAGATGACTCAGGAATTGTTGTAAATGCACTTAATGGTGAACCGGGAGTTTATTCAGCTAGATTTGGAAAAAAAGAATTTAATGATAAAGATAGAGCTTTATATCTTTTAGAAAAAATGAAAAATCAAAATGACAGATCTGCCTTTTACCAAGCAGTAATTTCTTATACAGATAAAAACGGAACAAAGTTTTTTTCTGGTAAAGTTCATGGACTAATTTTGAATGATTATGACGAAATAGGTAAAAATGGATTTGGTTATGATCCTGTTTTTTATAATGAAACTTTAAAAAAAAGATTTTCTGAATGTTCTATAGAAGAAAAAAATTCTGTTTCTCATAGAAATATTGCAATCCAAGAATTTTTAAAATTTTTTAATAAAAGCAATTTAGTTTAATTTTAAAATTCATATGAATTTTTTTATACTAGCAAAAGGGATGGAAGTGGGGTCATAATTTTTTTAAATAAAAAATTATGACCAGAACTGACAGCCCGATTTTTGCAACCTTCATTTAAGGGTGCAAAAATTTGCCCAAACTGAACTTATGATTTTTGGTTTTGTCTAGCCCATTCAATACAAAATTTTTTCATTCTATCAAAATCGTTTGAAGAAATTATTGCATTTGGATTAGCTTTTTCTTCTTCTACCATTTTGTTCATTTGGTTTACTCTTTCCTTTGAAGGAGGATGTGTACTTAATGCATCTGAAAGTGAAGTGAGAATTGCATTTCCACCTTTTTTATTTTCTTGTTCCATTTGCAAAAGTTTTTCATAAAATTTTCCGACATGGCTTTTTGAATAATTTGATGCAACAGAAGTTTTAAATCCAACTCGGTCTGCTTCCATTTCATCTTCTCTTGAATTTGCCATAAATCCATATTTTTGAATTAGTAATCCACCACCACCGCCAACTACTGCTCCAGCGGCTGTTGCTTTAGCTAAACAAGCATTATCAGCAGGTTTACAAATTAATTTTCCCAGTCCAAACCCCGCTATCCCACCAATCACACCACCACCCACTGCATATTTCCAAGTGGAAGATTCTGCTTTTTTTGCAGCATCCATTCTTTCAGCAGTGTGACGAGCTTTGATATGCCCCACTTCATGTCCAACAACTCCCATTAACTCTGCTTCCGAATCTGCCATTGCTATCAGTGGTGCAGTTACATAAACAGTTCCAGCAGGCAAAGCAAACGCATTTACATAATTTACTCCAACAACAGTAAAATTATAACGATAAGGATTTGCTTGTAAGTTATTTGCACGAACTAAATTATTTCCAAGAGTAGAAATATAATTTTGTAATTCTGCATTTTGGATTGGTGGATAATCTTTTTGCATTTGAGGTTTTACACTTTCGGTCATTTGTACTTCATCTTCAACAGTCATTGCAGTTGTTTGACCACTATTATCACCTTCTCTCATTCGGGATGAGCCAGTGCTACATGCAGCAAGTAAAATTGGGATTGAAGCTAAAAATGATTTTCTACCTATTGAAGTAGAGTTCCATTCTGCTAAAATTGATTCAAACTCTTTTAAGTTTTGATTCATAAATACCTCATCATTGATTAAGTTTGTTTCAATCTATTTCAAAATTATTTAGTGTAAACTAAATTTCTATACTACCCATCGAAATAATAAATAGTTTTTTGAAAAAATATTGGGCGAATTTTTTTGTTTGTAAAGAGGTATTTAAACATTGGGTTTCAACCCACTGAACTGCTGGTAGCTACCAAGCTGTCTGAAACAACTTTTTTTTGTTACCTACAACAAAAAAACCGAGCTTTCAACTCTGGTCAAAAAATTTCTACACTTCGAGAAAATAAAGTGCAGAAAATTTTTTGACCCCGTTTCAATCTCTTTCGCATAGAGTTGAAAAATTATTTTTTAATTGGGATATTTTGCCATTCAGTTTGGTTAAAATCTTCTTTTACTTCTTTTTCAATTTCAGATTTTAATTCAGGTGAAGTGTTTTCTTAGATTTTTTCTTGACCTAACTTAAGCGATTAAAGTATTAGTAAATTCATGAAATCAAAATTATCTCTAACAGTAATCTTTTTTTTTATATTCAATTGTGAACCTAAAAATTACCGAATACACAATCCAGCAACACCACTTGAAAGTGAAAAGCAAGCAATTGTAGGTTTTGGATGTTATAGATTAACATCTGGTTTGTTTGGAAAAGGTGCCGAAATTGGACCTAGAATTACTTTAGTAGAAGTAATTTCAGTTGATGATAAGAATAAAAAGCTAGTAACTGCTCCTTTTGAATACGAGAATCCATCCGAAGTTAAAGAAGGTTCTGAAACAATTTATTATACTAACAAGATAACTATGAAAAATTTTTATGTTATGCTTTTGTTGGATGCAAAAAAGAAATATGCTATTCAGAGCATTACATGGACAGAAAGTTGTGGACAAAAATGTACTTACTCAGTAACAAAAAATTTCACATTATATGACAGCTTTAAAGCTCTTCCTATTCAAGCAAAAGCTAATGAAATAAACTTTCGAGGTGTACACCAAGTAAGTATTGTTGAAACAAGTGACGATGATCCAGACGGCTTAAATGACCCAACTACTGAATTAGGGGAAATACTCAAAAAAACTTTTTCTAGCTATAAAAAAAAGAAAGCAATTTTGAATATTGCTGAAGAAGAAATAACTAAAAATGAATTGGATGAACTAAAAAAAGATTTTTACGATCAAAAGATATTTTATAAAGGTAAACTTGAACCTAAGTGGGCTGAAGAGAAATTTTTGAAAGAATTTATTGTAAATCAAAAAGATGGTTACTGGAAAGTGAAGGCAGAAGCTAAATTAGCAAAAATGAGCAAATGATTATGCAATTGAATATATTATTTTTTTTTGTTTTATTTTTTCTAACTACAAATTGCATTACAACTTTTAAAAAAGAACGTTTTAGAGATAAGATTCAATACAATTCCCCTCGTATGGAGTCAGTTTTAGTTATAATTAGTTCTAATTCAGGTAATTGGGATACTGCTTCTGGTAAGGCTAGAGATATTAGTGAAATCAACAAAACTGATCATGAGCAAATCAAAAGTTTATTTAAACAAAGATTAATAGACTGCAGGTGTTTTTTGAAGCTTACTGTTGTTTCTGATGAGGATAAAATAGATTCATATTCAGATAGATACAATTATAAAATAGAGATTACTAGAAATGTTTCAATGAATGTTAAAAATGTAATCACAAATATCTTTATATCGTCTTTTTCTTTTTTTTTGATACCAACTTGGAACTCGATTAAATATGAAACAAATTATATTGTAAAAGAACAGAGTGGTAAAGTTTTAGGAGAATTTAATTATGATAATTCTTCAACTATTTATAAACACCTATTTTTGGTCTTTCTAATGCCCTTTAGAGAATTACATTTTGATGATCAGGATATAAGTGATAAAGCACTTTATGATATTTATTCAAAAAAATTAATTCCACTTGCAAAATAAATTCTTGAGTTAATTCAAATTTTGTTTAAGTTTAGCAATTAAAATGAAAATAAAATTTAAACCCATTTTTAATCCCCAAAAAAACAAAAAAAACTTTATTTGACAAAAAAGTATGATAGATATATTTTCTCTCAATGGCAATTGAAAGTTTAGTTAGTATCAGTAGTGAGCAAAGACTTTTTTCATTACAAAAATTTATTTCTGACCATCCTTATTTTGAATTACAAGATATTTATAAATGGTTGTATTTTGGGGAATTTGGTTTTGAAGAACAAGTTAGTTATTTAAAAAAAGAAAAAGGCAAACCTGAACTTCATAAAATTTTAGATGATATTAAATTTGAAAAAAATATAAATAAAAAAGAAATTGTTTGGATGCCACTTGGATTATCTTTTCGTTTTGTAATGGTTTTTTTATCTGAATATCATAGAAGAGAATGCCCAATTAATAGGTTAATAAATTTAATGGAAAGAACGCCAGCATTTCAAGGAACAAGGATGCACTTCAAACTTGACTGGGGGTTTATCAAAGAATATATAATTAAAAATTTAAAAGATAGATTTGTTAAACAAGATTTTTATGGGTTTGAAGATAGAATTAATTTTCACTCACTACCTCCTCAAGATTTCACAAATGATTATTTGAATCATAACCCTGAAAAATATAGAGTTGTTCCAAGAAAATTATTCTTTGAATTTTTTCCAGAGTTTCAAGATTACCAAGATATTTTTAATAAAAAAGCTGGAGACTCTTTAATCGATTAGGTGAGAATATGAAAAAAAAAGAATTTTATGGGGAATTAATTGGAACTGCAATTATTTTAATCTTTGGAAATGGAGTTGTTGCTTCAAGTTTACTTTTTGGTCTTGGAGATTTTTTTTCAATTAATATTGCTTGGGGACTTGCTGTTTTATTCGGTATAATTGTTTCAAGTAAACTAAGTGGTGCTCATTTAAATCCAGCAGTGACAATAGCATTAGCATTAAGAAGAAATTTTCCAAAAGAAAAAGTTCTGCCTTATATTTTGGCTCAAATCCTTGGAGCTTTTCTGGGATCAGTAATTGTGTATTTAAATTACATAGAAAAAATTTCTAGTTTTGAAACTGAATATTTAGTTTTAAAAGGATCTATTGAAAGTATTAAAACTGCTTCCATTTTTGCAACTTATCCATCTTCATCCATTTCAAATTTATCTGCATTTATAGATCAGGTTTTGGGAACATTTTTATTGGTGTTTTTAATTTTTGCTGCAACTGATGAAAAAAATCAAATTTTGAATTTAGGTCCAATTTTTGTAGCACTTTTGGTTATGGTAATTGGAATGAGTTTTGGTGCAAATGCAGGTTATGCAATTAATCCAGCAAGAGACTTAGGTCCAAGAATTATGACATTTTTGTTTGGTTGGGGAAAAATAGTTTTTAGTTTTAGATCCTATTATTTTTACATTCCAATTATTGCACCAATTATCGGTGGGATTTTAGGTGCTTATGCCTATGATTTTTTTATAAGAAAATATTTAGATTGATTTCTATCCACAAATATAATTTTCTATTTCAAGCGATAGTGATTGACTCGGTGTCAAAATTTTTTTCATAAAAAATTTTGACAAAAGAGGAAAGCACGGTCAGTACTAGAGGATAGAAGATAGAGTTTAGAAGTTTGTTTTAGAATTGAAAAATATTTTATAGGATTGGAGTTTGTAAAAAGCTTAAAATCTTTTTAATATGTTCATTTCTATCTTCAATCCTCTAGTACTGAATCGCCAGAAAAAAAATAGGAGAGAATATGAGTTTTTTAAATTCAATTTTAAATGAATTAGGTGATGGGAATTCAAAGTATGGTGATCTTGCAAAATCATTAATGGAAGGTGGCGACAAAGGGGCATTAATTGATTCTGTTGTTGGTGCTTTAAAAGATAAAGGAATGGGAGATAAAGTTTCTAGCTGGGTTGGAAATGGTGAAAACGATTCTATTTCTGGAGATCAATTAAGTTCAGCATTAGGTCCAGATATGCTTTCAAAAATTTCTGAAAAAACTGGAATTTCTGAAGACCAAATTTCTTCAGCTATGTCAGCAGTATTACCAATGTTGGTAAATAAATTAACTCCTAATGGTGAAACAGAAGGTGAAGGTGGAAGTTTAACTTCTGGCTTGAGCATTTTAAAAGGTCTATTCTAGATGAAACTCATTTTAGGTGTATTATTTTTATTTATTAGCTTTGAGATATTTTCTGAAGAATTTACTGGTAAAGTAGTTTCTATTTCTGATGGTGACACTATAAAAGTTTTGAATTCAGAGAATCGGCAAATCAAAGTTAGGTTATTTGAAATAGATGCACCTGAAATGAGCCAAAGTTTTGGAAAAAAATCAAAAAGCAAACTTTCAGATTTAATTTTTAAAAAAAATGTTAAAGTAGTTTTTTCTGAAAAAGACCAATTTGGTAGGACTCTTGGAATTATCTATTTAGACGGTTTAAATATAAATGAAGAAATGATTCGTACTGGTTTTGTTTGGGTTTATAAACATGCAAAAAAGAAAAATTTGCGAGACTTACAAGATGAAGCAAAAAAAAATAAATTTGGTCTTTGGTCTGAAACAAATCCAACTCCACCATGGGAATATAGAAAAGAAAATAAATCTAGATGAAACTAAACAAAAAAAGAAAAGGACTCACTTTAATTGAAATTTCAATTGTTACTGCAGTTCTTTCTTTTTTGTTGATTGGAATTTTTAAAACGTACAATGATGTTTTAAAAATCACTAAAGAAACAGATCCAAAGAATTCTGCTCCAAGAAAAGATGTTTTTTATGCACTAGAAAATATTCGTTCTACTCTTGCTCAAACTTTTTATTTACAAGGACATAAAAGATTAATTTTTATTGGAAAACAATCTGAATCTCCAACAGGCGGAAGAGCAGATCAAGTAATTTTTGCTGCAAATCATGCAAATTCAGAAGATACTGGAAGTCCAGCTATTAGAGAAGTTAGTTTTTTTTTAAAACCAATGAATCCAAATCCAAAACCATTTGGAGATAGAGAGCCTCAATTTTATCATTTGATTCGCAGAGAAGATGAAATGGTAGATATGGATCCATTAAACGGTGGGACAGAACATGTTCTTTTGTCTTATGTGAAAAATTTACAATTCAAATATTCACAAAGAGGTGATAAATGGGAAGATAAATGGGACACTGTAGATTTTAAAAAAATTCCTAAATTAATTCGAGTTGAAATAATCGTGTTAATAGGAAATGATGAATACAAATATGAAACTCTTGCCTACCCGGGTCTATTCTTCAAATAAACGAAGAGGAGCAATTTTAATCATGCTTGTTAGTATGATTTCAGCTTCTTCATTTACTATGGCAAATTTTTTTGTCTCAGAAAGAATGGAAGAGTTCAAAATTGCTAATTCTCAAGCTGATGGTTTTAAAGCTTATCTTCTTGCTCGAGCTGGTCTTCAAGGTGCAATTGGAGCTTTAAAAAAAATTCCAGAAGAAGCACTTTACCAATCAGGAATTGCATTTAATCCTCCACCTGTTGAGTTTGTAAAAGGTGGGACCACTTTTTATAGAATTTCATCTGAAGATGGAAAGTTTAATTTAAACGATTTAGTAAAACCGTATGACGGCACTCCCAATTTAAAAATGCAAGAAATGCTAACTAGGCTTTTTGAACAATTAGGAATAACCAGAACAAAAATTTATCCTATTATTGATTGGCTCGATGAGAATAACGATGAAGCTGGAGGAGGTGGTGAAATGTTTTATTATAATAATTTAAAACCTCCAAGAAAAATTAAAAATGGAATGATGTATTCTTTAACTGAACTTGCATTAGTAAAGGATTGGAATTCAAAATTAATATTTGAATCTTTAAAAAATCCCGAAAAAGAAAAAAATAATTCCAAAGATTTTTTATCAGATGAAGAAAAATTATTAATTACAGATGCCGATTTTTTATTATCTTATAATTTAACTGCTTATGTTCCACATAAAGATACTGGGGATGAAAGAATTAATTTGAATGCAGCTCCATATCATGTCTTGATGTCCCTTTCAGAATATATGACAAGAGCTGCCACAATGAAAATTTTAAAATTAAAAACCCAAAAAGGTGGGTATATTAAAGAACTTTCCGATTTAAAAACAGAACCTGAATTTATGATAAAAACTGCAGCACTTTCTTCTTCTACAAGTAAAACAGCACAAAACCAACCTTCTCAACAGGGACAACAGATCCAACCAGCTAAGCAAGCAGCACCTGTGCAAGCCCAATCAATTACATTATATGATGAAATTGCTGGTGATGGAGCTTTGTTTGCTGCAAAAGTTAAAACAGGGGGAGAAATTTATAAAATTGTGGGAGTTGGATTAGTTAATTCGGCAACAAGAAAAGTTACTTGCATTTTTGACCGCCCTAACGACCAAATATTATTTTATTCTGAAGATTAAATATGTATTATAAACAGTATCTATCAATTGATTATGGCACCACACATATTAAAGGTGTTTTATTTAGGCAGTTTCTTGGCTCAGTTACAATTTTACGTCATGAAACCTTGGAAATTGTAAAACTAAAAGAAAATGAAGATGATGAGTATGAATACAACATCATTCGATTTATCCAAAGTTTTTTTCCAGAAGAATCAAATTTTATTTTTAATATTTCAATGGATAATATGTTCATTCGAGATATTGCTTTGAATATGAATAATGAAAAAGAAATCAGAAATGTAATTCCATTTGAAGTAGAAAATGTTGTTCCATTTCCAATTGAAACTTTAGTTGTTCAATCTTCCATTTGGAGAATTGGAAAAGAAATTTCTAATATAGTAACATTTTCTGCTCATCATGATGAAGTTGAAAATACATTTAAACCTTTTTTAAAAAATGATAATTCAATTGATTGTATTTCCAATGATGCATCTTCTTTATCATCCATAATTAGATATCACCATAATAAATCTCTTACTGATATTTCTGTGGGGCAGTTAGATATTGGTGGAAGAATTTGTATTTTTAATGTAAACCATAATGGACTTCTTTCTCATTCTAGATTTTTTACTGGTGGTGGATACTTTATAACAAAAAAAATATCAGAATTAACTGGACTTGATTCTAGAGCTAGTGAAAATTTAAAATTTCAATTTAATTTTAATTTAGATTCGGTTAGTGAAGAATTTAAAATTGAATTTTGTAAACAAAATCATTTAACTTCAAGTAGTTTTGACTCTATTTTAAAAATCATTTTTGACTCATTTGATAAACATATTGATGAAATTATTAAAAGTATTTATGCACTAAGTCCTGAAAATAGACCATCAGTAATTTATTTATCAGGTGGTGGTTCAAAATTTTTTGAAATTGAAAAATATATTTCAAAAAAACTTTCTATTCAAGTAAAAAAATTAGATTTTTTAGAAATTCCAGATATTAGTTTTGCAACTTCAGTTGGACTTGGACATTTATTTAAATATAAAAAAGCAGATAGAGTAGATTTTTTAACACCTGAATTTTCTAAGTTAATGAAAAATAGCTTTAAATTTGATGAATTTAAACCACATATTATCATTACTTCAATTTCTATTTTTATTTTAATTACTGTATTTTTTGTTCAATTTTACTTAGATTCAATTAAAAGAGATAACCTTGATGATGATTTAAGAACAAAATTTCAACAAGGATTTGCCCGTCAGATTAATGAAGATCTGGATGTAATTTCTGAAGCATCTAAACTTTTAAAAGATGAACAAAAACGTTCAGAAGTTGTTACTAAATTTATGAACCAAGAAAATGTTTTGGAAGTGATGTTTGAAATTTCACAAAATTTTCCCACAAAAGAAAATATTAATTTTATAATGGATAGATTTCAAATTGATGAAAATGGAAAAGTTCAAATTCGAGGAAGAGTTAACGAGTTTCAAGACCTCGGTCCTATTGAACAAGGACTCCAAAAATCACCAAAATTCAAAAATGTTAAAGTATCTAGTCGTAACCAAATTGTAGGAGCTGTAACTTTAAAAATTAATTTCACTTTAGAATTTGAAGTTTTAAATTTATCAGAATCTGGATCAAAAGAAGAATAATATGTTAGAAAAATTAACTGATAGAGAAAAATTTTTAATTATTGGAGGAATAATTTTTTTAGTTCTGTTATTATTTTTTACAGTACTTGGAAAAATTATTGGAATTCGTTCAGAACTTTCTGATGATATTTCTTCTTCTCGTTCCAATTCTATAAAACTAGATACAATCATCAATAAATATAATTATTTTAAATCAATTAAATCAGCAGATGCAGAAGACAAATCTGTTGTTTATGGAAAGTTAGATAAAATTTTAATTAGATATGGTCTAAAGGATAGAACACAATTAAACGAATCTGAAACAGAAATTCAAAAAGAGTTTAAAAAACTAACAATTGAATCCAAAATGAAAGCAGTAAAATTAAATGATGTTTTTAAATTTATGTATGATATTGAAATAAATAAAGAATTAAATTCAAGAATTGATTATTTTACTTTTACAAAAGTGATTGGAAAAGAAGAATATGATATTGTAATGAAGATTTCTTCTTATTCAAGGATAAAAAAATAATGGAAGATGATATTTTAGTTCCTCCAACACCTCCTGATTTTTCAGGTGAAGTTTTGGATGAAGAAGGTTTTTTACAAAATTCTGAAGAAGTTCTTTCTGAAGAAGAATTCACTGAAAATATTCATAGAACTAATTTTACATTAAAACAAAAAATGATTCTTATTTTAATTGGATTTTTTTCTTTTTTAATTTTTTCAATTATTATATTTCCTTATGAAGAAGTTGTCAGAAAAGTTTTATCAAAATTATCTGTTGAAAATCAAATAGTAATAGATTTTCAAAATTTGAATTTACCTTTTTTTGGTTCTAAAACTATTGATGGTTTAATTTATCAAGGTAAAGATAATTCTGAAATTCAAGCTGAAACGATTGAACTAGATTCTTCTTTATTTAATTTGATGTCTCAAGTTTTTAAAGGTGATTTAGAAGTTACTGCTGTAAAACTTGATATTGCAGATATTGCTCTATCTTTTAAAACTGTGAAAATTGAAGATTCTTTTTTAGATTCATTTGATAAACCTTATGGACAAATGAGTTTCTTTATTAAGTTCAATTCAATTGGTGGTAAAATTCGTAAGTCAATGGTTATCCCTTTTGTGGATATTAATTTAAAAGACATACAAATTAAAAGTTTATCTTTTGAAGCAAAAAAAGATAAATCAGGTACAAAAGTTAAAATAGAAAAATTTTTCTTAAATACAAATATTGCAAAAGTAATTCTTGATGGAACTGTTGAGCTTTCTGAATTTATTAAAAATTCTCAGTTAAATCTAAAAATTTGTCCAACTCTTGATGAAAAGTTTAAAGCTGAAAGAGAAGATGTTGCGGGGAATTTGCAGTTAATGATGAAAAATGAAAAATGTTTTACTTTAGAAGGAAGTATTGGTGCACCAAAACCAAACCTTCCTGGTTTAAAAGAGCTAATGGGTGGAACAAATGTTAATCAATCTCAATCTATGAGTCCAAAAACATCTGAAGAAACTCCGGCAGTACCACCTCCGCAACCTTAAAAATGAAGATTAAATAGTTCAAAAGAAAATGTTTAATTTACCATTTCTGACTTTGGTTACTTCACTTTTATTTTAATTATGTATTAGTAAGAATTATTCAATCTTTTTTAATCCAGATTTAATCACTTCTAATAATTCATCTTCTTTCCATGGTTTTTGAATTAATGCATGAAGATTTGCTTGTTCTTTTACTCTGCTAACAGCTTCTTCATCATATTGTCCAGTTAATAAAACTTTTTTGATACCAGGAAATTTTTCGTGAACTTTAATTAAAAATTCATCTCCTTTAATACCAGGCATTAACCAATCAGATACAATTATTAAAATACTTGTTTCAGATGCAATTTCATCAACAATTTCTAAAGCTTCTTCTGCATTTTCAGCAAATTCATAGGCATATTTGTCACCAAATAATCTTTTAAGTTGAGCTTTTAAACTAGACAAAACAATTTTTTCATCATCCACACATAGAATAACTTCTTTCATAAACTTTTCTCCACAATTGGTAAATAGATTTTAAATGTTGTTCCAACCCCAACTTTGGAATTTAGTTTGATTATAGCATCATGCCTTCTTAAAATTTTAGATACAATATCTAAACCAAGGCCAGAACCTTCACCTTGTGGTTTAGTTGTAAAAAATGGTTCAAAAATTTTATTTTGTATCTCTTCAGGAATGCCCTTTCCCGAATCTTCAATTTCAACTAAAATACAGTTTTTATTTTCCATATTTTCATTTTTTATTCTAATAATTAGTTTTCCTTTATAGTCCATTGCTTGAAGAGCATTATGAATTAAATTAGTCCAAACTTGATTTAACTCATCTGGAAAAACTAAAATTTGCGGAATAATATCAAATTCACGAATTAGTTCAATTCCATGTTTGATATAATTATGATATAAAACTAAAACTGTTTCAATATTATCAATAATATCTGTTTTAATTTTTTCACCTGAATGATCAAATCTAGAGAAAGATTTTAATGCAAAAATAATTTTACTAGCTTTTTCAACTGCTGTTGATATATTATTTGTATTTTTATTAATCTCAGAAAGTTTATAAATTGTTTCTAAAATAAATTTATAATTTGAGTTTAAAATTATTTCTTTTAAATTATCTGTTCTTTTTGTTATTCCAAGACTTAAAAGTAATTCAGCAACTTCTCTTGAATCTTCAATATTCCATTCATCTAATTCTTTAGATAATTCTTTTCTCATTCCTCTGAGTTCTTTTTCACTTACTAATTCTATTTTTGAAGTCAGAGAATATTCCAATAAACTAAAACAAAGCTTTTGTTCTTCTTTTGTAGTTTTTTCAAAAAAATCAGGCAATTCTTTTAATGAACTTGAAAGAAAGTCTTTTATATTTCCAGAAGAAGAACGTATTGCACCAAATGGAGTATTTAATTCATGGGCAACTCCAGCAATAATATTTCCAAGAGAAGCCATCTTTTCTGTTTGAACTAATTGATCTTGAGCATTTTTTAAACTAATCATAGATGCTTCCAATTCTTCATTACTTGCTTCTAACTCTTCCATTGAGTGCTGTAACTCTTCGGTTCTTGCTTCAACTTTTATTTCAAGACTAAGATTTAATTCTTCAATTTCAGAATTTTTCTTTTCAATATTTTTAAAAGTTTCATTTAAATTATTTTTCATCTCTTCAAATGAACTTGATAATTCAGTAAATTCTAAATTTGATTCGAGTTTATAAGTTTCAAGATTTAAATTTCCCCCTGAAATCATTTTTACTGATTCTTTAAATTGAATAATAGGAGCTGTAATTTTTTTTGAAATAAAATTTATTAATAAATATGATAAACCTAAAATGATTAAAATTAAAATAGTACTGATTAAATAAATTTTATTTATAAATCCTAAAGCTTCTGATTTATCAATTTTTACAACAATACCAATATTATATTCAGGAATAAATTTCCATGATGAGAAAGTTTTAACATTACGATAATCTAATATTTCACCAAAATTATTTCTTCCATTTAGTACTTCATAAAATGCATAATCGATTTTTTCATCCAATTTAATTGTTTTTGTTTTAGATTCTTTATCATTTCTTATATGAGATAAAATAACAGCAGATTCATCAGCTTTTGTAAGTGTTAAAATTTCACCAGTCTCACCAAGTCCTTTATAATTTTGATTAGAAGCAAAATTATCTGAACTTAATTGTAATGTAATAAGACCTACTAGTTTCCCTTTCGAAAAAACAGGTGAACAAATAAATGAATAATATGAATTATCGATTGAAAAATAAGAAAACTTTGAATAGGCAACTTCTAAAGTATTATTTGATTCAATAAAAGATTTAGTAAGTTCAGAATTTTTTAATTCATCTGAAAAAAGTAATTTTCCATTATAATTTTTGTGTTTTAAATTAAAAAGAATTTTACCATTTGGGTTTAGAAAATAAATATTTTTATATTTATAAATCAATAAATAATTTTCTAAATAATCAATTAACTCTTTTTCTGGTATTTTTTGGTCAGCTAAAGATTTTTCAATACTATTATTTCTTGAAATTGTATAAATATCTCCGTTTCTTTCATTTAAAAATAAATTAATTTCATCAAATTGTCTACTTGAAATACTTTTAATATTAGTGATAGTTTCTTTTACAAAATAATTGCTTACTAAATTTATAAAAATTAACATTGTGATTATTAAAGAAAAAGATAAAATAAGTAATAAAAGTATGGGAAGTTGGGTTTTAATTGAATATTTATTTAAGTTCATTTTGGCTGAACCTTTCTTGTCCAAAAATTACCATTTTCTTTGAAATAATTCTGACTAAAATCATTCCATTCTTTTTTACTTTTAAATCTTGGATAAGAAACAGGTTTAACTGGTTTTTCAGATTTCCAAATAATATCAAACTGTAAATCTTTATTTAACTTACCAATATATACTTCATTCCATAGATTTAAAGAATTTGCATCTATATAATACATACCAGCAGGAGAACTTAAACTTAATCCATATAAATTCTTTCTAACTACATCAGTATCAAAAGTTCCTGCTTGTTTCACAGCTTCAGCCCAAAGTAAAATTCCTGAATAAGCAGAAATCATTGGATCTGAAATCGTCGTTTGTTCTCCATATTTAGCTTTATATTTTTTTATAAATTCTAAATTTTCTTTTATTTCTAAACTTTGAAAATAGTTTGCTACAGCGAATGATCCAATTAATGATTCTTTTTTATCAAGTTTTACAATTTCTGTTTCAGCAATTTTAAAAAGTAACATTTTGGATTTGTTAGGTAATACATTATATTTAGTTAGTGAGGTTATTAATGCATTATTTGTTATTGGGATTGTGTTATTTATGACAACGGAGGGATTTAATTTAAAAATCTTTTCTGCAATTTTATCTGTGTCAGTTGAATCAGTTAATAAATATTCTTCACCTAATAATTTACCATCAACAACTTTTATAACATTTTTAATAATTTCATTAGAAACTCTTTGGTAAAGAGAATCACTGCTAACTATAAAAAAAGTTTTTCCTAAATTATCATTTGCCCATTTTATAGCTGGTGTAAGTTGTTGGTTTGGAACAGAGCCCGAATATAAAATATTATTTGATTCTTCAATCCCTTCATATTGTGCAGGATAAATCAATAATTTATTATATTTTTCATAAATTGGTAAAACTTCTTTTCTACAAGCAGAAGCAAAACAACCAATAACAGCTTTAATATCTTTTTTTTGAAATAAGTCTTCTGTTTCTTTCTTAAATAAAGACCAATCAGATTTTCCATCAATAATAATTGGATTAACTTTATAGCCAAGTATACCACCAGATTTATTTATATCATCAATTGCTAATAGTTCAGCGTTTACAATTGGAAGAACTGAAATGGCATAAGATCCAGTTAAAGCATGAATAATTGCAAAATCAATTTTTTTTTGAAAACAATTAATTAGAAAAAAAAAACTTAAAAATAGGATCTTCATTTTACTTCCAAAAATTTATCAAGTTGTTCTATTAATTGTTCTGATTTGAATGGTTTTGTAATAATTTCATTCATACCAGCATTAAAACTCTTTCTTCTTTCAAAATCCATAGCATCAGCTGTTAAAGCTAAAATTGGAATTTTTGAGTAGGCTTTTTCAGTTCTTGATCGAATGGTTTTTGTTGCTTCCCAACCATCCATTTCTGGCATATTACAATCCATCAATATCAAATCATAATTATTATTTTCAAGTTCTTCAATAGCTTCTATTCCATCTGAGATACATTGTGATTTGTAACCAAATTTAGCAATTAGTTTTGAAGCAACAGTTTGGTTTATCATATCATCATCAACAATTAGTATCTTAAATTTATTTCTTTGGTTTATTTTTAATTCTTCTGAATTGAGTGTATTTTCATTTAGAGTTTTTGAATTTGTTTGTTTTTCTAAAAATTGTTCAATTAAAGAAGTTCTAATTGGTTTAAAAATTATATGTTTAAAAACTTCATTTTGAGAAAACTTTTCTCCTAATGCCAATAATTTTATGGTTACTAAATTTTTATAAGGTTTTGCAAATTCAATAAAATCTTCATAATCAGATTTTAAATGAGAATCAAAAAAATATAGAGTTTTTTTAATTTTTATATTTTCAAGAATTAGTTGTTTTGAAGTTTCATAACTATCTGTAATTTTTATTTCTAAATCCAATTCATTAAATTTATTAGTAATGGTATTTTGGTTATTATGAGTATAATAAATAAAGTTATAATTTTTTTCAGTTTCAGCAAACGATTTATAACAAATTTCATCTTTTTTAAATCCAAATTTAGCAGTAAACCAAAAATTGGACCCTTTACCGTCTTGACTGATAACTCCTATTTCACCTTTCATAATAGATGTTAGTTCTTTTGAAATGGCAAGTCCAAGTCCTGTTCCACCAAATTTTCTAGTAGTTGAAGCATCAACTTGACTGAAAGCAGTAAAAAGTTTTCCTATTTTTGATTCAGGTATTCCAATTCCAGTATCAATAACTTCAAATTTTAATTCAATTTCTGAATCAGTTTTAGATAGAGTTGAAACTAAAATTTTTACTTCGCCAATTGAAGTAAATTTAATAGCATTACTTAATAGATTTGTTATAATTTGTTTAACCCTAACAGGGTCACCTAACAATTTTGGAAGATTTGGTTCAATAATCGAATAAAATTTAATTTGTTTTTCTCTTGCTTTAAAAGACAAAATTTCAATTGTTTCCTCAGTGATTTCTCTAATATTAAAAGGAATTTCTTCTATTTGTAATTTCCCAGAATCAATTTTAGAAAAATCTAAAATATCATTAATTAAAGAAAGTAAATTTTCACTTGAAATAGTTGCAATACTTGAAAATCTTTTTTGTTCTTCGCTTAACTCTGTTGAGTTGAGTAGTTGCAACATACCAATTACTCCATTTAATGGAGTTCTAATTTCATGGCTCATATTAGCTAAAAATTGGCTTTTAGCTAAAGCAGATGCAATTGCTTTTTCAGCTTCTTGTTTTGTTGATTCTAAATTTGCTAATTGAACAGTTTGTAATAAATCATTTTCTTCCCAGGGTTTGCTTAAATATTTAAACAATTTAGCTTCATTAATAGCAAATTGAACTGATTCTAAAGTAGCTTGTCCGCTAAGTAAAATTTTTTTTGCATCAGGAATCATTTCATGTGCTTTAGTTAAAAATTCATCACCTTTCATTTTAGGCATAATATAATCTGAAAAAATAATAGAAATTTCTTTTTCTTCTGATTTTAGTTCTTCAATTATAGACAGTGCTTCTGGACCGTTTTCAGCAAATTCATATTCAAATTCATTTTGAAATAATAATTTTAGCTGGGTTCTAAGTGAATTGAGAATTATTTTTTCATCATCAACACATAAAATAATTTTTTTTTGTTTAAAAATTTTTTGTTCCATAATATGACTTAAAAACTTGTAACTATTGCATCTACATTAATATCATATTTTGAAAGCAAAGAGTTCTTAGCAACTTCATATCTTAATAAATTAATATTAAAATTTATTCTAGCTTGTATTTCAGAAAGATCATTTTGAACAAGTAAGTCCAAAGCGTTTTTAACAGCTAGTGCATTAAATCTTCCTGCACGGAATGAATTATAAAGTCCATTATAATAATTTTCAGAATCTTTTTTTGTTTTAATCGCATTTTGAAGAATTTTATGTGAAATTTTTACAGACTCAATTCTAAATTTTACATCATCTTCGATTTCTTTTTTTAAATCATCTTCTAAAAAGTTTGATTGTGCTTCTAAAATTTTTGCATCTCTAAAGTCTGCTTTCACTCCGGGATCATTAATTGGATAATTTAATTTTGCATTAGCGTTTAGTGTTCTATATTTTCCAGTCATTACACCATTAAAAGAATCTGTAAAATTATCTGCTGGTCCAACTAAATTTTGACCAGTATATGCATAACTTCCAGCAACTACTAAAGATGGGAGAGCATTATTTTTTGCATTTTTCATTGCAAGTACAGACATTTCTTTTCTAGTTTTACTATTTTTCCAATCTGCACGATTTGAGTAAGCAAAAGCTAAATCTTTTTCGTAATCTAAATCTTTTGGAAGTTCGTCTGTTAAATCTGATGTTTCTCCAATTTCAGAATCATTAGTTAAATTTAATGTTCTTAAAATTTTTCTTTTTTGTTCATCTCTTTCAAGTTTTGATTTTTCAAGTTGGCTTTCAGTGTTTTGATATAGTGCATTCCATTGGTTGATTTCAAATCCATCTGAGAGACCAATTGCAGTTTTTTGCTTTGTTAAATCTCTAATATTTTTTGTGTTAAGTAATAACTTTTCAAAAGTTTTTACAGAGGAATCGGATACTGCATAAGCCCAATAATCAACTAATGATTGAATAATGGAAGTTGAAAGTCTAGAGGATAATTCTTGTTTGTTAATTTCAGTTTGTTTTTTGATTAATTCCTCAGTGTTCATTTCTGTGAGTCCATTTCCAAAAGCCGCACCTAAACCATTTTTAATTAAATCATGTGAAATGGTCGCAGTGATAGCACCTGTAAAAAGTGGTGGAATTCCAAATGCTCTAAATCCACCAGCAGAAAATTGATTCTCAAATGCGTTTGAATCAAATCTTTGAGTACTTGCATCAATTTTAAAATAAGTTCCTGTTGAAAATATTTTTTCCAATCCAAGAGAATATTTATTTGTTTGTGTTTTAGTTCCTTGGAAAAATTGTGCTTGGTTAAAAGGAAGTCTTCCTTGATTGATATCAGCACCACCCACAACTCTCCAAGAGTATTTGGACTGCGATTTTAAATAGTTAGAATCATATTTTACTAATTCATATTTTGTATTTCTAACAGAAGGATTAAATTCCAAAGAGCGTTGTACAATTTCTCTAATACTTAATTTTGAAACTTTAATTGCCTTATCATTTCCAGTAACAATTTTACCTTCTTCCGAAAAAATACCAATTGCAAAAAATAAAATCAAACTTTTTAAAATCATTTAATTATTTTCCTAAAACTTTTTTCATAGTAGCACCCATATCAGCAGGTGATTGGCAAACATGAATTCCTGCATCTTTCATTGCATCCATTTTGGATTTTGCTGTTCCCATTCCACCACTGATGATTGCTCCAGCATGACCCATTCTTTTTCCTGGAGGAGCAGTTTGTCCTGCAATAAAACCAACAATTGGTTTTTTGATATTTGCTTTTACAAATGCAGCAGCTTCTTCTTCAGCAGTTCCACCAATTTCACCAATCATGATGATTCCATCAGTTTCAGGATCTTCGTTTAAGAGCTTTAATGCATCAATATGAGAAGTTCCAATAATTGGATCTCCACCGATACCGATACAAGTGGATTGACCAAGACCAGCGTTAGTTAATTGACCCACTGCTTCATATGTTAATGTTCCAGATTTAGAAACCACACCAATGCGACCTTCTTTGTGAATAAAACCCGGCATAATTCCAATTTTACATTTACCTGGGCTAATTACACCTGGACAGTTTGGACCAACTAATCTAGTTTTTGATCCTTTTAAAACTGAATAAACTTTAGTCATATCATGAACAGGAATTCCTTCTGTGATGCAAATCACAAGTGGAATCTCCGCAAAAATTCCTTCCAAAATTGCATCTGCTGCAAAAGCTGGTGGAACAAAAATTACAGATACATTTGCACCTTCATTTTTGATTGCATCTTTTACAGTGTTAAACACTGGAACTCCGTGTTCGGATTTAGTTCCGCCTTTTCCAGGTGTAACACCAGCAACTACCTTTGAACCAAAAGGAGTGTTGTATTCTATCATTTGAGTTGTGTGAAAAGAACCTTCTTTACCAGTGATTCCACCCACAACGATTTTAGTGTTTTTATCTAATAAAACTGCCATATTTATTTCCTTATTTAATTAAAGCTGGGATTTTTTCTGCCGCGTCTTTTAATTCATCAGCAACTACAATTGTGAGTCCAGAATCTGCGAGGATTTTTTTTCCTTCTTCAGCATTTGTACCTTTTAAACGAACCATTAATGGAACTTTGATGTTTACAGCTTTTGCAGCTTCCACAATTCCTTGTGCCACTCGGTCACATCTCACAATTCCACCAAATATATTTACAAAAATTGCTTTTACATTTGGGTCACCAAGAATGATTTTAAAACCATTTGTAACAGTTGTTACGTTTGCTCCACCACCCACGTCTAAAAAGTTTGCAGGCTCTGCACCAGCAAGTTTGATGATGTCCATTGTTGACATTGCAAGTCCAGCACCATTTACCATACAACCAATGTTCCCATCAAGTTTTACATAATTCAAATTAAATTCAGATGCTTGAAGCTCTAATGGATCTTCTTCAGTTTTATCTCTGAAGTTTAAATTTTCTTCATGTCTGTATGAAGCATTATCATCAAAATTGATTTTGCAGTCACCAGCAATAATTTGGTTTTGTTTTGTGAGAATTAAAGGATTGATTTCTAAAAGAGAACAATCTTCTTTCATATATGCATTGTAAAGAGAGGTAAAAAATCCAACTGAAGATTTTAAAGCATCTCCCGAAAGTCCAAGAGCAAAACCGAGTTCTCTTGCTTGGTTTGGTTGAATACCGACACCAGTATCAATTTGGATTTTGATAATTTTTTCAGGATGTTTTTCAGCAACTTCTTCAATGTCCATTCCACCTTCACGAGATGCCATAAACATTGTTTTTTTTGCGGAACGATCTAGTAAAATCGAAAGATAAAATTCTTTGTCAATTTCAATACCTTGTTCAAGATAAACTTTTAAAACTTTTTTTCCTTCAGGACCAGTTTGTGGAGTGATTAATTGCATTCCAAGAATTTTATCAACAGCAGCAAGAGCATCTTCTTTAGTTTTAGTGACTTTAACTCCACCACCTTTTCCTCTACCACCTGCGTGAATTTGAGCTTTAACAACTACAACTGGAGAATACTTAATCATCTCTTCATAAGCTTTTGGTCCATCTTCTTTTTTATCTATTACAACTCCAAAAGGAACAGCTACGTTGTGTCTTCGCAAAACTTCCTTTGCTTGGTATTCATGAATTTTCATAAAATTATCCTGAAAAATAGGTATTTATTAATTAGTCTAAAACTAACTTCAATTAGAATGATTTTTTTTAAATCTATATTGTCATTTAAAAATTAAATATTAGGAATTAAAAATTGGGCGAATTTTTGCTTCACCAATCACTTGCACAAAAAGAAGATTTTTCTAAATTGAGGCTTGCAAAAAACACGCTCGCCTCTTCGGTCAAAAAAATTGCATCCACAATTTTTTGACCACGAGTTGATCGTTTTCGCTAGTTTTAGATGGTTGAAAATTTTAATTGATTAAAGTGAATCTTTTTTTTAATTAAAAAAATTAAAAGAAATTTAGGAAATACAATGACTTCAAAAAAAAAAATTATCACAAAGAAAAAATCGAATTCAAAACCACCTCATCCAGTTTTGCAATCCATTGTTGAAAAATTACCAATTGAACTTAGAGTAAGTTTTATGTTTGGAATACCAACAATTTTTTTGTTAAAAAAACCTGTTGGTTGCTATCATAAAGAAAGAGTCATTTTTTATTTTACTAAAGATAGATTAACAAAAGCTTTAAAAATAAAAGAAGCAGTTTTATGGGAGTCACTTAGAGGTGGTGCACCCATGAAAAACTGGGTAGCATTTCAAGGTGAAACTTATAAAAATGTTTTAAAACTTTTTCAAGAAGAATTAAACGAGTTACTTTGTTGATATAAATATTTTTCAATTTTGTAAAATAATTAATTAAATTAAATCATCTAAAAAAAAATTATATACTTTTTTTTTTTGATTTAGCTTTCAAAGTGAAATGGAGAATTAATATATAAAAAGGTAGTTGTTTTCTCACTTAACTTAATGATTTAACGTTTAATCAATGTTAAGTGAGAAAAAATCAGCAAAAAAAATAGGATTATTTTTTAACTTTCTTCTTTTTTTTAGTTTCTTTTTTGGGTGATTGTTTTTCTTTTTTAATTTCTTGTTTTGGTTCTTCAGATTTAAAAGCATCTGGTGGAATTTTAAATTCTGTGATTTCTGGATTCAGGGTCAAATTTTCTTTAATTGCTTTTGATAGATTTTCAGATTTTGTTTTATCAAACCACCAATAATCAGTAGCAAAATCTTCAGTGCCATATCTTCCAAGTGGAATTTCAGGGGTAGAAAATTTATTCCAATATAAAAGCCTAGTATTATCTAAATGCCAAAGTAAGATATATGGATGTTCTGCATAAATAATTTTGTCTATTTCTTTTACTATCATATCTCGTTTGGATTTTGAAAATTCTGATTTTTGTTTTTCAATTAGTTCATCCACTTTTTTGTTTTTAAATCCAGTTATGTTTTGTTGCATTTTTTGATCTGCATATTTGGAATACCACATTCCTTCAGGATCTTTAAATACTCCTGAACCCCATGCTGTCCAAGCCAAATCAAAATCAAATTCATCAATTCGTTTGCTAAAACCAGCCAGATCTGTGGTTTCAATATTTGCTTTGACACCAACTTTTTTAGCATCTTCCATAAAGACTGTAAAATATTTTTCTGTACTTTTATCTCTATCTAGAATTGTGAAGCTAAACTCTTTTCCATCTTTCTCTAAAATACCTTTTGCATTTTGGATGTATCCAGCTTCTTTAAATAACTCTTTTGCTTTTTCAACGTTAAAATCAATTTCTTCATTTGGATTGGTTTCGTTGCCTAAATAATAGTCCGGGTAATAGGAGTTTGTTGGTGAATATTGATTAAATGCTAATTTTTCAATCATCAATTTTCTATTCACTAGATATGCTAAAGCTTTTCTAACTTTTTTATCTTTAAAAATTTCTCTTCTCATATTCATTGCCCAACCTTGAAATCCAATTGGCTTTTGGTTAAAAATTCTTTGTTTTAGAATTAAATTTTTATCAAATTTTTCACCTTTAGCTTGGTCAATCCAAGTTGCTGCACGATACACTGGAAAAAAATCTATGTCCCCTTTAACAAAAGATTGAAATGCAATTCCTTCTTCATTATAAAATTTATAAATAACTTCGTCAAAATTATTTCTTCCTTTTGCAAACGGATAAGCCCTTTGCCAATAATCCCCACGTCTTCCAAGTCTAATGTATCTATTTTGTTTAACATCGACAAGTTTATAAGCACCACTTACAACAGGAAATTCAAAATTTTCTTTGTTAAAGTCTTTTCCTTCATAATAGTGTTTTGGCAAAATCATTAGTCCAGTTGCAATTGTATTAAAATTATCCCAGTGGATTTTTTTTGCCGTAAACTCTACAGTAAACTCATCAATTTTTTTTGGCTCTTCAAAACGAGAAAGTCCAATTCTAAATACAGGGGTATTATTTTTTGGATCCATAATTGTTTTGAAAGTGAATAAAACATCATCAGCAGTAATTGGTTTATCGTCTGACCATTTTGCATTTTGGTCTATTTCAAAAGTGAATTTTTTTTTGTCTTTGGAAATTTTCCAAGCTTTAGCTAAATGTGGAATATTTTCAAGTGTAATTGGATGATTAATTGTTAAAGTTTCAAAAAGTGAAGTAAAAATTCTAGCAGTGGTGGAATATTGCTCTAAATAATAATTTAACGATTTTGGATATTGGTGACCGTATAATCTAAAACTTCCACCTTTTGTTGCTTGTGGATTTGCTATTGGATTGTCTTTTTGCATCACTTCTGGAATAGTTTTTTCATCACCATCCCAAGTTTTGTCGCTAACTTTATAACTTTCAATTATCTCCTCTTTTTCTTCTAAAGGTTTTTCTGTTTTTTTACAAAAGAAAGCTTGCGAGAAAAGAAGGATTGTAATTAGTATATAAGTAATTTTTGTTTGTTTCAAAATTAACCTCATGGAAAAGAATTTATTAAATCAATTTTTTATTTATCAATTAAACACAAGAATTTTTTGTGCTGAAAAAAAATCTTTACTGATACAAATACCTGATTCAATTTTTGAAGAACCTGAATTTGCTTCTGCAGATGCTGTTTGGCTCATGGGAATCTGGAAACCTTCCCCAAAATCTGTTGAGATTTGTAAATCTCATGATGGATTAAAAAAAGAGTTTGGTAAAGCTCTGCAAGATTTGAATGAAAAAGACATTATAGGTTCGCCTTATTCAATTTTTGAATACATCCCAAATTTATCTATAGCAAATCATAAATATGAAATTAAACAATTTAAATTTAAATTAAATGTATTAGGAAAAAAATTAATTTTAGATTTTGTCCCTAACCATGTTTCAGTAGATTCCATTTATATTGATTTATTTCCAGATTATTTTTTAGAAAAAAAAGGGGAAGTTTGTAAAAATTCATTTTTACATAAAAACGGAAAAATTTATTATTATGGAAGAGATCCTTTTTTTGATGGTTGGTCAGATACTGTACAATGGGATTTTTCCAATCCAAATGTAATTTCACTTCACAAAAAAATTCTTGAAGATATTTCTGAAATTGCTGATGGAGTTCGATGTGATATGGCGATGCTTCCGCTTACAGATGTTTTTGAAAAAACTCATGGTGTAAAATCACTTCCATACTGGACAGAAATTATTCCGTTTCTCAAAAAGAAAAAACCAGAATTTTTATTTATAGCAGAAGTTTATTGGAACAAAGAATTTGAACTTCAAGAAATGGGTTTTGATTGTACTTATGATAAAACTTTATACGATCGTTTGAAAAATTCAGACAAAAAAGAAGTTTATTTGCATTTAAAAGCTGATAAAGAGTATCAAACTAAATCATTACGCTTTATTGAAAATCACGATGAAGAAAGAGGATTCTCGCATTTTGGAGAAAATTCATTTTCTTATTTTGCATTAGTTTGTTTTTTAGATGGAGCAATTCTTTATCATGAAGGACAGAGTAGGGGTTCTGAGCTTAAAACTCCTGTTCAACTAGGTAGAAGACAAAATGAATTTGATGAAAATACAAATGATTTTTACAAGAGAGCTTTTGTTCAAATTCAAAATCGAAAAGATAAAACTTCAGAGCTAATTGATTCTAATTTAGGGTCTTATCCAAATGAAAATGTAGAATTTGTAATTCTAAAATTTATCATTACTGAAAATTTTTTTGAAATATTCATTTTGAATACTTACCCAGAAAAAATTTATGGAAAATTAAAATTACCAATTCAAATAGAAAAATTAATTCAGGATTTTAAAAATGAAGAAATTATTTTTAAAGATATAATGGATAATCAAAGTTTTAAACGAACCAAAAAAGATTTTTTAGAAGGAATTCATATTGAACTTGATTCTAAAAAATCTCATTGGTTTGTAATTTCTAGATGAGTAAAAAAAAACTATTCAGTTTAGTTTTATTTATTAGTTTATTTTTTTCTTGTGCAGATAAAATTCAGCAAAAAAAAATTGAAGCAAAAAAAGGTGTTATTGATTTAAGAGATTTTGATTTTGAAAAAGAAATTATTAATTTAGATGGGGCTTGGGAATTTTATCCTGATGAATTTTTAGAAATTAAAAAATTAGAAATAGCTAAAGAGAAGTTTGAACTTGGACAAGAATTTGATTTATTACTAAATGAAGTATTAAGTATTGATTTATCTATTGAAACAGAAAATAAAAAAAAAGAATTCATAGAAGTTCCCGGGGTTTGGACAAAAGTTTATAAAAAAAGATTCGGGTATGGAACATATCGTTTAGTTATCAAACTTCCAAAAATAATTCCTAAATCATTAATATTTAAAATACCAGAGCTTGGTACTGCTTATGATTTTTATTTGAATGGTTTAAAAATCGTTTCAAATGGAAAAGTTGGTAAGAGAAGGGAAGATTCTGTCCCTGAATTAAGACCAACTTTAAGTCCAATAATCTATGCTACTAATGAAATGGAAATAATCATTCATCTTTCCAATTTTCATAATCGAGATGGCGGATTGTGGTATTCTATTCAATTTGGGAAAGAAAGTTTAATTCGAGATCTAAAAGAAAGTAAGATGTACAACACTTTGTTTATTTATGGCTCACTCTTCACAATGGTCATTTATCATTTGGTGATTTTTTTGATTCGTTACAAAGATAAATCTGCTTTAGTATTTAGTTTTTTTTGTTTGTGCATTTTTTTTCAACTTTTAGTGAATGATGAAAAATTGTTAAATCAAAAATTTAGAGATGGAACATATTTATTATTCAGTAGAATTGAATATTTAAGTTATTATCTTGCATTACCATGTTTTAGTCATTTTTTACAATTAGTTTTCCCAAAAGATTTTAATATCAAATTTAGAAAAACCATTTGGATTATATCTGGTCTATTTTGTTTATTTGTTTTGTTTACTCCCTCAGAAATTTATACTTTTTCAACTCCAATTTATCATATTTATACTTTAATTTGTTTATGTTATTTACTTTATATTTTTTTGAAAGCAATGATTCAAAAAAGAAATAGTGCTTCTATTATTTTTATTGGAACTGTAATTTTTTTTATTGGAATTGTAAATGATATGTTGTATAGTTTAACAATTATTCAAACTTCTTTTCTATTTCCCCAAGCACTACTTGCATTTTTATTTTCACATTCAATTTTAATTTCTAGAAATTTTTCTTTTGCATTAAACGAAATTGAAGAATTAAGTTTTAATCTGAAAAAAATCAATTTAGAACTAGAAGAAAAAGTTATTTCAAGAACAAAAGAATATAAAGAGCAAAAAGAAATTGCAGAAGAAGCAAATTTAATTAAAGATAAATTTGTTTCAATTGTTTCACATGATCTAAGAACTCCACTTCAAGGAGTATTTAATTTATTAGAAATATTAGGAAATAGGAAAATTCCAAAAACAGATGAAGAGAGTAAAAGTTTTTTAAAAATGTGCAAAGAAAATATTGAACTAAGTTTAAAAATGATAAAAGAACTTTTGGACATTGGCAAATTAAAATCAGGAAATTTAAAAGTAGAAAAAGTTGAAATTGAATTAAAAGAATTATTAGATAGTATAAAAATTGAATTGATGCCTTTATTTATTCAAAAAAATATTTCTTTAATTTCAAATATTCAAACTAGTGTTAAAATTTATGCTGATAAAAACTTTTTACGTCAGGTATTAAACAATTTAATTGTAAATGCTATTAAATTTTCTGAAAAGTTTACTGAAATTAAAATTTATCATAAAACAGAACAAAACGATTTTTATCTTTATATAAAAGACCACGGAATTGGAATGAGTGAAGAAAAATTGAGTTCACTATTTAGTAGTGAAAATTTTAAAAATTCAATTGGGACTAGAGGAGAACTTGGATCTGGAATGGGACTATTTATTTGTAAATATTTATTACAAATTCAAGGTGGAAGTTTAATTTTGGAGAGTGAAGTAGGAGTGGGAACAAACTGCGAAATTAAACTTCCTTTAAAATAATTTCATTTGAAAGTCTCAATAATAATTCTGCATTTGTGTTGGAATTATATTTTTTTCTCAAACTATAAATATAGTATTCAACAGTTTTTTCGGAAATGCCAAGAGCCTTACCGACTTCAACATAATTGAAACCTCTAGCGATGTAGCAAAGTATTGCTTTTTCTTTTGGTTTTAAAATTTGTTTTTTCCCTTCTTTACTTAAATGAATTTCTAATTCTTCTGAACAATAAAATTCCCCTTTAAATACTTTTATTAAAACTGTTGGCATAAAAGTAATTGTTTCTGTTTTTAAAACATAACCATTAGCATTATTTTTTTTTGCTTCTAAAAAATAATCATAACCTTCATGCATTGTGTAGATCACTACTTTGATTTTTGGATGATTTTCTTTAATTGTTTTTAATAGTTTAAAATTTTCTGCTCCAGGCATATCAATATCTAAAACTAAAATAGAAATTTCATTTTCTTCGAGAAATTTTAAAACTTCAATTGAATTTTGAAAACAAGCTTCAACAGAAAAACGTGGATCTGATTTTAATATGATCCTCATTCCTTCTAAAATTGCAGGATGATCGTCAGCTATTGCAACTTTAATTTTGTCCATAATTCCAAATTAAATATATGGATTAGTTTTAAAACTGATTTTTTAATTTTTAGAGATCCATCAATTCTTGAAGAATGAAACTCGAATTTCTAATTAAACGAATTTTTGTTTACAATAATTTTAAACTATTTCAAACTAATCTAATGAATTATATTTTATTTATATTACTCATTTTATTTTGCAAAGAAGATTTAAAAAAAACTGAACAAGAAAAACCTGAAGCTAAAATAGAACAGGCTACTAAAACCAAAACTGAACCTGTATATGAATACAATTCTTATATTGTAAAAGTAAAATCTGGTTTAAAAATGAGAAAATCTCCATATATAAAATCAGAATTGATTCAAACTATTCCAAAAAATGCAATTGTATTTAAAGTAGAAGATATAAAAATTTCTCATTACTCAAAAGGTAAAAAAGGAATTTGGGTAAAAGTAGCTTATAAATTAAATGTAGGATTTGTATTTGATGGATATTTAGAAAAAAATTTGAGCAATAGAAATTTAATAGATTCTATTTTTATTGATGATGAAAGTTCTCTTGAAATGGCTCCTTGTCCAAATAATGTTAAATCAGAAGAAGTATTCATTTCATCAAATAATTTTACATTTGCTCCTAAGATCGGATCTAAAATTAATTTTTATCCATTTTCAAAAAAAATAAAATCTCCAATTGAATTAAAAGTGAAATCAGTAAAATTTGAAGAGCATGATAGTTCGGGAGATACATCATTTGATAAAGGTTTTTTAGTTGAAAGAGAAAATACTATTTCAGGATTTAATGTTTTTGCTGATAATAAAGATAATAAAATATACAATAGTTTTATTAAAACCAACCAAGATTATTTAAAAGGATTAGTTATTTACCCACAACCTAAAAGTTTTTCTTGTTTAAATAAAATAAATCTTAAAAAAGAAAAACTTCCACATCAAATAAAATTTTTAGAATATGCAATTGATTTGAATAATGATAAAAAACCAGATATTTTAAAATACACTTTATTTAATGCAGGTGGTTTTGGGGATAAAAGAATTTTATATCATAAAAATAATTCAGGGAAATGGGTTATTTACCAAGAACATTCTTACAAGTCTGAAGGAACTTACCCCGTGGAATATCTTTGTGATGAAAAAAACTAACTGGAGTTTTTATGAAAGATTTCCCTTCTAAATTATCATTTGAGAAAAAAATATTAATTTTGTATTTAACAATTGCTGTTATTCTATTTCTATTTACTCCAGAACATCCTCATGATGTATATTTTTTAATTCGTTCAATGATTAGTATTTTTTATCCTTTTTTTCCAATTCTATTATTTTTTGAGAAAGGTGATAATATTTCTTATTTAAGTATTCCAGGGATTATTTTTTGGATTGTTTTTATTCTTCTAATTCCTAAAAAGATAACTAATAATAACAAGTAAAATTTTCACGATAGGTTGTATCTAAATGTTCAATTGGAGAAAAATCTAATTGAACATTTTTTCTGCAATTTGTGTCAAAAATTTAAAACGTAAACACATAGTTCACATCTTCTAGTTCGAACCCGTTGAATTTAGATGCGGCAGCTATTGTGTAAGCTCCATGGTTACGGATGATTAGCCAGTTGCCACATACAAGTTCTGGAAGCATGAGTCCGTCAGCAATCTTATCCATACTATCACAAGTCTGTCCGAAGATCACCGATTTGTAAAGTAGAGCATTTTCTCCTGCGGGTTTTCTTAGTTCAAAATCTGGAGTCACTTTATCGAATACAATATTATTAAATACTCCATAAATGTTTGAGTTAATATAATAATGAAGCACTTTTTCGGAATCGGAGTTAAAGATAATTTTTCGTCCGATTACATTAGTGACTAAAGTCCCACAACTTGTCGCAAAGAATCTTCCTGGTTCCGCTATGATTTCAAGATTGGGAACATCAGCGAATGACAGTTCTAATTGCCCATTTATGGCAGTTGCAATTTCAATAAACTTATCTTCTAATTCTTTTGAATCATGACCAGGAAATCCACCGCCAATATCGAGTAACTTCATTTCAAATCCATATCCTTTAGCAGTATTAAAAACTTCCCTAGCGAGGATAATCGCATCTGTATACGCGGTGGAACTCTCACATTCCGAGCCTACATGAAAGCTAACACCAATTATGTTCAAGCCCAATGTCTTTGCTAAATCAAATACTCCGGGAAGATTCGAAGTGGGGCAACCGAACTTTGTTCCAAAAGGCATTTTAGATTTCGAGTCATCTACTAGAATTCGTAAAACTAATTCTGCATTCGGATGGAAGACAGAAATTTTCTTGAGCTCATCAACATTATCGAAGGTCATTTTTTTAATTCCTTCACCTTCAGCAAAAGTGATATGATTGATTTCTTTTACTGGATTTGCAAAGATCATTTTATCTGGATCAACTTCTAATTCTCTTACTGTAGAAATTTCTACTTTTGAAGCCACATCAAAACCTACTCCTAAATCAACTAAGGTTCTAAGTAGTAGTTTGTCAGAATTACATTTTACGGCATAAAACATTTTTACACTGGGCATATGGCGCATCCACAATTTATATCTTCTGAAAATTGCTCCAATGTCTAAAAGAAAAAAACTACTGAGAGATGCACGACTTTCGATTATTGTTTGAATGACATCATTCATCGTGTATTCTTCGTCATCATACATTCGAATATTATTCTCATTGATCATTGAGACAAGACCGGGAACATCTACACCAATTTTTACAATATCTAAATCTTCTGCACCTTCTTTTAATTCCTTTACAACTTCGTTCTCTACCTTAATCGCTTTGTTCGCCACGAAAAATACCATTTCCTAAAAATAATTTTTATTAAAATCAAAATTACCATTGATCAAAACAGTTTAGTTTGCAAAGTAAAAATTAAACTGGAATGAGAGAATTTTCAAGCAATAATTTATTTATTTTTCATTCAAAATTTTTGATTTTGTAATGATGTATATTTTTTAATTCGTTGTATGATTAGTCTTATTTATCCATTATTTCCTTTAATGCTATTTTTGTCTCTAAACGAAAATGCAATTTATTAGAGTATTCCTGGAATTATTTTTTGGATTTTGGTTGTTCTGATTGCGAGAAAAAAATAAAAGGTGATAAATTAAAATAGAATTTTATTTAAATATGAAATAAAATTATACTTGAAATTTTATATATCAATGAATATATTTTTATATATGACTACTACATTAAATATTGAAGAAACTTTATTAGAGACAGTTACTAAATTGTACCCAACTAAAACAAAAAAAGCAATTGTGGAAATGGGTTTAAGAGAATTAATTTCAGCAAATGAAAGAAAGGAACTCGCAAAACTTTTTGGTAAACAAAAAAATATAAAATCAGTTCGTAGAGTTCGTTAGTGATTTTAGTTGATACAAATGTTTGGATTGATTTTTTTAAAGGAAAAAACGACACAAAAAAACTTCCTGAATTAATTGAACAAGACCAAGTTTTTCTTCATCCATATGTTTTAACTGAACTAGTAATTGGTGGTTTAAAAAAAGAAATCCAAACTAAATTAGAAAAAATTCAAACTCTTGAAATTATTTCAGAAGATAAAATGAGACTTTTTGTTATCAAAGAAAATCTAATTGGAAAAGGATTAGGTCTTGTTGACATTCATTTACTTGCATCTGCCAGAATGAACAATTCTGAAATCTGGACATTTGATTCTGTACTAAAAAAAATTGCAAATCAGATTTTGTAAAATTTTACAATTCAAGCGATAGAGATACAAAATGCAGCAAGCTTGCCAAGCGGGTCTCGAAGAGACGGAACCATTTTGTAGCTCGGGTCTCATGAAAAAATCTTTACTTTTTCATGAGACATCGCCCAAACATTTCACTTTCCTCATTTTCAAAAAATAAAAAATGACTTGATTTCTTTTTTTTTGATTTAAGTCTTAATCTTTGAAATACAAAAAGGATTTTATATGGCAGAGAAATTTCAAGTAGTTGTAATTGGAGCAGGACCTGGAGGATATGTTGCAGCAATTCGATCCGCACAATTAGGTTTTAAAACAGCAATCATCGAAATGGAAAAATTAGGTGGAATTTGTTTAAACTGGGGTTGTATTCCAACAAAAGCTTTATTACAATCAGCTCATCTACTTGAAGAAATGAAACACGCAAATGAATTTGGAATTATTTCAGATTTGCCAAAACCAGATTTTGATAAAGTAATCAGTAGGTCACGAAAAGTTGCAGACCAAATGGCTAAAGGTGTGGATTTTTTAATGAAAAAAAATAAAGTTGGGGTTATTTATGGTAAAGCAAGTTTTAAAACTAAAAATTTAATTTCTGTAATTGATTCAAGTGGCAAAGAAACAGAAGTAGAGTCAGATAGATTTATTGTTGCAACAGGTGCAAGGTCAAAACCATTTCCAAAATTAGATTTTGATTCCAATTTAGTTTTATCAAGTAGAGAAGCAATGGTGGAAAAAACCATTCCAAAAAAATTAGGAATTATTGGTGCTGGTGCAATTGGAGTTGAGTTTGCAGATTTTTATTCTTCAATGGGTTCTGAAGTGGAAATCATTGAATACTTAGATCATTTGCTTCCAAATGAAGATGAAGAAATTTCTAAAGTCCTTGAAACTAGTTTTAAAAAAAGAGGAATCAAACTTCATCTTTCAAAAGGTGTAACTGGTTTTGAAAAAAAATCAAATTCTATCGTGTTAGAAATTTCAGAAAAAGTTTCTGGTGAAAAAGAAAAAATTGAATACGACAAAATTATTGTTGGGATTGGTCTTATACCAAACACAGAAAATTTAAAATTAGAAGAAGTTGGTGTAAATCTTAACAAAGGTTTTATCAACATAGATTCTAAATTTAGAACAAACACAGAAACCATTTATGCAATTGGGGATTGCACGGGAGCTCCACTTCTTGCACATGTTGCTTCGATGGAAGGAATCAAAGCAGCTGAGGCAATTGCAATTGAACTTGGAAAAAATTCTCATATTCACTACGAAGCGATTAATTATGATTTAATTCCTGGTTGTACATATTGTCATCCAGAAGTTGCTTCAGTTGGTATGTCAGAAAAAAAAGCAATTGAACAAGGTTATGAAATTAAAATTGGTCGCTTCCCATTTACTGCAAGCGGAAGAGCACAAGCTGTGGGTCAAACAACTGGTATGGTAAAAATTGTAGCAGGTAAAGAACATGGCGAAATTCTTGGAGCTCATATCATTGGTGCTTCAGCAACTGAACTCATTTCTGAATTTATGGTTGGTGCTTCCACTGAGCTAACAGTTCACAATCTCGCAACTATCATTCATGCACATCCAACTTTATCTGAGGGTGTGATGGAAGCTGCTGCTGATGTGCTTGGTGAAGCTATTAATATATAAGTATTTGATTAACGCGATAGAGATACAAAATGCCGCTTGCTTTCCAAGCGGGTCTGCCTCTGGCAGACGGAACCATTTTGTAGCTCGGGTCAGTTTAGAGGATGTGATTCTAGAATTTCTATTCTCTACCATCTAACTTCCATCCTCTAAAACTGACATAGCCCAAAAAAATAACGAATAGACTTACAGACTTTTTGTGAAATCAAGGAAATATGATTTTAATTACTTTACCTGATGGAAAAATAAAAGAAGTAGAAAAAGGAATGTTAGTTTCTGAATTTGTAAAAGAAATTAGTGTAAGTCTTGCAAAAAAAGCACTTGGTGCAGTGGTCAATGGAAATGAAGTGGATTTGACATTTGCACTTAAAGAAAATTCTACGATTCAAATTTTGACATATGAAGATAAATTGGGCAAAGAAATTTATAGACATTCATCTGCTCATGTTCTTGGTCAAGCAGTTCAAAGATTATATCCAAAAGCATTACTCACTGTTGGTCCAGTTATTGATAATGGTCCAGGATTTTTTTATTATGATATAGATTTTGGTGATGATAAAATTACAATAGAAGACCTTCCAAAAATTGAAGCTGAGATAGAAAAAATTTTAAAAGAAAATTTAAAAGTCAAACGAGAAGATTTAAAAAAAGAAGATGCATTAAAAAAATTTAAAGAGATGGGTGAAAAATACAAAGTCGAACTCATCGAAAGTTTTAACTCTGAAACTGTCTCTTTATATTACCAAGGTGAATGGTTTGATTTATGTAGAGGTCCACATTTACCAGAAACTGGTTTGATAAAAGCATTTAAACTCACTGCACTTTCTGGTGCATATTGGAAAGCAGATGCAAATAATAAAATGCTCCAAAGAATTTACGGTGTGTCTTTTCAATCTAAAAAAGAATTAGATGATTACAATTACATGATCGAAGAATCCAAAAAACGAGATCATCGTAAACTTGGACAAGAACTAGAATTATTTACAACATCAGAAAAAATTGGACCCGGTTTAATTTTATGGCTACCTCGTGGAAATGTAATTAAAGAAGAACTAGAACGCTGGGGAAAAGACACTGAAGAAGAGAACGGTTACCAAAGAGTAACCACACCTGTTCTCACAAAAGAAAGTTTGTTTTATACTTCAGAGCATCTTCCTCATTACAAAGAATCTATGTTTCCGCCAATGCAAATGGACAACGAAAATTATTATATCAAACCAATGAATTGTCCATTTCATCACACAGTGTTTGCAGATAGACCAAGAAGTTATAAAGAGCTTCCACTTCGTATTGCTGAATATGGAACTTGTCATCGTTATGAAGATTCTGGTTCCCTCTTCGGGCTAATGCGTGTTAGGGGAATGCAAATGAACGATGCACATATTTATTGCACTGAAGAACAAGCTGTAGAAGAATTTAAGTCTGTGATTAAACTTCATGAATACTACTACAAAATTTTAGGTATCAAAGATTATTATATGGTTCTTTCACTTCGTAATCCTGATAACCAAAAATATCATGGTGAAGAAGAAATGTGGGAAAAAGCAGAACGACTCACTCGCAGAGCAATGGAAGAATCAAATGTAAAATATGTAGTTGAAAAAGATGGTGCAGCATTTTATGGACCAAAAATGGATTTTCAAATTAGAAGTTCAATTGGTCGCGAATTTACTGCAAGCACTTCACAGCTAGATTTATTTATGCCAATGAAATTTGATTTGAAGTACATTGATAGAGATGGTCAGACCAAACGTCCAGTTTGTATTCACAGAAGTCCTCTTGGAACACATGAAAGATTTATTGGATTTTTAATTGAACATTTTGCTGGTGCTTTTCCTGTTTGGCTTGCTCCAGAACAAATTCGAGTGGTTCCAGTTAGTGATAATTTTTATGATTATGCAAAAGAAGTTTTTCAATTCTTAAAAAAAGAAAAACTCCGTGTAACACTTGATGAAGCCTCTGATACTCTTGGCAAAAGAATCAGAAATGCTGAGACTATGAAAGTTCCATACATTTTAGTTGTGGGTGAAAAAGAAAAAGTTTCTAATTCAGTAAATGTAAGAAATTATTACACCAAAGAGCAAATTGTTTTAAGCAATCAGGAATTTTTGGAAAAAGTGAAATTAGATATTCTTGAAAAAAAAATTCAGGAATTGAAAAAATAATTTTTTTGTTTAATTCAAAATGTTAAATGAAGAATTTGAGCTTGGCGAATTTTTGCGAATGCAAAAACCAGCGAAGCGTGCTTTCCGCTACTTCCCTTTCAGTGAACCGCTTCGCTTCGCTAATCACTTTCGCTTGTATTGGAAAAAATTAAATTTTAAATGGAAATTATTACTTATTAAATAGGATTAATCAATATAAAAGATTTAAAGATACAACCAAATGTATAAAATTCATAAACTATTAAGAATCAGCGAAAATATTCCAATCGAAGAAAAATTATTTTCAATAGTTTTGTCATTTTCAACATCTTTATTGTCTATTTTTATTTTGATTGGTTTTATTTTGACTCCAGAATTTGAATTCAAAATTATTCCATATCAAACAACTGTTCTAATCATTCTATTCTATTTAATAAAAAAATTTTATTTTGAAAAAGTCTTTAAAGATTTTTATAAACATGTTTTAATTCTGATTGGTTATATACTAGTAGATTTAATTTATTTTTATTCAAATGGTATAACTGGGGCAGCTAATTTAGAACTAGTACTTTTTGCATTTGTTGGATTATTATTTTTTGCAAAAATTTCTTCAAAATTTATTTATATTGTTTTTTGTTTAATGAATTATATTTTATTATATTCGATTGCAAAAAATTTTCCAGAAATTGTAATTCCTTATACAAATGATTTAGAAAGAGAAGCTGATTTTTTTTATTCAGGCTTCTTTGTAATTTTATTCATAAGTTTAGCTACAAAATTTTTTAAAGATGCATATGACCTTGACAGAGAAAAAATCATCAAAGATAATTCTGAATTAAAAATTTTAAATGAAGAAATTAAGCTAGAAAGAAATAAATCTGAACAATTAGCAAAATCAAAATCTGAATTTTTAGCCCGAATGAGTCATGAAATTAGAACTCCATTAAATGGGATTTTAGGAATGAGTGAATCTTATTTTTTTACTACTTCTGAAAATGAAAAAAATAGTTCAGTCTCAACAATCAAAAGTTCTTCCAAAATTTTATTATCCATTGTAAACGATGTATTAGATTTTTCTAAAATAGAATCAGGAAATTTTGAATTAAATAAAATTCCATTCAGATTGGACAATTCTATAAAAGATTGTTTTCAAATCTTTTTTTCGAATCATAATCTTAATTTTGAAAAAGTAAAACTGCATTTTAATATAGATGAAATTACAAATGAAATTTATCTTGGTGATGAATTAAGAATTAAACAAATTTTATTAAATTTAATTTCAAATGCAATTAAGTTTACAGAAGTTGGAGAAGTTTTTTTAGAAGCAAAAAAATTAGAACAAGATCAAATTCAAATAAATGTAAAAGATACTGGAATTGGAATTAAAGATAAGTCTAAATTATTTCAAAGTTATTCTCAAGAAAATTCCTCTATTTCGCAAAACTTTGGTGGAACTGGACTTGGTTTAGCAATTTCAAAAAGTTTAGTTGAATTGATGAATGGAAAAATTTGGGTTCAGTCTGAATTTGGTAAAGGTTCAACATTTAGTTTTATTCTTGAATTACAAAAATCAGAAAAAATCAATAATGAGAAAAATAATACACCAACTGATAAAAATTTAAAACAACTTTCTAATCTAAAAGTTTTACTTGTTGAAGATAATATTGTAAATCAAAAAGTATTTATAAATTTTGCAAAAAAATTATCTTTATTTCCAGCTCTTGCTGAAAATGGAAAAATTGCTGTTGAAAAAACTAAACTAGAAAATTTTGACATAATTTTTATGGACATTGAAATGCCTGTGATGAACGGAATTGAGGCTACTGAAAAAATCAGATCTCTAAATCTAAAAAAACAACCATTTATAATTTCACTTTCTGCAAATGTGATGAATGAAAATAAAGAAGAATGTTTAAAGATTGGAATGAATGAATTTATGACTAAACCAATTTTGTTTGAAGAATTAAAAAATATTTTATTAAATTATTATAATTCAACTATTTAAGATTGATATGAAAAATTCCAATCTGGTAACATGATTAGTATTTCGAAAAAATTGATAGGTAGACCCCAAATACTGAACAGTTTTTTTGAAAGTTTAAGAGCGAGTAGGACGTTCTATTTTCAACAAAACATTTACTACAAAAGTTAAAGATTTTTCAGAAAAAACAAAAAATGAATTAAAGCATTTTTATTTTTTCCTACTTTTGCGTACCACACAATTTAATTTGTGAATAAAATTGTGTCAATTACTTTAAATGAATTCGTTTAGGTGTAGCATAATTTAACGATTGGTGAATTCTTTTTTCGTTGTAATATTCAAAATATTTCCTTAGTCCAAAAAATAAATCATGTCCATTTTCATATGAACTTCGATAAATATTTTCGTATTTAACAGTTCTCCAAAGTCTTTCAACAAAAACATTATCTATCCATCAACATGAACCATCCATACTTATTTGTATATTATGATTTTCTAATATACTTGTAAACTTATTACTTGTGAACTGACTACCTTGATCTGAATTAAATATTTTAGGTTTACCAAATTTTTTCAATGACTCATTTAGAGCTTCTATACAGAAATTATTTTCCATTGTATTTGAGATTGACCATGATAGAACATATCTAGAAAACCAATCTATAATCGCGACAAGATACATAAATCCTCTTCTCATTGGTACATATGTTATATCAATACTCCAAACTTGATTTGGTTGATTTATATCAAAATTCTTCAATAAATACGGGTATATTATATGATCTTTAGAAGGTAGGCTGGTTTTCTTTTTTTGATATTCACCTTCTGCACCCATAATCCTCATTAATCTTTGAATTCTTTTTCTATTTATATCAAGTTTTAATTTTGATTCAATATATTTCTCTATTTTGATTTGACCAAATTTTACTGGGTCGTTAGTGTGTTGCTTATCTATTAATTTCATAATCTTTAGGTTTAATTTTGATTCTTCTGCTGGTTCAAAATAAAAACTTGAACGAGGTAACCCAATTAAATCACATTGACTTTGAATTGAAAGAGTCTCATTTTTATCAATAAAACTCTTTTTTTCATTTAATGTTAGTAAAGAAGTTTTTTTTTAAATACTTTACCTCCATTTGAAGTTTGCCTATCTCTTTATACAACTCTTCATTTTTTTCGATTGCCTCATTCAGATTAGAATCTGCTTCTTTCATAAATAGTAATGGTAATTTTTCTAGTAACTCGTTTTTCCATCGAATCACTACACTATGATGAATATTGTAATGTTTACATATTTCACCTAATGTCAATTTGCCTCTTACTGCTTCTAATGCTACTTTTGCTCTAAACTTAGGGTCATAAGTTTTTCTGGCTTTCATGAACTCTCCTTCTAAAGAATCGTCTTCACTACTCGCTAAAATCTTCCAATATTTTGTCCAATTTTTGGGGTCAAGCTCTTTGTTCCCGCCTCTTTATGATTGGATTTTATATAAGTTGATTCTTAAAAACTAAATTTACTTCAATCTAATCACAACCTATACATTTAAAATCAGTTGCTCTTCTATTTCTTGCAACTCTTTCTAGAAAAGTTCCAGAACCTGCAGAGATTAAATTAGCACAATTTTTTTGAATTTCAAAATCGTTTACTTGATCTAGAGGAAATATTCCGTCTAAGAAATAATTACTTGGATTTTTGTAGATATATCTAAATCCCCATTTCATTAAATTTTCTGAAACATCTCCATCTTGGTTTGAATAACACATCATATCTTCAGAAGTTTTTTTCAAATCATAAGATAAAAATAAAATTAAATCTGTGGAGGTTAGTCCGCCAATTGGAGAATAAACATCATACTGAGAAGCAGTATTTGCATTAATATTTATACTTGGATTTTGATTAAATCTTTTATCATCACTGAGGAAAGTTTTATTCATTGTAACTAAAATTTTTTGTCCTTCAGAAATATTTACATCACCTATTTGGTATATCAAAGTCGGAATATTTAAAGTGCTTGAATCAAAAAAATAAACTCCAAGCCCTTTTGTATTTCCAGAACTAGAAGCTGTAATTTCAATTTTATCACCATTGGCACTAGACTCTGAAGGAAAAATTTTAGAGATAAATACTTTTGCTTTATTTTCTGTAAAACCAGTAAAGGAGACAAATCCTCCGTCAACTGTTTTATTTGTGATATCAAGACCTGAATTATTCACTTGTAAAGTATATAGAACACCACTAACTTGATTAACTCCAACTATGAGTTTTGATGAATCAGTTGGACTGATTCTAACTGAATTTGTACCTGAGACAGATGGAGGAGAAACAACAGCCCAACGCATTTGAATCACAGCTTCAGTTGCTGAAATAGAATAGGCTTCGATTGGTATATTAGTTAATCCTAATATTCCATTACGAGGTTTTGATGCTGATGATGCAAAATTAGAATTAAATCTTGCATTTGGTGTGCCTACTGTACAACCTTTAGTTGTTTCACAAATAGAATAATCATCAGAAAGTCTACCTTTGCCTGTAAGTGGATCAAGAGTTGTTCCAAGTCCATCATTTCCATTTGAAGTATACCAACTTCCAAAATGTTTTCCATTTAAAGCTTTACCTGTTGAATCAAAAAATCTTTCCATAGAATGAGTTCTAAAATTAAATGGATCAATCAACCCAGCACTTGGTGGTGAACCATCACCAGCTTCATCAATCAAATTCATATTAGTATCATAAAGTCTTATTCTTAAAAAAGCTTGGCTTAAAGAAAAGTTTTTTGTTCCTGAAAATTTATTATCAGAAGAATCATTATCAAATGCAGTTGGATTTAAAATTGGAAGTGAAAGATTTGCATTCTTTAATAAAAAATATCCTTTAGGTGGAATTTCAAGTCTTCCTCTACTTTGGTGTATTTTGTGAACACCTGGCTCAAACCAAGAAAATTCATCTGGGATTGCATAATGAATTACTTCATCTTCATCCCAAGTAATAACCCAGTGGCTAATATCGATTATGCGATCTGTTGTGTTGAACAATTCAATATACACATCTTCTTTAGCTGGACTTCCCGAACTCGCACCTTTTTTAAATGAACCAGCCCAGTTAACTTCTGAAATTACTACCTCACCAGGTTTTACAACATCACCTGATGGATGTTTGATCTGATTTGTGATTGGACGACCATAATTCCAAATTGAGTTCCATTGATTAGATAATTCATTTGCTACTAATGGTGAATGAATTACTAACATATTTTCGTCATTATTATTAATTGCATTATTTGACCAATTAAATGAACCAGTGCTTACTACATTTCCATCAAAGATCATTGTTTTGCAATGAAGTTTTCCACCACTAGTTCTTAGCCCTGGAGTTTTTGTATTTTCGTTTCCGTCTTCTTTATTAAAAGGTCCAGTTGGATTAAATCTTCCTGCATTATAAATTCTTGGGGCTTCCATCGAAGTGCTTCTAATAAAAGTATAATCATGAATTCCTCGAACCAATACTCCACGTTTAGCCGCTCTAATTAATGCAGTAGTTAACTCATCATGGGTGTGTGCAAAAATCATATATGTAATTTCTTTTTTTGCATTATCTACAAGTTCAATCATTCGATTCATCGCATCTTCTCCATCATAAGGAGAAAAATATAATTCTAATTTTGTTCCATTAACAAAATGAGTTCTATCAGTAGTTTTTGGTTCTTTTTTACCAGCATACTTCCCAAAAAACATTTGTTCAAATTCACGAGTGTAAGAGCGGACAAGTGTTGGGCTTTCGATAATCATAAAATTATTATTGTTCATCATAAGATCTGTATCTGTGAGATTTCCAGTTCCCATCATGATATATTTATCATCAGCAATTGCAAATTTATTGTGCTGAATTCCTGTTGAGTTTCCAACTGAAAATGGAATATCTGTTCGAAAAATTGCTTGGTAGCCATTAGTTGGTGATTCGTCCACATCCCCAACTAATCTCACTTTTACTCCTCTTTCACGAGCAGCAACAATTGCATCAATGATTACTTGACGACCAAGATTGTAAACAGCAACATCTACTTTTTTTTCAGCAGCATTAATAAATTTTACCCATTCATTATCTATTCCTTTATCAACTGCTGTTTCTCTGGAAACTCCGGGATCAGACCAAAATACTTGAAATCTTGCAGAACCTAAAATATAACCTGGATTTGGTAAAATTTTCTTTGCATCTCCTTTGGAGCAATTTATTAAAAATGAAGTTATAATTGTGAACAATAAATACAATATAGATTCTGGCTTTGAGCATAGCTTGGCTATGGAAAGCGAAGCTTTCGGGGGGAATACGGAAATTAGTTTCGAAAAAGATTTTGAATTTTCTTTATTCAAAAATGATAATTTAAATACCCCTCCTCGATTTCGCTTGAAGAATGATTTTTTTCGATTACTCACTGTTATGCGATAGAGACTCAAAATACCGCGAAGCGGGTTTGCGAGAGCAAACGGAACTATTTTGTGGCTCGACTTTTCCCTTTTTGGATAAATAGAGTTATGCGAAATGTATAGAAGTGGGAAAAGAATCGCCCAAATTTTTTTGAATATCATAATTCCTCCTAAAAAATCAAACTGGTTCCAAGTTGAAATCCAGTAAATGTTGTGCTGCCTTCTGGAGCATTTTGAATTAGACCTGGTGTTGTAAAATATCTCATCGGACGAAAAACTGCAAATGTTGCCCAAACTTTAAATCCTCTAAATACATTCCAATCAAGACCAATATTGTATTCTTCACCTATTGGTGTACCAAATCTTCTAGAAGCTTTGATAACAGTTTGGTTATTTGGAAATAGGCTTTGATAGGTGTTGATTAAAATATCTTTTTCAATTGTAGGAATAGAATCTTTGTTGTTAAAAATTCTTCCAAGGCTTGGCTTTTCAGAATTTAAAAATGTAATTTCTGAAGTATCAGTTAGTCTCCACCAATCTAATTTTAAAAATAAATTTTCTAAAATTCCAAATGCAAATCCTAAATGTTTTTTTTCTGTGCCTGATCTTCTGTCTCTATTGTATGGAAGGTCTGCAATTCCTTGTCCTGATGTGTATGCAGATGGATGAACACCCCAGTTTAGGTCTGTTAAATACCCACCAACTTGGTCACCTTTCATCGAAACAAATCCATGAGAATATTGTGTGCCGTCTGCAAAATACCTTCCACCATCTGCATAAAAATATGTTGGCATAAATCGAATTCTTCTATTCCATGCTGAAAATTCAAGGTCTATTCCATAGGACTTTCCTGAATTTCCAACATCTTTAGATTCAAAATATATTGTTGGCAGTTTTCTATCTACACCAAAACTATCAGCAACTGTAAATGATGAGCGAAACCAAGTTCCATATCCACCATTAATTCTAAATCCTCGCATAACAGCAAAATCGCGATCTATAAAATTTCCACTTGTTCCATTATTGGTTCTGTCTGCTCCACCAAATGGTTGGTTTGTTCCACTGAATTGTGAAAAATAATAAAAAGCTCTTACATCTAAATGTGTTCCAATAAACTCTGATTCACCGATTATTGGAAGTCTATACAAAAATCCATTCCTAGTTGTAGCAGAATCCCCATTAAAATTTTTTACTTGTTGGTTATCAAAACTTAAAAAACGAATAAAGTTTACATCTCTTGTATCTGGTGCATTTGAAAATACATCTATTAAAAGTAAATCAAGTCTTCCTAGTTTTGGATGGTAGTATTTTAAAACTACAGCATCTAAAATATCATCTTGGTAATAATCTCTAAATATTTTTCCACCTATTCTATAATCTTGTCTTCCAACTCTTAGGCTGAATTTATTAGATCTAGTTGGATTTAATTTTAAGTGAGCATCAATGTACAATTGACCAAAATTTACTGTATTTGCTCCACCAGTAGTTTGACGTATATCATTATTTGTGTCTCTACCAGCTAATTGGTCACCACCCCAAAAACCAAATCTCCAAATATCAAAACGCAAATCTAATCTCGGATGAATTGGAAAAAAATTATCAAACTGAAGTCCTCCTGCAATAAATCTAGTTTTATCATCTGTTCTATCCACAGAAGTTTGGTTTGTATTATCTAGTCTTCGAAGATCAGAATTATTTGTATAATTACCATGAGTCCAAAAAGTCATTTGCCATTGGTATCTATCCATAATTGCTTTTTTAAAATCAGGAGTTTGAATATTCATAAACAAATCTCTGTTAAACGAGTTATATGTTTTCTGATTTTCTTTTGGAGCATCATCTTTTGATCCATCAAGTGTTTTATTTAAAACAGAAGTATCTTCTTTTTTTGCTTCAGGATTTATTTCTTCAGATTTGGAAGGTTCAGCAGTTTTAGACTCAGGGTCAGAATTTTTTTTCTGTTCTTTTAAAACTTTCATTTCTTTTTTTAATTCTTCCATTTCTTTTTTTAAATTTTCTATGTCAGAATTTGAATTATTAGTTTGGTTTTGTTGTGGAGTGGGTTTTCCAGAATCTCCACCACCACCAGTAATTTGATTAATATCTTGGTCTATTGAAAATATGCTAAGTGTGCATATAAAAATAAAAAATTTCAATTCGCTACTCCAGGTCTTCCGTTTTTATTACCACAAGAAAAATCTGTGGAATTATTATTTGTATCTATATTTGGATTTGTCCTAATTCTAGAGGTTCTTAAAGCTGTTGCTGAACTAGAATTACAATGTGGTGCTCTTGCTGTTTCAAAAACGACAGAGTTACTCGCAGCGCAAGCAGCGTTCCCGCAATAGCCAATATAGTCTAATGCAAAACTAGAACCTGAATTTAATTGAGGACCAAATTGAGGTGTTGGAACTGTAAAAGTGTTTCTAAATAAAGCAATTGTTGAACCAGCTGAACTAATATCAAATCCACCAGCCCCACCTTTGAAAACAAAATTTCTTCCTGCCATAGAAGCAGAAGTATAACAGCCAGAATCTTTTGAAATCATTACTAAATAAGAATTTGGTTCGATAATTGTATAACCAAAATTGAATGTATCTGAAATATTTCCTGTGCTACCAAATTCTAAAAGTCTTGCTCCAGCCAAATTTATTGCTCTAGAACTTGGATTATAAATTTCTACAAAATCATCATCTCCAGAAATACAGTTTGGGGTGGAAGCTCCACCTTCAAACCCTGTTGTTGTATCTGCATTTGCATGAACTTCTGAAATTACTAATTCTCCTGAAATTGAACCTGCAACTTGTTTTGCTGTACCACATGAGTTTAAAAGTCCAACAGTGTTTCTTTCCAATTGAAAATCAAGTGCATTATTATTTTCATCAACAGAATTACATCTTGAAATAGAATAATTTTCTATAACATTTGATTGTAAATTTTCATAAACATTTGCATCACCATATCCAATGTTATCTAAAACAATCGTTAAACCTTGATTTGCCGCAGGGCCAGTTTGAGTAAGTGGAAAAGTATTTCCATTTCGAGTAAGAATAATTGAAGCCCCAGTACTTGATAAATTAAAAGCAGAACTAGTTATTGTTTTAAATAAAACATTTCTTCCAGCTAGTGTGCTAGAATTAAAACAACCAGAATCTTTCGAAACAACAGCTAAAGTTTGATTATTTGCTAATACAAAACTTTCAAATTGGAAGTATTCAGAAACAGTTCCAGTCGAAGTGATATAGTATAATTTTGCACCTGCAACATTGACAGTTTTTCCAGAACGATTTTGAATTTCTATAAAGTCATCATCTCCATCAACACAACCTGAAATATTATTCCGAACTGAAACTTCTGAAATAACCACTTCTCCAGCTTGTAAAGTATTAATTGAAGTTGCTTCAACACAGGAATTGGAAACGCCTGGACTAGGTGTTTGGTATGTAAAATCTACACCATTATCTCTTGTATCGATTCCATTTGGACAACGTGAAACAGCAGAACCACGTGATCCAATTAATCTCGGAGCTGGATTATTTCCAAACCAATTATTTTTTCTTTCTTTATCTTCAAGTCCAACAAAATCTATAATTTTTGGATCAGTTAAAGTTTCTCTCCCACCTTGAATGGAAGCTCCTTCTGTGTTTGGATCTTCACTTTCAATTGGTATTGAAATTGATTTTGCACCTTTTGTTAAAGCAAAACAATCTTCATCACCAACAGTAATTTCTTTAAATGATTTGTTTATATTTGGTAAAGTAGAACCTACTCTTGAAAGAGTGTAAAAACTTTTTGCTTTAATTTTAACACCTGTTAAATCTTCTTTACTGGAAGTTTCTTTAAAAGTAATACAATTTGCAGGTGTATATTTTTGAATAAAAACATCATCTAAAATTACATCTTCATTAGAAGGATTATAAATTTCTATAAAATCATTTGCTGTTTGGTTATTTATAAAACTTCCAATTTCATTTATTCTTACTCTTCCTCTTTTATCTAAATCTCTATCTAATTCTGGAAGTCTATTCCAAGTTAACATATGAGGAATAGAATAAGTTGAACCAGCCGGATCTTCCCTAGTCTGAGGAAAAAATCTAGATTCAATTTCAATTTTTGGTGAAAGCCAATCTGGGTCTACTCTAGTAAAGTATTTTCTATTTCCAATTTGAGCTTCATCATTTATTGCACGTGGTCTTGCTGTTCTTGGGTTAATCACATTATAAAATACTCCCATGTACAAATCGAATTGGCTTCTGTCAGCAACAGGATTTGTAGTTGCAGAAAATAAAGTATATTCCCCTTGGTAGTCTCTAGGAATCGCTTTTGATTCTGAAACATATACAGGCATATAGTATTTATCCGCTTCTTGGTTAAAAGGTCTTGGAGGAACACGGTTTATATAATTTGGTCCAAGAAAACCAAGATCATTCGAAAAACCAACTCCTAACAAACAAGAGTTTGCTTGAAGTCCACAATCTTTAGATGAACCTGAACAACAATTACTAAGAGGATCTGCTCCTCTTCTATAAACCCAAACGCCTATATAAGACAATGGTGAATAAAGTGGGTTTTTTCTAAACTCTAAATTATTCATTTCAACTGTGATATTTCCCACATTATCAAAATGTATAATTCCCTGATCTAAAATTGAGTCAGCACCAAACTTAGGAATAAGTTTTTTATTTAATTCATTCTCAACATAAGTACAAGAATGAAAAAAAAGCAACCATATAGCATAAAATAATTTCATATTCAAATCACCAATTTAATTTTAAATTATTACATCTCTATTTCAAATAAAATTCCATTCAATAAATTAAAATAAAATTTATTGCAAAATTTCTTTAAAATTCTATTTGAATAAAAAATCAAAAATGATATTTTGCCAATTAAAGTGTATTAAAAAGAGATAAAAATGATAAAAAAACAGAATTGGTTAATTCCAACATTATTAATTTTTGCAATGTTAGTCCCAATTGCAGGCGGTACAATACGAGTTTTAGATTTGTTAAATGGTAACAAAATTACTGAGGATAATGCTATATTTTTTACTGCACCATTTGTAGTGATACTTCATATTTTATGTTCCAGTATTTATGGTGTTTTAGGCTCGTTTCAATTTTCTAAAAGTTTTAGAACAAAACATATCCAATGGCATAAATTTTCAGGAAGAGTTTTGGTTTTACTTGGAATAATAACTTCACTAACAGGGATTTATATGACAATTTCTTTTCCTAAAGTTTCAACTGATGGTCCCACTCTTTATTATGTGCGATTGCTAGTTGGTGTTATAATGACAATTTCAATTTTATTTGCACTGAAGTCAATTTTAGAAAAAAAATTTAAATCCCATGGTGAATGGATGCTTAGAGCTTATGCAATCGGTCTTGGAGCAAGCACACAAGTACTAACTCATCTACCTTGGTTTATTTTGGCAGATAGTGTTCCTTCTGGGCTAGTGAGGGATTTATTGATGGCACTTGGTTGGATTCTAAATCTTATTTTAGCAGAATGGTTAATTTATAAGAAAAAAGTTTAATTAAGTACTCAGCTTACTCACTTTGTGCTCAGGTGTGGTTTTTGGGTACTCCTCGCAAAGGGAATGCTGCTGCAGGCTTCTTTAATGTATTTTAAGTAATGACTTTGTAATTCTCTTTAATAAACAAAAATATTCTAGAAATTAATTCTTGGTAATTATGAATTAAGTATTTATTTAGATGAAATTTTTTTTATTAGGTCAATTCTAAATTTTAAGTAAAAATCTTTGAATTAAATTATTTTTTTCTAGGGTAAAATTCAGAAGTCTCATGCTGATTGTCAATTTTTCTAGAGTAAAAAAATATTTATTGCTTGATTTATTATTTTACCAAATTAGATTTTGCAATATGGATAGAAAAAAAATTGAAGAAAATTTTTTATTTGAAACAAGTTTAGTTCCTGTAGCATATTTAAATAATGAAGGAATTTTAATAAAAGTCAATCAAGCTTATTTGGATTTTTATGATTTTAAGAAAGATGAAATTTTAGGAAAATCTTTTTTGATCCATTTTGAGCATTTGAGTGAAGAAACTAAAAAAAAAGTTTTTAATACTTATAAATCAAATTTTAAAAAAGGTCAAACGATTACTTATGAAGTGATCGTGATGGACAAAAAAGAAAATTTAAAAACTATTTTTTTAAAACATAATTTTGTAAATACTTTTGAAGAATATTATTCAATGATTCAATTTTACGAGTCCTATGGAAGATTAAATCAAATTCAAAAAGAAAATTATGAATTGAGACAACTTGTATCTGAAAAAGATGAATATTTAAATTCAATTGCTCATGAAATTATTTCACCAGCTGGTGCTATCAAATCCTTAATTCAGATTTTAGATGAAAAAGAGGAAACTATAAAAAATAAACACTATTTTAGGCTAATTAAAATTTCAATAGATTACATTATTAATTTAGGGAATAATTTGTTAGAAGCAATGAATATGGATTATTTAGGTCATCATAAAAAAGAAAAATTTGAGTTAAATGAAATGTTAATCGAATTAGTTAAAAATTTTGAAGGGGTATGTTTTAAAAAAAATATAGATTTAATTTTTGAATCTAAACAAAAATTTATTCATTATTTTGGAAATAAAATGGGATTCCAACTAGCTTTGAGCAATTTAATTTCAAACTCTATTAAATTTTCAAATACCAATTCAAAAGTGATTCTTGGTCTAAGAGAAGAAGATTCCAAAATTATAATTTCGATTAAAGATTTTGGAATTGGAATTGATGAAGAAACTATGAAAAATATATTTATTAAAATAAAAAAATCAAGAAAAACAGGAACTCATGGAGAAAAATCAACTGGGCTTGGACTATACCTAGTGAAAAAAATTTTAGACTTTCATGAAGCAGAAATTCAAGTCAACTCGGTGTTAAACGAAGGAACTGAAATTCAAATTTTTCTAAATATTGAAACTTAAATATTGTTTTTACAAAAAAATACCAAAACCAATTCTAAACCCAGTCTGAAAAAGATTTGGATTGGTGCTAAATCGATCTGATTCAGAAATTGCAAAGAAAGGTTTATCAATCATAAATTCTGATAAAAAATAACCTGCTTTGATATTAACCCTTATACCAGCTCCAACAAATAATTTTATAACATTACATTCGCTTTCACAAACACCAATTCCAGAACCAGCAAATACATATGGATCAACAAATTGTCTTGGTTTAAAATGATAATCTAAATGAAAGTCTAAACTATTTCCAGAAATTTTGGAGTTTCTTGAAAAATAAGGTTCATAAATTAGAAAAGGTAGAATATTTCCTCTAGAAAGAAAAAATACAGAAAAATAGTCTCTTTCAATATTTTGAATTTTACTTGCAAAATTGTATGTCCAACCAGCTAATCCAAGTCTAAATCCAAATTTAGAAGAAGGTTCATGGTATTCTGCTGCTACTAAAAATTGGCTAAAGTTACCGTTCTTGAAATTGGAATCAAAAACTATACCTGATGCACCGATATATTGAACAGCCCATGGTGAATAAGCGACTTTTCCTTCTTTTCTTTTTTTTTCAATTTCTTGTTCTTCAATTGTCTCAGCTGATTTTCTCTTTTTAAATTCTTGAAACTCAACATAATCTAAATATTCTTGTTCTTTCTCTTTTGCCTTTTTTGCTTCTTGTTCTTTTTTTCTTAATGCTTTAAATTCTTCATAATCAGCATCTACTTCTTGAGAATTTTTAGTTTCTTTAGTATCTTTAGTAAAAAGTTGATTAGAAAATACGAATAAGAATAGTATAGTTAAAATAGCTTGGCATTTATTTTCCATAGCATCATACATTTTTTTTATTTTAGGATTGTCAAATGAAAAAATTTTCTTTGCCTCAAGTTTTTTTTTAAATTTGGGAGTTCCCTTTTTGTTCCAAAAAGGTCGGGCTTTCCATTCTCATCAAAAAATTTTATAAAAAAATTTTTTGATGCCATTTCAATCCCTAACTCTTGCTTAGAAGAATTTTTTTTCTTTGACAAAACTTTATTTTAATTTGTTTTATTTATAAATGAAAAATAAGACCAACTTAAAAAGATTTTTATTTTTAGTATTTCTTTTTGGGTTTGGGCTAGTCATTTATTCATTTTGGAATCCACCGAAAAATTTTTGTAAAAATTGTAAAATTTATACTGGTTGTAATCAAATTCAAGTTGATGTAGATACTATAAAAATTCTTGAAGATAAAAGAATTTTACCTCAAGATATGAAATTATACACAAAAGCAAAAATCAATTGTGACGAAGGTGTTGTAAAAGTAAAATCTTTATCAATTATAACTGGCGAAATTTCTTTTTCACCAATAAATGAATTTAGACAGTTTATCAAAGTTACTTATTCAAACGAAGAGCCATTAAAAATTTTTTATCATGAGCACCAACCTGAAGGTCCAGATGGATTGTACAAAGTTTTTTTTAAACCACCTTATATTTTTTTTCAAATTGATGATAATTTATTTTTTGATATGAGTTGTAAAAAATACAATATTGAAAGACGAGTATTAGAAAATATTTCGTCTGAATATTGTGATTAAAATATCTTATAAAAAAAGTAAAAAGTATGAAAAGTAAAATTTTTGTAATAATCTTAACCTTACTGATACTAACTTGACAAGAGAAAAACTCTGAGTTAACAGCAGAACAAGAACCAAAACAATGTGATCCAAACTTTGTCCCAAAAACTTTGGAAGATTTATATGTTGAATAAATTGATTTTTACTTGCGAAAGTTACTAAGTCTATTTGATGAAAATTGATATGATTCGAGTTTATTTGGATAATTGCTGTTTTAACAGACCTTTTGATAATCAAATTCAAGAAAAAATTCAATTGGAAACAGAAGCTAAATTATTTATCCAAAAAAAATAAAGTCAAATGAATTAGAATTGGTTTGGAGTTTTATTTTAGAATTTGAAAATTCAGCTAATCCTGACTTGGAAGCAAAAGATTCTATTCAATTTTGGAAAAATTTAACAGATACTAAAATTATTAGCAATAAAGAATTGATCGAGGATGCTAAAAATTTTCAACAACTTGGTTTTGGGATAAAAGATTTAATTCATATAGCAAGTGCAATTCAAGGTTCTGCAAAATATTTTATTACAGTAGATAAAGGTATTTAAAAAAAAAAGATTTTGTTAAAGAAATAAAAATTATTAGTCCAATTCGTTTTATAGAATTAGGGGAAGAGTTATGAAAACAGATACTTTGATTAGGCATGAAGGATTCCAAGCTTTATTTGAAAAATTAGATATTCTAGAAGTTGAAAGATTTATTGTGCTAATCAAGCGAGATAGTTTTGATTATACTGAATGGCGAAAAAATTTATGGGAAGATTTGAGCATTGATGATTTATCTAAGAGGGCTATGGAATATTATTTAAAAAAAAATGAATAAATTGATTTTTTTAATTTTTATTATTTCTTCCAACTGGAATCAATTTACTAAAGAAATAGAAACTCCCATTTATATTTTTCCCAAGTCAAATTGTCGAAATTCTTACGAAAAATGTTATAGAAACAGTCCGTTTAAATGGCCAGCAGACAAATGTAAAGGAACAGTTTGTAAATACAAAACTAATTTTAAAGAAAGATTTGAAGATCCTTCAAAAACTGAACCAGTAAAGTTTTTAGATAATTTGATTTTAGTTAAAGGAAAAGGTTCACCTGAATATAATCAAGCTACAGAAATGTTTGAACATCCAGCAAAAATATATGGAAAAAAAATCGATGAACTTAGTGGTGAATTGATTTGGATTGAAGAAGGTTTAAAAGGTGCTTTAAAAGTTAATTTTAAAAATGCTGTCGTAATTCAAGTTGATCGAGTTGAATATTATACTAGAGAAGAATGTGAGTGCGAATAAAAATTGGAATGCTAGGAAATTTACTGGTTCAAGAATCTGAATTGAGGTTTACTAATTTATGACGCAACTAAAGCTACTCTGTATGTTTTCAAATAAAATAAATATTCATTGGAAGAAAATAATTCTAATTAGTTTTATATTTCCGATATTAATTTTTCAATTTGAAGCTTGTACTTTATGGGTTCATGAAAGAGCGTTTCCAAAGTATGCGACTTATGAAGAGAGCTTAATTCCAATTACAAATCTAAAAGATACTTTTTATCTTGGAAACAAAGAAACATTTAAAATAGAAAATGAGTACGGCGTTTTTTGTATAAAAATATTTAGAAGTGAAGATGCTTCTGTTCCTCCATATGTAGAAAAAATGAACTGTAAATTATTTGAACAAATCAGCGAATTAAAAATCTGGAAAATTTCTTTTGAATATTCTGGTTTAATTTTATCTCATGATAACAGCTTTTTGATTCCAATTGGATTTGTAAAAGAATATCCATACAACAATGGATTAGATAATATAGTTTTTAAATTACCTGAAAATATAACTGAAAAAAATTTGATCCATGCCAAACATTCTAAGAATTATGCATATTTAGATTTAGGAAACAAAAAAGATTCATTATATCATATTTCAAATCGTGATAGGAAAGTTAGTTTAGTAGCTTATAAAGGAAATGATTTATTAAATATTAGTAATCTTTATGAATCTAATTCACCATGGCAAAAAATAGAAATTGTAAAATTACCAAAAAATATATTTGTAATGTCAATAAAATATTCTCATGGAATAAAAAATTTTTTATTAATTGATGAAAAGGGAAATATACCAATCGAAAAAAATTTTATTTATATTGATAAAATCAGAGAATACAGTTCTGTTCAGCCTGAATATATTCCACTTTATCCATTTGCAATTATAGTTGATATTGCTTGTCTTCCGCTGATTCCATTCTCTTATATTTATATGGTTATAAAATTATGGTCTTTCAGGACTTAATAGATTTCAAAATAAATAAATTATAATTATTTTAAAAAGTACTAAAAAGAAAAATGGAATACCATAAAAAAAATGATTCATAAGAATTTAATTTATCCAATTTTAAATATATGATTGAAAATTATAAGAATTGGAAAAGAGTCGGTAAAGGTAAAGTATTTCAATTTTTGGCAATGGATGAAGATGTGTTGAATTGGCTTAATAATTTACCCCCAGAGTATTTGCCTTACAGAGTTTTAATTTACTATCCTGTTAAGTTAGAAAAAATTTATGAATGGAAGTTTAAGTGAAGATACTAGTTTTTCATTGATAAGTGAAAATGCTTTCTTCCAATCGACAAAAGGATTGATCAATTTTAACTGTATGCCAGGAAATTTACTTGTTAAAGAATAAACTAAAAACCCTAATTCTAATCTTCATTTCTACTTTTTTTATGAATTCAGATTTAATAAAAAAAGAAAATGATGAATGTGATTATATGAATCATTACCCCAAATCGTGGAATATAAAAAATGTTAAATACAAAAATTTTAAAAGTTTAAATCAAAAAGATTTATTAAAACTTCTGAGAAATGAAGCACCAAAAGGATACTTTGAACTGGATAAAGAGTATGAAGGCTCAAAGTTATTCCTAAAAAAACTTGGTAGTTTAAAATATGGAAATAAAATTTATCATCTTGTTTATAGCCAATTATTTTGGGGTAATGCTCGTGTCACAGAAAGACTCATTTTTATTTCGGAAAAATTTCATTATCTAGGTGACTATTATATTACTGGTCTTGCAACTCCAAGACTTTTAAACAATTCAGTTTTAATTGGAAAATACAAACTTCCTTTAAATAAAAATTGTCCTAAGAAAGAAGTTTATTTATAGGATGATATTCATACTTTTGATGTTAATATCAATAAAAAATATTTAAAATAAATTATTTCAAATTTTACTCCGGAAAAAATTCTTCTTTCATAATTTCTTCAAGTGTAAAAGGAGATGAAATAGGAAAAATATTTCTTTCAAGACCAGTTTCATCTGAAGTAAGTTTTCTAGCATCAGAATAGACTCTTTCAAAATTCTGAAATGCATAATTTTTTAAATTTTTGCTATCATTAAAAATTTCTTGTAAGTCACCACGTTGATTTCTTATTGAATATTTCCAAGAATTACTTCTAAAATCTTTTTGGTATTTCCATTTTAAAAGATGAAAAATTAATTCTTTCATTCTTGAATATACTTCTCTGAATTGCGATTTTCCTATTAATTCTAGTTCCTCAGCAATATTAGCCCAATCAACTTCATCAATTTTTCCTTCTCGAATGAGTTTTACATTTTCAAAAATCCATATACTTTCATCTTCTGTATAAAGTTCTTTTAAGGTAAAAGTTTTAGTAACCATGTGAAAATTCTATTCTAACAAACAAAAAAAGTCAAGACTATTTTTAAGTCCCTTTTATACAAGGTTCTGAATTGAATAGTCTCACTTTTTAATTGTAAAAATTTAGGTAATTAATAAAATACTAAAGATGAAATTCTTTTTTTGCTTTTGTTTAATTTATTTATTTTGTATTCCTAGTTTTAAAAAAAAAGAAGAATCGTTAGAAGAAAAAATCAAATTAGAAAATTGGATTGTCACTCCTTCAAGTGGTTTAAATTTAAGAGAGAGTCCTTCAATAAAATCAAAGTCAATTAGACTTCTTCCATTCGGATCAATGCTAATCCATAAGTTAATTCCAGAAAATGAAAAAGAAGGAATCATAGATGAGCAAAAAGGCAAATGGCTCAAAGTAAATTATGAAAATGAAACAGGCTGGGTATTTGACGTTTATCTTTCCAAACCAATTTTTAGTCCAAACAAGGATAAATTTTATTTTTATATAATTACTGATCCTGAAACTAAAAATATTATTAAATCTTCAATTTTAAATTGTGGTTCACGAGGTGATGGAATTTATTTACCAGCAAAGTATGATTGTAAAATTTCAATTAGAACAAAAGATAGTTTAAAATCTTTAAGAGATATTTTTAATAGGCAAGTGATTGATTGGTTTGATAATGAGTCACTTATTTTTTATTCACGATTTGAAGATGAAGGTGATCTAAGAATCGAATATGACACAATTAATTTAATTAGTAATGATTATACAAATTTATATAAATATTCCAAAACAGATTCCAATAATTATATAACTGGTGGCATTGGTGAGGAATATCACTTGCAAACAATAATATGTATTAAATTAAATTGTTATGAATTCAAAATTAATAAGATTTTGCATTCCCTAAATATTTCTTCGATGAATAATTCAAAAAATTGGAATGAGAATCTTTTTATAAATGTAAAACTGATTCAAAAAATTTCAATTCGCAGATTTACTAGTTTTCAATTGAGAGAGTTGAAAGAAGAACAAATCATACAACTAAAACGAACTTACATTGGAACTATATATTTTTCAGTAGAACAAAAAAATTATGCACTAGATATTCCAACTGGAAAAATCACTGAGCTAAATCCAAATTAGATTTGGGAATATTAAAATTACATAATATTTTTTTTGGGGCGATTCGAGACTTCGTCTCGACCAACCGCAGGCAAAATCTTGCCGAGGTTGCCAGTTGCCACTGGAAGCGAATCGCAAACTGGCTAACTGCGAAGCAGTTAAGTTTCGCTACTTCTGAATCCTCGGGTTAAAACCCGAGGCTATTCAGAAACGCTTCAATCTCTATCGCTAGTAGAGAAAAAATTTTCTGCTTTTTTAATTGACCCATGAGAAAAACAGGAAACATTATATAATAATAAAAAATATAATTCAAATAAAAATGAGATAAAGAATGAATAAATTGATACTTATTATTATGGTTTTGTTGTTAAGATGTCAAATTCCGCATGGAGAAATAATTCCAGAAAAATTTTATTATTCCTATAATTTTAATGATAATATTTCTTCAATTGATCAATTTAAAAGTAACACTCTTCTTGTAAAAGCTTGTGAAGATTTTAGAGAAGATAAAGGGACAAACTATTCGGCTTTAAATATGATTCCACTTGTTCCATATGGTGATAGTTATTATCCAAAAGCAGAAGAAGTTGAATTTGTAAATTATAGATCAGAATTTGATTTACCAAAAAATTTAAAAATCACTCTCGAAAAAACAAATTTATTTAAAAAAGTTAGATATACAAATAATTTAAAAGATTTTGAAGCTGACTATGAACTCAGTTGTAAAATCATTAAAAATTCAGAATTTACTAGAAGTACTTTTTATGGAATTTTTTTTATTCCGACAATTCTAACGAAAAGTATTTATGGTTTCTTATTAAATTTTTTAGTATTTAATTCTTTTGAAACTTTTGAAGCTGATATAGAAGTTAGAATTAAAAGTCTAGAAAATAATAATCAAATTTATGGAAGGAAAGTGAATTTAAAAAGAAAAGCAACTTATCTATCCGGCTTTGAAAATACTAGAATGTTGCAAAGATTTTATCATTTTCAGGAAGCTATTTTGGATTATTACATAAACGATATTATAAAAGAATTTAAAGGTAAAAAAAAATGAAATTTTTATTCATGCTAATTATTTTTTTTTATAACTGCCAAGCTGGAAGAAATTTTACTCCAACTAAAAAAATTTATAATTCAAAATTTCAAAATAAAACCATTATGATACTTCCAACTATCGACCTGAGGCTTAATCCGATAAAAATTGAAGATCGCACCGAGCTTCTAATACCATTTTACTTTTATAAAAAATTTGAGAAAACTATATCTATTTTAAAATATGAAGATTTGAACTATTCATTAGCAAAGCAACTAAAATATTCTAAACTATTTGATAATAGCTTTATTGGAGAAAATGTAGAAGATGAAAAATTTGATTATAAAATTCAAATGAAAATTCATAATACAGATTTAAAAACTTATTTATCCTATTATGGATTAAGTTATTATGGGATGCTTTTAGCTCTCACTGGCATTTTCCCTATTCAAAAATCCTATTTAGAAATGTATTTAGAATTTTTTTTATATGATAAAAATAATAATTTAATTTTACGCAAAAATTATTTTTCTAAAACAGATTATTTTGATAATTATTATTCAGAAACTCATAACACACCTTCTTTTGAAAAAGCTCATCGTGAATCATTAAATCCAATTCTTTCAAAAAACTATAATTTATTTATTGAAGAAATTGAAAAATTAGATTTATAAAATTTTAATAATATCTCCTTTAGCTCCGAGTTATTTGTTGTTAAATAAAATTCAGAATTGAAAATTCTAATAACTATTCTACATCTTCTATCATCCACAACAAAGAACTCTTGCAAAAACCTAATTCTAAAAAGTTTTGGAATCTATGTCGAATAAGATTTTGAATATTGGAATTTTTGCTCATGTTGATTCTGGCAAAACAACTTTATTTGAAAGAATTTTATTTGAGCTTGGAGCAATTTCAGCAATTGGAAAAATTGAAGAAGGCACAACTGAATCAGATAAATTAAAAGAAGAAATCAAAAGAGGAATTTCTATTTTTTCAACTTGTATTTCAGTAAATTACAAATACAAAAAAAAAGATGTAAAATTTAATTTTATAGATACACCTGGACATTTAGATTTTTTTCACCAAGTAAAACAAAGTTTAGAAGCAATTGATTTTGCTGTTCTTTTAATTGATATAAATGCTGGAGTCAGAAGCCAAACTGAAAAAATTTACCAAGAATTATTACAAAAAAAAATTCCCACTTTTTTATTTATAAATAAAATTGATAAAAATTATAATGTAGAAGAATTTTTAATAGACATCTCTGAAAATTTTTCCAAAAAAATTGTTCCCATTTTTGATTCAAGTTTAAACTCAATTTTATTTGAAAAAGAAATTAACGAAGATGTGGAGCTAAATTATTTAGATTGGTCTGATTTTTATTCTGAAAAATATTTAAAAAAACCTTCCAAAAAAATTTTACAAGAATCTTTGTATGAAGGTTTTTTAAAATCAGAACATATTGTTTGTTTGTCTGGATCTGCTTTAACTGGTCTTGGAACAAAAGAACTAATTCAATTTTACTTAAATTTGGAAATAAAACAAAATGAAGTAGAAGAGTCAGGAAAAATTATCAAAAGAATTTTTGATGAAGATTTTGGAAATTTGTATTTGATTAAAACATTTAAAGAGTTAGCTGTTCAGAAAAATTATTTTTATTTTGATAAAAAAATCCAATTTGAAAAATTTTATGAATTTGAAACTAGCGAAAAAACTGAACTTGATTTAGTTTTACAAAATTCAATTTATTATGCGAAGTTAAAAAACTCTTCAGAAAATTTAAAACTAGATTCTGAAAAATTTTTTCTAAAATTAAAACCTCCAGAACAAGAAACATTTTTTACAAAAGATTATTATATTTTAATTGAACCAAAAAAAGAAGAAGATAGAAAAAAACTTTTAGATTCACTTGAAAAATTAACTTGGGAAGATTCAGGACTAGAATATAAAATCAAAATAGAAACATCTCAAATTGAACTTTATGGTTTAGGGGAGCTTCATTTGGAAGTTGCAGTTTCTAGGCTGAAAGAATTTTCGGGAGAAATTTTTCAAATTAGTAATTTTGAAGTTGCTAAATATGAGCTTTGGAAAAATATGACATTGAAGGTAAGTTTCGAACACTCTGCTTTTAACCAAAAGTTGAAGAGTGGATTCTTAAATTGTTATTTAGAGAAAAGTTCCGATTTTTCTAACAAACTTCTCTGGGAGTTTGAGTTAGAAGAGGATTTAAAATCCTCTGTGGAATCGGCTGTTTACGAAATATTATCTAATGGTCTAAATGGTTTACCAGTTTTAGGATTACAAATTCGATTTGTTTCCTACTTAAACGACTCCATGCTAGACGCTACTCACTCAGTTCTCAAAGTAGCTACCATTAGTGGTATTAAGTCTTCGCTTAAAAATAATACAACCTTTATAGGACCGTTGGTTCAGTTTGAAATTATTCTTCCTGAATCTTTTTATGGTTCAGTTCTAGCTGTTCTCCAAAAGAGATTAGCTAAAATTATTAAAGTGGATGTTGCTAAAAATAACAAAACTTTATTAATCGGTGAAGCTTCAGCACAAAAAATGCTTGGCTTCCAAAGTGCTTTGAGAAACATGACACAAGGCAAAGGAATTTATTCCTCCCGTGTCGTTTTTAATAAAGCTACATATTACGCATTTTATTAAGGAGTATATAAGATGGCTAAAGAAAAATTTGATAGAAGTAAACCCCATTTAAATGTTGGGACAATTGGTCACGTTGACCATGGTAAAACTACTTTGACTGCTGCTATAACATCTACATTATTCAAAAAGTTTGGTGGAAAAAATAAAGCAGTTAAATATGACGAAATTGATAATGCACCTGAAGAAAAGGCTAGGGGTATTACTATTGCTACTTCACATCAGGAATATGAAACTGCAAACCGTCATTATGCTCACGTCGATTGCCCAGGTCACGCAGATTATGTCAAGAACATGATTACTGGTGCTGCCCAAATGGATGCTGCAATTTTAGTTGTATCTGCAACTGATGGAGCAATGCCACAAACTAAAGAACATATTCTACTTGCACGCCAAGTTGGTGTTCCTTACATCGTTGTTTTCTTAAACAAAGCTGATATGCTCAAAGAAGATGAAAGAGCTGAAATGATTGAAATGGTTGAAGAAGAAATTAGAGACCTATTAAAAAAATTCGGTTTTCCTAAAGAAGGTCAAGGTGAAATTCCAATCGTTCACGGTTCAGCTTTAAAAGCATTAGAAGGTGATGATACAGTTCTTGGAATGCAAGCTGTAACAAAACTTATGGAATCACTAGACGCTTATGTTCCTGTTCCAAAACGTATTGTTGACAAACCTTTCTTAATGCCAGTTGAAGATGTATTTTCAATTACCGGTCGTGGAACTGTTGCAACTGGAAGAGTTGAAACTGGTGTGTTAAAAATTAACGAAGAAATTGAAATCGTTGGTATTAGAGACACAACTAAGTCTGTTGTAACTGGTATAGAAATGTTTAGAAAATTATTAGACCAAGCTGAAGCTGGTGATAATATTGGTGCATTATTAAGAGGAACAAAAAAAGAAGACCTAGAAAGAGGACAAGTTCTTTCTAAGCCAGGAACTGTTACTCCTCATAAAAAGTTTAAAGCAGAGATATATGTATTAACAAAAGATGAAGGTGGTCGTCACAAGCCTTTCTTTAATAATTATAGACCTCAGTTTTATTTCAGAACAACTGACATTACTGGTGTATGTGTCCTTCCGCAAGGTATGGAAATGGTAATGCCTGGTGACAACGTATCTGTAACTATTGAATTGATTCATCCAATCGCTATGGACAAAGGGTTAAACTTTGCCATTAGAGAAGGTGGAAAAACAATCGGTTCTGGCGTTGTAGCTGAGATAATAGAGTAAGTATGACAGGACAAAGAATTAGAGTAAAGTTAAGAGCATTCGATCATAAGTTAGTTGATCAATCTACTTACGAAATTGTAGCTACTGCAAAAAGAACAGGTGCTACAGTTTCTGGTCCAATCCCTCTACCTACTAAGATAGAGAGATATACTGTACTCCGTTCTCCTCACGTGAATAAAAAATCACGTGAGCAGTTTGAAATGAGAACACATAAAAGGTTAATTGATATATTAAATACTAATGAGGATACTGTTGAAGCTTTAATGAAGTTACAACTTCCTGCGGGTGTATCTGTAGATATCAAGTCATAAGGAAAATTGGATGACTAAGGGTTTAATCGGTAGAAAATTAGGAATGTCTCACATTTATGCAGACAATGGTAACATGATTCCAGTAACAGTTTTGGAAGTGGGTCCTTGTTTTGTATCTCAAGTGAAGACTGTCGAAAAAGATGGGTATGTTTCTGTACAATTGTCATATGGCAAAGTTAAAGAAACCCAAATTACAAAACCAGAAAAATCTCATTTGGCAAAAAATAATCTTGAGCCAATGAGATATTTAAAAGAATTTCAAGTTGATGGAGATGTTCCTGAGGCTGGTCTTGAAATTAAAATAGCTGATATTTTTAAAAATGATGATGTTGTTAAAATTACTGGAATCTCAAAAGGTAAAGGTAATCAAGGTGTTGTAAAAAGACATGGTTTTGCAGGTGGTCCAGGTGCACATGGTTCAAGATTCCACAGGCATCCCGGTTCAATGGGTGCAAACTCCACTCCTTCAAGAGTATTTAAGGGTATGAAACTCCCAGGTAGAATGGGGGGAGCAAAATCAACTATTAAAAATTTGAAAGTAGTGAAAATTTTTGAAGACAAAAATATTTTGTTAGTTTCTGGTTCCATTCCAGGCCCAGAAAAGTCAATAGTTACTATAGAGAAATTATAAGGAATGACGATGAAAGCTAAGAAATTTTCAAATACTGGAAAGCAAATCGCTGATTTCGACTTACCTTCCGAATTATTTACAAGTAAAGTTAGCTCTGGTGCGATTTACGATGCAATCAAGGCTGAAAACACAAACCAAAGGCAAGGTAATCACTCTACAAAAGATAGAGGTGAAGTTCGTGGTGGTGGAAAAAAACCATGGTCACAAAAAGGAACTGGTAGAGCACGACAAGGTTCTTCTAGAGCACCTCATTGGGTTGGTGGTGGTATAATTCACGGACCAAAAAAAAGAGATTATTCATCGGCATTATCAAGAAATATTAAAAGAGTTGCAGTAGTTTCTATTTTAAACAAAAAAGCAACTGAAAATAAACTTAATATTCTTGAAGATGTTAAAATGGAAAAATTTAGCACTAAAGAAGTATTTAGTATTTTTAAAAATATGGGTGTCACAAATGGAAACTTTGGATTTGTTGTTTCTGGTGAAGATAAGGTTTTAAAAGCTTCTTCTAAAAACATACCAACTTTAAAATTTATCAATTCAAAGAGAATGGTTTGTAAAGATTTATTATACAATAACGCTTTAATCATCACTGAATCTGCTTTGAAAGAATTAGTGACTCAGTACAAGGATTATGCAAAATGAATTTAGAAAATGTAATCATTGCTCCAATTGTTTCTGAAAAATCAAACTCTCAACAAGAGATTGGTGCTACATATGGAAAAAGAACCACAAAATATACTTTTAAAGTTCATCCAAATGCAAATAAAAATCTAGTGAAACAAGCTATTAAAAAGATTTACCAAGTCACTCCATCTGATGTGAATATTATGGTTTTTAAAGGTAAAATTAAAAAATTTAGAAACCTTCCTTCTGTTAGACCTCATTGGAAAAAAGCTGTGGTTACTTTTGAAAACGGAACTAAATTAGAATTTGGACAAGGGGTATAATCATGGGAATTAGAAAATACAAACCAGTAACAAATTCAACTCGATATAAATCTGTTTTAGATTTTGCTGAAATCACAGAATCTATTCCATTTAAACCTTTAACCACATCTGTTAATTACAAAGCCGGTCGTGGTCATGACGGAAAAATTTCTGTTAGAAGAAAAGGTGGAAGAGTTAAAAGAAAGTTTAGAGTTATTGATTTTAAAAGAATTAAATATGGTGTACCTGCAGTTGTTAAATCTGTAGAATACGATCCATACAGAACAGCTTTTATATCATTACTTTCATACAAAGATGGAGAATATACTTATATAGTTGCACCTGAAGGTATCAAAGTTGGGGATACAATCCAATCCGGTCCTGAAGCTGAAATTAAATTAGGTAACTCTTTGCCACTTGGAAAAATCCCTCCAGGAACTTCAGTTCATTGTATTGAACTTCATATTGGAAGAGGTGCACAACTTTCTAGAACTGCTGGTTCATTTGCAACTGTAGCAGCAAAAGACGGTGATTATGTTTCTTTAAAATTACCTTCTGGTGAGGTAAGAAAAGTAAGAAAAGAATGTTATGCTACTATTGGTATTGTAAGTAATAAAGATCATAACTTAGTATCTATCGGTAAAGCAGGTAGATCAAGATGGCTTGGTAAGAGACCAAAAGTTAGGGGTGTGGTAATGAACCCTGTTGACCATCCTCATGGTGGTGGTGAAGGTAAAACTTCTGGAGGTCGTCATCCCGTATCTCCTTGGGGTAAACCAACTAAAGGTTATAAAACAAGAAGAAAAGCAAAACCTAGTGACAAGTTCATTGTTCAAGGTAGAAAAAGAAATAGGAATAGAGGAAATTAATCTATGTCTAGAAGTTTAAAAAAAGGTCCTTTTATCGACGATCACCTAATGAGAAAAGTGATTAAGATGAATTCAGAAAGTAATAAAAAACCATTTAAAACTTGGTCAAGAAGAAGCACAATTTTTCCAGATATGATTGGTCACACTGTAATGATTCATAATGGAAATAAATTTATTCCTGTTTTTATAAATGATAATATGGTAGGTCACAAACTTGGTGAATTTGCACCGACAAGAACTTACCGTGGTCATTCTGCTGCTGACAAGAAGGTTAAAAAGTAGGTAATTATGGAAGCTGTTGCAATCGCAAAACATGTAAAAATTTCTGCAAGAAAAGCTAGGTTAGTTGCAAATGAAATTAGAGGTTATGATTATTTAGAAGCTGTGGATGTTTTAAAATTCACAAACAAAAGGGCTTCTGAATTAATTTTAAAAGTTTTAAATTCTGCTGCTTCAAATGCTTTAACTGCTGATACTAGAATTAATGAAACTTCACTCTTCATAAAAAAGATTTATGTAGAAGATGGTCCAATTATGAAAAGATTTAGACCTAGAGCTAGAGGTCGTGCTTCTAGAATTCGTAAAAGATTAAGTCATATCACAATTGTGCTATCAAATTAAGGAAATATAATGGGTCAAAAAGTTAATCCAATCGGTTTAAGAATAGGAATCAATAGAACTTGGGATTCAATTTGGTTTGCAAAAGAAGATTATAAAAAAAATCTTCATGAAGATTTGAAAATCAAAAAGTTTTTATTTAAACAATTCAAAAATGCATCTGTAGTTAAAATTACAATTGAAAGATTTCCTGAAAAAGTGAACATTAATCTGCACACTGCAAAACCAGGTGTTGTTATTGGTCAAAAAGGGCAAAACATTGAAAATGTAAAAACTTTGATCAAACCTATGTCTGCAAAACCTTTGAATATAAATATCATAGAAGTTAAAAAACCTGAGACCATTGCTCAAGCAATTGCTGAAACAATTGCAACTCAAATTGAACAAAGAATGCCATTCAGAAGAGTAATGAAAGCTGAATTAAGACGTGCTATGAGAGGTGGAGTTGAAGGAATTAAAATTACAATTTCTGGTCGTCTCAATGGTGCTGATATGGCAAGAACTGAAAGTTACAAAGATGGTAGAATACCACTTCATACTCTTAGAGCAAAAATTGATTTGGGTATGAAAGAAGCATTAACAACGTTTGGACAAATTGGAATTAAAGTATGGACTTACTCGGGTGATCATCTTGAATCATCCAGCGGGGAAGTTGAAGATAAGTATGCAGTAAAAAGAAGAACGAACTAAGTAGAGAATAGATTATGTTAGCTCCTAAAAGAATTAAATATAGAAAATGGCATGTAAACCGAATGAAAGGGAAAGACGAAGTTGCAAACAAAGTCTCCTTTGGTGAATTTGGCTTAATGGCTATTACATCTGGTAGAATCACTGCACGTCAAATTGAAGCTGCGAGAGTTTCAATTAACAGAAGAGTAAAAAGAGGTGGTAAGCTTTGGATCAGGATATTTCCACATGTTCCTGTAACTAAAAAGCCTGCTGAAACTAGAATGGGTAAAGGAAAAGGGAATCCAGAATTTTGGATTGCTGAAGTTCGACCAGGAAGAGTCCTTTTTGAAATGAGTGGTATTGATGAAGAAGCTGCTAGAAAAGCTTTATCATTAGCATCATACAAACTGCCGATTCACACTGAATTTGTAAAGAGGAACTTGATATGAAGAAAAAAGCAAATATCAAAGATTTAAAAGATAATGAAATTTTAACTCAAGTTAATGAAACAAGTAAAGAGTTAAGAGAATTAAGGTTCAACTATGCCATAACAAGAAGTTTTGAATCTAATCCAAAAATCATTCGTACTTTAAAAAGAAAAATTGCTAAACTTCTCACTGAAAAAAGAGAAAGAGAAATCAAAGCTGGGAAGAAGTAGGAAATTATGGAAAGAAATAAACGTAAAACAGTTCAAGGAAAAGTAGTAAGTGCTAAAATGTCTAAAACTGTAGTTATAGAAGTTGGATACACTCACAATCATCCAATATTCAAAAAAATTACCAAGAAGACTGCCAGAATTAAAGTTCATGATGAAAAAAGTGAATGTAAAGAAGGTGATATTATTTTAGCATTAGAGACTAGACCTCTATCCAGAGAAAAAAGACATAGTCTCATTAAAGTAATCGAGAAGGCTAAATAATATGATTCAAATGCAAACATTTTTACAAGTTGCAGACAACTCAGGAGTTAAAAGAGTTCAGTGTGTAAAAGTTCTTGGTGGTTCTAAAAAAAGATACGCTACAATTGGTGATGAAATCATAGTTGCAGTAAAAGATTCTCAACCAGGTTATGGTTTAAGAGATTCTGTGGGAAAAAAAGTCCATGCTAAAGCAGTGCAAAGAGCTGTAGTTGTTAGAACAAAAAAAGAAATTAGAAGACCTGATGGAAGTTATATTCGTTTTGATGATAATGCAGTAGCAATTATTGACGATAAAGGTAATCCAAAAGGAACTAGGATTTTTGGGCCTGTAGCTCGAGAGCTTAGAGACAAAAAATTTATGAAAATTATTTCCTTAGCACCGGAGGTTTTATAATGGCTAAAAAAGCTCCTTACAAAGGTTCTGAACCAACTAAGTTTAAAAAAATTAAACTTAGAAAAGATGACGAAGTTATCGTCATTGCTGGTAAATTAGAAGATAAAGGTAAAAAAGGTAAAATTCTATCAATAGACAAAAAAAGAGATAGAGTTTATGTTGCAGGTATCAATAAAAGAAAGAAATATGTTCGACCTACTCAAGAAAATCCTCAAGGTGGAATCATAGAAATTGAAAATTCAGTTCATATATCAAATGTTATGTTATTTGATTCTAAAGCCAAAAAAGGTGCAAGAGTTAAAATTGAAGTTGATAAGAAGTCTGGAAAAAAAGAAAGGGTTTTAAAATCTAAAGGTTAATTATGGAAGTATCTAGATTAAAGAAAAAATACTTAGAAGAAATAGTTCAAGTTTTACAAAAGAAATTTAATTTTAAATCTATTTCTCAAGTTCCAAGACTAGAAAAAATAGTCTTAAACGTGGGAATGGGTGATGGACATTCAAATCCAAAAGCACTTGAATCAGCATTGGATACATTAGCAGCAATTACTGGACAAAAAGCAGTAAAAACAAAAGCTACTAAATCTATTGCAGGTTTTAAATTGAGAGAGAATATGAACATCGGTTGCATGCTTACTCTTCGTGGTGAAAAAATGTTTGAGTTCCTAGATAGGTTTATAAACGTGGCTTTACCTCGTGTGAGAGACTTTAAAGGTGTAAATCCTAAAGGTTTTGATGGAAGAGGAAATTATAATTTATCTGTGAAAGAGCAAATTATTTTTCCTGAAATTCAATTTGATAAAGTTCATAGCATTCATGGTATGAATATCACAATGGTAACAAGTACTAAATCTGACGCAGAGGCTTACGAACTTTTAGCAAGTTTTGGAATGCCTTATAAGAAAAAATAGGGGATAAAATGGCAAAAGCTTCAATTATTGCAAGACATGCAAAAAAGAAAAAGTTCAAAGTTCAAGAATACAATCGTTGTTCTAATTGTGGAAGATCTCGTGGGTATTTGAGAAGATTTGGAATTTGTAGAATTTGTTTTAGAAAATTAGCTAGCACAGCACAGATTCCTGGTGTGACTAAGGCTTCTTGGTAAAAAGGTAAAATTATGTTATCAGACCCTATTGGCGATATGCTTACTCGAATAAGAAATGCAGGAAATGCAAAACATCCTGTTTGTAAAGTGGCTGGAAGTAAATTAAAAAATTCGATTTTATCAATTTTAAAATCAGAAGGATTTATAGAAGATTTTTCAGAAAAAAAAGAAAATAATATTTCTGAATACCAAGTTACTTTAAGATATGATGAAAACAGAAAATCAGTGATTAGAGAAATTAAAAGAGTTTCAAAACCTGGTAGAAGAGTTTATATTCCTTTTGAAAATGTTAGACCTTATAAAAGTAATATGGGTATTTCAATTTTATCTACTTCGAAAGGTGTGATGAGTAATAAAAAAGCAATGAAATTAAAAATCGGAGGAGAAGTTCTTTGTTACGTATCGTAACTTTGAATTAATAAATATGTCAAGAATTGGTAAAGATATAGTTGTTCTCCCTGCAAAAACTGAAGTAAAATTAATCGGAGATAAAGTAGAAGTGAAAGGTCCCCTTGGAAGTTTACTTACTCCTATTTATAAAGGTATTACCATGAGCCAAGAAGGTAATACAATTAAATTTGCTCGTGATTCAGAAGATAAACAAGTTGTTGCATTACATGGTTTAGTTAGAGCTCTATTTAACAATTGTGTTAAAGGTGTTTCTGCTGGTTGGGAAAAAAATTTAGAAGTATTTGGTGTTGGTTTTAGAGCTCAAAAAAAAGGTGCTAACTTAGTTATGAACTTGGGATTTTCACATGAAGTTGTTTACCCTGAACCTCAAGGAATTAAAATTGATGTAGTTGACCAGTTGAAAATCAAAATTACTGGAATTGATAGGCAATTAGTTGGTCAAACTGCAGCAAATATTCGTTCTTTTAAACCCCCTGAACCATACAAAGGTAAAGGTATTAAATACCAAAATGAATACATCAGACGTAAAGCTGGTAAGACAGGTAAGAAGTAATGATTAATAAGCAAAAGCATTCAGTATCAACTAAAAGAAGAATTGAAAGAGCTAGATACAAGCTCAAACAAAATGGTGATAGACCAAGACTCGTTTTTAATAAATCAAATCGTTTTTTACAAGCTCAAGTTATTGATGACAAAACTGGAAATACTATCGCATTTGCAACTACATTAGAAAAGACTTTTGAAACAAAAGGTTATTCTAAAAAGAATAAAAAGTCTGCAGAAGAACTTGGAAAAGTAATTGCTGAAAGATCAAAAAGTAAAGGCGTAACAAGAGTTATGCTTGATAGATCAGGGATTATTTATCATGGTAAATTGGCTGCTTTTGCTGATTCAGCTAGAAAAGAAGGATTGGAATTTTAAATGGCAGAAAACGAAGAAGTTAAAGAATTTTCAGAAAAAGTTGTAAAAATTGATAGAGTTGCTAAAGTTGTTAAAGGTGGTAGAAGATTTTCTTTTAACGCATTAACAGTTGTAGGTGATACAAAAAACAGAATTGGAATTGGTTTTGGGAAAGCTAACGAAGTCCCTGACGCAATTCGCAAATCAATTGAATCAGCTAAGAAAAACTTAATTAAAGTAAATGTTATTGGTCATACTATTCCTCATGAAGTTGTGGGAAAGTTTAAATCTGCAAGGGTTTATTTAAGACCATGTTCTGCTGGAACAGGAATTATTGCTGGTGAATCTGTTCGTTCAGTTGTTGAAAAAGCAGGTGTTCAAGATATTCTTTCTAAGTCATATGGTTCGGGTAATGCTTTAAATATTGTCAAAGCAACTTTTGAAGCATTAAAAAAATTAGATACTCCCTTGAATACAGCAAGAAAAAGAAAAATTTCGTTAAAAAAATTATTTGGTTCAGAAGAGATTTAGTCATGGAAGAAATTAAAGTTACCCAAATTAAAAGTACAATTGGTGTGATACCAAAACACAGAAGCACTTTAGTTGCTTTGGGTTTGAGAAAAATTGGTAATTCAAGAGTTCACAAAAGCACTCCAGAAATCAAGGGAATGTTAAGAGCGATTGGTTATTTAGTAAAAGTAGAAAAGGCATAATTATGACAAAAAGAGTTACAAATCGAGTTAATAGTTCTCATTCTAAGCCTAGAACAAAAAAAGCATCTGGTAATTTAAATACTTCTAATTTAATTCCTGTTCCAAAAAATTCTAGAAAAGATAAAAAAAGAATTGGTCAAGGTCCAGGTTCTGGAATGGGTAAAACAGCTACAAGAGGTCAAAAAGGTCAAAAAGCTCGTGCCTCTAGTATGAAAAGAGGTTTTGAAGGTGGACAAATGCCTTTAAAATTGAGAGTTCCAAAACGTGGTTTTACTAATATTTTTAAAGAAGCATTTCAACCTGTGAATTTAGGTGATATTGCAAGATACAATTTAACAGGTGAAATTACTCCAGAAATTTTAGCTAGCAAAGGGATAGTTAAGTCAGCTTCCAATTTAATTAAAATTTTAGGAACTGGTGATATTACTTCTTCATTAAAAATCACAGCAGATGCTTGTTCAGCTTCTGCTCTCGAAAAAATTCAAAGCAAAGGTGGAACTTTCACTTCTAGAAAAACTGAGGTTAAAGTTTAACAATGATTCAAACAATTTTATCCATTTTTAGAATTCAAGAATTAAGAAGTAAAATTTTATTCACATTAGGCATGCTATTAGTATTTAGAGTTGGGACACAAATTACTGTTCCAGGTATAAATAGTATAATAGCTGCTAATGCTTCAAAAGAGTTTGCAGGTGGATTTCTTGGAATGGTTGACTTGTTTTCTGGTGGTGCCTTGTCGAATATGTCCATTTTCACACTTGGAATCATGCCTTATATTTCTTCTTCAATTATCATGCAATTATTTATGGTCTTAATTCCTTCTTTACAAAAACTTCAAAAAGAAGGTGAAGAAGGTAGAAAAAAAATCAACCAATACACCAAAATTGGAACTCTGTTTCTTTGTATTTTTCAAAGTTATTATATGGTTTCTCAATTCCAAGGTAGAGAAGCACAATATCCTGGTTTAATAAGCCCAAATGTTGGTGGTTTTTTTGTTCCTTTAGCAATTTTAACTATTACTACTGGTACAATTTTACTTTTATGGATGGGTGAACAAATTACAGAACGTGGAATTGGTAATGGTGTATCATTAATTATTTTCGCTGGTATTGTTGGAAGGATGCCAAAAGCTGTAATTCAATTATTTACTGTAGATAATCCTGAGCCACTTTCTATTTTAATTTTGTTTATCATTTTTATTTTATTAATTTTCTTTACAATCTATTTAACTCAAGGTGTGAGAAAAGTTCCATTGCAATATGGTAAACAAATGGTTGGAAGAAGAATGGTCCAAGCAAAAAGCCAAAGCTTACCTTTTAAAGTTAATGGTGCAAATGTAATGCCAATTATTTTTGCTTCTAGTTTAATCTTATTTCCTCAAACAATTTTTCAAAGTCTTTCCAGTTCAGGAAGTCAATGGGCGGGTTGGGTAATTTTATTGGACTATTTAAACCCATTTTCAACAATATGGTATCATTCAATAGTTCATCATATGATTTATACTGGATTAATTATTTTCTTTGCATATTTTTATACTTCAATTCAGTTTAACCCACAAGAGTTATCTGAGAATTTAAAAAAATATGGTGGATATATTCCTGGAATTAGAGCTGGATCAGATACTAAAGTTTATATTGAAAAAGTATTAAATCGAATTACTTTACCAGGTTCTATATTTTTAGCTGCATTAGCTTTATCTCCTTACCTTATAATACGTTTTTTAGATTTAGGGACTAGCTCAGGTGGTGGTGCTTTAGTTTATACATTTGGCGGTACATCACTATTAATTATGGTAGGGGTTGCATTAGATACACTTAAACAAATTGAAGCTCAACTTGTTATGAGAAATCAATCAGGCTTTATGAAAAAATCAAAGATTAAGGGAAGGTAAGAAAAATGCAAAGATTAATTTTTATGGGTCCTCCCGGTGCCGGCAAAGGAACACAAGCAAAAATTATTTGTTCAGAGTATAAAATCCCGCAAGTTTCAACAGGTGATATTTTAAGAGAATCAATTAAAAACCAAACTAAAGCAGGTCTTGAAGCTAAAAAATTTATGGATGCAGGGGACTTAGTTCCAGATTCAGTTGTAATAAATATAATTAAAGATCGACTTGCAGAAGCTGATTGTAAACATGGTTTTTTATTGGATGGATTTCCAAGAACTTTAGATCAAGCTGATGCTTTAGATTCTCTTTTGAAAGAAATGGGTCTTGGTTTGAATGCAGTAATTAATTTGGCAGTACCTGATGAAGAGCTTTTGAAAAGGCTTTTAGAAAGAGCCAAAATTGAAGGTAGAGCAGACGATAATGAAGAAACTATCAAAAATCGTCTATTAAATTATAATAATAAAACATTTCCACTTTTAGATTATTATAAGAAAAAAGGTCTGTTGAAAGAAATCAATGGAACTGGAAAAATGGAAGAAATTACTTCATTAATAAAAAAGGAATTAAACTAATTTGCCAAAAGAAGAAGCAATTGTAGTAGATGGTACTGTGATGGAGCCGCTTCCCAACGCAATGTTTAGAGTAGAGCTAGAAAATGGTCATAAAATCTTAGCTCATATTTCAGGTAAAATGAGAATGCATTATATTAGAATTTTGCCAGGTGATAAAGTAACAGTTGAATTATCACCATATGACTTAACTAAAGGAAGAATTACTTATCGTAAGAAGTAGAGTAGGGGAATATGAAAGTTAGAACATCAGTTAAAAAAATATGTGATAGTTGTAAAATTATCAGAAGAAAGAATATTATTCGTGTGATTTGCACAAATCCTAAACATAAACAAAGGCAAAGATAATTATGGCGAGAATTGCAGGTATAGATTTACCTAGAGACAAAAGAATTGTAGTTGGATTAACTTATGTTTATGGCATAGGTAAATCATCTTCCATCAAAATTTTAGCAAAAGCTGGAGTTGATGTAAGTGTTAAAGTTAAAGATTTAACTGATGATCAAGAAAATTCGATAAGAAGAGTCTTAGAAGAAGGTTATATTTTAGAGGGTGATCTTCGTTCTGAAGTGAACTTGAACATCAAACGTTTAATGGATATTGGTTGTTATCGTGGACTTAGACATAGAAGAGGACTTCCTGTTCGTGGTCAAAGAACTAAAACAAATGCAAGAACTAGAAAAGGTGGCAAAAAAACTGTCGCTAACAAAAAGAAAGTTACTAAATAGGTAGTGTAATGGAAAAAGACTCAAAAGATAAAGATAAGAAGCAAAAGAAGACTAAGAAAAAAGAAAAGAAAAACATTCCTAAAGGAAAAGTTTATATTCAAGCTTCTTTTAATAACACAATTGTTACCATTACTGATATGGCTGGAAACACCATTTCTTGGTCGACATCTGGTCTAATGGCATTTAGAGGTTCTAAAAAATCAACTCCTTATGCAGCACAAATCGCTGCAGGTAATGCCGCTGATAAAGCTATTGAAGCTGCAGGAATTAGAGAAGTTGATGTTTTAGTAAGTGGTCCTGGAATTGGAAGAGAGTCTGCAATTAGATCCCTTTCATCAAAAGGCCTTACAATTAAAATGATTAAAGATATTACTCCGCTCCCACATAATGGGTGCAGACCTAGAAAAAGAAGAAGGGTTTGATTTTATATGGCACGATACACTGGTCCAGTTTGTAAACTTTGTAGAAGAGAAGGCTTGAAGCTATTTTTAAAAGGCTCAAGATGTTTAAATAAAGATAAATGTAGCTTTGAAGATAGAAAAAATCCTCCGGGACCTCCTCCAAAGAAAAAAGGGAAAGTTTCAGAATACTCTTTGCAATTAAGAGAGAAACAAAAAGTTAAAAGAATTTATGGTGTTCTTGAAAAAAAATTCAGAGAATATTATGAAAAAGCTTCGCACATGGAAGGAATTACTGGTGAATTATTATTACAACAACTAGAAAGAAGATTAGATAATGTAATTTATAGAATGGGATTTGCAGCTTCTAGAGCTCAATCTAGATCTTTTATTTCTCAAGGTCACATTGTAGTTAATGGTCATAAAGTAAATGTTGCTTCTTACCAAATAAAAATTGGTGATAAAGTCGAAATTAAACCAAAATTAACTAAAACTCCTAACATGGATATGATCATTAAATTTTCTCAGTCTTTAAATAGACATCCAGATTGGGTTACTCCAGATTATATCAATTTTACTGGTGAAGTAATTGCTCTTCCAAAAAGAGAAAACGTGGATATGCCAATTAAAGAACAAGTAATTGTTGAGTTGTATTCTAAATAATTAAGGGGTTTTAAGTGAGTTATAAGAATTTATTAAAAGGATTTAAACGTCCAAAAAAAATCGAGTATGCTACTGAAGGAACAACTCCTAATTATGGAAAATTTGTTGCAGAGCCTTTTGAAAGAGGTTTTGCAACTACATTAGGTAATTCACTTAGAAGAACTTTAATGTCTTCTGTTGAAGGTTCTGCAATTTCAGCTATTCGAATTGAAGGTGTAAATCATGAGTTTTCTTTTATAGAAGGAATTGCTGAAGATTTACCAAGAATTATTTTAAACTTAAAACAAGTTAGAATTAAATATGAACCTGAAGATAGAGATATGAGTAAAATTATTCATATTGAAAAAAAAGGTGCTGGATATTTTAAAGCTGGGGATTTAGCAGTAGATTCTGCTATTGAAGTCATGAATCCAGATTTATTAATTGCAACTTTAAACGAAGATGCAAATTTAATTATTGATTTAGAAGTTCAAAGAGGAAAAGGATATTATCCTTCTGAAGAAAAGAAAAAAGAGATAGATATTTTGGGAACAATTCCAGTAGACTCATTGTATTCTCCAATTCAAAAAGTTTTATTTGAAGTTTCTGAAACAAGAGTTGCACAAAGATCTGATTTTGAAAAATTAACTATGGAAATTTGGACTGATGGTTCAATTTCTCCTGAAGATGCACTCGCTCAAGCAGCAAAAATTTTAAAAGATCATTTAACTATTTTTATTAATTTTGAAGAAGAAGTTGAAGAAACTGCTGATGAATTGGATGAAGCTGATCAAAAATTGAAAGTATCACTTGCAAAACATGTCGAAGAATTAGAACTTTCAGTTCGTTCTTTAAATATTTTAAGAAGTTTAGAAATTGATTTAATTGGTGATTTGGTAAAACGTAATGAAGATGAAATGACTAAGTCTAGACATTATTCGGAAGAATGTTTAAATGAATTTAAATCAAAATTAAATTCACTTGGATTATCATTTGGAATGAGGGATTTTTAATGAACAAAAGTAATAAAGTAAAACAATTAAACAGAACAAACAAGCATAGAAAAGCTCTTGTTCAAAATATGGTAACTAGTTTATTTAAACATGAAAGAATAGAATCAACAGTTGCAAAAATAAAAGTGATTCGCTCACATGCAGAAAAATTAATAACAAGAGCTAAATACAATTTAGATGATGTTAAACCTGAAGAAGCACTTCATAACAAAAGAGAAGTTATGAAACGAATTAAAGACAGGAATGTTGTTGTAAAACTTTTTGAAGACATAGCTCCTAGATTTAAAGAAAGAAAAGGTGGATATACTAGAATTTTTAAACTTGTGAATCGAGCTTCAGATAATTCTGAAGTAGGTATTTTGGAACTAGTTGATAGAAAATCTAGAGAGCAACTTCTTGAAGATGCAAAAGCACGTAGAGAAAAATTAAAAGTTAAAAGAGCTGAAGCCAAAGCAAAAAGACTGGTTGCAACTTCTAAAAAATAATTTTTTTCGACTTGGAAGATTCATTTCTTCCAAGTATTTCTTTTTTCTTCCACTACTTTTTCAATTTTGTTTTATCTATACAAATTTTATTCCAACCCTACCACCAAAAAAAAATCTTCAAATTAATTCTAATGAAAAAGATAAATTAAAAGTATATTGGATTGGGCATGCAACAGTATTAATACAGTTTTTTGATAAATGGATTTTAACTGATCCCAATTTTAATCTTAGAACAGGAGTTGTTTTAAAAAGATTTGTTGCATCAGCTCTTGAAGAAAAAGAAATTAAACCTGTAGATATTGTTTTAATTTCGCACAATCATTTTGATCATTTAGACCATAGTTCACTAAAAACTTTAAAAGGTACTAAAGAAATTTTTTTTCCTATTGGAGGAAAGTTCTATATTCCAAATAATATATTTTTGAAAGAGACAGCAGTTTCAGAAAATGGATGGGAAACTTATAATTCCAATGAAGTTTTAATTACACCTGTTCCAGTTCAACATTTTGGAGGACGATGGTTATTTGATAATCTCTGGGATGGAGAACCTTATACTGGATATATCATTAGATATAAAGGTTATACAATTTTTTTTGCTGGTGATAC
>JAAFIR010000014.1 GCA_013297885.1 Leptospirales bacterium | reverse complement strand
GAAAAGTTTCTCAATACAAGCGAACGGGATTGTAGCGTTTCTGAATCCTCTGACTTTAGTCACAGGATTCAGAAGTAGCGAAAAGCCCAGTTTTTGCGATAGCAAAAATTCGCCAAAAAAATCTGCTTTAGCCCTTATTGATCCGAAAAAATTTTTTATCTTTTCTTACCTTTTTTACAATTTATCTTCAACCAAGAACATCCAAGATCAAAAACTTGTTTAACAGAATTTAATTCTATATTTTTTTTTGGGTAATTAATCAAAATAGTTTTTATATCTTCCTCATCAGGTGAAAAACCATGATTAAAATAAGTTGGGTTTGCTATTCTGTGAAAATCTGTAACTGTTAGAGATTCTGAAATTCCAGCACCATCTTTGGATTCCAAAACTGCAATTGCATCAGGATGAAATTTTTTTTGAATCGTTTTTAATCCCTCTTCCAAATTTAGAATATTATTTGGACACTTGGATTCTATTTCTTTTTTGAATTCGCTTAAATCAATTGAATCTGAAAAAAAAGGTCTGTTTGGATTATCAAGTAAAATTGCACCACCACCATAAGTTTTGAAATAATAAGACCAAGTATTTTCTTTTTGGTTTATAAAGTTTTTTTCAATTAAAAAACGATTTGGATAACAAAGTGATTTAACTTCTCTAAATCCATGATCGGAAACTAGCACTAAAGATAAATTTTTCTCTTTATAAAGATTTGTTTCTTCAATTAATTTTCCTACTAAAGAGTCAATTTTTTGGAGTTTTAATTTTGCTTCATTTGAATAAACCCCTTTTTCATGATGAATTGAATCTAGGTCTGTTGTGTATATCAGCAGAATATCAGGTTTTTTTAACTTCCAAATTGTTATTCCTGCGTTTACTTTTTCTTCATCACCAGTTGTTTCTAAAACTGAAGACCCAATTTTTTCTTTAATCTCTTTATATAAATTTGGAGTAGAAAGTGCTGCGAGTAACTTTTCGTCTTCATCATTTTTATTTTTCCAATATTGTGGAATGTTGAATTTGATTCTTGCCCCAACTGTTACAGGCCAATAAACTGAAGCAGTAATTAATTTTTCTTCATTAGAAAAGTCTAATATAGTTTTAGTTTTAATTTCTTCATCATACCAAAGCCAACTTCCGGGATATTTTCTAAATGGGTCTAAAGGTGAATTATATAAAATTCCATGTTCAATTGGATTAACTCCTGTTATCATGGAAGTATGTGCAGGATAAGTGATACTTGGATAAATTGTTTGAACTTGGTTTGAATAATCAGATTTAGAAATTAACTTTCTTATATTTTTTAAATAAGGATAAAATTTTGAATCTTGTTTTAAATAATATCCAGGAAAACCATCTATAGATAAAATAATTATTTTTTTTTGTGATTTGATTTTTTTTGCTTCCAAAACTGAACACGAAAGAATTAAAAAAATATATAAAATAATTTTCATGATTTATTAATTAACTAATGTAATTCTTTAACAAGACTTTTTTAATATGAATTAAATATTTTGAGAGAATCATGAAAATTCAACTGTCTCTTTTCACGCAGTCTTATCTTTTTAAATTTCCTCTTTATTTAAAGAACTTCTGGATCAAGTCTTTTTAATTGAAGTTCTTTTCGCTATTGAATTTTATAGATACTTATTGTGGAGTGGGTTTGAAACTCAGTGCAATAGTTTTCTTTAAAATATGATTGTTTAGAGTATAATAAATGAAAATGCATTTGATAAATTATCTCAATAATTAAAATTGAAATTTACTCACCAAATCTATTATTCACTTAACAGCGAATCAAGCGGAAGTGATTGAAACGGGGTCAATTTTTTTTGTTAGAAAAAAATTGACCGAAGTTGAAAGCACGGTTTTTTTCCACAGATATTCAATTTGATTCTTCGACTAATTAAAGTTAAGTGGAAAAAAATTCGACCAAAAAAAAATAAAAAATTTTACATCATTTTAACTCTAAACCAATAATCGTAATATCATCTTGAATAGAGTTTCCATCTAAAAATGAATTTAAATGAATCAGTAATTCTTCTATGATTTGATCTATCGTTTTGGTTCTAGATTCATCTACAATTGATTTTACTTTTTCATCACCAAATTCTTCTTTCTCTGAATTAAATTCTTCAAAAAGCCCATCTGTAAAAAGTAATAATTTATTTTTTTCCTGAAATGGTTTTGAAACATTACGAAATTTTGTTTGGCTCATCACACCAATTAAAGTACCAGTTCTTTTCAACTCAAGAATTTCTGTATTAGAAATTAGCAATTGTGAAGGATGTCCAGCAGATGAATAAATAATTTCATTTTTGAATAAATCTATATCCACAATAAAACACGAAAAAATAGAATTAAGCGAAGAATATTTATTACAAAACACTTTGTTTAAAGTTTCTAAAACTAGTGATGGAGACTCAAATGAATCTTTTAGTATTTCATACTCACTTTTAATTAACATTGTAATTAATGCAGCTTGAACACCATGCCCTGTTGCATCTGCAATAAAAATTCGAATGTGTTCTGATTCAGATTTAAAAATATCAAAATAATCTCCCCCAACTTCTTCCATTGGTTTGTATTCTGAAAAAATAGAAATATTATCAATTTGTTTTAAGTTTAAAGGAAGAATTTTACTTTGGATTCTTCTTGCAAAATTTAAATCTATTTTAATTTCTTTGAGAGCAGTGTTTAATTCTTTTGTACGAATTTGAACTTGGTTTTCTAATAATTGATTTTGTTCAGTAATTAATTTTTCGTTTTCGATTGACTTTTCAATTGCAACTGAAAGAGCTTTTTCTTTTTCATCTCGAAGAATATTAATTCTATCTCCTAATGCTAGAGAAAAAAACCAAACCTCCAAAATAAATCCAAGATAAGTTATATTTCTTGTAAATAAATTATAGGGAAGTAAACCATTTGTTGCAAGTAAATAAATAATAGTACAAATTAAAGATAATAACCAACCTAAAAGATAATATTTTGCTTTATTATAATTTTCTTTAGCTATATAAAAAGCACAAAATATACAATTCAAATAAAAAAATATTATTAAAAGAGGAAAAGTATTATTTATAAAAACAGTTGGTATTTTAAAAATTACTAATAATGGATAAATCAAACAAAGAAGAATTAACCAAAAATAAATAGATTTCGTCATCTTAGGCATTTTTGATTTTAAATCAAAATATTGAATTGTAAATCCACCAATTGAAATATTTATAAATGAAAACCATATAACAAAATTTTCATGAATCCAAATTCTTGAAATAAACTTTGGTAAAACAAATTCGATTAGTGGAAAATTATTTGCAAATGGAACAATAAAAATAGAGCTAAACAAATAACCTAAATAAAATGTAAAAGATTTTTCTCTTGTAGATAAAAATAAAAATCCATTGTACAAAAACATAATTGCCATACAGCCAACAAAACCTGCTACAAAAAAATCATTTAAAGTTTTCTTTTTATACAATTCTTTTTTTGTTCCAATAAAAAAAGGTGCTTCAAAAGGAGGACCTTCCAAAATGCTTATATAAAATGTTTTTGAATTGTTTTCATTTGAAAGATTTAAAGGTAACCATGTTAATAGTACATCATCTATATGATTCTGATTTTCTCTGAGAGTTCCAGTTTTTTTGTTTAGAAAATAATTTCCATTTTTATCTTCTGTATAAAAGTCAACATACCAAGCATTTAAACTTCCAATCTCCAACCAAAGATCTTCTGTTGTTTCATTTTTAACATTGATTTTAAACCAATATTTGCTATTTGTTGCTTGAGCAGTAAAAACTTCAGAATCATACAATTGAAATTTTTCTTGCAATTCAAACTTTTGTAAATCAGCTATTGTTAATTTACTTTCAGGATCTTCCAGAAAATAAATGGATTTACCAATTGTTTCTAATTTTTCTGTGTTTTTAAATTCGATCACTGATTCTGAATTAAGTTTTAATGATAATAAAATTAAAAAAATAACCCTCATAAATTTTAAATAATTTGATTGATTCAATTACACTAGTCAAAAACGAAAATCACAAGAACTTTATTAAATAATTATCAAATTATTGAAAGATTAAAAATCAAATTTGCCACTCATTAGATTTTTATAAATTACCATTTTGTGAACCTCAGTTGGACCATCAGCAAGTCTTGCTGCTCTAGCATCTCGATACATCAATTCCAAAATACTATCTCTGCTATAACCTGTTGAACCAGTGATTTGAATTGCTCGATCAATACATTTGTTTAAAGTTTCAGAGACTTGCCATTTTGCCATGGAGATAATTTGGCGAGCGTCCTCTCCTGCCCTTAAAGTGTGTGCAGCTTTGAGAGTGAGCATTTGACCTGATTCAATTTCAAGAGCAGACTCTGCAAACATCCAACCAATTCCTTCATGTTCAGAAAGTTTCTGTCCAAATACTTCACGCCCTTTTGCATACTCTCGTGCAATTTCCATTGAACGTCTTGCCATTCCAAGCCATCGCATACAATGTGTTAAACGAGCTGGACCTAGTCTTTCTTGAGACCATTTGAAGCCTTCACCAACTCTACCAAGTATCATGTTTTCAGGAACTTCTACATTTTCAAATTTTAATTCACAATGTCCCCCTTGACCATGTGAGCCCATGATTTCAACTTCACGGATCATTTTGTAGCCTATTGCATCTGTTGGAACAAGAAACAAAGTGGATCGTCTAAAACTATTATTTACTTTTGACATCACGATTATAAATTTTGCACCATTTGCTCCAGTGCAGTACCATTTGTGACCGTTTAACACATATTTGTCGCCAACTTTTTCTGCATTGGTTTGAAGGGAACTTGGATCAGAACCGGCTCCAGGAGGAGGCTCAGTCATTGCGAAGGCAGAACGAATTTCACCTTTGATTAATGGATAATAAAATTTTTCTTTTTGTTCAGGAGTTGCTGTTTTGTGAAGCAGATGCATATTTCCTTCATCAGGTGCATCACAGTTAAATACAAATGGTGCAATAAAAGATTTTCCAAGTTCTGAAAAAATAATTGCAGTTCCAACTAAATCCAGTCCAAGTCCACCTTCAGATTTTGGAAGATGAGGTGTCCAAAATCCAGCTGATTTTACTTTTTTTCTGAGAAGTTCTGCCGTGTCGTGTTTAAGACGACCAATTGTATAATCATAATCTTTTTCATACGGAATAATTTCACTACTAACAAACTCTCTGATTTTTAATCTTAACTCTTCAACTTCTTTTGGAATACTAAAATCCATATGGTCACCTCTTAATTTATCTTGATAATGATTTTTCCTCTTGCCCTACCTGTTTGTTGGTATTCAAAAGCTTTATCTACTTCGGTTAAATTAAAAACTTTGTCTATAATAGGTTTAATTTTTTTTTCTTCGATTAATTTTGCAATTTGAGTGAGTTGTTCACCACTTGCATTCATAAATAAATATTTATAGTTTACATTAAATTTTTTTACTAGAGATCTATTTTTTGTATTTAAAATATAAAACAAAAATTTAACAATTGGGTTTAAAGAAAAATCATCTGCAATATCAGGAGTTGGAATATCAGCAATTGAAACAATCAGCCCATCTTTTTTTAAAATAGAAAAAGATTTGTTTTTAATTTCTCCGCCCATTGTATCAAATACAAAATCATAATCTTTTTCGAGGGTCTCAAAATTTTCTTTAGTATAATCAATTACTTTGTCTGCACCAATAGATTTTACAAGCTCAATATTACGTGTACTGCATGTAGTTGCAACAAATGCATCTAGAGTTTTTGCATATTGAATAGCAAAACTTCCTACTCCACCAGAACCAGCATGAATAAAAACTTTACTTCCTTTAGAAATTTTTCCCAGATCAGAAATTGCTTGCATCGAAGTGAGACCCACAAGTGGAATTGAAGCTGCTTCTTCAAAACTTAAATTTTGGGGTTTTAAGGCTACTTCGTTTTCAACAACTGAAATGTATTCAGCAAAAGTTCCTTTTTGGATTTGTTTTCCTGGTCTAAAATAAACTTCATCACCCACTTTAAATTTTTTTATATCAGAACCAATTTCAGAAATCACACCAGAACCATCATTTCCAAGAATTAATGGCATTTTATAGTTTAATAAAATTTTTACTTTTCCAAGTGCAACTTTCCAATCAATAGGATTTACACTGGCTGCTTTAACATGGATTAAAACCTCATTTGGCAAAACTTTTGGATTTGGAAAATTTTCTTTGTAAATTACTTTTTTTCCATAAGATTCAATTACACTTGCTTTCATTTTTTTGCCTCATGAAATTTTTTTAAATTATCTAAACAATTTTTCATAGCTTTCCCGAATGCCCAAATCAAAATCCCGACTCCAAGTTTAGCCATTACATTTTTTTTTGGAAAAAAAGAATATTCCCATCTCACTAAAATTTTCCCGGATTCTTCTTTTAAAATAAATTCACCTATCATATTATTTAAAAAAAGTTTTTGAACTAAATTCATTTCAGCCATTTCATATTTTTGATTGAATGGAGGTTTGTGTACTAAAACTCTTTCTTTCACTTTACTTCCATCACCAATTGATAAAGTTCTGAGAATTCCATCTTGCATAGGTGTATTATTTTCAGTTTCAATTTTTTCAATTGAAGGAACTAATGGAAAAAATCCTCGAAACAATTTTGGAAAAATTTCTGGGCTTTCCGCAACAGAATGAAATACAGATTCAATTTTATCTTCTACAAGAATTTCAAAAAATATTTTTTCCATTTAATTCTTCTTATACTTGTACATGGCTTCAATATTTTCTTTGGAATAAAGATGTTCATTCATAAAATCTTCTAAAGAAAAATCTCCATCTGTTTCTGGAACAAAACCTGTATCCAAAATCATTTGGATTGTTTCTTTGGCATCATCACCCATTACATTCAAATATCCAGACACAAATAAGGAATTGGCAACATATAGTCCAAGAGATTGTAAACTTCTCAAATGACCTTCTCGACCAGCCCCAATTCTAATTTCAGAATCAGGATTTACTAAACGAAACACAGATAAAATTCTCAAACAAAGTTCTGGATTTAGTAGATTTGGATTTTTAATTGCATGACCTGCAACAGGAATAAAAAAATTAATTGGAATCGAAATTACATTTAGTCTCTTTAAAGTAAATGCAACTTCCACAATATCAGATAATGTTTCACCCATTCCAACAATGATACCACTACAAATTCCGATCTCAGCACCATTCACTGCTTCCAAAGTATTTAATCTATCTTTGAATGTATGTGTTGTACAAATTTCACCGTAATGTTGTTCTGATGTGTTCAAATTATGATTGTAACGATCAAGTCCTGCAGCTTTAAATTTTTCAGCTTTTGTGGAATCAAGAAGTCCAGCTGATAAACAAACTTTTAAACCGAGCTCTTTTGAAATTCGTTCAATTGTAAAAGCAAGTGAGTCCACATATTTATCATTTGGACCAGTTCCAGCAGTTACTACACAAAAACGATATGCTCCATTTTCTTTTGCTTTTTTTGCATCTTCAAAAATTTCTTCACTCGGCTTTAATGAGTAATTTTCGATTCCTGAATTTGCGTTTTTTCGTTGTGCACAATATCCGCAGTCTTCTGGACAATGACCGTTTTTAATATTATCCAAAATATGAATTCTAACTTTATTAGAAAAATATTTTTGTCTCTCAACATTTGCTTTTTGAATGGTTTCTAAAAAATTTGTTTTGCCTTGTAAAATTTCAAGTGCTTCTTGTTTTGAAATCGTGGATGCAATTTCTGATTGCATTTTTTGAGAAAGAGTTTGCATAAATTTAAAAATTATTTCTATCAAAAAGATTCAAGATAAATTCATAGTTGCTATGTTTGATCAATTATACATTTTTCAATAACTACTTTTTCAAAATTTAAAGATTTTAAAACTAAAACTACAATTACTATTTTATGAAATAACGGTTTTTGAAATTGAGTGAAAGAATTATTTTCTAAGTTAAATTTTAATTTAAAAAAGTATAAATTTACTTGACTTAATTAAAATATCCATTCTAATTAAGGATAATATTAATGAAAATCATAGTTCTCATTTTAATACAAATATTAATTTTTTGCGAACAACATCAAAAAAGTTCAATTTGTTCACCAAAAAATAAAAATTTTATTTCTTATCTTTTTTTGAATTCTAGCCAAAACCAAAACGCTTGCAATTTAAATTTAACAAGAAACACATCATCAGATAACTTAAATAACAATCCTGTAATTAATAATCCTATAATTAACAATCCAATAAATATTTTACTAAACCAAAAAGAGCTTCTGACATTTTCCATTTTAAATCCAGAAGGAGAAGGAGAAATTGATGGTGATCAAATTAGAATCACTTTACCTTTTCAAACTAATCCAACAAATTTAATCGCAAACTTTACTCATAACGGAAAAGAAGTTTTAGTAAACAATACACCTCAAACAACATCTGTAACAGCTAATAATTTTTCTTCTCCAGTAACATATACAGTTGTAGCTGAAAATGGAACTAGAGCAAATTATACAGTGACAGTTAGAATTCCTTCGAGTGATGGAAAAGTTTATGTTGCAACACTTGCAAATTTAAATCAAAGATTTAACACTGCAAATATATTTAATAATATTACAGGAACTAATTTTAATGCCACTTCAACTTTTATGTTAGCAAATGAACTAGACCAAGAACGAAATATTTTATATATTGGACTTGGAGCTGCTGGTCAAAATACAATTCATACTTTTGAACAAGCTGATACAACAAATGGTTCAGGAAGCACTAGAAATTTTTCTATTACCACAATGACTAGAGTTGCTGGAATTGCTTTAGACAAAAAAAATAATAGAATGTATGTAGTTAACCTTGATGCTGGTACTTCGAATAATACAAATAGAAGAATTTTTAGAATTGATAATCCTCATACAAAATCTGGTACATTAACTTCAGGTACAGATTTTTTACAATTTACTGCTCCTGATTTACATCCTTCAATGAGTGGAATTAGAAGAATTGAATATTCTGCAAAAACAGATAGTTTATATCTCTGTGAATTTGGTGCAGATAAAACAAGAAGTAGAGAAGTTCCATTTACAAAACCCACAGGAATTGCAATTGATAATAAAAGAGATATTTTATTTCTTACAAATAATAGCACAGATGATTTATCTATTTTTGAAAATGCTTCCACAATTAATGGCTCAACAACTCCTACAAGAAAAGTTACAAGTTCATCATTAAATGATCCTTTTGGAATTCATTATATTCCAGAATTAAATAGGCTTTATATAGCTAATTCAATTGGAAACAATGTAGTTTATTTTAATAAAATAAGAACTTTATCAGGACTACAAACCCCAACCATCAGTGAGTTTAGTGCAACAGGACCCACAGATATAGCAGTTGATATTTATCGCTAGCTACTTTTTCTCATTCAAATTCCAATCATAATAAGTGTATTCAATTTCAACATTTTCTGGAATTTCTTCTCCAAGAGATTCTGAAATAAATTTTGGTATTGTGCTTTTTTTGGTAAAATCTTTTTCAAACCATTTGAATATTTCAGAAATATACAAAGTATTTTTTTCTTTATCAAAACGATTTTTAGTTTTGTCTTTTATAAAATTTGTTCTAACAGTTTTTAATTGTTGTTCTAATTTGTCTGAAGTAAATGCTTCTGAAATTAATGGTGGGCAACCAATAGAAGCACATACAATTGCAAAATGAATTCTTGGCTCTTCAAAATCTTTACGCAACTTTTCATGTTCAATAAAGTCTAGATTTGTTTCTTTACCTAGTAAACTAAAAAATTTTTCTCTCCAAGCAGCAAGTGGTAAAATTCCAATTTTACGAATACTTTTAATTGGATAATAATTTATAATGAGTTTAATTGTAAAAGCATTATAAGCATTTATTAAAAAAGAAATTTTTTCTGGCTCTGAAAAATTTTTATATTCAGTTGCAGTTACATCAGAAAATTCTTTTAAAATAGAATCAAAATTTTTATCTTCTTTGATCCCTTTATAATCAACTTTTCCATTTGATACATATTTTTTTAAAAATGCATCATAGCTTTTATAAGCCTTATCAATTGAAAATAAATTAAATGTGATTAAAAATAGAAGTATAGTTTTCATCCTCTTCTCCAAGTGTGAAATTTTTCTAAAAGTTTTAAAATTTTTTCTGGCTTATTTGCTTTTTTCCAATTTCCAGCAACATATTTATTTGCTTCTACCATTGTGGGATAAGTATGAATGGTTCCTAAAATTTTATTTAGTCCAATTTTATATTTCATAGCAAGCACATATTCTTGAATCATTTCCCCTGAGTGAGCAGATAGAATAGTTACACCAAGAATTTCATCTGATTTTTTTTTGGTCAAAACTTTGATAAAACCTTTTGCCTCACCATCTGCAATTGCTCTGTCTAGTTCAGAAATTTCATATTGGTATTTTTCATATTCTATATTTTTTTCTTTGGCATCTTTTTCAGTGAGACCAACAGTTGAAATTTCAGGATCAGAAAAAGTAGTTCTTGGAATTACACGATAATCAGTTTTAAATTTTTTGAATATCCCAAAAAGAGAATTTACAGAAGCATACCAAGCTTGGTGAGAAGCAGTGTGAGTAAATTGGTAAGGACCAGCTACATCCCCACAAGCAGAAATATTTGGAAAATTGCTTCTTAAATATTCATCTACTTTAATTGTTCCATTTGGATTTAATTCTACACCAAGTTCTTCCAAACCAAAACCTGAAGTTCTAGCTTTTCTACCAAGTGCAAATAATACTTCTGTAAATTTTAATTTTATTTCTTTGGAGTTGGATTCAAGAACTGCAGAATCTTTTTCAAATCTAAGAAGTTTGTGAGAAGTATAAATTTTGATTCCTTCTTTTTCAAGTTCAGCTTTCATAAAACCTGAAACATCGTCATCTTCTTTAGATAAAATTTTATCTGCCATTTCCACGATGGAAACTTTTGAACCAAGTCTAGCAAATGCTTGTGCTAATTCAATTCCAATTGGTCCAGCACCAATAACTAGTAGCTCAGCAGGTAATCTTTTTAAACTCCATATTGTTTCTGAAGTAAAATAATTTGCAGACTCCACACCAGAAATTTTTGGAAGGATAGGTTCAGCACCTGATGCAATTACAATATTTTTTGCAGTGATAATTTTATCATTTATCAAAACAGAATATGGAGAAAGAATTTTTGCATCACCAGTAAAACAATCTACACCTAAATTTTTGTAACGAGTAATAGAATCATTTGGTTCAATTTTTTTGATTACTGATGAAACACGGTTCATGATTTCAGAAAAATCAAAATCAATTTTTACATTTTTTAATCCATATTCTTTAAATTTATTTTGTAAATTGATTTTTTTTGCAGATGCAATAATTGCTTTAGATGGAACACAACCATAATTTAAACAATCTCCACCCATTTTGTGTTTTTCAATTAATGCTACTTTTGCTTTTACAGCGGATGCAATGTAAGAAGTAACAAGTCCAGCTGCTCCAGCACCAATTACAATTAAATTAAAATCAAATTTTTTTGGTTTATCAAATCTAGAATAGATTTTTCTTTTTTTGAAATAATTAATTATTATTTTTGCAAGTAGTGGAAAAATTCCAAGTAAGCTAAATGCAATTAAAATTTGAGGCGATAAAATTCCTTTTAAAGAAGTAAGATTTGCTAATTCAGTTCCAGCATTTACATAAACAAAAGTTCCAAGTAACATTCCAATTTGGCTCACAAAGAAAAATTTGATTAGTGGAAATTGAGTGAGACCCATGATGAGATTAATCAAAAAAAACGGAAATAGTGGAATCATTCTGAGACTAAATAAATAAAATGAGCCTTCTTTTTTTATTCCATCGTTAATTGTATTTAATTGGTTTGAAAATTTTTTTTCAATTGTATCTCTAAATAAATATCTGGAAACTAAAAAACTTAAACTCGCACCGGTTGTGCTAGCAAATGAAACAAGGATTAGTCCAAGAGGAAGTCCAAAAATGGCACCACCTGCTAAAGTTAAAATTGTTGCACCTGGAAAAGATAAAGCTGTACTAAAAATATAAATTCCTAAATAAGAAAGAATAAACTCGATTTGGTTTGCTTGGTAGTATTCGATTAATTTGTCTTTGTTCTCTTTTAGTTTTTCAAATGAGAGATAGCTTTTTAAATCAAACTGAATTGCTAGTCCAATCAAAACAAAAATGACAAGTAGAATGATAATTTTTTTTTTCATAAAAATCCTTAAAATTGGTTAATTTCATCTGCAACAACTTTAGCAAACTCTAAATGAATTGCATGATTTGCACTTGGTATAAATTTTAGTTTGGATTTTTTAATATAGGATTTTAATTTTTTCATTTGTGAAACAGTTGTGATTTCGTCATCTAGACCTGAAATAATTTTTGTAGGAATTTTTATTTCAGATGCTTTTTTTCCAAAAAAAATTTTTTCTTCATTTGCAATTGTGTTTTCAGCTAAAAAATCAAATTCTTTTTTTTGAATAGAACTCATAAATACTTTTTTAAAAAAATCACTAGGCTCTTCTTTTAGACTAAAATAAAGTTTAGAAAGTAATAAATTAAAGTCCAGAATGGAAGAAGGAAATAATAATTTTCTCATTTCATCTCTTTTTGGGTGAGGTGCATTCCCTGGAGAAAGCAAAACTAATTTTTTAACTATATTAGAATCATCTAATATACTAATATGTTGTGCAATTAAACCACCCATCGAATGCCCAACCAAAGTTATATTTTTTAAATCTAAAATTTTTATACTTTCATAAATCATCTCAGAATAAATATCCAGCTTACAAAAAAATTTTTCTTTTGGAGAATCTGATTTTCCAAAACTTGGAACATCTACCAAATAAATTTTAAATTTTTTATCCAAATGTTCCAATACTTTTCTAAAACCAGCAGAAGAATCCAAAAGCCCATGAATAAAAAAAATCGGCTCTCCTGAATTTTTGGAAATATACAGCTGAAGTTTCATTCCACCTACATCAATTTTTTTTGGTATCAAACCCAATTTATCTTTTAAAATTTTATATCTTGTGTATCTATAATACAAAAAAAATAATTTATAAATCATTGCTTAAAAACTCTCTTCTATGTTTTTTGGGCGATTCGCTCTTCGAGCGACCGAGCTTTCAGCTACTTCTGAATCCTCGGACTAAAGTCCGAGGCTATTCAGAAACGCTTCAATCTCTATCGCTTTGTTTAGGAAAATTCATTTGTAAAGAAATATTCTATATATTGCAAATCGCATAAAAAAAAACTATTATAATTATTCTAAATTTATTGACAAATTTTTTTTAAAATTAAAAACTAAACTACTCAGTTATCTTTTTAACCAGCTGTTTTTTTATCCTGATTATTTGGTCTACCTGTTTATCTGCAATCAGTTAATTTGTTCATATCTTTAATTTTCACAAAGTAAAAGTTCTCGGAGCTAATTATGTTAAAAAAAATTTCTTCTATACTACTTATTTTAATTTTCACAATTTCAAATTGTAAACAACTCACAACCCAGCCCGATGATTCTCAGTCACTTCTTCCATCAGCACTACTTTTTTTGAGAAATTCAAACCAAATTACTATTTCAGGTCAGGCAGTGAAAGGAATTATCAGAAACGGAATTGTTCAAATTTCACCAGTTAACAACCAAGGTGTTTGTGATAAAGGAAATATTTTAGCAACTGAAAACACAAATGCACTAGGTGTTTACAATCTCAGATATACCAAAACTGGGAGATCAGTTTGTGTAATTGTTTCTGGAAATTCATCTGGCACAAGCACCATGTATGATGAAAAAACTTTATCTGAAATTGCAGTTCCATCTAATTTTGAAATAACAAACATAATTTCAGAATCTACTATCAAAAACCAAGATAAGAAAAATACAATTGTCTCTTTATTTTCAAGAATGGTTTCTTCACGTTTGCAAAGTTTACAAAAAGCAAATCCGAACCAAGATTTGAATACTTCATTAAGAAAAGCAGGTAAAGAAATAACCATTCGGTTTGGATTAAATACTGGAATTGGTGGAGCTTTAGGAAGAACAAATTTAACAGAATTAAAAAACTTAAATGATGGAGCTTTTCCTGAATACAATGATATTGCTTTTGATTTGAACAATCCATCCAGTCCACTTGCCAGCAAATTTATAGCTATCAGTGGCGGGTTTTCTCATTTAGCAAATCGATTTAAAACTGGAAACAGAACAAGAACTGAAGATATTGAAACTGTTATCAATGCGTTTGCATCTGATTTTGAAGATGGAGCATTTGATGGTCAAACTGTAAATGGTGATTCTATCACACTTGGAACAGGAACAAATAGAATTACATTCCCAAGCGATCCACTAACTAGAATTTTATATCCTGCAATCCAAGCTTATTTTGCAGAAGGTGGAACTTTGTCAGTTGGTGCTCCATTACCTTCAGGCACAAGACCACCAACTTTAACAACTGCTCAACTGGGAACAGTTCAATTTGTTGACAGTGCAACAATAGTTGTTCAAGCTCCTCCAAGTTCTCCTGGTTCTCCAACTTCCCCGGGAACACCTGGCTCGGCTCCTCCTGTTGAACCACCAGTTTTTTCTCCAGCACCAGGCAATTATACAACTGCCCAACCAAACATCACGATCACAACCGCAACAGCAGGTGCCACAATTTACTACACAACTGATGGAAGCACTCCAACTACAGCTTCTACCCTGTACACAACTGGGCTTGGGCATATTTGGGGAATTGCTGGAAGAACTCTCAAAGCAATTGCTGTAAAATCTGGAAGCTCAGACTCACCAATTGTGATAGCAGAATATTCTTATCCTCCATTGAAAACAGGGGATACAAATCCCTATGGGGCTGGAAGTGATGGAGCAACCCTACGTGGTATAGCTAGAAGTTACACGAATAATGGTGATGGAACAGTCACTGACAATGCAACAGGTTTGCTCTGGCAGAGATGTTCTGGAGGATTTACTGATCCAATAGGATGTACTACTGGCTCTGCCAATCAAAATACTTGGGCAAATCAGGGAAGTTATTGTAATGGTTTGACTCTTGCTGGCAAAACTTGGAGACTTCCTTCGATTGATGAGTTAAACACTCTTCCCCATTTTGGAGTATCACAACCAAGAATCGATTCTATTTTTCCAAATACATATATAGCAGGTGGTTATTATTGGAGTTCTACTATTGGACCTAGTATGAATGTGTGGGGTGTTGGTTTTGCTGATGGAAATGATGCATTCTCAGGTGGTAGCGGTAGTTCTTCGTCAGTTCGTTGTGTATCTGGTGTGGCACAGACTAGCTTTGTTAAGTTTGTTGACAACGGGAATGGAACCATTCTTGATAAACAGACTGGTTTAACTTGGCAAAAATGTAATTACGGTAGAAGTGATACACTCTGTTCAACTGGTTCTGATCTGTCTTTTAATTTTTCAAGTGCACTGAATTATTGTAACACTTTGAGTTTAGCTGGAAGAACATGGCGACTTCCAAACATCAACGAGTTGAAAACAATAGTAGATAAGACAACCAGTATAGATGCGACTTTTTTCCCAGCTGGAGCAGGTGGTACATATTCCAGTTCAACTACCAGTTTTAGTTCTAATACATCTGCGTGGAGTGTTATTTTCAGTGGAGGGGGAGCTACCTCACAGCCCGCGAAGACATCTCCACTTTTAGTCCGTTGTGTGAGTGGACCTTGACCTCACCCCAATTTGATTTGTGTTGAAGTGTTTTATACTAAAGTCCCACCTCACCCCGATTTGATTTGAGTTGAAGTGTTTGTTGGTAAAGTCCCCTCTCCATTTCTTAAGCAACAGAGAGGGGAGAGTTTGTGTGAAGTTGCCTTTATAAATTATCCTTTTTTTCTTTTTTACGAAGAATAAAATAAGCAAGAATTAAGAGCAAAACTATATAAAAAATTGGATTATAAAAAAGGATAGCAAAGAAGAAAGCTAAAAAATATTCTAAACCTTTATTTCAACCAAAATTTAAGAATAGTACTGAAAAAATTAAAAAGCAAATTGAAATAAAAAAGAAAAGAAATGAAAAATTTTTTCCAGAAGCATTTTTATCAATTAGTAAAAAAATAACTACTATTAGAAAAACAAAAAATAAAATATAAATTGGAAAAGCATTTATTAAATCCATAAATGTATAAAATTCTTTTTCTTTTATTGAATCCACTTTAAAAAATTATTGTATTCAATTTGAAGGAAGTTAATCATGAAAGAAAAAATTTTTAAAATCAGTATTATTTCTATCGGGGCAATTTTTACAATTTTATTTAGCATTTTGGTCATTCCTGAATTTTTAAAAAATCCAGATTTGATTGGAGCATTTGGTGCAGGATTTGTAAATCCATATTCTTCAGGATATTCAATTGATACAATTTGTTGTTGGTTGATTTTATTTTTCTGGGTTTTGTATGAATACCCAAAAGTGAAATTTGGCTGGGTATGTTTGTTACTTGGAATTATTCCTGGTGTAGCTGTTGGATTTGCTCTTTATCTTTTGCTCAGAAGTAAGCATATTAAAGAACTTTAAAAAAATGATTGTATAAAGATATTCTATCTTTTTTTTTGGATTTATGAAAAATTTATTGATTACAACAATTTTGTTATTACTCATTCAATGTGTCGAGTATAAAGGATTCATTCATATAGAAAAAGCTTCCGATCTCAAAAAAATAGAAAAAGTTTCTCCATTAGTTTATGCTAAAATCAAAGTTAATGCATTACGACCTAAAATTGATAGATACGATTATGGTGGTACAATGAATCTTTTTCAATTTCATGCTTGGTATGTCAAAGAAGAAACAAATTTTTATGACGTGTGTGTATTATTCGATTCTAATAAAAATTATGAATTAGTTGTTGGGCATTATGGACAAGAAATCGGTAGAGCATGGTTAATGCCTAAAATTCTAAAAAAATGGAAATTTGAAATTCCTCAAGATACATCAAAATATTACTATTTAGGAACAATCACTCAGGATAACGAAAAGTCTATAATAGTAGAGGATTCTAAATTGGATCAAGATGAATGTGATAAATATGTTGCTACAATATTTACAAATTTTCACCCAAAAAATTCTGTTGTTTTAAAAGCAAAAAAATATTCAGCAAAAGATTGAGAATTGTAATAAAAAATAAAAATTTACTTGCCTTAAAGCTAGTTTAGTAAATATTTTTCTTTGGAATTAAGAATTCTTAATCCAACGGAGATAATATGAGATATTTAATTTTATTCCTTTGTTTCATTTTTTCAAATCAAGTTTTTGCAAAAAAATATGGTTTGATTTTAGGAAGCAACTACAAAGGAAACAAAGCAGGCATTTCTGAGTTAAACTTATGTGAAGCAGATGCTAGTTATATGAACGACCAAATAAAAAAAGCTGGGAACTTTGATGAAGTAAAAATTTTACTCGGTAAAGATATTACAAAAGCAAACATCGAAAGAGAAATCAAATCCCTTGGTTCCAAATCAAAATCAGATGACACTGTATTTTTATATTTTGCTGGGCATGGTTTTTTCCAACGAGACCAAGCGGCAAAAAACGGAATGAGAAACTATTTAGTTTGTTTTGATAGACCTCATTTATCTGATGATGAACTAAATGAATACTTGAGAACGATTAAATCACCAAAAACTTTATTTGTGTTTGACTGTTGTTTTTCTGGTGGAATTGCAAAAAAAGGCAAAGCTACAAGAGGTGATAAAGAAGTTCCAATTCCAGATGGCAAACAAGGAACTGTTCGTCAGAACACAGAAGATTTTTATTTTCAAAACAAAGCCATCATTGCTTCTGCGGATGATGACCAAACAGCAATAGAAGTTGGTGGAGATATAAATCATGGAATTTTCACTTACCAATTTGGAAGAGCTTTTGAAAACGGTGATTTGAATGGTGATAAAGTTGTAACTGCACTTGAAGCTTTTTATAAAAGTAAAGACCTTGTAAAAAAAATGGCAGAACAAAACGACCATAAACAAATTCCACAAATTTCAGGTGACGCTTCTGGAATTTATTTGGCTGGTGAAGACAAACCTGTTATGCCAAAACCACCTGAAGATATAAAACCAACTCCTGTGGTGATTCCTGTTCCAGAGCCTTCTTTTGATCCACCAAAACCAAACCCTGTTTGTCCAGTTGTTACACCAGTTGAACCAGTTGTTGTAAATCCACCTAACGATGGTAATCTGCTAATCAAAACAAATATCATTCGTGATAGAAGTTTTGGTCTTAGTTCTCTTTCACCAGAAGAAATGATGAAACAAAAGAAAACAAAATCTGGTGATAGAAAAGTTAAAGTTTTAATAGATGATAAAGAAGTTAATTTTACAACTAGAACTATAAAGTCAGATTATTTTGGTGCAGTCTCTCGTGCAGGAAGATTAATCGCTGGTGAAGTTTATAACATGGAAGTAAAAGGTATTGGTTCAGGGGTACACAAACTCACAGTTAGAGCAGATGATTATCCTGAACAATCTACAACTTTTGCAATTGTGAACTATAAAGAAAACATAGTTGAACTAAGTGCATGCCAATCTGGTGTGGGAATTATTGAGGGACAAGTTTTTTATAAAACTCTAGACAATCCTGTAATTCGTCATCCAATATATATGCCGACTGTAAAATCAATTAACAATAATCATAAAGCTCTAACTGATTCAGAAGGTAAATTTTATTTCACTGGACTTATGCCAGGTGATTATGAACTAAAAGCATCATTTGCTGAAGATTTAGAACTCAACAATTCTGTGATCAAAGTGAAAGAAGGTGAAATTACAAAAATCCAAGTGATACTCAATGTAAAACTTCCACTTACAAAAACTAAATACTAATATTCTCCTTCTCTATATTTCTCATATAGAGAGGGAAATTTATTGCAGTTGTTTAAAGTAATAAAATTTCTCTTTAAGTTTTTTTCGTAGAAAAATTTGTCAAAAAAAACTAGAACTCTAGCATTTTATAAAAATCATTACTTTCGTGTTAGAAAATTTTTTAAAAGATGAAAATTGGTTTAGTTGGAAATGGCAAATGCAAAATCGTCTCACTGATCCATTTGAATTAAAAAAATATATTTCAATTTCAGAATCTGAAGAAAAAGATTTTGATCGTTTAGAAAAATTTTTTTCTTTTGGAGTTACACCTTATTATCTTTCATTAATTGAAAAAGAAAATCCAAACTGTCCAATTAGACTTCAAGTTGTCCCAAGAAATGATGAACTTCAACATGCTGAATATGAAAAATTAGATCCACTCGCTGAAGATGAAAACATGCCCGTAAAGGGTTTAACCCATCGTTATCCAGATAGAGCTTTATGGTATTTGTCACATCATTGTGCTGTATTTTGTAGATTCTGTACAAGAAAAAGAAAAGTTGGATCTTCATTTGAAACTCCAATTTCTGAAGACAGAGAAAACGCACTAAGTTATCTCAGGTCTCATTCTGAAATTAAAGAAGTGATTTTATCTGGTGGAGACCCATTATCATTATCTGATGATCGTTTAATAGAAATTATCCGCAGCTTAAAAAATATTTCACATATTAATCATATCCGTATTCATACTCGTTATCCTGTTACATTACCATTTCGAATCACAAAAGAATTTTCAGAAAAATTAAAAGAATTTTTTCCAATTTTTTTGGTAACTCATTTTAATCACTCTAGGGAGTGTACAGACGATGCAAAAAAAGCTATTGAAAATTTAGTAAAACATGGTGGCGTAATTGTTTTAAACCAATCTGTATTACTAAAAGGAATTAATGATAGTATTGATGAATTAGCAAAATTAAATTATTCACTTGTGAACATGGGAGTAAAACCTTATTATCTTCATCAATGTGATGAAGTATTTGGATCAAAACATTTTAAAGTTTCGATTGAAAAAGGTATTGAGCTAATGAAACAACTTAGAGGATTTCATTCTGGAATCACTATTCCAAATTATGTAATTGATTTAACTGGTGGTGGGGGGAAAATTCCTCTTCCTACTGATTATTTAAAAAAAACAGATACACTTAGTTATGAATTTGAAAATTTTAAAGGGAAAAAATTTAATATATTAAAATGATCTAGATTTATCTAGATACATATACATTGCAAGAAGTCCGGAGGTGTTTTTTAGATTTTGAAAAACTTCTTTTTCAGATAGCAAACATGTTGTGATAAATTCATTTTCTCCATCTGCTCCGGTTTGTTTATCTTTAAATTCTTCAATTTCTTTTTTATCCAATTCTACTTCACAAGAAAAAAAACTTCCGGCTTCATCCAAAAGGCCACCTGAAGTATAAAGCCTATCTTTATGTAAAAATTTTAAATTCTCTTTTTTGATTTTGAGACCAGTTTCTTCTTCCACTTCTTTAAGGGCTACTTTAAAAGGGTCTGATTCTGAATCACACATTCCAGCAGGATGTTCAAAAAAAATTGCACCATTTGCAACTCTTCTTTGTTTAACCATTAGAAAGAATTTTTCTTTGGAGTCTTTATCAATTAATACTGTTAAAACTGTTACAAAATCACCACGAAGAAGTGCTGTTGGCATGAGCTTATTTCCATCTTCACTAACTGCGTCAAGTTTAACTAAGGCAAATAATACTTCACCAGATTTTTTTCTAATTGTGCTGATTTCTTCAATCGAATTGATTTTGGTTCCGTTTTGAAGGAGGGAATTTTTCCAAGTTTTGTATTTTAAAGAGTCTTCTAGTTTTTCCAAGAATTATTTTTTCCTAATAATCATCATGGTCATATCATCATCAATTTTTCCACCACCAAATTCAACTACTGATTTAAAAAGTTTATCTACAAATTTTGAAAAATTGGATTTGTCTTCTGATTCAATAAACTGATGAAGTTTATATCCGAAATATTTTCTTTCTTCATTTCTTTGTTCGTAAATTCCATCAGTAAAACAAAACAGGATGTCTCCTTTTTCCATCACAAAAGAGGAATTTTTTGGAGATTCATCTTTTTTATAAAATGGGGAAGATGAAATATCTATTCCAATAAAATTTCCACTAGTTTCAATGATTTCATTTTTCTTAGTTGAATTTTTAAATAAAATATAATTTGGATGAAGACCATAATGAATAAAATTTCCATCTTTGTCAGATTTTAAAATTCCAAGAGTAGCATAATTTGTGAGGCTAATTCCTTTTGCTTTTTCTTTTAAATTTTCATTAATCAAAGAATTCACTTGAAGAGGAGTTTCAACCATGTTCATAAGTAAATTCATTTGAGTCAAAATCATCATACTAAATAAATGAGAATTCAAATCATGTCCAGAAGCATCTCCAACCGCAAACCAATAACTTTCATTTTTATCTTTATTAAAATTGATTATATCGCCACCTAAATAAGTAACTGGTTGGATTTTAGAAAACACTTCATAGTTTTCGTCTTCAAAGTGTTTTGGATAAATTAATCTTTCTAAATTTTCATGAACTTGAATGAGAGAATGACTTTCGGATACATGAAAATAATTGATTAAATCAAGAAGTGTTTTGATATATTTGATTTCAGGAAAATTGATAAGAAAAAAACTAGTTATAAAAATCACATTAAAAGAGAGCCAAAAAATTCCATGACTCAAATCTATAAATTCCAAAAATTTCATTAAAAACAAAACACCAATTGCTGAGAGCAACAGGAGTATGTTTTTTATTAAAAAACTAAATCTTCTTTTAGAATATAGTTCAAATGGATTTGGCATCAATTTACCTTTTTATATGAATGGGGTTGGTATTCTTTAAATGCAAATGTTTTCATGTAAGTTCTAAAATTCCTTTCTTCTTCATTGTAAGGTTCTACAACTCCGTCCATCACACCAAATTTCATTTCTGAAATCAATGTATCATACATCATTGGAAACAATAATTCATACTCTTTGTTAAAATAATACAACAAACTTTTATCAGTACTATTTTTAAAAATGTCAACTATTTTACCGTCTTTGCTAGATTTAATATCGTTAGATTCGGTTTTTAAAAGTAGCCAATTTCCTTTTGATTGAGCAATTCCCCTAGAAATTATCTCTTTTTCTTGCAGAATTTTTCCAATTAAATCAATAGATTTATATTCGAGAGTAAATTTGCCTTTTGAAACTACCAGTTTTTGAGACCAAGAATTTTTATGCCAGGAGGAATTAATTGCTGATCTGGGATTTGTTGACTTAAGCCAAACACCATCAAAGTTAAAATTTTGAGAATAGTTTCTTTCAGGTAATTCTCGATACCATTCTTTACCTAAACAGTCTCCGAGTAAGAGGATTAAAGTGAGAATGATTATGATTAATTTTATCTTCAATTTTTTTCAGCCTATTACATCTAATCTATAAAAGAAAGTTTTCTTGGAAATGATTTTTTTAATTATTCATGAATGAAATTCATTTATAAAATTAATCTATTGGTTAAATGAATTATTTGTTACTTAAAAATCCTACCCAAATTCTTCTGCTACATAATCTCCATATAAGACTTCTGCTTGTTCGAGTACTAAGGCAGTTGCTATACTCTGTTTGTCAGGTGGGTATCCATACTCTTTTAAGATTTCCTTGACTTTAAGTCTAATTTGAGCTCTAACTTGTTCTCTTTCCGACCAATCGACTTTTAAATTATCTTTTAAAGATTTAACAAGCTCTCTTGCAATAATTTTTATATCATCAATTTTCATTTCACGAGCTGCAGATTCGTTTTCTAAAAGTGCATCATAAAAAGCAATTTCATCATTTGAGAGTCCAAGCTCTTTTCCACGACTAGTTTCTTCACGAATTTTTTTTGCAAGTTCAATTAGATGTTCAATTACTTGTGCTGTTTCAATGGCTCTAGATTGGTATTTTTTTAAAGAAGATTCCAACATTTCTAAAAAAGTTCTGGTTTGAATTATATTTCGTTTCGCACTATTTTTATTTATTTCTTCTCTGAGTAATTTTTGTAAAAGTTCAACAGCTAAATTTTTTTCAGGCATTCCACGAACTTCTGCTAAAAATTCATCTGTCAAAATAGAAATATTGGGTTTGTTTAAACCAACAGCAGAAAAAATATCTATAACTTCATTGGAAGAAACTGCACCTGAAATTAATTGCCTAATTGCAAAATCCATTTCTTCGGGAGATTTTTTTTGATCTACTCGAGAAGTTTTGGAAAGCTCTGCTCTCAAAGTTTGAAAAAAAGCTAGATGGTCTCGTATGACGATAGTATCGGGATGAGGTACTGACAAAGCAAATGCCTGAGAAAGCTCTGTAACAGTTTTTAATAATCTGGATTTTCCATCTTCTTGTGAAAGTATATGCTCAGAAGCTGGTTTGATTAGATTGAGCCTGTCGCTAGAATTTCCATTTATCCAAATTTGATAATTAAAGCCATTAAACAAAGCAGAAACAATTTCAAATTTTTCCTTCATCACAGCTACAGCTTCGTTTTGGTCAATTGCAGTTTTTCCTTGACCTCCAGAATTTGTGTACAAAGAAAGTGCTGATCTGAGACTATCTGCAATTCCTATATAATCCACAACCAGACCACCGGGTTTATCATTAAATACACGATTCACTCGGGCGATAGCTTGCATCAATCCATGTCCGTTCATTGGCTTGTCAACGTACATGGTATGAAGACTTGGGGCATCAAAACCTGTGAGCCACATATCTCGAACAATTACAATTTTAAAAGAGGATTTTGGATTTTTAAAAATATTTGCTAGCTCTTTTTTTCTTCCATCACTTCGGATATGTTTTTGCCATTCAGCAGGATCAGAGCTTGAACCTGTCATGATAATTTTTAGTGTACCAGAATTATCTTCATCGGATTCCCATTCAGGATGAAGCTTGATGAGTTCGTTGTACAGTTCAACTGCAATTCGTCGAGACATGGTAACAATCATTGCTTTGCCTTCCATTGCGTTGTATCTTTCTTTCCAATGATTGGACAAATCTTTTGCAATCAATTTTAATCTGTTCTTCGATCCAACTAAAGCTTCTACTGCAGCCCATTTGGATTTTAATTTTTGTTTAAACGATTCTTCTTGGTCTTCTGTAATGAGTTCGAAGCTTGGATCAATTTTTGGTTTTTCCTCTTCGTTTAATTCTAATTTTGCGAGACGACTTTCATAATAAATTGGAACTGTTGCTTTGTCTTCAACGGCTCTTTGAATATCATAAATGCTGATATAATCCCCAAAAACTGCTTTTGTGTTTTTATCACTTAGCTCAATGGGCGTTCCTGTAAAACCAATAAAAGATGCATTCGGTAAACCATCTCGAATATGGCGAGCAAATCCATCTATAAAAGCATATTGGCTTCGATGAGCTTCATCTGCAATTACAATGATATTGCTTCTATTGGAAAGTAGAGGATATTGATCAAATTTTTCTTCTGGAAAAAATTTTTGCACAGTAGCAAATACAACTCCACCAGAAGAAACAGATAAAATTTCTTTGATATGTTTTCTGTCTGTAGCTTGAATGGGAGTTTGCCTCAGTAGCTCTGCACAATTGGAAAAAGTATCAAATAATTGTTTGTCTAAATCTTGTCTATCTGTCAAAATTAGAATTGTGGGATTTTGCATTTCAGGTTCGAGAATCACTCTTCCTGCAAAAAATGCCATGGTCAAAGATTTTCCTGAACCTTGAGTGTGCCACACAACACCAATTCTTTTATCAGCTTTTGGTTTACTTACTTTTACAGTTTGAATGATTGCTTTTCTAACTGCATGGAATTGATGATAACCCGCAATTTTTTTTATTGGAAAACCATTTTCTGTTTTTTCAAATACAATAAAAAATCTTAAGAGTTCCAAAAATCTTTTTGGTTCAAAAACCCCTCGAATCAATACTTCTGTTTCGTTAATAGAATTTGGAGCAAGCTCTTCACCTTCAATGGTTCGCCAAACTGCAAATCTTTCTTTGTTGGAAGTGAGAGAGCCAATTCTTGCATTGCTTCCGTCTGATATAACTAAGACTTCATTAAATGTAAAAAGACTAGAAGTGATTTCTTTATAGGTTTGTAATTGGTTATAGGCAGACCAAATTGTAGCTTGTGAATCAGAAGGATTTTTAAATTCAAATATTGCAAGTGGAAGTCCGTTTATAAATACAACTAAATCGGCTCGGGTTTGATTTTGTCCTTCTTTGAGAGTAAATTGGTTTACAACTAGAAAATGATTTTGATCTGTTTTTTCAAAATCAAGAATATACACTTTATCGGAAATGATTCTCTCTTTTCCTTTATAACTCACATCAATTCCTTCTTTTAAAAATTTATGAAATTCCAAATTGGAAGATAGAATATTGGGAAAAGAAATACGAGTGAGTTTTCGATAGGCTTCTTCGATTCCTTCACTGGGAATTTTGGGATTGAGTTTTTCCAAAGACTGTCTCAGGATAAAGGGTAAAAAAGAATCGTTTAGATTTTCTCTTTCTGGAGAATCTGAACTGGGATGAATTGTTTTTCCTGCTAAATATTTATATCCTAAATTTTTGAATACTCCAATCGCAATTTCTTCCACATCATTTTCATCTAAACTAGCCATCATTTTGCTTCCTCTAAAATTTTTTCAATCATCTTATCCGTAAGCTCCAACTCACCCGAAATCAACTTAGGAAGAAGTGTATCGCGGATTTGGGAGAGTTGGGTGATTTGTATATTAAATTGATTCATCGAATCAAAATATTTTTCTAAGTTATGTAAATAAATGTTAGATACTTTATCTGTAGCAACTATGTATTTAAGTATTTTTACATTATCAAAAGTTATTTGAGGAAAAGTTCCAGACCTAGACTCAGCTTGAATCTGCAGTTCTTTCAATATTTCATTACTTTTTAAAAGAAAGTAAAAAGGAACATTTGAATTTCCAAATTTATTTCTTAATACCATTAATTTTGTTGAAACAACATAGTCCTCTCCTTTAAAATTTACAAATGCAAATCTCTTATTTTCTGGTCTAATTTCGCTGAAAAGAATATCCCCTTCATTGATAGTTTTTTTTGCCTGACCGGGAAGTTTAGAAGAGTCCGAATAGTTAGAATGCAAAAATCCTCCATTTAGAATATCACTTGTATTTAAAAAAATCACTTTTCCTTTTGGAAACTTATGTGTAATCGAAATTGTATCAAGCACATCCCCCAACTTTCCCACTTTCCAGCCTTTGGGAATTTCGCCTAACTCCGAATCTTCAAATTCTGATGGAAACATATCTTCTATTTCTTTTGGAAGACCCGTTTTTAAACCATCTGCTTTTTTTCGTACGGGTTCAAAATCCACAAACCAAGATTTGAACAAAGCCTTTGCCATCTCTTCCAAAGTTTCATTCATCTGGCGAAGGAGTTCGATTTTGTCGTCGAGTGTGCCGAGGATATGGGCGATTGCTTTTTGGGTAGGGAGGGGGGGGATGGGAATTTGGAGGCTACTGACCATTTCAAAAGTGATTGCTGGCATAGTGGAAGATGATTGTGAACTTCTTAAAAAATTAAATACTATATCTTGTTTTAAAAAGTAATAACAAAAATTATTAATTATTAAATCTTGATTTAGATTAATCTTAAATGTATTATTCGCTATTGCACCGCTCAGTCCTCGAACAACTAAGCCAGCAGTTTGCGAACCATAGCGTATCATTACTAAATCTTTTTCGTTTACAATATATCGATTTGGAACGGATTTAATATACCTTGGTTTTTCATCTCCATTTTTAGAGTAATCAACTATTCGAATAAAACGTATACTGTCCTCAAAAGGAGTTTCACTTTGGTTTTCAATTTCTATTTGAATTCCTTGAGAAAATTCCGCAATCATTCCAAACTTATATTCCTTCCACTCATTCATGATTTTGATTTGCCGAGTTTATATTATTTTTAAATTCCATTTGTTCTTTCTTCATGGCATTCATAATTTTTATCTTCCATTATTATATATCGACATCCCGACAAGATAGGACTTTTGGGGGATTTTTTTTTGGTTTCCTAAAATGATTTGTATTTATAGAATTTTTCAAAGAATCCATTAATTAAACCCTATTTTTATTTAGAATAATTTCATAAATACAGATACCAACTTTATCTTTGAATTCCATATATTCTGCTTTGCTTATAGGAAGGTAATAATCTGTATCGCCACCTGGGTGGGAAAGTGGATTGATATTTCTTCTATTGAATAAATTTTTAATTTGTATTTTTACTTCATTGGCAATTCTGAATTTTTGTAAAAATTTCTGAACACTATCAGAGTTGTAATCGTTAATTTTTTTACTTTCGCTATCCAAATTGAAACAAATTGCATGTATTTCATTCAATAGATGATTTAATGCCGCTGAATAAAATTCGATTTTTTCCCAATAAACACGCCATCGTATTTGCTCTAAATAATTTATTTTTAATTCAATTTTTTCGATCGTTCCTATATCCAGATTAAAATAGCCAGTATTTTTAAAAAATATTTTATCTTCAATTATAAGATTATATATATATGAGTAACCTTCTAAAGCTTCTATTTTTTTTAGTATTTTTCTTTTTTTGAAACTTGTTTGCACAAAATATTCCACTACCATATGAGCATCTAATGGACTTTCTACTTTTTTTTTATTCAGATAAGATTCAAATTTCTTTTTGGCTTTAGAACATTTTAGAATCAATATTAATAATTGTTTAGGATATTGTGTAATTTTATCAAAATCAAAATGTTCAAAAATTTTTTCCAATTTTTCTATATTCTCTGTTTTACTTAAATGATTATTAATTTTTTTACTATAGACGGAATTTATAGTTCCTCCAAATTCATATTTATATTCAAATTCTTTTTTGTATTCAAAAGATTTAATTTCATCAAGCATATTGAAAATATTTATAGTTATAGCTTCTTCACTTTCTTCATCCTCAGTCAAATCATGACCAAAAACAAAATCTTGAGATGTACTTTTTAATTGTGAACGGAGTTCTATTTTATCTACATCATTTTTTAACCAAAAAATTCTTGATTTATGATAGTTTATTCTTAGATTTAAAGAAGTGTGTACTTTATAAACTAAAGATGGGAGCAATTTATTTAGAAATTTATTGATTTTCTTTTTATTGCTAATATTATGAAAACTTATAAAAATATATGTATCGTCAACATATCTTATTATAGAATATTTTTTAATAATTTTAATTTTTAATAATAAATCATCGATATAAAGATCTCCGAATAATCCAAAGAGATGGCCAAGATAATTTGAAATTATATCATTATCATATTGAGGAATTCCGTTCTCACCTTTATTTAAAAATTTAAAAAAGAAAACTATTTGATCAATAGTAGAATCATTAAAATTTAATTTTTGTTTAATGTTTGGTTCTATTAATTTATTCAGGATTTTTAAAAGTTTTTCCATCGAAATACTATCATAATAATTTTGATAATCAAAATGTAAAACTATTGAAGAATCATCATATTCTCTAATTGATTTTAAAACTCTTGAACAAAATTTTTTATAATGATCATGATACGTTATACTTTTTTGATTAATATTCAATGTATCATTTGAATATTTTAAATCACCACCATAAAATGAATTTATTTTTTTATTTTTAGATATGAAATTCAAAAGGTCATTCGAAACATTTAAAATATATAATCCAATTGAATTATACAATATTCGCATCGGATAAGTCATGAATTTATAATTTCGATAACCGAGAATTTTTTTCGGTACAAGATAGTTGATAGTTTTGTACAATTCTGTTAATCCAAAGAACATATTACTGGCTATAAATTTTTCAAAATATTCTTCTTTTCCTATATCCTGATCTTTTTGTAATAATCTATAATAAAACATACTGAGTGTTTTAAAATAATTACTTTTATCAAATTGATTCATTTGGAAATCTAAAAGTTTTTTTGAGTCCCTCCAAAATTCATATTTTAAAAAATATCCAATTTGGGATTGATAATATTCCATATTAATACTAAGTTTAAGTTATAATCTTTAAAATATACAAAATAAATTTTCCTCTTTACCTTTTCGTTTAAAATAAAAAAATAGGATTTACATTGTGAGTCATATTCTTCTTTTATTATATATCGACATCCCGACAAAATAGGAGTTTTGGATTTTTTTTTATTTTAATGGATTTACTATTTTGAGTTTACTATTGATCTTCAATTTTTTCAATCATATAAATTAAGATGCAACTATCCAAATAATATTTCATTTAATTCCAATCATCACCTAGTTTAGAAATATAAGAATCTATTTCTTCTTTTAGTGGAGGGATAAACTTTCGTTTTTCCTGCATAGCTTGGATTTTACTTAGAGTCAGTAGAAGGGATTGTTTTTTTTTCACCGATGAAATTGGTTCAATAATGACTCTTATTTTTTGTATAGATAAATTTAATGACTCATCCAATTCTATAATTCTTGGACTCTTTAAATTACCAGTAAGTATATAAGCATTTTCCATAATAACTTACACTGTAATGAAAAGGGAAGTAAGCAAGTTTTTTTTGGAAAGATTTTTTATAATAAAATCTAATTGTGACATAATAAAAAAATGAAATACTAAACATTTGTTTTTTTTATACTCAAAGAAATCTATTCTTAATAATTGACAGATTTTAGATTTTAAAGAGAATGATCTTTATGTTCCAAGAGAAAGAATTAAATGTCCAAGTTGTTGGAAATAATCCAAAATCTTTCCCTGCAAATAATTTTTTTATTTTAGAAAATGGCGATGATATAATTTGCTATTTTATATATGATGATATGAGTTCAGATCCTGCTACTTGTATACCAATTTCAATTAGTAAAAATTATTTGTCTAACTTTATTAAATCTAGCGAAAATATTTTAAAATCAATTGAACCAAAAAAAAGCAAATTTATTCCTTGGGATAATAGAAAATCTATTGGCAGAGAAATGTCCCCTTTCAGAGTTTCAGTAATTCAAACTTTGGCTTTAAATGATGTAATTCATTTATCTCTTGGCTACTTGCACCCTATTTTATTCAATCAAACTATACCTGAAAATGGATTGATCCAAATTCCTAGTTTAGTAGAAATTTCTTATGTTGATACACATTTTCTAAAATTATACAATAGATTTAAAGAAATTTTATCTGCAGAGGAAGAATAAATGTCAGCCATACCTCTTCTCAAAAAACCAAAACTAACTTCACTATATGAATTTAATTCTTTTTGGGAAGAAATTGAGTTATGCGATAAAATTCTAAAAATCTTAACAGAATATTATGAAGATGATAGATTAATTCAAGAAGAAATCAAAAACAAATGTATTTCAGATAAATTTATTTTTGAGTCGATTTTGGAAAAAGAATCAACTAGGTCTGATGTCCGTGGCTTTATTGCAAAATTATTAATTGAAAATTGTCAAAAAATTGAACTATTGGATGATTTGATTCAAAAACTTATTTTATACAATAATCCATTAATCAATTTTGGAATCTTATACGGACTTGAAGAAAGGTCAGATTTTGTAAGAATAAAAAATTATTTTGCAAATTCTAAACAAGAGAGACTAAATGAAAGAGCAAATGAAATATTAAAAAATTATAAAAAAGAAAATGTATCACCACAAAATCAATTTTTAAATTCTACTATTTTATTTAAAACAATGCTGCAAAATATAAACATCATAAATATTCCTGGAGTAAAAAAAAATGTTTTGATTAATAAACCAGTTGTTGTATATTCAAATTTATTAACAAATTAGGAATACTTTTTTTTTATGACCTATATTCGTTTCACAAATAACTCACCAAATATTTTTGAAACTCCTGATGTACATGATTTTGAAAAATTATGCCTAGATTATTTTAAACCACGAGAAAAAGATAATGGTAAAACTTCTTTTTACTTATACAATCAGCAAAAAGAAAATTTTATTACATCGGCATATATTGTAATCAAACAAAGTTGTCCCAAAAATCAGAGATTGATTTTTATCAATGATTCTGTTTTTTTTGATTCTCAAGTTGAAATAAATTATCAAAAAACAAATATTTTTTCATGTATTGAAAGTAATCATTATTGTGCTGATTTTAGTGACCTAGAAAAATTAAAAATTTTTATATTAAATCTTAAAGATTATTTGCTAAACAATAAAAATACAAAAGTTATCAAATCATATTCGAAATCTCAAATCAAAGAGCTATTAACAAAAACAAAAATTGAATGTAAAAATTATGAAAAAGAACTTTTGGCTGGATGGGTTTCAGATTTTTTAGAAACTTAATTATTTAATTTACTTTCATTTTTATTTTTCTGAATAAACCAAATATTTGTATCTATAAAGATTTTATCTTTCATAAAGTTCATTTCTATTAAAATTGACTGGAGTTTCTACCTTAATTGATTCAGCTAAAAAATTTTTCAGTTTATTTTTTGATACTGTTGAAACTTTTCCATATTTAAAAATCAAGAATTCATAAAAATCTATAATTTCTCTTTGAGCCTGATCATTTAAAATATTCAAATCTACAAAATAGTTTATTTTTTCCATACGCTCTATTTTCCATTCAATTTTATTAATTGCAAGGATTTAAAACTATAAATCAGAAATTTTATAAATTAAATTTCTATTCAATAATATCATTTCACAATACTAGCGTTAGAGATAGAAGCGGAAAGTCCACAGTGTGGACTTGTAGCGGATAGCTCGACACACGAAAGTGGGGAACACCCAAAATTTAAAATTATTAAATCGCTGAATCCAGCGAATATCCTTTTGCATTTTCTTCTTAAGTTTCAAATCTCTGTTTAAATTTAAAATTCACAAGCACTAAAATCTGTTTTTTAGTTTTTTAAATAAAATTTTATTTCTTGCATAACTTAGTTATAAATATTAGAATAGAATATCGAGGATAACAAATATGGAAATACGCGATTCAATAATTGATATTTCAGGACTTCCAGAAATAGCCAAAATCGAGATACTTGATTTCTATCAATTTTTATTTATGAAGTATGGTGGTAATTCAAAACAGACTTCAAACGAAAATAAAGTTAAAGAAAAACGGTTTTCAAAAATTTTATCAAATCCAATTAAAGTAAAAGATTTTAAAATTTACCCTAGAGAAGAACTCTATGAGTGATAGAATTTTTCTTGATACAAATATTTTACTTTATGCAATATTAGATGTAGAAATTGAAAAAGAAAAAACTAATCAGATAATTAACATCCTAAAAGACTCAACAGACCAATTTGTTATTAGCACGCAAGTTCTAATCGAAATTACTAATCAGCTTTTTAAAAATAAAGTAGATGATTCTAATATCAAAAATCATGTAGATGAAATAATTGAAGAATTTGAATTACACACTGTAAATTCTTTACTAATAAAAAAAGCAATTTTTATGAAATCAAAATATAAATTCTCTATTTGGGACAGTTTGATTGTAGCAACAGCCATAGAAAATAAATGTGAAGTATTATATACCGAAGATTTGCATCATGGGCAAATTATAGAACAATCTCTAAAAATAATAAACCCTTTTAAAAAATAGATGTTAATTAAAGCGATCAGATTTCTATCCTTTAATTCTAATCGTATCCAAGAACTTTTAAATTTTTAAATATTTCTTTTGATAATTTTTCTGAACTTGAAACTTGTTCTTTGAGTTTCGCAGTAAGAGATTTCATTTTTTCATCAAAATCAATTCCATCATCAATTGCATCTTCAGCACCCACAAATCGACCAGGGGTCAAAACGTATCCGTGCTCTTTGATTTCATCTTGAGAAACAGATTTACAAAATCCTTTTGTGTCTTTATATTTTATTTTGCAATCACTATCTCCTCTCCAAGAGTGATAAGTCTCTGTAATTTTTTTTAAATCATCTTCTGATAATTCTCTATGAACTCTATCAACTAGTGTTCCCATTTTTCGAGCATCAATAAAAAGTGTTTTGCCTTTTCTATTTTTAAATTTAGGATTTTCTTTATTTCGATTTAAAAACCAAATACAAACTGGAATTTGAGTGGAATAAAAAAGTTGTCCGGGCATCGCAACCATACAGTCCACTAAATCTTCATCTACTAATTTTTTGCGTATTTCTCCTTCACCTGAAGTGTTTGAAGCCATTGAACCATTCGCAAGAACAAATCCTGTCATGCCGTTTGGTTTTAATTTGTGAATAAAATGTTGAACCCAAGCATAGTTTGCATTGTTCGCAGGTGGAATTCCATATTTCCATCTCACATCATTTTGTAGTGCAGGTTGTCCCCATTCTTTCATATTAAAAGGAGGATTTGCCATCACCAAATCAAATTTTTTATCGAGGTGTTGGTCTCGTAAAAAACTATCACTTGGCTCTTTACCTAGATTTGCCCTGATTCCACGAATCGCAAGATTCATCATACAAAGTCTCCAAGTAGTTGGGTTTGATTCTTGTCCGTAAATTGCGATGTCTCCCGTTTTTCCAGCATGTTGTGCTAAAAATTTTTCGGACTGAACAAAAAAACCACCAGAGCCACAAGCAGGATCATATACAGTTTGATTTTTTGTGGGTGCAAGCATTTCTACAATGAGTCGCACAACTGATGAAGGTGTATAAAATTGACCACCTAGTTTTCCTTCTGCTGATGCAAACTTTGTCAAAAAATATTCATACACTCTTCCGAGAATATCCTTTGCTCGATTTTCTTTATCACCAAGCCCAATGGTTCCCACAAGATCAACAAGCTCACCTAATTTTGTTTTGTCTAAGTCAGCTCTTGCATAATTTTTATTTAATACACCTTTTAAAGTTGGATTGTCTTTTTCTATGATGTCCATTGCATCATCAATTACTTTTCCAATGCTTGGCTCTTTGGCTTTTTTTTGGATAAAATTAAATCTTGCTTTTTCACCTACCCAAAAAATATTTTTAGCGATATATTCATCTCTATCTTCTGGATCTGATCCTTTTTTTTGATTTTTATCTAGCTCGTCATAAAGAGTCATAAAACTATCTGAAATGTATTTTAAAAAAATTAGTCCAAGCACAACATGTTTGTATTCTGCAGCGTCCATATTATTACGAAGTTTATCTGCCATTGTAAATAGCTTTTCTTCAAAACCGATATTTGCTGATGTTGTTTGTTTTTCTTTTGCCATATTGTATCCTAAATTCTTCAATTACTAATGCTAAGTTACAAAACTAAAAGTCAACTGAATTAAATACAATGCAAAAAAATCAGCTATCACTCAAATTGATGTAAACAAAAACTTTTTTTGTGTGGATATAAATATGTCCAACTCGTCCAGAAATTTCATTTATCAAAATACTTGTTTTTATATTCTAAAATTTTATTTTGTAAAATGTATATGAAATTCTTTTTAATTGGTCTAGTTTTTTTGGTTCAATGCTCTTTTGTTCACAAAGAAAATCGTGTGCTGACAAATGAAATGGATGAATATATACAACCTGATTCAACAACATCCAAAATTTTACTTTCTCCTGTTGGGATTTGTGTTGGAACAATTTCTTTACTTACTGATAATTTTATCGTTCATCCTGTGAGAGTGATTCCAAGAAGTTTAGAAAAAACATACGAAGCTGTTTGGGATAAACCACAAGGTGGAGTGATTAGACAATCATTTTTATTTGTACCAAAACTAATTTTAACTCCATTTGCATTTTTATTTAATTGGTTAATTTATGCAAGTTTTGGTAAGTTTGGGTCTGATGGTAAACTCAATTAAATTCTTTTTCATTCTAATTTTATTTTTAAACTGTTCTGTTCTAAATAAAAAAAATTTAGTTTTAGTAAATGCTGTTGAAGAAAATTTAATTCCTGATGAAGCTCCTGCAAAATATTATGCTGCTCCAATTTATATTCCACTTGGAATTATTGGAGGAATGATTGATGTGTTCGTTATTCATCCAATCAGAGTGATACCTGCTTCTGTAAATCAAACTATTGATAAACTTTGGGTCAGTGATGAAAAAGGTTATGTTACTAGAATGGGATCAATTCCATTTTTGACGATTGCAACACCCATTTTTTTTACATTTGATTGGATGTTTCGTGCATTTGGAGATAAAAATGAAAACTATGAAGACCAAAAATTTAATAAAATCGAAAATCAACTGGATTATGAAAAAAATTTTTATACAAATTTAAACAAATCAAAAAATGAAAATGATAAATTAAAAATTTCTTCTGAACTAAATCAATGTTATTCTAAAAATCAAAATTCTGGATTTAAAAATTTTGAAACGTATCAATTATTAATTTCTGTTTTTAAAGAGTCAAAATCAGATCCAAAGTTTCATTCTGAAATCCAACATAGTTTGATTCATTGTCTCAGGACAAATGAAAAAACAACTTATTTAAAACTAGAAAATTTTTTATTTGAAGAATTAGATGAAAATACAGATCATATTCAAATCATGAATTTAGTTTCTTTATTTCAAAATTTTAACACTAAAGAATCATCTGAACAAATTTTAAAAAAAATTATTTCACCAAAAATCAAATCTGAAACCAGAAGAAGTTTAATTGATATTTTGTATTCAGCAAATCATAAAGAAGTAATTGATGAGTTTGAAAGTTTGTTAAAAAAATGAGTTTTTTGTTCAGTTTAATTTCTATTGCAGAATCGATCACTTAAAAAAAATTCATCAATACAAAGCGAAACCGATCGAAGCGTTTCCAAGCCCAAAGGGCGATGGAAGTAGCTGAGAGCGGGTTTTTTGCATATTCTATATAATTTGTAAATCAGCAAAGCGAAATCTGAAAAATATGATATGCAAAAATTCGCCCAAATGAAGTCGAAGAATTTTTTTAATTGCTATTTTATATTTTAATTCAATTCTTTATCATGAAATATTTTTTTCTACTCTTTCTACTTTATTGTAAAATCAATTCTTCGATAGAAGTAAATTTAAAATCTTATCCAGCTGATGGAATTTCTGGTGGGAAATTAATTCTTCATTATTCGATTTTTTCAAAAGATGAGTTTCTTAGTTTGGAATCTGATTTATGGAAAATCATCAAAGTAGAAAATATTTCTGATAAACAAATTATTAATTTTCAAAGCAGAAATAAGTCTGGGATTTTAAAACTTAAAACCAAAGAAGGAAATTTTTTGGAGCTTGAATTTTATGAAACCATTTTAGATTCTGATGAAGATGGCTTTCCTGATATTGCAGAATTAAAAACAGAATCAGATAGAGAAGCGTTTCGAGATTGGTTTGTGAGAATTGCTGAGTCACAATATTTTCAATCGGACGCTTTTTGGAATCAAAACGAAAGAGATTGTTCTGGGTTAGTTCGTTATTCCTATAAAGAAGCTTTAAAACTTCATGACGAGTCTTGGTTTGTAAAAAATTCATTGGTATTGGATAAAAGTCTCAAAGATATTGAAGCTTTTCATTATCCAAATGTTCCAATTTTGGGTGAAAGCATTTTTAAAGTGAATCATTTAGCAGCAAATGATAAAACTAGTTTTGGAAAATTTGCAGATGCAGAAACTCTTTGGAATTTGAACACAAAATTTGTTTCAAAAAATTTATTTGATGCAAAAAAAGCAGATTTAGTTTTTTTTGAGAACAAAAAGCAAATTAAATTTCCATTTCATACAATGATTATCACTGAAGGAGAATCCTCTGATCCGATTTTAATTTATCATACAGGAGAAAAATCTATCTTAAAAAGAATTAAATCTTCCTATTTAAAAAAAAATCCTATCTTTAATCTTTCAGAAACAAATCATCATTATTTGGGGATTTATCGTTTTAAAATTTTGGAGTGAACAATGAAGTTTTTTCTTTTTTTATTTATTAGTATTTTTAGTTTTATGGCTCAAGATGAGATCAATCAAGAAGAAGAAAATTCAAATTCATTGGAAGAACAAGATTCTTCAGAAAGATATTCAGAATATAGGTCTGATGATTCAAATCCAGAATTTTATTTAAGCACTGATAAATCTTTTGGACTAAATGAAAAACCATATATCAATCTAGAAGGTAATGGGAAAGAAACTTATACGTTTCGAGTGTATAAAGTAGAAGACCTAGAAAAATTTTTAAAACAAAAATTAGAAGATAGAATTTTAAAAGAAAAAAATACTCATCCCTCTTTTGCAAATCCATTTCAAGCATTTCAAAACGGACTCCAAATTTTTAAACAAGATTTTAGAAAAATTGCTCGTAAAGAATTTAATTCAAAAAATAGATCTAAAGTTGTAAAAGGTTTAAACATTAGCTTTGATCCTCCTCAAACAAAAAATCCAGCAAATCATCCTTTATTAAAAGAATATAAATTAGTAACAACTTTTTCTATTCAACCTAATTCCAATTCATGGTTTTATAAAAGAATTTCAATTCCAGTTCATGAAAATGGAGCTTATCTTGTAGAAGCATTTTCTGAATCTCATTTGGCATATACAATTATAATTCGTTCTGATTTTCAATTTGTATCTAAACTCTCAGACGAAGAAATATTTATTTATTCAGCAAAAAAAGATAATGGGGAACCTGTTCAAAATGCTGCTGTAAAAATTTTTGATCCAAAATCTAATTTGATTTCTTCTGGTTCAACAAACAAAAATGGAATTTTTCATTTTAAAGGAAAAACACCTGAAAAATCTTTAATCATTTTAAATAAAGAAAATCAATATGTTGTCTCCGATCCAAATTTTTACTCCTCTCGATTTTTAAATAAATCTGAAAATATAGTTTATCTTTATACAGAAAGACCAGTTTATAAACCGGGAGATACAATTTATTTTAAAGGGCTAGTTCGTAATTTTAAAAATAATGTTTTTTCAAATGCTACTGGCTCAGGTTCAATTGAAATTAGTTCTTCAAAAGGAGATGTTTTAGTTTCAGGAATTTCAGTTATTGTAAATCCTTCAAATGGAAGTTTAAGTGGTGAATGGCAAATTCCAAAAGATGCTGATTTGTATTTGGGAATTTATAATTTGAATTTTTATTTTAATAGTAAAGTTTATTCAACTGAATTTCATATTGAAGATTATATAAAACCCAATTTTTTTGTTTCTGTAAAATCTGATAAATCATTGTATCTACAAAAAGAAAAAGTAAATCTAAAAATTCAAGCTAGCTATTTTAGTGGCAAACCATTATCAGCTGCAAAAGTGGAATACCAAATTTTTAGACAAGCCAAATTTAATTATTCACCAGTTGGAAGATTAGAAACTACTGAAGCCAATTTAAGTATTAATGAAAAAAATTTAATTGGTAAAAAAGAAATTGAACTCGCAAAAGAAACTTCACTCGACTCAAATGGAACTTTAGAAGTTTCATTTACTCCCAAAAAAGGAAATGAAGATTATACTTATACAGTTTTAGCAAATGTATTTTATTCTAATTTTAATTTTTCTACTAGTGCTAATTTTTCAGTAAATCGAAATGCATATTCGATTAAAGTAGAACAAACTTCTCATTTGGTAGAGCCAAATTCTAAAGCAAAATTTAATTTTAAATTAATTCCTTTTGATAAAACAACTAACTTGGCAGAATTTTCCAATTTAAATTTAAATGTTTCTCTTTTGAAAAGAAGTTTTAAAAATATTTCTTCTGAAGCTGCTAGAGATAAAATAGAAACAAAAAATATTCAAACAAATAAAATGGCTGAATCTAGTTTGGAATTGAATGTCCCTGAAGCAGGACATTATGTTTTAGTTGTGGAATCTAAAGATAAATCAGGAAATGCTACTTCTTCTGAAACTTCTTTTTGGTGCTCTGGAAAAAATGATTCTATTCAAGTTCCGATTAAAGATATAAAATTAATTTCAAATAAAGATATTTATTCTCCAAATGATATTGCTGAAGTACTAATTTTATCTCCAATTGCTGATGCTACTTTGCTACTAAGTCTTGAAGGTTCAGAAATTATAAAGTACGAAACTATTTCTTTAAAAGGAAATTCTTATAAATACCAAATTCCAATTAAATCCAATTTATCACCTAACTTCACATTATCCGCTGTTTTATTTGGGAACAATGAAATTTATTCTGGTTCAGCAAAAATTTTAGCACCACCAGAAGATAAATTTATTCAAGTAAAAATGAACACTGATAAGCCTGAATACAAACCAGGTGATTTAGTAGAATTAAATATCCAAACTTCTGATTTTAAAAAAATTGGAGTTTCAACTGATATTTCAGTTTCAGTTGTGGATGAAGCAATTTACCAAGTCCAAGAAGAAAAAAATCCACCATTAATTTCTTATTTTTACCAACCTAGAAGAGCTAATGTCAGCACAGTATTTTCATCTTCCTATAAATTTTATGGTTATTCAGCAGCAAAAAGATTGGAACTTGCTTTAAGCAAAAGACCAAAAGAATACAATACAGCTTTAAAAGAAGAAGAAAATAAACAAAGAGATAATTTTAAAGATACTGCATTTTGGGTGGCTAATTCCAAAACAGATTCTAATGGGAATTTAAAATTAAGTTTTAAACTTCCATCAAATATCACAAAATGGAGAGTTCGTATATTAGCTTCTGCTAATGGAGATCAATTTGGTCAAAACGAAACAAAATTTATATCCAAAAAACCAGTTTCCATTCAAGCCAATTTACCGGGATTTTTATATAAATCAGAAACTCATTTTGTTTCCGCTACCATCCAAAATGATACAAATTTAGAGCAAGATTTAACTCTTAGTTTAAATGTAGAAAATGCAAAAATCATTTCTGAAAAACAAAAAAAAATAAAACTCAAACCACTTTCTTCTTCCATTCAATATTTTCAAATTCAGACAAATTCAACTGATTCTGTAAAATTTAATTTTAAACTAAATGGAAAAGAATCGGATCAGGAAATTAGAACCATTTCGTTAAAAGATTTTGGCTCAGAAAAAACAATTGCTAAAAAATTTATTTTTAAAGATGAAGATAAATCTTTAAAAGCAGATTTTCAATTAAACGATTCGATGAAAAATCCTGAATTAGTTTTATATATTGAATCAAGTTCAATTGATGTAATTAAAAATTCTTTGGAATATTTAGTGGATTATCCTTATGGTTGTGTAGAACAAACGATGAGTAAATTTTTACCAGTTTTAGTTGCGAGTAAACTAGATGGTTTAGAAATTAAACAAAAAAATGAACTTCCTGCAATGTTAAAACAAGGTTTAAAATCAATTCTAAAATTTTACCAAAAAGATAGTAGAGGATTTTCTTGGTACGGTGGAGAAGAATCAGATACTTTAATGACTGCTTATGTTTTTAGAAGTTTAATTTTGACAAATCAACTTACGAATAAAAAAAATAATTATTTGATGGAAGAAATTCAAGAAGGGCTTCTTAGTAAAATTGAAACCGTTGAAGATGATTTTACAAAAGTTTATGTTTTATTTTCTCTTTCTGAAAATAATTTTTATAACGAAGAAATGACAGAATCTATTTATAAAAAATTAAACAAATTAAATTCATACGAAACTGCTCTACTTGGTTTAATTTATTCCCATTCAAATAAAAATTTTGACAAAGCAAAAACTTTATTTATTAAAGCAAAAGAAAAATATAAATCTGAAGTAACAAAAAATTTGAGTGGAATTAAAAATGATTTAGTAGAATCACTTGCAAGTATTCTAACTTTATCTGTGCGACTTAACAATTTAGATGAATCTGAAGAATTAGCTGAAAAATTGATCGAATTAAGAGAAGGAAATTATTGGAAAAATACAAGAGATACTTCCATGGCATTACTTGCTTTAGCTGAAAAAGCAAAAAAATTTAATGAACTAAAAAGAGAATCAGAAATTTTAATTCAGTGGAATAATTTAGAAGAGAAAAAATTTTCTTTTAATTTGAATAATTTGAGCGAACCACAAAAAATAAAAATACCGATTTCAATTCAGAACAAAAATAAATTAGAAATTACTAAACTTAGCACTGGAAAATTAAATATTCAGGTTTTGGTAAATTATCTCGATTCATCAAAAAAACAAATTTCAACTAGAAATAATTTAAGTTTAAGTCGAAAAATTTTTAAAGTGAAAGCTGAATCCAATTTAGGAACTTATAAATTATCCAAAACAGAAACCAATCAATTTAAAACTGGGGATTTAATTGAAGTTCATTTAACAGGAAAAAGTTTAGTTAAAGATGAATCTTATATTTTGGTTAAAGATATTTTAGTTCCAGGATTTAGTTTTGTAAAAAACGATGGAATTTATTTTTCTTCTGAAAATCCTATTCAATATGATTCTAGAAATATTTCTTCAGAAAAAGCAAGTTTCTTTTTTAGCAATAAAAGTTCTGATTTTGAAGTAAAGTATTATCTTCGTGCAAATAGTTCTGGTAATTTTATTTTACCACCATCCAAAGCAGAATTGATGTATTATCCAAAAAATTTTGCAACAACAGATTCAAATGAAATGAGAGTAGAATGAAAAAACTTATTATCCTAATTTTATTTTTTCAGTTTAGTATTTTTTCAGAAGTAAAAATTTTAAGTCCCAAAAGTGGATTTACAACTTCTAGAATTATTGAAGTAAGTGGAAAAATCAACACTCCCAAAATTAAAAAAGCTGTTTTAATTGTAAATGGTTCAGCACAACCAATTCAAGTTTATGGAGGAAGATTTTCTACAAAAATTTTAAGCTCTCCCGGCAACAATTCTATCGAAGTTAAATCTGGATCTGATTCAGATAGTGTTCATTTTTTTGCAAAAGTCCCCCCTAAAGATATAAAAATTGTTTTGACTTGGGATACTGGAACTGATGTGGATCTTTGGGTAATTGACCCAACTGGAGAAAAAACTTTTTATGGGAATAAATCTAGTCCAAATGGAGGAAATTTAGATTTGGATGTGGTGAATGGATATGGTCCTGAAACTTTTACAATGGCAAAAGCAATGGCAGGAACTTATACTGTTAATGTTCAATACTATTCATCTTATTCAACGCCCATTACAAAAGCAAAAGTTCAAGTTATATTGTATGAAGGAACAAATAAAGAAGAAAAAAAAGTTTTTGATTTTGTGATGACAAAATCTGGTGAAATTTATAATCTAGCAAAATTTCATATTGATGCTGAATAAGACTTTTCTATTTTTAATTTGTTTTACAATAAATTCAAACCAATTAGCAGATAAGATTCAAAACTGGGAAATAAAAAACCAAAACAAAGTATATGTTCAAATTCAAAATTTAAAAACAAATAAGATTCATTTTATTTACAAAAACCATATTGATATAAACAAAAAAAGAAATATTGGTTCTTTGATGAAACCCATTTCAGCTTTAGTTTTTTTGGAAGAGGAAGAAATTTTTTTTAAATCAAAAAAAACTTACTGTAGCGGAAAATATAAATTAAACGAAGAAAAACTTCAAGAAAAAGATTTTGAAACTTATAATATTCAAAAAGAAAAATTTCACTCTTATTATAAATGTTCAATACATAATGGTCATGGTGAAATCAATTTAAACCAATCCATCTCAAAATCTTGTAATTTTTTTTATTTAGAAAAAGCGAATCAAAATATGGATTTATTTTTTGAAATTTTTGAAAAAATTTTTTATACTGGAAAAATTTTTTATAAAACTCAAAACAATTGGACTGAATTGGATAAATTATTAGTAGTTATTGGTGAATCAAAAAAGCTAAAATTTAGTTTTAAGGAATTAGTAGATTTTTATACTAAAATTTATCTGTTTAAAAATGAACAAAAATTTAAAATAGTTTATAAGTCTTTAGAAGAAGTAATCAAATTTGGAAGTTTAAAAAACTTAAAATTAAAAAATGAAAAAATTTATCTTTTATCTGGAAAAACAGGAACATCTAGTTCAGATATTTCAAAACATAAAAATCAAGCTTGGAACTTGATTTTTTTTAAAATACAAAACGAAACATTTCTGTTATTAGTGTTTGTAGATAATGGAACTTCTACAAAAGAAGGGATTGAAATAAGCAAGTTTGTTTTAAATCATTTAAATGAATAAATTTTTACTAATCATTTTAACTTTTTGTTTAAGTATAAATTCTGAAAAAATTTCAATTGGAATATTGGAATATTATAATCTAAAAAAAATAAAAATTCAATTTAAAGATTTAAAAATAATCGTTGAGAGTTCAAAAAAAAGTTTCTCAAATGGAAATTTGGAAATTGAAATAAAAGAATCTAAAGTTCAATATAAAATGAATTCACAACTTCAAACTAGTAGTTTTTTAAAAATCAGTTCAAATGAAAATTTAATTTTGGAATTTGAACAGAATCAAAATACTATTCAAAAAGTTTTTTTTGGGGAATTCGTTTTTTATAATTTTGAAAATAGACTTGAGATTATTTATAATACAGAAATTGATATATACGCTTATAATTCAGCACTTTCTGAACTTGGTGAATTAGCTAACAATTCTCCTGAACTAGTTATGGCTCAAGCAATATTAATTAAAACTTATATATTAAATCAAAAAAATAGACATAGAAGTCGAAAATTTTCTTTTTGTGATTTAACACATTGTGTACATTTAAAAAATTCTCCCAAACAGAAAATAAATTTTTTGCTACCAAATTTAATTGGTGGAGAAGAGTATTATTTTCATTCCACTTGTGGAGGAAAACTTTCTAGTTCAAATGGGTTTTGGAATGGATTAGGATTTAGCACATCTAGAAATGATGATATTTATGAAGAAGAAATTTTATGTAAAGAATCCCCTCATTCAGAATGGGAATATGTCATGAATAAACAAAAATTGGAAGAACTAATACAAAAAAAAATTCAATCCAAAATAGTTTTAACTAAACAAAATGAAAGAGTAATGAGCTTAAATTTTAAAACTGAAGATGGGGATTATGAATTAAAATCATCCAAATTAGTCAGTTTAATTGGAAAAAAATATGGATGGAATTTAATCAAAAGTAATTATTTTGAGCTAATAGAAACAGATTTTAATTTTATTTTTAAAGGAAAAGGTTTAGGTCATGGAATTGGTTTATGCCAATGGGGAGCAAAAAAACTATCCGATAAAAATTTTAACCACAAAGAAATTTTAAAATTTTATTTTCCAAAATCTAAATTAAACAAATGAAATATTTATTTTTTATTTTTGTAGTTTGTATATTTTCCAATCCAATTCAATTTCAAAAAAAACAGATTAGTTACAAAATTTTTGAAGATAGGAATAAAATAAATGAAATTGTTTTAGAAGATTTTGATAATTTTTTTACAAACATATATAATGAGATTTATGAAAATTGGGAAATTAAAAAATCCAACTTTTTTCAAATTCAAATTTATACGAATTTTCAGTTATGGAAAAAAAAATTCCCAGAATTAAAATTTTCTAGAGCTGGTTATAATTCCGAACAAGACGAGTTTTATTTTTATTTTGCAAGTCTAGATGATTGGAAAAACTCAAAACAAACTATTCAACATGAAATTTGTCATTCAGCTTTGGCAAAATTAAAACCTGAAGGTGAAAAAATTAATTTTATTATTGAAGAAGGTTTTTGTAATTTTCAATTTCCAACTGGAAAATTAAACTTTAATTATGATAAATCTATTTTAAAACTCAGTTATTCTGATTTGTTAAAAAAAATTTCTTCTTCTACAAAAAAAAAAGAAATTCAAGAATACTTAAATTTCAGTACAAAACTATTTTTTAATTTAAAAGTAAAAAATATTCAGTTTATAAAAAAAATTCATTTAAAAGAAATTGATTTTGAAAAAATTTTTGAAGAATTTAAAAGAAAAGAATTTAACGCAAAATAAATCCATTTCCAAATTTATTTTTTTCATCACCAAAGCAAAAATATAAACTATTTATAAAATCAAAACTATCCAAAAGAGGTAAAATATCTTTTTTGATTGTGATTTCTGTATAAAGACTTGATTTTAATCCACCATAAATTAAAAATTCAGATAAGTTTTGTTTTAAACTGGGATAATAAATGAATAGATGTGTGTGTTTAGTTTTACAAGAAGATTTCATTTCATCAGTAAGCTTAGATGAAATTGGAATTGAATTTCCATTTTCAGAAGATAAATAAAGGTTTGCTAATTTTTTATTGGAACTAATTAAATTGAATTTTTGAAATTCAGTCAAAGATGGTGAGTAAAAACTTTTATCTTTTTGAAAATCAATTATTTTTTTTCCAAATGCTACATCTTGTTTTTCTTTACCTGTTTTAAAAATAGTTTTTAAAAAATTTGCTGGATCTGAATTTGTTTTAAAACCAAAACTAAATTCTGGATAAAGTAAATCTTTACGTTTTTCAAATTTTTCAAATGAAAAAATAGATTCAGAATTATTTACAAAATAATCTTTATAATTTACTTTGTTTAATTGAAAAAAAGATTCAATATTTTCTTTAAGTGCTTTATCTAAATTAGAAATGGGTTCAAAAATTTCAGCAAATCCGAGTTTGTCTGAATAAACTGTTAAAATTTGTTTTTCTGGTAAAAATTTTGATATTTCATGAAATTTTGATTCAGTTGAATTTAGATTTGCTTTTGAAAATAAATTCATTTCTAATTGTTCATTTTTAAGATTGAATAATAAATATAATGAATCAGAATTATTTAAAAAAGTTTTTGAAATTGTGTTCAAAATATTTTTTTCTTTTAATGAATAATACATTATTCCAAGTGAAAGCTCTTCTTGGTATGGATTTAAAATTCCAACTTCTTCCAAATTCTTTTTATTTTTTTTTGAATTAGCAGAATCTAAAACTTTTTCAAGACTTTCTAGTTCATTTGAGACAAATAAAAAATCATTTATCTTAACATAATAAATTGTTCTAGTTCCAAGTTTAAATGTTTTTACTGTTAGGTTTGCTAATTTTAACTCGTCTTCAAAATAACTTTCTTCATATTCAGCATCTCCACTTAACACGTCACCTTCTTTTTTGGAATATTTTGGTTTTGATTCTGAATTAGAAATTTTTTTTGTATTTGTAAAACTATTAAGAAGGGTTAAACCTAAACTAGATTTAAAATTTGTTTTTGCAATAATTACAAATTGGTTTTTTTCTATTTTGATAAAACTGATTGATTCTTGAAATAATTCAAAAAATCTTTCTAAATTAAAAATTTGGTTTGTTTGAATTTGTAAAATATAAATCCATTCTGAAAAAAAACTTTCATTTGAAATCGAAATAAAATTATTCCAAGCTTCAGAACTATCAATTTTTTTTGAAAGAATTGAGTTTTGGTAAAATTCATAAAATTTCTTTCCATTTTTAATTTCAAAATAATACTCTGCTTGTTCTGGAACTGCATAAATTCCTGTTTGAAAATCATTTGGTAGTTTATAAGATTTTCTAAATATAAAATAAGATAAGATTGGTATTACAAAAATCAAAAAAAGAATTATGAAAAAAGCATTTTTATATTTTGGGATTTTATATAATTCTTTTAATTTTTCTAAAAATAGATTTGTTTTTTGAATGATTAAAGTTTTAATTTTCTCGCTATATAAAAAAATTTTTTCTTTAAGTTTAAGAAATAAGTTTTCGATTTTTTCCATAAAATCCAATATCAAAAGAATTTTTAAAAAGTAAAGAAGTCAAAATAAATTTTAAAGAATTATTTTGTTCAGTTTGATTTCTACTCTACTAGCGATAGAGATGCGGAGGAAGCGAAGCTGTCTCGAAGAGACCGAAGTCCGAAGCAGCTCGGTCGCTGCCTGCAGCGAATCGCCCATCGACACATTCGACAAGCTCAGTGCAACGCAAGCTCAGGGTGAACCACCTCAAAAATTATTTTATGAGATCATATAGATTTAAATTTATTTTTTTGTTTATTATAATCTTCAACTGTGTCAATATCTGATAAAGTTTGTAAGCTAGTAAAAGAAAGAGATAGATTTTGAATTTTTTTGTAAGTTTGATTTAGCACTTTATCAGTGCTCCATTGAATTTCTTCAAACAAAGATTCGTGAAGTTCATTCATTCCTAATAAATAATAACCTCCATCAAATGCTGGACCAATCACAATATCTGTTTTGGTAAGAGAATCAAAAGCTGTTTGAATTATCTCTTTAGTCAACTCAACAGAATCTGAACCAATAATACAAATTTTGTTGTACAGTTTAAATTCTTCTTTAAATGCTGATTTCATTTTAATCCCTAAATCTCCAGAGACTTGTTCTTTATGAAAGTATATTTTTTTATCAAAAGGATGATGAATTGGTAATCCACCATCCCAATAAACAATTTTATCACAAGATAGATCAACCGTGTATTGGAAAACAATTTCCAAAAGTTGATTATAAATTTCTAAAGCTTTTTTTTCACCAATAGAAATAGCTAATCTTGTTTTTACATTTCCTGAAATTGGATTTTTTGCAAAAATGATTAAAGCTTTCTTTGTTTCCATTTCACGTAGCTTTGTATTTTTTCTTGAATAACTAATTTAAAAAATATAAATAAAATTTTAACTCCCACTTTAAAAGCCATAAATACTGTTCCAGAGATTTTAGATTTCCCAAATTTTCTTTTTCTATAATTCACCGGAATTTCAAGTATAGAAAATCCTTTTTGAATTGCTCTTATTTGCATTTCAATATTCCATCCCCAAGTTTTATCTTTTAAGTTCATTTCTTTAAGAGAATTATATCGAATAATTCTGAGTGAGCCGAGATCTGTAAATTTTACTTTATAAAAAATTTGAATCAAAAAACAAGTCAGTTTGTTTCCAAAAATTTGCAAACTTGTCATGGAATCTTTTTCAATTTTATTTATCAATCTTGAACCAATCACTAAATCAAATTTACTATTTTTGTAAGAAAAAAATATTCGATTCAAGTCAATTGGATCATCAGAAAAATCAGCATCCATTATGATAATCCATTCTGGATTTATTTGTGATTTTTCTATGTGCGTTAGAGCTGCTAGACAAGCATTTCCATAACCTATTTTTGGCTCATGAATAACTTTTAGTCCAAGATTTTTTGCTATAGTTTCTGTTCCATCTTTTGAGGCATTATTCACTAAAATTATTTTATCTTTTTCTATATTCAAATTTTCTAATATTCCTTGAACTACTAAAGGTAAATTTTTTTCTTCATTTCTTGCGGGTATGATGATATAACCATCTTGAATTATTGAATCTTTTTTAGGAGGTGACATTTTAATTTAACTTCTAATTGCTATTTGAATTTACAACTAATTAGTTGAATTTATTTATTGAAAAAATAAGTTATTTTACTTCATACTAAATTTAAAAAAATTAAAAAAAAGAAGTTGTAGGTCAAACAACCTATTAAGTAATATTGTTAGTTAGATCGAACTTGATACTAATTAAATATGTTAATCATAAAATGAAATTAAATTTAACTCAAAATCTATTTTTATTTAGCTATTGTATTTCTCTTTTATTAATTTCTATTTTTTGTTTTTTTGAAATTATAAATGTACAATCAGGAATTATTTTTTTCTTAATGATATTATTTATGATCTGTTTTTTATATTCATTCCTATTTAGTATAAACAAAAATTTTTTTGAGAAATATTTTTTTTTCTTAGTAATATTTGGAGTTATAGTTAAACTTTTTTTTTCATTTTCTAATCCACTTTGGGAAGATGATTGGGCTAGGTATTTATGGGAAGGGAATTTAATAAAACTTGGAATTTCTCCTTACAAACATCCTCCTGAATTTTACTTCGGAAAAAATTTTCATTTTCAAAATGATTTTCAATCTATTGAGATTTTATCTAGAATCAATCATCCAGATTGGTCGGCAATATATTCACCAATTATAGAATTCTACTTCTATGTCACTGCAATATTTTTTCCTTTATCAATTAGTTTTTTAAAAGCTGGATATGTAATCTTTGATTTAGCTATTTTTTTGATGATTAAAAAAATAGGAAATTCAAAAAAAGCAATCCTTTATTTTTTATTTCCAGTAATAATGAAAGAAACTTATTTGAATGGACATTTTGAAATCATTTGTATTTTTTTTATAGTAACTGCAATTTTTTTATTTAAAAAAAAATGGTATAAATTTTCTTTTTTTATTTTGGGAATAGCAATTCATTCAAAAATATTTTTATTTGTTTTATTGCCTTATTTTTTATTTCATAATTCACATTCTAAAAAATTAAATATGTTTTATAAATTATTTTTCATTTTGTTTGGATTTGTATTTCCTTATTTCCTTTTTCATTTAATCGTTCAAGAGAATGGAAATTTTGGAATAGATAAGATTTTACTTTTTGCAAAAGAATTTGAATTTAATTCATTATTCTTTCATTATATTAAAATTTTCAGCAATCACAAAATTGCCGGTGTAATTTGTTATTCGATTCTGTTTTGTTTTTTATTCTATTCAGTGATCCATTCAAAAAGAATTTTTACTCATAAACAGAATGGTACAATTTGGATGTTTTATTCTTTTCTTATTTATTTACAATTATCTTCAATTGTTAATCCTTGGTATTTTTTAATACTAACTCCTTTTTATTTTTTAACTTATCCAACTTTAAAATTTTCTTGGATAATAATTTTAATTCCACAACTTGCTTATTTAACTAATTTGAATTTAGGAATAAATTTAAACAATTCTAGCGAGTTTGGATTTTATAATTTACCAGAAGAAATAATTTATATAGAATTTATTTCGATTCTCATAATTGAATTATGTTATTTAAAAAAATGCTATTTTTTATCTAACTGAATATTAAATCTAATACTTAAAAAATACTCTAATGCATCTAATTGATTATCAGTTAATTTACCAGCAAGTTTAGGAAGATTCACTCTTTTCTTTTCAGGATTAGGAAGGGAATTTTGCAAAAATTCTAATCTTGTTAATTGAGTTTCTGATTTATTTGTAGCATCTTTTGAGATTTCAATTTCAATGTTATATATACTTTTGCCTAAGTGAAATTTTTCCTTATCTCTACCTTGAGAAATTTGCTCAACTCCACCTCCAAATCCACCTGAAGCAAATGTATAATTGTAAATTGAATTGAAAAAAATAAATAAGATAAAAAAATTCTTCATAATAAAATCTACCTTATGAATATTACTAAAATTAGCGAATCTTTTTTTAAAAATGATTGCTAATTTTTTTTCAAATCAATATCAAAATACACTTGAATATATTTTAAATTTATTTTGAACACTATTTTATATAGCTATTCAAAATTAATAGACAAGTATTTCTGTATTGTAACTGTATAATAAAATCATTTAATGAAATTTCTGAAACTACTAGTTTTATTTTTAATCTCAAGTTCTATTTATTCTCAAACTGCATTTGCTCCTTACGGCAAGGCTTTGTGGATACAACCTTCTACAATCAAATCAGAATACAATAGCCCGTTTCTACCAAGTCCTTATCGTATTGTGGTTTTTCAAACTGCTCTTCAATATGGTATTTCAGATAGATTAACTTTGGATATGACAATCGGTTATGGGAAGATTTCAAAAATATCGAACTACTATCCTTACGCAGGAGTAGAGTATGAAAATCTCAGCACAACAAAACATGGTTTTATTGATACTAGATTTGGTATCCGTTATAAAATTTTTGATGAAACAGATTCCAAATATGATTGGATGCCAACAATTTCAGTAAGACTTGGTGGCATCAAAAAAGGTGACTATGATAGAAGACCTCAATCTTTAGGAGATGGTGCAAACGGAGGAGAAATAAATATCTACTTTGCGAAGGACTTTAATTTCTATGGTTTAGGGACTTACGGAGATATTGGTCATCGCAAAAGAGAAAATCCAATTCCTGATGATAGATTGTATTCCTATTTCTTGTACAAAAACATTTTCAAAAAATTTTATCTTGTTGGAGGTTATAGAGGTCAAGATTCATTAGGTGGTTATGCTTTTGCAGACCCTGCTCAAAATGAATCTCAGATTCCGCCGAGCGTTCAACCTCAAACAAATCAACGACCAACTTTAGAGAATTTATTACAACAAAGATGGCTTGCAACTGAGAGACCTGATTGGGCTAGAAAAGAAAGTTTTCTAAGGCAAGAATTTTCAATTGGTTACAGAGATTCAGATGGAAATTTTTATACTTTGTTTTATTCAAGAACAGTTAAAGGAGAAAACTCTCCCATTCTTGAAACATTTGGTCTATTAGCAAATTTTAATATTTATTTATAAAACTTTTACTTACCTAGCTTACTTCAATATCTTATCTTTCTTTGGATTTGGTTTCTTCTGAGTTTGAAGCCATTTAAAAAAATAAGTTATATCTTTTCAGTTAATTTTTTAATCTACAAGCGATAGAGATGCGGAGGAAGCGAAGCTGTCTTAAAGAGACCGAAACGATAGTGAAGTCCAAAGCAGCTCGGTCGCTGCATGCAGCGAATCGCCCTTTGACAGGCTCTAGGACTTCCAAAAATTATTTAAATTGAACATCTTTCAAATAGAAACAAAGAAATTTGAGTTAATTATTTTTTTCACTTGCAAAAAATAAATTTGATTTAGAAATCAATACTTGAGGTTTCTATGCAAGCATTTATCCCAGCAAATTTTAATTTGGCTTTAAATTGGACTATTGATTTACTTCTTCCAGTTTTATTAAAATCAGTTCAGAATATTAACGAAGTGATTATCACAGATGAAGACAAAGAAATGCTTCGCTCCTTAAAAAAAGAAAGACTGATATTTTTTTCCAATCATCCCACAACAGCAGAGCCTCCAATTTCATTTCATATTGCGAACTTAATGGGTTCTAGATTTAAGTACATGGCTTCACGTCAAGTTTTTGATTGGTCATTTGGAATTGTTGGAAAAGTAATTTCAAACATAGGAGCTTTTTCAGTGATAGCTGGAATTGCAGATAGAGAATCTTTGAAAGCAGCAAGACAAGCTCTTGCAGACAAAGAAGGAAAGCTTGTGCTGTTTCCTGAAGGAGAACCAACAAGTGGTGAAAACGATAATCTCATGCCATTTCAATCTGGTTTAGCACAATTAGCTTTTTGGGGATATGAAGATATTTTAAAAACTGATAAAGGAGGAGATTTATTAATTCTTCCTGCATTTATGAAATATACAGTTGATGCAACTGAAAAAGAAATTTTTGCTGACCTTGATGATTCTGCTTCTAAAATTGAATCTAGGTATAATATCAATCCCGGCAGAAAAAATATGTTAAGAAGATTTTTAACAATTGGTAGATGTATGATTGAAGAAGCAGAAGCTGAATACAATATCAAAGATGGTGATAAACATGATTTTGACTATCGCATTGGAAGAATTCGACATACAATTTTGGATAATCTTGCAGATCGTTTTTCAATAAAAACATACAATCGTGACCAAGATGCAATTTTAAAATTAAGACAATTATTTGCCGTGATGGAACTTGTTTCAATTGGTTATACTGATGATAAACTTCCTAAGATGTCTGAATCTGAAGCAGAATATTTCAAAAAAGAATGTATCAAAGCATTTGACTTTATAGTGATCAAAGGAGATTATTTAGCTGCGAATCCAACCCCTGAGAGATTTTATGAATGGCTTGCTCGTTATGAATCTTATATTTTTGGAAAAATTCCTAGAGCATTAGGAGGAGAGCCAACTCATCTTCCTCGCAAAGCTTATGTAACTTTTAAAAAACCATTTAAAATTTCTGAGTATTATGGCGAATACAAAACACAAAAAAAACCTACTGTTGACAAAATGATGGAACGATTAAGAAAAGATATGCAAGAGCTTTTAGATTCTTCTATGTATTTATCTAGACCAATCGTTAAACCGTTTGATACTGAAAGTCTAGTTTGATATAAAACTTTCTTAAGAAGTTTTGGGCGATTTTTTGCTATTGCAAAAACCGGGCTTTTAGCTACTTCTGAAAAAACTCTGACTAAATTCAGAGGCTTTTCAGAATAGCTCCGCTTCGCTAATCCCAATCGCTTCAAACTCTTGAATTAGCTCTATTACTTATATTAAAATAAAAAAAATTCTCTTTTAAAAAATTTTATTAATCCATATCTACAGTTTTGTCAATATCGAACTAATAGTTATAAATTTTAATTTAATGCAAATTGAAAATAATTTTTACAATAATAAAATTAATTCTATTGCGAATTAATTTTAAAATAATTATTTTGACAAAATGACACAACCAATTGGAATAACTGTAAGTACAGGTCAAAGTTATAATGTATTAATTGCAGAAGATTCGTTTTCAGAAAGAGCATTGTTAAAAAAATTTTTACAAATCCTTCATTTTAATGTGCTTGCTGATGTTTCGAGTGGTGAAGCTGTAATTGAATATTTGAACTATTCAAGTCCTGTACCAGATATAATTTTTTTAGATTTTAAAATGGATTCCAAAAATGCTATTGAAGTTCTTAAAGAAATTAAACCAATTTTTCCAAAAATTAAAATTGTAATAGTAACTGGAAATAAAGAAAAAGAAGTAATTTCAGAATTGATGAAAATGAAAATAGATTCCTATATTCTAAAACCTTATAATAAAATTATTTTAGAAGAAAAATTGATTCAACTTCTAGGAAGAAATGATTTAATTTTACAATCAAAAATTATTCAAAAAAAAGAACCAATAAAAATGGAGGCATTAAGTATTCCACCTCTACCAAGTATAGCTTCAAAAATTTTACAATTTGAAGAAGAGGCAACTGGAGGAAGTAATGAATTAGAGCAAATTATTTTACCCGACAAATCAATTGCCGCAGATCTTTTGAGGATATCAAATTCAGCATATTATGGTCGGTCAAAAAAAATCCAAACAATTAAAGAAGCAATTACTTTATTGGGACTCAAAACTATAAAAAATATAGTAATGTTACAAACAAAAAAACATATATCTAGAAATTTGACTTATTCTGATTTGTTTAAAAAACATTTATTAGAAAGTCCAATTTTAACAGCACTAATCGCACTTGATTTAACTGCTCCTTTTAATTTAAAATCTTTAAGAGAAGAATTATTTTTATCAGGAATGATGCGTAAAATTGGTATGACAGTTCTTGCATTAAATTCACCAAAATCTTATACTGATATATTAACTACTTTTGAAACTACTCCTTCAGATCTTTCAGTTTTAGAAAAAGAAGAATACAATTTAAATCATTTAGAAGTTGGAGTGTTTATTTTTGAAAAGTGGAATATGCCAGAAGTTTTTAAAACAATAATGAAAAATCAAAATTTTTCTATGAGTGAGTTTTCTTCTGTTTCAGATTTAGATCGTATTTTAAGATGTGCTGAAATTCTCACCCGTAATATTTTTAAAGTACCAATTTCAGATTCTGAACTGGAAGTATTTACTGCGTTATCAAAACATTACCAAGCTAAAGGTGATTTGTTTGAATTGTTTTCAGAAGATTATTATGAAGATATTAAATCCCATCCTTTTTTTGAAGCTACTTAAATATTATGATTAATAAACTTTTTTTCCAAAGTTTACCAACTGCAGTTTTTATAACTGATAAAAATAGAAAATTTATGGAAATGAACGAGTCTTGTTGTAAATTATTAGGTTATCCTTCAAATGAGTTAATTGGTAAAAACTATTCAGAAATTTCAGAAGATAAAGATTTTTTATTTGATATAGAAAATTTAAAAAACAAACCAAATGAAGCTCTCTCATTTGAAAAAAAATATAAAACTAAAAAAGCTGAATTAATTGAAGTCAGAACAAGCATAAGAATTTTAAACGATGAAAATGGGAACCCAGAATTTTTTATTCATGATGTTAAAGATATAAGTCTAGAAAAAATAAATGAAAGCCGTAACCAAAATGCGGAACATAAATTTAATGCAACTTTTAAAGCAATTCCAGATATGATGTTTTTAAGCAATAAAGAAGGCGTTTATTTAGACTTTAAAGCGGATACTGAATCAGAATTAATTCTTCCTCCTGAGTTATTTTTGGGAAAAAACGTTAAAGAAGTTCTTCCTTTGGAGTTAGCAAATTCACTAATTAAATATTTGGAACTAGCTTATGATTCAGGTCAATTACAAATTTTTGAATATGAATTAGTTATTAATGAATCGTTAAACTATTATGAAGCAAGGACTGTTTTAACAGGTGATAAAAATTTACTCACTATAGTTCGAAACATCACTGAGAAAAAAAAAGCTGAACAAGAAATAATAAATTCCAAAATACTAGCTGAAAAAGCAAATCAAACCAAATCCGATTTTTTAGCTATGATTAGTCATGAAATCCGCACTCCTTTAAATGGGGTTCTTGGAGTTTCATCTTTGTTGAAGTTGACTGATTTAGATTCAGAACAAGAAGATTTAACCAATACAATTATAACTAGTGGAAATTCTTTATTAGAAATTGTTGATGATATTTTAGATTTTTCAAAAATTGAGTCTGGTCATTTAGAACTTAATCCAGAAATATTTATTTTAAATGATTTTTTTGAAGAACTTATGAATTTATTTATACCAAAAGCTATTGAAAAAGATTTAACTTTCCAATATAGAATTGATAAAGAAATTCCTAATAAAATTTTTGCAGATAAATTAAGATTAAAACAGATTCTCACAAACTTAATTAGTAATGCTTTAAAATTTACAATTGAAGGTTCAATAATTATTGAAGTAAAAAAAATTTTTGAAAAAGAAAAAATTTGTACTTTAGAAATTTCTATAAAAGATACAGGAATAGGAATTCCTGATGATAAATTTGAATTAATTTTTAATCCATTTGAACAAGCAGATTTATCAACAACCAAAAAATTTGGTGGAACAGGACTTGGACTATCAATTTGTAAAAAACTAGTAACTTTGATGAATGGAAAAATTAGTTTAAAAAGTAAAGTTGGATTAGGAAGTATTTTTTTTGTAAGTTTGGAATGTGGTTTTGAAAAAGAAAAATTTAGTTTAAAAGAAATTTCAGAAGAAATTCTTCCAAAAAAAATCAACACCTCAAAAGAGTTATCTTCTTTAAAGATTTTAGTTGTTGAAGATAAAAAAGTAAATCAAGAAATAATTCAACGAATGTTAAAAAAACTTGGTTATGGTTCTGAACTTGCATCTGATGGATCAGAAGGTATTCAAAAAGCTACAGATAAAAATTTTGATTTAATTTTAATGGATATACTAATGCCAGGAATTGATGGATTTCATGCTACAAAGCAAATTTTAAAACTTGGAAAGAAAAATAAAATTTTTGCAATAACTGCTTCAGCTACAAATGATGTCAGAATGAAAGCATTAGAATTGGGGTTTACAGAATTTTTAACTAAACCTTTACTAATTGAAAATTTAAGGCAAGCAATCAATAAACATTTTGATTTATAAAATTCTTTACAATTTAAACTTTACAAGATAGAGCTAGATTTTTTGTTTTAAAAAAAAATTGACTTTAAATGAACAGTGTTCATGGTTGGTTGGCGTTAGTAGAAACTGGAATAATCAAATGAGAAAAATTTTGTTTTATTTATGAAGTCTGAGCTTGCATAAAAAATATTGCAATTAAAATGAATTCAGAAATATAAAATAAAAATAAGGAAAAAAATTGAAATTGAGTATTAGTAAAAAAATAAATTTGCTTTTTTTTATAAGCATCCAAATTGTCGCACTCACAGTAGGTATGATTTTTTATTTCAGGTACTCCGAAGCTTTGATGGATGGAGCTACTACTAATTTGCTCAATGGAATTTACTCCACAGATATTTTTGTTTCAGGAGAAGATTTATCTAAACTCAACCCAGAAAGTTATCTCAGCGAAACTTATAAATCACAGTGGAAAAAATTACGATCTGTTCAAGAAAAGTTTGGTTTGACATATCTTTACATTTTACTTCCTAATGAAAAAGGTCAATTTTATTATACTTATGAAACTGGGGACGACCCTGAAGTTAAAGCCACAAAAAAAGATGATGGTTCTTATCATTTTGAATATGTTGGTGATGTTTCAGAAGAAAGAAGAATGGTCAAAGCAGACCAACCAGCAGGTTTAGATACTTATTTTGAAGTATATGATGATGCACCAAGCGGAGTTAAAAAATCTTTTGATTCAGGAAAATTAATTACTGAGGAATACAAAGATAAACATGGAACTTTTAAATCAGCTTTTTTTCCTTTAATAGTTAATAATAAAATAATTGGTGTTATTGCTGCAGATTATGAAATAACTCATATAATTAATTTAAAAAGAAATTCATTAATTACTTTGATTTTGATTTTATCATTAAGTCTGGTTCTTGCTTTTATTGTAAGAATTTTAATTCAGAAATTTATAATTAAACCTATTGTAAAATTAAATGATGGAGCAAAAGAAGTTTCCAACGGTAATTTAAAATTTAAAATCGATGTAAAACAAAACGATGAGTTAGGTGAGCTCGCAAAAAGTTTTAACTTAATGTCAAAAAATTTAGATGAGAGTTTTAACAAAATCAAAGAATATAATGATTCTTTAGAAGAAAAAGTTAAAAAAAGAACACAAGAGCTTCAAAATACCTTAGAAAAAGTACAAGAACTCAAAGTTCAACAAGATGGAGATTATTTTTTAACATCACTTTTGACTGAGCCACTTTTACAAAACAGGTCAAAGTCAAGTTTGCTAAGTATTGATTCTTATCTGGAACAAAAAAAGAAGTTTCATTTTAAAAACAAACAAAAACATTTAGGTGGAGATTTGTGTATACTTGGAGATCTGAACTTTAGAGGAAAAAAGCACATCATGTTTTTTAATGGAGATGCGATGGGAAAATCTATGCAAGGAGCAGGTGGTGCTTTAGTCATAGGTTCTATTATTAATTCTATTATGGCTCGATCTGCTGCAAATAAAAAAGTTCTAACAATAGAACCAAAACAATGGATTTATGAAGCATTTTATGAAATTCAAAGGGTAATGGAAAGTTTTGATGGAGCTATGTTTGTTTCTTGTATCTTAGGTTTAATAGATGAAGCAACTGGTAAGATGTTATATTTTAATGCAGAACATCCGTTTACAATTTTATATAGAGATGGAGTTGCAACTTTTTTAGAACAAAGTATTGGAGCTCATAAAATTGGTACACCAAATAATCATTTGGAAATTTTTGAATTTCAAATTGAATTTAATGATGTCATTTTTTGTGGCTCAGATGGAAAAGATGATTTAGTTTTAAGCTCAGATGTTGAAGGTATTAGAGTTATTAATGAAGATGAAACTATCATTCTAAGAAGTATTGAAGAGGGGAAAGGAATTTTAAAAGATGTAATAGATGTAATTAAAACTAAAGGTGAAATTTCAGATGATTTATCTTTGATGAGATTGGAATTTAAAAATACTAACCCAGTAGAAATTGAAGAATCAAAACCATTTGTTTACGATCAAAATAATTTATTAGCATTAAATAATCAGATTACAGATTTAATTAAACTAAAAGATTATCGATCTGTTATTGTAATATTAAATAGTTTAAAAGATGATACTTTTGCTAAAGATTATTATTTAGGAATTTGTTATTCTAAAATAGGAAACTTTGTAGATGGAGCGTTTTATTTAGAAGAAGCAAATAAAAAAGTTTCAAATCATAAACAAGTTTTGAGACAAATGGGATTTGCATATTATGAACTAGGAAAATTTGAAGAATCATATAATTATTTATTTAAATTTCATCAATTAGTTCCCGAGGATCAAAAAGTAAAAATAATATTACAAGATTTAGAAGAAAAACAAAACAAAAAATCTCCAATTGGATTTTAGTAAAAACATTGTAATATTCAATATTAGCTATAATTTTGAATATTAACCTTTAAAAAATTTGTACAATAAGTCTAAAATAAAGATGGAATTTGTTTTAAAATATTTTTATAAATTTAAATCTAAACTTATAAATTTTATTTCTTCAAAATTTGATCAAAAAATTTCTTTTATTTTATTTTTTATAAGCATTAGTTTTTTGATTTTTGGTTTTATAATTTTTGATAAAAATTTAAATAGGCAAAAAGAAGATTTCAGATGGATTGAAGAAACATATCAGGTAGTTCAAAATTTGAATCAACTAAAAATTTCATTATTTAAAATAGAAAAACTTTCAAATTCAAAAAAAAAATTTAATGTTGAAACTGAAAAATTTTTTCAATTGATAATACAATTTCAGGTTCTAACTTTAATTGATCAAAAAAAATACCTTAAACTTTTTATACTTAATAAAGATTTAAAAAAAATCTTTATTCTAAAGAAATTCTAGATTTAAATTTAATTCAAAAATATAGAGAAATTATTGTTAATTTAATTGAAGAAGAAAAAAAACTTTTAATAAAAAGAAAAGCAACTTCAGAAAAAGACTTAATCAGATTTAAATTTCTATCAATTCTTTTTATTGGTATTAGTATTGTATTTTTAATTTTATTATTTTTAATTATTAGTATTCAACTACAAATAAGAACTAAAACAGAAAAAGAAATAATTGAGCTCAATGTTAGGTTAGAAGAAAGAATTCATTTTCAATCACAACTATTAAAGTCAGATAATATGACTGGAGCTATTAACAAATCTTATCTAATGATACTCTTAGAAAATCATATTCGATATTTAAAAGAAAATGCTGAACCTTTCAGTTTTGCCTATATTGATATTGATAATTTTAAATGGGTAAATGATAATCTTGGTCATCATATTGGAGATAAAATATTAATACAAGTTTCTAAAATTGGTAAAGAATATTTAGATGCAATGGGATATTTTGCTCGGCTCGGTGGTGATGAATTTGCAATTTTAGTCCCTTATCAAAGTTATGAGGTTTCAAAAGCAATTGTTAAATCATTTCAATATGAATGTAATAAGTTTTTTAAAAAAGAAAAGTTTCCTGTTTCATTAAGTATCGGACTTGTGACATTTTACAATTTACCTGAATCAATAGAAAAACTTATAAAAGAAGCTGATACTTTAATGTATAAAGTTAAGAAAAAATCTAAAAACGGTTTAATAAGTAAAGTATTGTAAAATAAATTTCTAACTTCAATAAAAAATTATATGTCTAATCGAAAAGGTAATTTATGACTCAAGAAATTTTAATTCCACTTATTTCTTTAATTGCTCTAGAAATTGTGCTAGGTGTGGATAACATCATTTTTATTTCTATTTTAGCAGATAAACTGCCTGCTGAACAAAGAAACAAACTAAGATTTTGGGGAATTGGCTTAGCAATGGTATTTAGAATTTTGCTTCTAGGTGCAATTAGTTGGATAATGAAATTAGATAAAGAATTATTTGTTATTCTTGAAATTAGTATCACTGGAAAAGGTTTAATTTTAATAATAGGTGGGCTATTTTTACTATACAAAGCAACAAAAGAAATTTATCTTAAAACTGAAAGTTCAGATGAAACAATTGATGAACTTAAGCAAGTTAATTTTTCGCAAATGCTAGTTCAGATCATAATGCTTGATTTAGTTTTTTCTGTAGATTCTATTATTACTGCTGTTGGGATGGTAGATCAGCTTTGGGTAATGTACACAGCAGTTATAGTTTCAGTTGGTATAATGTTGTTTGCCTCAAAACCAATCTCTGAGTTTATCACAAATCATCCTTCTTTTAAAGTTTTGGCATTATGTTTTTTAATGATGATTGGAGTTTCTTTATTAGGAGAAGGATTAAATTTCCATATTCCAAAAGGTTATATTTATTTTTCAATGGCTTTCTCTTTGGTGGTTGATATTTTACAAATGAAAGCTACAAAAAAAATAAGTTGATTTAAAAAATAAAAAAATAAAGCTGTTAAGAGTTTGAAATTTTTTTTTATCAGTTTTATTTTTCTTTTAAATTGTTATCATGAAAAAAAAAATCAATATACAAATTTATTTTTATTATCCAAAATTAAATCAGTGAATAATATAATTCAACTAAACATAATTGGTGATTCTCTTTCTGAAAGATCGTCTTCTTTTGGATTAAAACAAAAACTTGGTGCTAGCTTTCAAATAAATGATTATTCTATTTCTGGCAGAAATGTTCCTGATTGGTTAGGTGATATTTCAAGACCTTTTAAAATTGCACCGAACTTGATTATCATTGAGCTTGGAACAAATGATGCATATTTTGAAGGAAATTATAACTTCTTTGAAAAGTATAATTTCTTAATTAAAGAGATTGAACTTCGTTCTAATGCAAAAATCTTTTTATCTCTTGTTCCTGAAACAAATCAAAATGGTATTCAATCTATAATAAAAAAAAATAATTTTCAAATTAAAACTTTAGAAGCAAAATATTCAATTGTTGATTTAGAAACTATATTTAGAAAAAATGGTCTTGTAAATCTTTACCCTCTTCAAGACCCGATTCATCCGAACTCTGTTGGTTACGAGTTGATTGGTGAAGAATACAAAAGAATAATTTTACAGAATCCAAGATGAAGACACCAAGAATAGAATTTATTTATTGTACACAATGCAACTGGATGCTTAGAACAACTTGGATGGCTCAAGAATTATTCACCTCATTCCATGAAGAAATCGGTGAAATTGCAATAATCCCAGGTAAAGGTGGAATTTTTGAAATTAGAGTTAATGATGAGTTGATTTTTTCAAGAAAAGAAATGAATCGATTTCCTGACATCAAAGAATTAAAACAACTTGTCCGAAACAAAATCGCTCCAGAAAAAAATTTGGGTCATTCAGAAAAACAATATTTAGTTTAAACAAAATCACCATTTTCATTTATAAAACATTTTTTATTTTTAAAAACTGCAAATGCAATTCCATTATAAAAAGGTTCAAGGAAATCAAACCTTGTTTTATAAATTTCCATTCCATTGATATCTATATGAAAAAATCCAAATTCATCTTTAGCCACTGCATATCCTTTATGAAATACACCTAGATCTAAAAAATTATTTTTATGTAAAATTTTTCCATTATAGTTAATGTGATTACAAGTCAAGTCAGAGAATGTGACAACTGCAAAACCTTCTGAATAATCTCCAACATAAAAATATTCCTCATCATAGAAAAAACTTCCATCCAAATTAATATGTTTATAATTCTGATTTTCAAGTTTAACTGAGCATCTATTTTCAACAAAATTTCCAACCCAAAGAAAATTATTTTTATAAACTTTTTCACCTTTAGTATTTATATGAAAATAAAAATTTTCTTTTACTGCTGCTAGTTCACAGTAAAACCCAAATGCACGCTCATATCTTTTTTTATAAATTTTTTTTCCAAATGAATCTATGTGAAACCATCCTGTAGAATCTTTTACAGTAGAAAATCCATCTGGATTAAATCCTAAGAATTCATCAAATTTATTTTTAAATTTGAAATTTAATTCTTCAATTTCTAAATTATCTAAAATCATTAGATTATTTTCTCATCAAACAAGTTTTACAAAGTTCAAATTCTTTGTAATGCTTTTGAAGATGAATGTATTCTTTGGAATGGATTAAATTAGATAAATTTATATTATTCAAATTCCCAAAATCACCAAGAGATTCTCTCAAATTATCTGGAGCACAACAGGGAGAAATTTTCCCAGTTGCAGAAATCCATAATTCTTTTCCTAAAAACGGACAATTTTTTGAATCATCAACTTCACTAGCACTTTCAATTTTATAAAAGTTTTCAAGCTTAACATTAAAGTTAAATTTTTTAGAATAGAATTCATTTAGTTCGCGAATTTCCATTACTAAATCGTTCCATCTTTTGGTTAATTCAGGATTTTTTCTCAAATCAAAATTTTCTATTTCTTTAAAATGTGCCCAGAGTTGGTGTCCCTTTAAACGATTGATTTTATTTTCATAACAGAAATATAAAATATCTTTAATAAAATCAATATTTGTTTTTAAAAAAGTCATTTGTAAAGTAAGAGAAGTTTTTTCGTTATAGTTTGATTCATTTCTAAGTTTAGAAAATTTTTTTATATTTGAAATGATTTTTTCTGAATTAGTTCCCAGCATAATTTTTTCACCAATCTCTCCAAATCCATTAAAAGAAATTTTTATATCTGAACAAATAGGTATTAAAATTTCTGCCCATTCTTCAATTGGTTTTTTTGGGAAAGTTCCATTAGTCGTCAAATTTAGTTTTATTTGATTAGAATTACATAGCTTAATAATTTTTTCAAACTCTTTAAACAATAATGGCTCACCCATCGTAGAAGGAATAATTTCTTTTATACCTAAGTCTTTTACTTCCCTAAAAACTTTTTCAATTAATTCAATCGACATTCTTCTTTTTCTTATACCTGTTTTTTTTTCTAAATCAGGAATAAAATTGCTAAATGGGGAATGCTCTTCACACATAATACATTTTAAATTACAGTCTTCAGGATTTGTATCCAGTGTGATTCTAAAAAAATCATTCTTCATAAAAAGCTTTTATATATCTCCAAAATTTCATTTGTGTGTTTAGTTATATCAATCACATTCATCTTAGTAGAAGCAAATTTTTTATTTTTTAAATTAAAAATAAATTCTATTTTTTTTGTTAGGTCAAAATTATCCCTATGTTTAAAAGTAAAAATATTTTTATCTTTTCTAGAAAGTTCTTTCATCCCTCCTTTATCAGCAACTAAAACAGGAATACCGGCAATTCTAGCTTCCGAGCAAACTAAAGGTGAATTTTCCATCCAAATTGATGGAATCACTAAACAGTCTATTTGATTTAAAACAGATTTATATATATCCTCATTTTTATAATTTCCTTTAAACTCAATTCTTGAATCTAATTCCAAAAACTGATCTGAATTTGTTTTTGCACCAAACACAAATAACCTTGCTTCAATTTTTGATTCTTTAAAACTTTGTATTAATAAATTTACAGCTTTTGAAGGAATATGAGTTCCAATATAACCAAAGGTGAAAATTGAATTTTTTATTTTGGAAATTTTTTTTGGAATTTTAAAACCATAATTTTTGAGAATGATTTTATTTTTTGGAACATTAAAATCTTTTATAAACCGATTTAATAAATATTCAGAAGGAGCAATAAACAAATTTACTTTTTTTACAATTCTTTTCATTACTTGCATTCTTTTTTTTACCCAATTTCTCCAATAAAGTAAATCTTCTTTAGAAGAATCATGATAAATTGAAAAACAATTTTTTGCACATTTTAAATTATTTTGTGAACTACATAATGAATAATAATTTTTACCATCAGAATTTCTTTGAACAAATTGCCCTCTTGGACACATTAGCCAAAAATCATGCAAAGTAAAAACAATTGGAATTTTTTTTTTTTTTAATAAATCAATAAATCCTGTTGATAAATGATTTAAGTGACCAATATGAGCAATATCAATTTTTTCTTTTTCCAAAATTGAATTTAAAATCAAATCCAATTCTTTGTGATGATAGGTTTCTTTTTTTCTAGGCATATTGACAAGATAATGTTTAACTTTTTTTTTCTCTCTAACTTTTAATTTAAAATCCAATTCATATTCATTTTCATATCTGCTAAAAAGTATAACTTGGTGTTTATAGCTTAGCTCTTCAACTAAATTTTTTGTATAAACCTCTGAACCAGCTTCATAAATTGGTGGAAATCCATGAATAATTTTGAGTATGTTCATTGAAAAAATAAAAAATTTTGTTACTAAAAAGTAAATTGTTTTTTTGGTAATTTTTTGTTTTAATAAAAAGATGAATACATAAACTTTAAATTTTGCAACAGAGCAAGATAAAACATTACTTCTTAACTTACTTATCAACTAAATCAAAATTTTTACCGATAAGACATAAAGAATGATTAACTCAGAAATCGATTATTATGAAGATATAAAATACCAAGATTTTTTACTTTCCTCGAGAAGAAAAGTTGTAACTTCACCTGAAAAAATTATGAATCAGTTACAGTTATCTGGTGCAATGAATGTAGTTGATTTTGGAATTGGTAAAGGTTTTTTTATTCCTTATCTTCAAAAAAAAATGAATAAACAAGCTCATCTATGGGGTATAGATTACCAAGAAGAGATTTTGGATTATATTCTTAAAAAGAAAATAGATGAAAATTTGCAAAACTTTACTGCAGTTCATATTGATAAAACAGATCACCCACTTCTTCCAAACTGGATTCCAATCCCAGATGTAATTTTTACGTCTATGTGTCTTTCAACTTTCCCAGATCCAGGTCTAGCTATGGATGGTTTGATTCGTTCTATGAAAGAAGGTGGCAAACTATATGTTATTGACTGGGCAAAAGTAGAATTCCCTGAAGGACCATCCATTAAAGATAAAATTTCATTTGATAAAATGCAATATTTAGCAGAACTATATAAGTTGGAAGTTACAAATGCTTTTACTGTAAATGAATTTTCATACGGAATTGAAGTTCAAGCAGGTGAAGATTTTAAAACTCAGTTTTATGATTATCGAGAATAATATGAATGGTAATAAAATTTTACAACTCTTAAAAGAGAAAACAACTAGAATTGCATTGATAGGTGCCACAAACGATAAATCAAAATATGGAAATATTATTTATAAAGATTTAAAATCAAAAAATATTCCTGTTTATGGAATTAATCCAAAAGCTTCAACAATCGAAGGTGATCCAGTTTATAAAGATGTTGAAGCACTTGGTTTTAAACCTGAAATTTTAAATTTTGTTGTTCCTCCCAAAATTGCTTTTTTAATGATACAAGATTTAGTTTCAAAAGGTTATGATAATTTTTGGCTACAACCTGGAGCAGAGTCTGATGAAATACTATCTTATCTTGATAGTAAAAATAAAACTTATCTTGCAAATGTCTGTGTAATGGTAGAAACTAGATGAACGAAGATTTATTAAAAGATTTAGACAAAAATGAAAATGGCTCATTTGAAATAAAAGGTGAAAATGGGAAAGCAATATTAACCGTTTACAAGCCAGGTAAAAGTGGCAAAGTAATTACTAGACAAGAAGTTTTTCAAAGATTAAAACTTTTTGGAATTGAAACGTATGAAAGAGGTGTAGTAGAGGCAATTATTGCTAATGCAGATGGAAAACCACATGAAATTTCTTCTTGGAAAAAAGGAGAAGCTATTGATTCAAAATTAGAAATTGAAATTTCAGAGGATAAATTTTCGGCATCAATTACAATTTCTCCAAGTATGCATGGTGGAAAAAACTTAACCAAAGAAAATGTTTTGGATCTTCTTTCTGCAAATGGAATTAAATTCGGAATCAATGAAAATTTAATTTCTGATTTAATAGAGAAAGGAAAATTTTTTCTTAAAACAATTATCGCAGTTGGAACAAAACCCACTCCTCCACAAAACTCTTTTATTAAATTAAACTTTGAATCTAGCAATAAACCAACTTTGATAGAAGACGTTGAAGGAAAAGTTGACTTCAAAGAAATTAACATGATTAAAAATGTAAAACAAGAATCTTTAATCGCTGAAAAAATTGATTCCAAGCCTGGTAGTAAAGGAAAAAATATTTTTGGAGATTTAATAGATCCTGATGAACCAAAAGAAATCGAATGGAAACTTGGTGAAAATGTTTTTTTAGATGATGAAAAAAGAAAGTTATTTTCAAAAATCGCAGGAAGACCTGTTGTAGAAAGAGATACAACAATCAAAGTAGATGAAGTATGTTATTTAGAAAATGTCGATTATTCAACAGGTAATGTTGATTTTCCAGGAACAATTATTGTTGAAGGTACAGTAGCAGATAATTTTACACTTAGAACTAAAGGTTCTTTGATAATAAAAAAAAGCGTTGGAAGAGTTTTCCTTTTTGCAGAAAAAGATATTGTTCTTTCAGGTGGAGTGATGGGAAGAAATGGAGGAGTAATTGAATCACTTCAAGATGTATATGCAAAATTTGTTGAGCAAGGAAATATCAAAGCTGGAAAATCAATTTTTATTGAAGAAGCTTCAATGCACTCAGACTTAGTTGCCGGTGAATCAATTACAATAAAAGGTGGTCGAGGAGAATTGATTGGTGGGGAAGCAATAGCAGGTAAAAAAATTTCTGTTTCAAAACTTGGAGCAATTGTTGAAACAAAAACAAATTTAGTAGTTGGATTACCACCCGAAATTTTACAAGAATTAAGGAAAATGAAAGCAGAAATTATTTCATTTGAAGAAATTTTAAAAAAAGCTGAAGGCACAATTGCAAAATTAACAGACCCAAGAAAAGAATTAAATAAAGATGAAAAAGAAATGTTAAAACGTCTTTATGAAGTTCAAAAAAAATACAAAAGTTTATTAGAAAATTCAAATACTCAATATGAAACAATTGTAAACTCTTATGAATCAGATGGGGAAGCATATGTGGAAATTGAAAAAAGTATTTTCCCTAAAGTTACAATTAATTTTGGAAGAGGTAAAATTTATCTTTCTGAACTCAAAGCCTTTCATTCAACTTGTTATATTGCAAATAATTTAGATGGAATCCCATCAAGGTCAAAAGGTATGAAAAAAGGGGAAAGGAAAAATTAATTTAGAGTTGTTCTTCTGCTATTTTTTGTTCTAGAAAATCTTTCATTAAATGAGCTACACGATTATCATTTTCAAAGTATAAAATTTTATTAACGATTCCTAAAGCTTTTTCAAATTGATTTAGCCTAGCCAATGTTCTTGCAAGATAGAGTAGAGCTGGTATATTTTGACTTCTAAGTGAAACTGATTTTTGAAGTTCAATTTCAGCTTTTCCAAAATCTTCCAATTTATAATAACAATAACCAAGAATTAAATGAGAATCAGCATTATATGTTTTAAGATTATTATATTCTTCTAAGTATTGAATCGCTTCTTTATAATTTTGAATTTTTGCATAACATTTTCCTAAAATGAGCAATACATTTAAATCATTTGGTAAAATTTTTATAGCTTTATGAAGATTTTCAGCAGCAAGTTCAAATTCACCTTGTTCAAAAAATACTTCTGCATCTGCTTTGTATTTTTCAAACTCAATCATATTCAAACTAAGACCAACACATAAAAGAGTTATATCATCACCTTGGTCTGTTCCTCTTGTGAATTTGTGGAATGCTCCCATTATATAATCTAGGGATTCTTGAACATTCATTCCATAGGTTTCTTCAATTGTTTTTATCAATCCTACTGTTTCAAATTGATTTCCTTCATCGCTCATTCCTTCAACAAGACCATCAGTATAAATGAATAATTTATCTCCTGGTTCTAACTTAATTTTATAATCTTTAAAATGTTCTCTTGCGTCATCAAACATACCTAGAAAAGTTCCTTCCCCTTCTAGTGAAATTATTTCTTTTGTTTGATATTTGAATAGAATTGGTCTTGGATGACCAGCGATAGAATAAGTCATTTCGTAGTCTAAGTCAACAATTCCATAAAAACAAGTTAAATAACCAAGTTGTTTTACTAAATCTAAAAGTTCTGAATTTGCATTTCCAAAAATTTCTGAAGGACTATCTAATTTATAATTAGTAAATAGTAATTTTGAAATGGCGGTAATAAATGCTGCTGGAACACCATGTCCAGAAACATCACAAAGTAAAATTCCTAATCTATTTGAACCAAAATTAAAATAGTCATAATAATCTCCACTGACTTCTTGCATAGGCATAAAACTTACAGCAAATTGCAGTCCCTGCCAATCAGGAATTTTTTGAGGAATTATTCCACGTTGAATATTTCTAGCAATACGTAAATCTTTAGCAATTGATTTTTGTTTGATTACTAATTCATTTTTTAAACTTTTTAAAACTTCTACAGCTGCCTCTAGATCTCTATTTTCATAAAACAGTTCTTTGGACTTAGCAAGCACATCGTTCATATCTAAATAACTTACAGTTTCATTGGATTCATTTTTATCAGATACTAAAAAAATCTTAGGTTCAATTTTTGGAACGATGCTCGAATAATTTGTTTTACCAATAAGCAATTTACTTTCTTCCCAAGAAAAAAAATATTCTGAATTTATTGAATTAAAAATACTGTCAGTGTCCAATATAAAATTTTTTTCAAATTGATCTGAATTTAACATTGTGGAAAAAACTTTAACTTGAAAATTTTTTACTTGGAAAAGGTTTACTGCTGCATCAACCATTCCTCTCAGAAAATAAATATCATAATTAGTTTCATGATAATGTTCAAAAAAGGATAATTTTACTTTTAAATAATTTTCTTTCACTTCAATTAGATCAGTTTCAATATAGCGTATATAATTATCTATAAAAATTGGAAGTCGTGAAAGAAGTTCATGAAAATTAATTTGTAAATTATCTGAAGGTAGAATTTGAAATATCTCCTCAGAAAAACATAATTTTCCAATTTGAAAATAAATTTCTTTTACAGAAATATGATTTTCTAGTTTTAATAAAATATCTCTTTCAATTTCAAAAGGAAACCAAAAATTTGAATCTTTTAAAATCCGGTCTAAAACTTCTGGAGAAATTAAATTTGATAGTTCGTTAGCTAGATCAATTTCAGGTTTTTTATCTTGAAAAATACGTATTAGCCTACTTAGTCTTCTAGCATTAGACTCTGTTTTTAAAAAACGAGAATAGCCACCAAGTTGTGATAATACCGTATTAATCATCTAAGGATACAATAGTAATTTTTTTTTTAAACTTATCAATTCAAATTCTATGTTTAGGAAAATTTATACAAAAAGTTTTTTTTAAAAAGTGAAAATTCTATAAAATTCTAAACTAAATTTACCGAAACTATCATTTTGGATGATTTGCTCGAATATTTTGTTTTGCCAAATATACAGTTTCTAAAACTCTTTTGAGTCTTGTTTCTGATTTTTTTGCATTTAAAATCCATTCTAATATTCCTCTTTTAGAAGACTTTGGAAATTTTTCAAAGTTTTCAAGGGCTAATTTCTCTTTTTGCAGCTCACTTAGCAAATCATCTGGTATTTTCAAACTTTCTACTCCATCTAATGCATTCCAAGTGCCAGTTTTCTTGGCTAGTTCAATCATTCCTATACCAGAATCTGACATTAAACCTTCTTGAATGAGTTTAGCTACTTTTTCTTTATTCACTTTACTCCAATTACTTTTTGGGTTTCGTTTTGCAAAAAACTGATAAAAGCTTTTTTCGTCCCGTTTATTCGGCTTTGAGTCAATCCATCCAAAACAAAGTGCTTCATCAACAGCTTCAGGATAATAAACTGATGGAATATCAGAATCTTTTTTATAAATAATTAACCAAATAGATTTTTCTTTTAAATGATTTTTACTTAGCCAATCTCTCCAAGCTTTTCTAGATTTTGCATAAAAAGTTTTTACGCCGTCTTTTATTTCAGATTTAATTTCCATAGACATTTCTTCTCAGTATTAAATTAGTTTGTAAATAAAAAATTTTTAAAAAAAATTTCTTTTTTTTGTTCAATTAATTTTTATGAGAAATTTTACCTTACAAGATTCAAAATCTGATTATATAGTTTTTTTCATCACGGGTAATTTTTTTTGTATTGAATAATTTATCCATTAAATTAAATTCAAATAACAGTATCTCACAAAGTATAACTAAAGTTTTTTAATTATTCATGAAAGGCATTTAAGGTACATCAAAAGAAGAATTAGATAAAGAAATAAATCGCTCTGTTTTTAGAATTGGAAATTTTACTTTATTAGAGAAAAAATTAAACTTAGAGGCAGGAAAATTTCCTTATTCAGAAAAAGTAAATTTTTTTAAAAAATCAAATTGCAATTTAACCAAGTCCTTGCCTTAGCATTATTCATCTTGGAACGAAGAAAAATTAGCCTCAAGACAAAAAGAATTAGCTAAACATGCAAAATCAATTTGGAAAATTTTGGAACTTAGCAATAACTAAGCTCTGCAAAAAATCTTGAGTATTGGCTTGAAGTTTCTCAAGAAGAAAACAAAAGAGTATTGAAAAAGGAAAAATAATTTTTTTTGATACTGGCGAAGCATGCGTATGTGATTGTAGCGTTTCTTCTAGTAACGTGAGACTTAAGCCTCACTTAACTAGAAGAAGTAGCGAAAAGCACGGTTTTTTTACCTAACCCAATTTTATTTATATTGAATAAAGTTTTTCTTAAGCCCCTTCCTTGTGAGGTTAACAGGGTTAGGTAAAAAAATTCGCCCAATTCATAAGTCAGCATTTAAAATTCATCATTTCTTTACAGATTCACCAATTGGTAAGATAATAAATAGTCCAGATAGAAAAAATAAAACAGAACCAAGCCAAATTAATTTTACAAGTGGGTTGATCCAAATCTCTAAATTCGCTACAATTTGTTTTGGGAAACGGTTAAACAATTCTTCTTTTTCAGAAAAACTTCTAGCAGTAAAAAAATATTCCATGAACATAATTGGTAAATCTGGATTTTCATCTTTGAGATTGGATTGTTCAATTGCACCAAGTTGAATGTATAAATCTTCTTTGGGTGTGGACTGAATGTCTGGCTCAGAGGTTGGAATATGAGTTTCAAATCCTCCTGTCAAATGATTGATCTGAGGATAAAATCTTCTTTCAGTTGTCATTGAGTCTTTTACTTCAAGATGTCTTTTGATTTTGTATTTTGCTTCTTGGGATACAATGATGTTAAATAAATTTGGAGATTGATTTGCTTCTCCATTAAGAATGGGTTTTAATTTGATTGTATCAGCTTCAATTTCATAATTTCCAAGATAACCTTTGTCTGCACTTGAATAAATAATTTCATTTCCTGTCGAATTTTGAAGTTTGTAAAAATATTTGATTGAGCTTTTTTGTTTAAAAGCATTTCCAGCATAACCAAGAAAAATTAATATTACAGCAAAATGAACAAGGTATCCACCGTATCTTCTTTTATTTTTAAATAACATTCTGTAAAATGCTTGAAAATAATTTTCTGAAAATTCAATTACTCTTGCTCTCATCCCGCGATAGTATTCCTGAACGATACCAGCAATTGCAAATGCGCCAAGTCCAACAGTGAGTATGGAATAAATTTCTGCAAGATTGTCTGAAATTGTGTAATCAGACCGATCAAAAAAACGATTGTAAGAAATTGAATAAATTACAGCAAAAAATACTCCAACTAGAAATGGTTTACTTAAAGTGGAAAAGAAAATTTTACCAACTCCTTTTCTCCAAGTGAGAAGTGGAGCTGAGCCCATTAATAATAATAAAAATATTCCAGCAGGAATTCCCCATGAATTGTACCAGGGTGCTTTAAATTCTTTTCCATATAGAAGTGGGGAAAAAACTCCAAGCAAAATTACAAGACAAGCTAAAACCAAAATAAAATTGTTTAGGAAAAAACTTCCTTCTTTTGAAGTGAGAGCTTCCAAATCTCTTTCTGGTGTTAAATCTTTTCGTTTATAAATCAAAATTCCTATGAATACAAAAAAACTAAGACCAATATAAATGATAAATGGTGTACCAATTGTGGATTTTGAAAATGAATGTGGTCCTTCTAGTACACCACTTCTTGTAATCCATGTTCCAAGTAATGTAAAATGAAAAGTTAAAATGATTAATAACATGTTCCAAAATTTTAACATTCCTCTTCTTTCTTGTATGATTAAAGAATGTATAAATGCTGATGCAAGTAGCCAAGGCATAAGAGAAGCATTTTCAACTGGATCCCAAGCCCAATATCCGCCCCAACCTAATTCTTCATATGCCCATTTGGAACCGAGTAAAATTCCTGTTCCCAAAAAAAACCAACTAAATAGCGACCATTTACGAATGGACTTTAACCAATTGGAAGATAAATTTCCTGTGATAAGAGCTGACATTGCAACTGCAAATGGAATTGCAAAACTAACATACCCAATGTACAAAATTGGTGGATGAATAATCATCGCCCAGTGTTGAAGAAGTGGATTGAGTCCACGACCCACAACTGCTTTTGGAAAAAATTCACGAAATGGTTTTGCATCATCATAAAAAACTGCAAGAAAAGAAAAAAACCAAGATAACACTGCAAGACAAAGATACATCACTGGAATTCTATCTTCAGAAGAATTTCTATTTTTCCAAATTGCAATAAAACCAAATAGATTTAAAAGTAAACTCCAAAACAATAACGAGCCTGATGAACCAGACCAAATGGAAGTCACTCTATAAAATAATGGAAGATGTTCAGAAGAGTGCATGACCACATAATGATTGGTTAAATCCATTCTCCAAAGTGCAGTTAATAAAACAAAAAAAGCAAGTGCTATAAAAAATGTATTTGCTAAAAATGAATTTCTTCCAAGCAAAATTGCATGTTCATTTTTTTTGATTATCCCATAACTAAGTTGTAAAATGCTAAAACTTAAAACCGAGAGAGATGCAATTAAACATAAAATTCCGAGCTCATTCATTTTTGTATTCTGCCTCATATTTGGATGCACATTTTGCTTCTACATGATCTGAAACCAAAACTCCATTTTTGAGTTTACCGTCCACACGAACTCTGACTCCTTCTTTAAATGCGTCTGGAAGAAGTTCTCTACCGTTATAATGAACCAGAATTGTTTTATCGTTTAATTCCAATTTAAATTTTGCTTCTCTGCCTTCTCTTTCCACAGATCCAATTTTAACAAGTCCTCTGACTCTGAGGTTTTCATCTTTGTAATTCTCTAATTTATCTGAAAGTTCACTTGCATCTAGAAGTAAAAAAGAAGTTTCTTTGGAAGAAAAAAATGCAATTGAAATTAAGGAACTTGATATTAAGACTACTAAAACTATAAATTTTATCTTCATCAATTATTAGACTTTTATTACATTGTAAAATGAAAATCAAAAAAAATAATGTACTTGAGAATCTAGAATAATTTAAGAGTCTAACTTTAGAGAAATAGAAGTGTTTAATAAGTTAAAAAAAATTTATCTTAAATATTTTAGAAGAGAAGAGACTCCTTATTTTGAAATATTAAATTATCTAATTCTTGTTTCTGTTTTATTCGTGATTGCAATTACTTATGATAATTATTATTCAAATCACCCCTTAGCAGTTTACTCTAAATACTTTTCTTTGGTGTTTCATTTTATCGCTTTTTTATTAAACTATAAAAGGAAATATTTTTTTGCAAAATTTTGTTATATTTTTTCAAATATATTAAGTTTATTTTTTTCTTCACTTATTTTTGGTAAGTATTCTAACACCCAAATTTATTTTGTTAATTTTATTGGATTAGCTTTTTTGCTTTTTACAAATAAAGAAAAAGTTTATAAATATTTAGCATTACTAGTAGCAACTTTTTTCTTTTTGATTATTCAATTTTCAGAGTTTAATATTCAAACTGATTTTCAAATCCCACACGAAGTTCAAGAAGAACTTGGAAACAAAAATTTAGTTGGTTTTATATTTTGTATCACTTTTTATTTTATTTTAAATGAATTTTTAAGATCAAGAGCCGAAGAAAAATTAGATTCTTTTAATTCTAATTTAAATTCAATCGTTGATGGAATCGAAAATGGAATTGTAGTTTTAGATTTAAATGGGATAATACTCAACTTAAATCCAAATGCTTACTCTATATTTAAGCCAATTTTAAAAGAGAAACTATTTTTAGGAAAAAATTTTTTTAATCAAATCGATTATGTTTTTTCCAGAGAACTTAAAATAAATTTTGATTCAGCTGTTAGTGGAAATGAGTCTTCCCAAGTTTTAGAAAATTTTATGGCTCAAAATAATTCATTAAAAATTAGTTTTACACCTATATTAGATAATTATAATATTCCAAAAAGAATTTTAGTCTCAGGAATAGACACTACTTCTTTCAAAAAAATTGAGAGCATACTAAAGAAATATATTCAAGATTTTGATACAATTTTTCAATCTGCAAAACAAATAATTTGGTTTTTTGATAAAGATGGAAGAATTTTAAATGCTAATAAATTTGCATTAGAATTTAATCACATCAAAATGCCAATTTCAGAAATGATAGGAAAAAAAGTTTCTGAAGTTATGAATTACCAAGTTGGATTTATATTTCAAGAAGATGTTGAAAATGTTATCAAGAATAAAGTTTCCATATTTAACCAAATTGAGTACATTGATGAAATTTCATGTATTTCTTCCGATAAAATTATTAATTTAGATGCAAATGGAGAAGTAATTGGTTTAAGTATTTTTGCTAAAGATATAACAACTGAAAGAATTTCCGAACAAAGACTTAGGCTTCTCACTTCAGTTGTTTTAAATGCACAAGATTCAATATTGATCACAGAAGCTGAACCTATTGAAGGTGATGGACCAAAATTAGTATTTGTAAACCAATCGTTTACCAAACAAACTGGTTATACTCTTGATGAAGTTTATGGAAAAACTCCTAGAATTTTACAAGGACTAAAAACGGATAAAGAAATTCTAGCCAATGTAAAAAAAGCTTTAAAAGAGTGGAAACCAGTTCATGCAGAATTAATTAATTATGATAAATGGGGAAATGAGTTTTGGGTAGAATTTGACATTGTTCCAATTGCTGATGAGAAAGGTAGGTTTACACATTGGATCTCAACTCAAAGAATAATTACTGAAAGAAAAAGAATAGAAAGAGAGTTGATTATTCAAAAAGAAAAAGCTGAGGTTGCTTCTAAATATAAAAGCCAATTTTTAGCAAATATGAGCCATGAAATTAGAACTCCTCTTAATGCAATTTTAGGTTTTACTGAAGAGCTTTTAATTAAAGAAAATAATCCTGAAAGAAAATTATATCTTGAGTTAATTCAAAATTCTGGAGATAATTTGTTAAAGTTATTAAATGATATTTTGGATATAAGTAAAATAGAAGAAGGAAAATTAGCTTTTTCTCCAATTGAATTTAATTTAAAAGAATTAGTTGATTCAATAATTATACCTTACCAAATCAGAGCAAATGAAAAAGGAAATACATTATTGCTTGAGTTTGATGAAAATTTACCTATTCATTTTTTTGAAGATTCACATCGTATCAGACAAGTTATAATCAACTTAATTGGTAATTCTATTAAATTTACAAATAGAGGAAAAATTAAACTTAAAGTACAACTTCTTAATTATGAAAATAATATAGCAAATATTGAATTTAAAGTTTCTGATTCAGGAATTGGAATTTTAGAGGAAAATCAAAAATTAATATTTGAAAGTTTTACTCAAGAAGATGATTCAATGACTCGAAAATACGGTGGAACAGGACTTGGTTTGACTATAAGTAAATATTTAGTTTCTATGATGAGTGGTGAAATTAAAATTCAAAGTCCTTCAAATGAATTTACTGGTTTTGAAATTGTTGGTTCAGATTTTTATTTTATACTCCCAATGAGAATTATAAATAAAAATCAAATTCTAAAAACGACTGAAGCAAAAAAGAATTTATTTTTTGAAAAAAAGTTAAACTTATTAGTAGCTGAAGACAACGAAACAAATCAATTATTGATCAAAAAAGTTTTAAGCAAAATGAATGCAGAAGTGACCATTGTAAATAATGGAGAAGAAGCAGTCGAATACTTCAGAGATAATCAATATGATGCAATTCTAATGGATATTCAAATGCCAATTTTAGACGGGTATAAAGCTACAGAAATAATTCGTTCACTTAAACATAAAAAACAAATTCCGATTATTGCAGTTTCTGCAAATGTTTATAAAGATGAAATTGATAATTCAGTGAGAGTTGGAATGGATGCTTATATAACAAAGCCTTTTAAACAAATTGAAATATTTGAAACTTTAGAAAAATTGTTATTCCAAAAAAAGGAAAATTCATGAACTATTGGTTGTTTAAATCTGAACCTGAAGTGTTTTCAATAGATGATTTAAAAAATTGTAAAAATGAAACTTCTACTTGGGAGGGGATTAGAAATTACCAAGCCAGAAATTTTTTGAGAGATACTGCAAAACTAAATGACAAAGTTTTATTTTATTATAGTTCTGCAATTCCAACAGGAGTTGTGGGAACTGCTAAAATTATAAAAGAAGGCTATATTGACCATTTTGCATTTGATAAAAAAAGTGAATATTATGATGAAAAATCAAAACTAGATAAACCTCAGTGGTACATGGTGGATATTCAATTTGAATCCAAATTTCAAAAAATAATTACTCTTGAAGAAATTAAATCTTATAAAGAACTAGCTAATATGAGACTCGTTCAAAAAGGAAATAGACTTTCTGTTTTTCCAATTACTAAATCAGAATATGATTTTATTTTAAAACTTGGTTCTAAAAAATGAAATACATTTTATTTTTTATTTCACTAGTTATTTTTTCTGAATCCGTAGATACAAATTTAACAGATAAAAAACAAATTGAAATTTTTCATGAAGTTACTTCAAAAATTCGTTGTATTTGTTTGCCTTCTCTTCCAATCAAAAGTTGTTCGTTTAATAATTGTGCACCTTCAGCTTTACTAAAACAATTTATAGAAAGTAGAATTAGATTTGGGGATAGTGCTGAACAAATTATTTTGGGTTTAGAAAAAGGCTATGGCAATAAAGCAAATGAGGATCCAATTTTAAAAAAATTAATTGAAACAAATACCACAATCGCAAATGGAGTGATTTATGGTTTTGGTGAAAAAATTCTAGCAGAACCAAATTCCATTATAATAAATTTGACTTTGATTGTTTCAGCAATTCTTGGAGCATTTTTAATTTATTTTTATTTTAAGAAAAATTCTTCTTCAAAAAAAAATATACCTACGCTGAAAAATAATACCAATTTAAAAAAATTTATGGATGAGTTGGAAAGATAATGGATTTACTTTTAGTTTTTTATTCATTAGTTTTTATTTTAATTTTAGTTTCTCCTTTTTTTTTAAATCATTTTATTTTTTCTAAATCACTAATTCCTGATAATAACGAAAGAAAAATTTTATTGGATAATCTAAGAGATTTAAAAGCTGAACTTGACACTGGAAAAATTAATTTTGAAGAATTTGAAAATTTAAGTATTCCAATTACTGAAAAATTAGAAGCCTTAAAAGTTGATATTCATTCTTGTAAGTCATGTGGTTATGAATTAAAAAACATAAATGTAAAATTTTGCGAAAACTGTGGTGCTAAACTATAACCACAGTTTTGCTTTTTCAACTGAATCAAAATATTTATTTTCTAATTTTCCCACTCTTCTCATGATTTGATTTACTGACATTAATGCTAATGCTGAACTTGGAATGATTACAGCCATCTTTTCAATATGAATAAGGCATCTTGGAAACCAATCAAAATTGATCCAATCGTTTTGTAAGGGAGGAATTTCGCCAATTAATTTTGTGTTGGCTAGCCATTTTTTAATTTTATTTTCAGAAACAATTTGAAGTCCTTTTTCTAAACCAAATTTTAATTCTTCTTCTTTTGGACTTCTTTTCCAAGTTAAAAGAATAAAATCAGATTCTAAATTTATACTTAAATATTCTGATTCGAAATTCATTCTAAATTATTTGACTGAAATAAACTTAAAAATAGAACTGAAATAATGGAATGTATTTTAGAAATAGAAAATAATTTAGCAAAAATCATCCTCAATCGTCCTGAAAAAAGTAATTCCATCGGGAAATTACTGTTAAATGAATTTTATCAAAATTTAAAATTAATAAAACAAAATCCAAAAATCAATTTATTAATCATAAAAGGAAGTGGCGAAAAAGTTTTTTCTGCTGGAGCTGATTTAAAAGAAAGATTATTGATGAGTCGAATTGAAGTAATTCAATTTTTAGATTTATTCCAAGAAACTTGTTATTTAATAGAAAGTTTAGAAATTCCAACGATCGCAGAAATGAATGGATCTGCTTTTGGGGGTGGATTAGAAGTTGCACTTTGTACTGATTTAAGATACTTAAAAGAAGGTTCTGAAATTGGTTTAACTGAAACCAAACTTGGAATTATTCCCGGGGCTGGTGGAACTCAGAGGCTTTCAAGATTAATCGGAGAATCCAAATCAAAAGAATTAATTTTTACTGGAAGAAGAATTAGTGCAAACAAACCAAAAGAATTTGGAATTGTAAATGATATTTTTTCTAAAGAAAATTTTGAAACTGAAATAAATAAAATCTCAGATGAAATTTTATCTTCAGGTCCAATTGCAGTAAAATTAGCAAAAGAAGCAATTCAAAATGGATTAAAAACTGAACTTGTAAAAGGGATTTCAATTGAAAGAGAATGTTATTTAAAAACTTTAGAAACTAAAGATAGATTGGAAGCATTAAAAGCATTTTCTGAAAAAAGAAAACCAAACTTCATAGGAGAATAAATTGATTTTAACCGGAAAAGAAATTAAAAAAAAATTAGGAACAGATATTAATATCAAACCTTATGATGAAAATTTATTAAATCCAAATTCATACAATCTCAGGCTTCATGACGAGTTAATGGTGTACACTTCCATGCCACTCGATATGAAAAAACCTAATCCAACTGAAAAAATTATTATACCAGAAAAGGGTTACACTCTTGAACCTGGAAAATTATATCTTGGGAGAACTTTAGAATATACTGAAACATTTAATCTTGTGCCAATGCTTGAGGGACGCTCTTCAATTGGACGACTTGGAATGTATGTTCATGTAACAGCAGGATTTGGAGATGTTGGGTTCAAAGGATTTTGGACATTAGAAATTTCAGTAATTCATCCACTTGTGATTTATCCAAATGTACAGATCTGTCAAATATTTTATCACACAGTAGAAGGTGAAATTACAGAATATAAATCAGGAAAATACCAAGCGAATTCAGGAATCCAACCATCTTTACTATATAAAGACTTTGAATCTAAATGAATTCTTTAGATAAAAAAATTTTAAAAATACTTTTTTTTATCACTGATTTTAGTTTTATATTTTATTGGTTCATCACTTATTTTAAATTGATCCCAGAAGAATATTTATTTAAAGATTATAAAAATGACCTCGTCGTAATTTGGAATTGGTCTTTTTTTCCATTAGATATTTTTATTTCACTCACTGGACTAACTTCAATTTATTTTTCCAAAAAACAAAAACTTTCCGAGTTCTTAATTTTGATTTCTCTTGTGCTGACTTTTTGTTCTGGGCTTCAAGCTATTTCTTATTGGGTGATTGCAAAAGATTTTGATCTTAGTTGGTGGATTCCAAATTTATATTTATTACTTTATCCAATTTATTTTTTAGTAAAGATTGGAAAAAATTATGAATCTTGAAAGTCTGATCTATGTTTTAATCGGAGGTTTCTAAATTTGTAATTCTAAAGTTAAAATTCAGAATGGAGTATTAACTCATTTGACTATTCATTCATCATTTTCATTTCTGAAGCAATTCTTTACTCATGTTCAAATATCCACATTTTTTCAGCGAAGCAGAAAAGAAAAATTCGCCCAAACTTTTCACTAACCATTCTCGACTAATTCCTAAAAAGCTTGCCTTTAAGCCCTTTCTTAGTAATTTGCCAAGTATATGTCTTCTCCCAAAAAAATTGTTTTAGCTTATTCTGGTGGTTTGGATACTTCTGTAATTCTTGCTTGGCTCAAAGAAAAATATGACTCTGAAGTTGTTGCGTTTTGTGCTGATGTTGGACAAAAAGAAGAATTAGATGGACTTGAAGAAAAAGGTTTAAAAACAGGAGCATCAAAAGTTTATATCAAAGACCTTCGAGAAGAGTTTGCAAGAGATTTTATTTTTCCAGCCATTCAAGGAACTGCAGTTTATGAAATGAGATACTTGCTTGGAACTTCACTTGCTAGACCTTTAATTGCTAAAGGAATGGTAGATGTTGGACTTCTCGAAAAAGCAGATGCATTTTCGCACGGAGCAACTGGTAAAGGCAACGACCAAGTTCGGTTTGAGCTTGGATTTAAAGCACTTGCACCAGAATTTAAAATCATCGCACCTTGGAGAACTTGGGACTTCAAAGGTAGATCTGACTTAGTTGAATTTGCAAAATCAAAAGGAATTCCTGTTCCAGTAACAGCTGCAAAACCATATTCGATGGACAGAAATTTACTTCATCTTTCATTTGAAGGTGGAATTTTAGAAGATCCATTTAAAGAGCCAAGTGAAGAAATGTATTTATTAACCAAATCTCCAGAAACTGCACCAGACAAACCCACTTATATCGAATTAGATTTTGTGGAAGGAAATTGTGTCGCTATCAATCAGAAAAAAATGTCACCACTAGAAATCATGTTAGAGTTAAACGAACTCGGTGGAGCAAACGGAATTGGAAGAGTTGATATTGTAGAAAATCGTTTAGTGGGAATTAAATCTCGAGGAGTATATGAAACTCCAGGTGGAACTATATTACATTTAGCTCATAGAGATTTAGAGTCGATTACACTTGATCGAGACACTCAACACCACAAAGATGATATGAGTGGAGAATTTGCAAGACTCATTTACAACGGACATTGGTTTTCAAATAAAATGAAAGCAATGAGAGCATATATCACTGAAACACAAAGATACGTCACAGGAACTGTGAGAGTAAAACTTTACAAAGGTAGTGCAACAATTGTTGGACGCAAATCACAGGTTTCGCTTTATTCACATGAAATGGCAACTTTTGAAAAAGAAGAATTGTACAACCAATACGATGCAGAAGGATTTATCAATATTTATGGACTTCCAACCAAAGAAACTGCAAGGTTAAGAAAAGGAAAATGAGAATTGCAGTTTATCCTGGTTCATTTGATCCAATCACAAATGGACATTTGGATATAGTAAAAAGAGCTGCTTCCATTTTTGATCAAGTAATTATTGGAATTGCACATAATTCAAAAAAACAATCTTTTTTCACAGTTGAAGAAAGAATTGAACTAACTAACCAAGTTTTAAAAGATTTAAAAATGGATGACGGAAAAATTTTAGTAGAATCTTTTGAAGGACTCACTGTAGATTTCTGTGAACAAAAAAAAGCAGCAGCAATAATTCGTGGACTTCGAGCAGTAACAGATTTTGATTATGAATCTGCAATTTCACATATGAATCAAAAACTCGCACCAGAAGTAGAAACTGTTTTTTTGATAGCATCAGCAGAATATTCATTTGTATCTTCAAGTATTGTAAAAGAAGTTGCACGTCATGGAAGATCAGTAATTGGTCATGTACATGAAAAAATTAATTTGGCTTTATTAGAAAAATTTAAACAAAGCATATAGAGGGAAAAAATGTCAAAAACATTTATAATGATTAAACCAGATGCAGTGAGAAACAAACATGTTGGTGATATAATTGCTAGAATTGAAAAAGAAGGATTTAAAATTCTTGCATTAAAATATACTAAACTAGCTGAAACTGATGCAAAAGAATTTTACAAAGTCCACAAAGAACGTCCATTTTATGGAGAGCTTTGTAAAGATATGGCAGCAGGTCCAATTGTAGTTGCAGCACTTGAAAGAGAAAATGCAGTTCTTCATTGGAGAGATGTAATTGGTGCAACAGATCCAAAAGAAGCAAAACCAAATACTATCCGTGCATTATACGCAGAAAGCAAAGGTGCAAATTCAGTTCATGGCTCTGATTCAGATGAAAACGCAATTTCTGAAATTACATTCTTTTTCAAAGGAATGGAGCTAGTAAATTAATTTGGGCGAATTTTTTTGTTGGTCCTTATTTTTTCGTAGTTGATAGGTATGCCTGTCGTTCACGACCAACAAAAAAACCGGGCTTTACGCTACTTCCCAAGACAGCTGGTAGCTACCAGCTGTCTTGGGAAACGCTGCAATCCCTTTCGCATAATCACTGTTAAATGAAAAATTTTCTCGAACACACAAAACTTCGTAGAAACGAATTTGAAAAATTTTTAGAAACTCATATCTATCCTGATTTTAAAAAAAAATTTCATCCAATATTAGCTGAAAGTTGTATCTATTCACTTGAGGCTGGTGGAAAAAGAATCAGACCCATTTTAGCAATTGAATCTTATTTATCTTCAAACGAAATCAAATACAAAGAAGAAATTTTTTATTTAGCGGCAAGCCTTGAATGTATTCACACTTATTCATTAATTCATGATGATCTTCCTTCTATGGACAATGACGATTATAGAAGAGGAATTTTAACAAATCACAAAAAATTTTCTGAATCCACTGCAATTTTAGCAGGAGATGCCCTCAATTCTTTTTCTTTTTATTTATTGTCTAGATTTAAAGAAGAATGTTCCGACTTATTAGAAATTCTACATAAAGGTGCTGGTGGAGAAGGAATGGTATCTGGTCAAATTGAAGATATTTTAATGGAAAATAACCAAAATAATTTTTCAGATAAAAATTTGGAATCTGTACATGAAAAAAAAACAGGTGCATTAATTTTGTCTTCACTGCTTCTTGGGAATAGACTTGCTTCTAATTTTCAAGATAAAGAAAACTTTTTTATGGAATATGGAAAAGCTCTAGGTTTATTGTTCCAAATTTCAGATGATGTTTTAGATTTTGAAGGAAGTTTTGAAGAAATTGGAAAAACTCCAAAAAAAGATTTAGAGACAAATAAACTCACTTATGTAAATTTGTACGGAATTGAAAAAGCAAAAAACATTAAATTTCAAATTGCAAATGAATTAAGTGAAAAAGGGAAAAAAATTTCCTCTTTTTTTCAATTATTACCAATCTATATTAGTGAGAGAAAAAATTAATTTCTATTGAAATTAATTTTATAAAAATACTTTTTGAATTAAAGCAAATGAAAACTAAAATTTTAAGTTTTTTAAGATTAACTAATGAAAATGATTTAGAGCTAAGGTTGTATTCTAGTGCATTATTTATTTCTACATTTGTTACCCTATTTACTTTTTTAGCTTTTTTATTTTCAAACGAATCTTATACTTCAACTAATTTAGTTTTAATAATTTCACTTTTAGCTTTATCATTTTTCTGTTATAAACTTTATATTGAAAAAAGTTTTCATATATACCTGACTTATGCATATATTACAACAATGTTTCTAAGTGTGGATTCTTTTTTCTTTACAACAGATGGAATTTTTGGAGGTGCTGTATTAACACTAACAGCTGTTTCAGTTTTGACCAATTTTCTACTAAAAGAAAAAAATGAAAAAACTTTCTTACTTATATTTATTACAATAAATTTTTTCTCAATTTACATAATTTCTAAAATATTTCCTGAAATGGTCCTCAAATACAATTCTGAAACTGAAAGAGAATTAGATTTTATAATTTCTGGATTTACAGCTGTGTTTTTTAGTGCTTTTCTAGTAAAAACTTTTAAAGATAATTATGACAAAGATAGAGAAAATTTAAAATCTCAGAAATTAGAATTAATTAAAATAAATGAAGAATTAGAAAAAGCCAAAACTAAAGCAGAAGAACTTGCAAATATAAAATCAAATTTTGTCTCAAATATGAGTCATGAGCTAAGAACCCCATTAAATGGAATTATGGCAATGAGTGAACTTTTTCCTGCTTATAAAACTGAATCAGAAAAAAATAAAGCTATCGAAATTATTCAAAATTCTTCCAAGTTACTTCTGAATATTGTAAATGATATATTAGATTATTCTAAAATAGATTCTGGAAATCTTCATCTAGAATCTTTACCAATTTCAATAAATAAAATTTTAGAAACGATAAAAGAAAGTTTCAGTTTTGAAAAAAAGTTTTTAAATGATTCAATTCGATTAGAGCTAAATGTAGAAAAAGAAATTGAAAATACACTTCTAGGTGATTCATTTCGATTAAACCAAATTTTATCAAATTTAGTTAGTAATGCAATTAAATTTACAGAACAAGGTTTTATTTTAATAAATGCAAAATTATTAGAAGATAGATTTGATGAACAAAAAATTTTATTTGAAGTTGTTGATACTGGAATTGGAATTAAAAACAAAGAAAACTTATTCCAAATTTTTTCACAAGAAGATTCAAGTATTACTAGAAAATATGGTGGTACAGGACTTGGTTTAGTTATAGTGAAAAACTTAGTCTTGTTAATGAAAGGTGATATTTTTGTTGAGTCTGAATTTGGCCAAGGTTCAAAGTTTAGTTTTTATGTTGATTTAAAAAAACCAGAATTAAAAAAAGTTGATTTTAAATTAACTGAAGATAATAAATTTCAAGCTAAATACAATTCTATTTTACTTGTTGAAGATGATAAATCCAATCAGACTATTTTTCAAATGTTTATGAAAAAATTAAAACTTAATTTTGATATTGCAGATAATGGTCTTATTGCAGTTGAAAAAGTTAGATATAAAACATATGATTTTATATTTATGGATATGAATATGCCTGTAATGGATGGAATCACAGCAACTCTAAATATTCGTGAATTGCCTTTATCAAGTCAGCCAAAAATTGTTGCTTTGACTGCTAATATTCTAGAAGAATATAAAGACAAATGTATTAATTCTGGGATGAATGATTATTTAACAAAGCCATATACAATTGTTGATTTAAAAAAAGTTCTATCAGTTTAATAATTTAAAGTGGTTTTAAAATTTGTTTTCTAATTTCATCTGCTTTAGAAGTTTTTCCAAACATAAAACCTTTATCATCAAGTAAGTAGAAAGTATCTTTTGCTCTTGCAGTTAATTTATCTGTTTCAATTTTTCCAGAAATTATATTGATTTGGTTTTCTGCTAGAACTTTTGTTAAATGATATAAAAGACCTCTACCAGAATCTGCTTCAATATAAAAACAAGTTTGTTTTAAATTTTCATCATCTTCAAAAATAAGCTCAGCTTTTTCTCTAAAAAAATCTTTTACAAATGGTTGTTTAAATTCATACTTAGATAAAAATTCCTCCAAATTATTTTTTTTTGAAAAAACTGAATCCATCAAAATTCCAATTTCAACTGCTTTTTTAGAATTTGTTCCAGAAGTAGATTTTAACTTTAATGTATCAATAGCAAATTCAGTTCCATTTTCAATAATTGTAGAAATTTCTCCTGATAAAATATCCCAGCCCAAAGTATAAACAACTGTAGCCATTCTATGAAATGTACCAATTTCAGTAATATTAGTTTTGAGTGTAACTAATATTTCTTCATCTAAAGTTTTATATTGAAATTCAATCATGGGTTATTAATTGATTACAGAATAAATTTTAATTCTATTTTGAAAACTATATTCCAAAACAAATTACAAATAAAATTTCTCTATAATGTGAAGTTTGCGGAAGTGATAGAAGCGAAAATACTTTTGCATTTCATAATGAAATACATCAATTAAGAAAGATAGCAAAAGATTGCAGCGAATAGCACGGTTTTTAATTTGTAGGTTTTTGCATACATGCATAACATACAAATTAAAAATTCGCCCAGAAAATTAAAAACTACTTCTTATGAATCTCTTGTAAAGACCTGATGCTAAAACCTTTATTGCCCATTTCAGAAATTCCATCTATCAATGCCATTGCAGCTTCTGCAGTTGTTAAGCATGGAACTTTGTATTTAATAGCAGCTTGACGAATAGAAAAAGCATCATCACGAGTCACACGACTAAGAGGAGTATTGACAATCAAGCTGATTTTCTTTTGAGAAATAAAATCGACAACAGATGGGAAACCTTCAGAAATTTTATTTATCACCGCAGATAAAACTCCATTTTCAGATAAAAATTTATGTGTGCCTTTTGTAGCCACAAGATTGTAACCAAGTTCAGCTAATGTTTTTAAGTATGGAAGAAGAAGTGGTTTTGTTTTGTCATTAATGCTCACAAAAATTTGTCCACCTTTTGGAGGCTCTTCTCCAGCCATGATTTGAGATTTTAAAAATGCTTCACCAACTGTTTCTGCAATTCCCATCACCTCACCTGTGGAACGCATCTCCGGTCCAAGTATTGTATCTACCCCAGGAAATTTGTTGAAAGGTAAAACTGCTTCTTTTACAAAAACAAGTTTCACAGAAAATTCATCTTCAGGAATCAGGTCTTTTAATTTTTCACCAAGCATAATTCTAGTTGCGATTTTTACAATTGGTTTGCCAATTGCTTTTGAAACAAATGGAACTGTGCGAGAAGCACGAGGGTTTACTTCTAAAATAAAAACTTCTTCGTCTTTGACAGCAAATTGAATATTGATAAGACCAATTACTTTTAGTTCAAGAGCAAGTTTGCGAGTAGCAGATTTAATTTCTGTTAAAACTTTTTCGGAAATATATTGAGGTGGTAACATACAAGCTGAATCCCCTGAGTGTACACCTGCTTCTTCGATATGCTCCATAATTCCTGCAATAAAAACTGTGTGCGAATCAGAAACTGCATCCACATCCACTTCAGTTGCTGAGTCTAAAAATGAGTCGATGAGAATTGGTCTTTCTTCAGAAATTTCTTCAGCTTCGGACATGTATTTGTCTAATGCAATTTCATCGTTTATAATTGCCATTGCTCTTCCACCCAGAACATAACTTGGTCGAACGAGTACAGGATAATCAATGTTAGACGCTATTTTTTTTGCTTCTTCTTTTGTGGTTGCCATACCGTTTGCAGGTTGTTTGAGTCCAAGTTTGTTTAACACTTCAGAAAATCTTTTTCGATCTTCAGCTCTATCAATTGAGTCTGGACTAGTTCCGAGAATTGGCACACCTCTTTTTTCAAGTTCTGCTGCAAGTTTTAGAGGGGTTTGTCCACCATATTGAACAATTACTCCTTTTGGTTTTTCGTTTCGGTAAATGTTCATTACATCTTCAAGACAAAGTGGTTCAAAATAAAGTCTGTCAGATGTATCATAATCTGTGGATACAGTTTCGGGATTTGAATTTACCATAATGGATTCAATTCCCATTTCTTGAAGAGAATAAGAAGCATGGCAACAACAATAATCAAATTCAATTCCTTGGCCAATTCTGTTTGGTCCACCACCAAGAATCATCACCGAGTCTTTGTCTGTTTTATTTGTTTCGTCTTCTTCATCATAAGAAGAATAAAAATAGGGAGTATATGCCTCAAACTCTCCAGCACAAGTATCAATCCTTTTGTATATTGGAAAAATTTTTAGTTCAGATTCAATTTTTAATTCTTGTTCTGAAATTAATTTTTGAACTTTGGATTTTAATTTGCTGATAATTTTTTCTTCAGATAATAAATTTTGAATTTCTTTTTTACAAAGTAAATAAGCCAATTGTCTATTGGAATAACCAAGTTTTTTCATTTCTGGAATATAAGAAATTCCTTCTTTTTCAAAAACATATTCTGATTTTTGTAAATCTTCCATTTGACGAAGAAACCAAGGATCAATTTTACAAAATGAAAAAATTTCTTCTACACTAAGACCAATTTCAAAAGCTAATTTTAACTGAAAAATTCTTTTATCTGTTGGAGTAGAAATCATTTTTTGAATGGTAGATTTTTTTTCTTCAGCGGATAATGGGTGTAAGTCGATTAATTCTTTGAGATAACCATCAGAGCCAAAACCAAATCTATCATTTTCAAGAGAGCGTAATGCTTTTTGAAAACTTTCTTTAAATGTTCTACCAATTGCCATCGACTCACCAACTGCTTTCATTTGTACACCAAGTGTTGGGTCTGAGCCGGGAAATTTTTCAAATGCAAATCGTGGAATTTTTGTTACAACATAATCAATTGAAGGTTCAAAACTTGCTGGAGTAACTTTTGTGATATCGTTTTTAATTTCATCTAAAGTGTAACCAATTGCTAGTAAAGCTGCAATTTTTGCAATTGGAAAACCTGTTGCTTTGGAAGCAAGTGCTGAAGAACGAGAAACCCTTGGATTCATTTCGATTACAATTGTTTCACCGTTTTTTGGATTTACTGCAAATTGAATATTTGATCCACCAGTTTCCACACCAATTTCGCGAATAATTTTTAAAGACATATCTCGCATATTTTGGTATTCTTTATCTGACAAAGTTTGTTGAGGTGCAACAGTGATCGAGTCTCCAGTGTGAACACCCATTGGATCTATATTTTCTATTGAACAAATAATCACCACATTATCTGCTGTGTCACGCATCACTTCTAGTTCATATTCTTTCCAACCATATACTGATTCTTCAATTAAGATTTGTGAAATAGGAGAAGCGTTTAAACCTTTTAATGCTACTTCTTCAAATTTTTCATCTGTTTCACAATGCCCCCCCCCCGTTCCTGCAAGTGTAAAAGCAGGACGCACAATTAATGGTACACCAATTTTTTCTTTGATTGCTTTTGCTTCTTCGATATTATTTGCAAGTCCCGATTTTGGAACATTGATTCCAATTTTTAACATTGCTTTTTTGAAAAGGTCTCGGTCTTCAGCTTTTTTAATTGCTTCAGCTTGTGCACCAATTAACTTCACATTAAATTTATCTAATACACCTTCTTTGACTAATGCCATCGCGAGGTTCAAAGCTGTTTGACCTCCAACAGTTGGAAGCACTGCATCTGGTTTTTCTTTTTCTATAATTTTAGTGAGGATTGAAACTGTGAGTGGCTCGATATAAGTTGCATCTGCAAGACTTGGATCTGTCATGATGGTGGCAGGATTGGAGTTGACTAAAATTGTTCTCAGTCCTTTTTCTTTTAATGCTTTTGCTGCTTGAGTTCCTGAATAATCAAATTCACAAGCTTGACCAATTACAATTGGACCAGAACCAATAATTAATACAGAAGAAATGTCTTTACGAATAGGCATAAAACCAAGATTTCCAAAAATAAACAGGTTTCAAGGAAAAACATATTGGTTTAATATTTTGATTGAATAGATTTTAAAACATCAAATTTATTGATTTACATTAATCGATGAAACTCAAATCATAAATTTAGCCAATAAAATATTTTGCTACTAGTTTTTATTAAAGAGAGATAGATTTGAAGATTTTACACTGTACTGCTGAATATTTTCCATTTATTAAATCAGGTGGATTGTCGGATATGCTATCTTCGTTATCAGTAGCCCAAGCTAAATTGATTGATGTATCAGTAGCAATACCAAACATTTCTTCAATTAAAGAAAAAATTTCTTATACAGGCATTGTATATTCTGCAATTTCAGAAACAGAACCAGCTTATTCCACAGCTTCAAAAATTTTAAAAAATTCTAGATTTAGAGAAGCAGAATTTAATGGAGTAAAACTTTATTTTTTTGAATCAGCTTTATTTGATAAAATTTCAAACATTTATGCAAATTCAGATGAACATTTTCATTTTGCAGTTTTTTCTTATGCTTGTTATCATCTTGCTAAAGTTTTACAAGTAGATGTAATTCATTCTCATGATTGGCACACAGCTCTTACAAATGTAATTGTTAAAAATCTTTCTCCTAAACTCAAAACATGTTTTACAATTCATAATTTAGCCTATCAAGGAGATCATCCAGAAGAAATATGTGGGTTTTTAAGACAAGATCCATTTTTTTTAAACATAAATAACTTATTTCATATCAATAAAATGAATTATATGAAATCTGCGATTGAAGTTTCAGACCATATAACAACTGTTAGCCCCGGTTACAGAGATGAAGTGTTAAATGAACCAACAGGATTTTTTTTGTCTTGGTTATTAAAAAAACGTACAGATTCGTTTAGCGGAATATTAAACGGAATTAATGAAGATGAATGGAATCCTTCTCAAGACAAAAAAATTTATTCCAATTATGAAACTGAAGATTTAGAAATTGGTAAAAAAGAAAATAAAACTAGTTTGTATGAAGAGTTTGATTTAAAAATTGATCTCCAAAGACCTTTAATTGGAATTGTGAGCAGATTAAGTTTTCAAAAAGGATTTTCTACTTTTTTAAATTCATTTAGACAAAAATTCAATTTACCATTTTATTATTTTATTTTGGGGACAGGTGAAAAAGATTTAGAAGATTCTTTTTTTTATGAATCACATAATTCAAGTGAAAGATTATTTTTTTTCAAAGGATTTAGTGAAACGTTAGCTAGAAAAGTAGAAGCAGCATCTGATTTTTTCTTAATGCCTTCTTTGTTTGAGCCCTGTGGATTAAACCAACTATATAGCCAAAGGTATGGATCTATTCCAATTGTGTCAAGAGTGGGCGGACTTAAAGATTCTGTAATTGAAACTTGGGAAGAAGACAAACAAACTGGTTTTTTGTTTGAAGCTGGTTTAGATCATTCTTTAAATTTTGCACTAGATCGAGCATTTAATTTATTTCAAAATAAAGAAAAATTTTCATTGATCAGAAAAAGAATCATGAGTTTAGATTGGTCTTGGAAAAAAGGTGTAGAGGAATACAATCAAATTTACAAAAGAATAGTTTCTTTTTAATCAAATCCCTCTTCATTTTTTTTCTTATAAATTTGTTTTTTATTTTTTAACATAGAAGAAATTTTTTCTGGAATAGAAGTTAAAAAATTAAATCCTGTTTTTTTTTCAATTGAGTTGATAGATGTTAAATAATTTTTCCAATTTGAATCTATTTCTTCAGAGTTTGGCATATCTACAGAAATAATTTCTGTATTTTCGTTTATCCTTTCCAAATCATTATCACCATTTGGGATTTGGACTAAAATTTTCCAAACTCTTTCTGGCACTAAAACTTTTTCTGAAATTTTTGTTTGAAAACCTTTTTTACCTGTTCCGCCAAGACCATAACCTCCTGCATAAATATACAATTCAAATCCTTCTCTAGTTTTTTTTCTTTCATACTCTTCCAAATTCTTCCATGTAACTCTATTATTCCGCGGTGATTGGGGTAATATATTTGTCATGAGAAATGTTGCTGAATTATCTTCTTCATTTAAAGTTCTATCTCCTGATGGACAAATATGTCCTCTATCAAAACCAGAATCTTTATAATCAGATTTTTTTACTTTGTAAAAACTTTCAGGTAAAGTATCGTCTTCTCTAAAATCATTTTGTCTTTTAGTTTCCCCAAGCCAATCTTCTGACAAATGCCATGAAACCCAGTTTGCATACTTAGTAGTATCGTTGTACGATAGTATATATTGTCTTTTAATTAATAAAAAATTATTTTTATCTAAATTAGCACAACTTGGATTTCCCAGAAGTAAATTTACTGAAATTTTGGAATCATCTAAACAGGTTTTGGAATCAAAATTGATTTTTGGAAGTTCATCAAACTCTTGTGGAGTATAACAATTTACAAGAAGTATTATGATAAGTAAAAATTTTGCCATAGAGTATTATACTCAAATGTTAAAAACTGAATAGTCAACTACATTCTCTCTAAGAATTTAGAATTATGAATATGGAAAGTTATTTTCAAAAAAGCAAAACGCGATAACGATTGTAGCGTTTCTTCGTGAAACGAAGAAGTAGCGGAAAGCGTGGTCGCCTTCAGGCGAATCGCCCAAATCTTCATTATTAAATTAAATTACTAAGTGGAATTTCTACTTTTCTTCATAAGCTTTTTAAAAAAAATGTATCTATTAATACTAATTTGTTACAAATTTAATCACTTCACTTTCAAATTAGTATAGTCTAAGAATAAACTAATTAGAGGCATATATGAAAGTTGTCGTCCTTGTAAAACAAGTTCCAGACACAGAGACTAATATTAAGCTCGGTGATAAAGCAATAAATGAAGCAGGTGTAAAGTGGATCATTTCTCCATATGATGAATTCGCAATTGAAGAAGGAATTAAAATCAGAGAAAAAAATGGTGGTGAAGTAATAGCTGTTGCAGTTGGTCCTGATAGGGTTGGGGAAGTTTTAAGAACAGCTTTTGCAATGGGTGCAGATAAAGCAGTTCATTTAAAAGTAGACACATACAATACTTTTGATTCTGGTTTCACTTCAGAATTAATTGCAAATTTTATTAAAACAGAAAATCCAGATATTATTTTAGCAGGTCGTCAAGCAATTGATACTGATAGCTCACAAGTTCCTGTTCAAATCGCAGAAAGACTTGGAATTGGACATGTGGTTCTTGCAGTTAAAATAGAGTTAAACGGAACATCTGCAAAAATTACAAGAGAAGTAGAAGGTGGAACTGCAACAACAGAAACTACTCTTCCTGTTCTTGTTACTGCAACTAAAGGTTTAAATGAACCAAGATACCCTTCACTAAAAGGTATCATGTCTGCAAAGAAAAAACCAATTGATGTTAAAAACGGTGCAGACCTTGGTGCAACTGCAAAAGTAGAAGTTGTTGGAATGGAGCCTCCTCCAGCAAGAGTTGCAGGAAGAAAATTAGAAGCTGCTGATGCAAATGCGTTCGCATCACAACTAGTAACCGCTCTCAGAGAAGAAGCAAAAGTTATTTAAGGAGAACAAAATGGGTAATGTATTAGTAGTTGGTGAAATCAAAGACGGAGCATTAAAAAAAATCTCCAAAGAATTAGTTACTGCAGGAAGAAAAATTGCAGATGCAACTTCTTCAACTGTGGAAGCACTTTTAATTGGTGCTGGTGCAGATGGATTTGCAGCTGAGCTTGGTGCTTGTGGTGCAGACAAAGTTTATACAACAGAAGCTGGGGATTTTAATCCAGAAACTTTTGCAAATATCATCGCTGATGTTGCAAAACAAAAAGGTGCAACTGTTGTCCTCATGCCACATTCTGGACAAGGAAAAGATTATTCTCCAAGAGTTGCTGTGAAACTTGGTGCTGGAATTGTAGCTGATGCTGTTGCACTTTCTGTTGACGGTGGCAAAGTTGTAGCAAAAAAACCAATTTATTCTGGTAAAGCATTTGCAAATTTAAAAGTTTCAACTGATATCCAAATTTTTACTGTGCGTCCAAATGCAGGTGAAGTTGGAACAACAGCTAAAGCTGGTGCTGTTGAAAAAATTTCTGCTGCTTCTGGTGAAGCAAAAGTAAAAATCACCGGCTGGGAATTAACTGGTGGAAACAAAGTTCAACTCACTGAAGCATCTATCATCGTGAGTGGTGGACGTGGAATGAAAGGTCCTGAAAATTTCCCACTTCTTCAAACTCTTTGTGATACACTTGGTGCTGCACTTGGTGCATCTCGTGCTGCTGTTGATTCTGGTTGGATTTCTCATTCACACCAAGTTGGTCAAACAGGAAAAACTGTTTCTCCAAATTGTTATATAGCTTGTGGTATTTCTGGTTCTATTCAGCACATGGCTGGAATGGGCTCTTCAAAATACATCGTAGCAATTAACAAAGACCCTGAAGCTCCCATTTTTAAAGTTGCAACTTATGGTGTTGTAGCTGATTTATTTGAAGTAGTGCCTGCACTCACTTCTGAATTCAAAAAAGTTTTAGGATAGTTCTCGCTTCGCTCAAATTCAGAATGTAAAATGATGAATTAAAAATGTTATCTCCTCTCAGCTAAAACCCCCTTTCATAAAGGGGGACTGAGGGGGATTTATACGGGCGAATTTTTTTAGTAGGTCACCCTTATTTGCGTGACCTACTAAAAAAACCGAGCTTTACGCTCCAATCTTTTGCTCTGCAAAAGGATTTCCGCTACAATCTCTTTCGCTAGTCTTGTGGGGAATTTGGTTTAAGTGGGGAAAAATTCTTCAATAATTGGAATTGGTAAAAAAATGATTTTGTTTGAATTTTTTAAGACTAAACCTAAAATAACAGAAACTATTTTAAAAGAAAATATAGATGAAGATATTCATATCTTTGGTAATAATTCAAACATATCAAATCTTCAAAAAATGACAAACTTAAAAAGATTATATATTACAAATATCAAAACCCATGATTTTGAAAAGTTATGTCGATTAAATTTAAACCTTGAAATGTTATACATAAACAACTTTCATATCGAAAATCTTTCATCTTTAGAAAATTTTAAATCTATTCAATATTTTTTATTTGATTGGAATAATAAAAACAAGAGTCTTATGAATTTTGAAAACTTCAAAAACTTGAAGGGTCTGTATATAAATGATTTCAAAAGGCTAAATTCAATAAAAAATATTAGTAATATCAAAACACTCAAATATTTTCTTTTATCTGGGGGAATCTGGAATAAAGTTTCAATTGATAATTTAGAACCAATTTCAAAACTTAATAATTTATTATATTTGCATTTATCGAATATTTCAGTAAAATTTGATGGCTTAACTCCATTAAGCACTTTAATTAATTTAGAGGAACTTTCAATATCTAATCAATTTGAAACAAAAGATTATGCAATGCTTGCTGCAAAATTAGTAAATACAAAATGTTCAAGCTTTAGTCCATATATTGAGCTTGGCCAAAAAATCGGTGAGCATGATATAATGATTGTTGGAAAGAAAAAGCCATTCTTGAATTCTATAAAAGATAAAGCTAGAATTGAAAAGTATGAAATTGGATTTAATAATTTGAAGAAGGGATATTTAAAATAAAAGGATGCATAACAGAGTATAAAACATATAAAAGTCTCTCATCAAATACTATTTGAAGAGAGGTGAGAAAAGCCGTATTACTGGTTAGAATGGAAGCTCAGTTGACTTTCCAAAGTTGATAAAACTAAACTAGAGCAAACTTTTGGGTCTATTTTTTCAAAAATTAAATTTTTATGTTTTACAATAATTTTTAATAACAACCAATCTTCAGTTGTATTTTCAAAACCTACGAATTCCATTTCAAAAAAAATATCATTTTGTATATTTGTTAATTTCATTTATTTTATTTATTTCAAGCCCTGTATTTTCTTTTGTCTTTTTTGAATTGGATCAATTATTTCTTTTACAAGTTTTTTTGCCAAATTGTTATATTTTTTTGAATTCAGTTTATCTTTTCTTTTTAAATAAATTTCAGCTAAAACATTTAAATAATATGGACTCTCTTTATCTAATTCAAATGACTTTAAAGCATATTTTAATCCTAAGTTTAATTCTTTTTTTGTAGGATTTTTTATTTGAGAGACTGATTTTGCAAAATGATAATATGAATTTGTATTATTAGAATCTAGATCAATTACTTTTTTATAATCCTTTGCTGCTTCTCTATGCTTATTCAAATCTGAATAAGCATTTGCTCTTGAACTATAAGCGACAAGAAGTTTTGGATCTAGCTTTATTTCGTGAGTGTAATCAGAAATTGCTCCGATTTTGTCACCAAGATAATATTTTGCTACTCCTCTATTATAATGAGCTAATAGAAATTTTGGATCTAATTGAATTACTTTTGTATAGTCTTTGATAGCAGATTTATAATTCCTTAAATAAAAATTTGCAAGGCCCCGCTCATAATAGGAATTAGTATAAATGGGATTAAACTTAATTGCGAGGTTATAATCTCTTATAGCCTCTTTTTTTTTGTCTAAAAGAAATTTTGCAACACCTCGATTGTAATAAGCTAGAAAATTAGGGCTTAACTTTATTGCTATAGAATAATCCTTAATCGCTCCAAGTTTGTCACCCAAATCTAGTTTAGCAGTTCCTCTTAAAATGTAAGTTACTAGTGAAGATATTGAAGATGGATTTAATTTAATTGCATGATTAAAATCTTCAATTGCTTCAATTTTTTTTCCTAAATTTGATTTTGCCAATCCCCGCTGACTAAACGCAAACTCATATTTTGGATCTAATTTTATTGATTCTGTAAAGTTTTGAATTGCTCCTTCATTATCTCCTGAAAGCAATTTGTTTATTCCAGCAGCAAAATACTGTATCGCACTTGGTTCTGACTTTTTATCAGTTTCATTAGCAGATTCTTCAGATTGTTTTTCATTTTCAAGAAAGATATTTTCAGTTTCTTTTGCTGAAATCGAAAATACCAAAAAAAAGAATAATATTAGTTTCATAATTATCTCATAGGTTGGTGATTTTTAAAATTAATTTCGTTTATTTTTATAAAAAGTAATAACTCTTTTTTTTACAATAAATTTTATTTTTAAATAGGCCACCCAGAAAGTTATTTTTCTGAAAAAAACTACTTGCTTTTCTTTTTCTAATGTAATATACTTATTCTATGAGTATAACATTTATCATCTCAACAATAATAGTTATCAGTTGTGGACTTTTTCTTATGATACTTGGTTTATCTGGTATGATTAGAAAAGGAATTAAAAACGATATGAAGGATCTCTTAAAAGAAAAATGACCAAGGATCCTCTATTAGCTTTACTTGGATCGTTATTAGTTGCATGTGCAATTTTACTTGTTTTTAGTTACGAACCTTATAAATTCTTTATTGAACCTTTTATGAATATCCTAGCAATAGCAAGTTTTTTATTTTCGATTTGGGCAGTGTTTCAAGAATATAGAAATAAATAGAAAATTTAGGAGGCAAGTTATGAAAAAAGAAAATGATTTTTCAAAAGCTATTAAAGGCAAATTTTATATTCCAAAAGAAAATATAATTCTTCCTTTATATTTGAATAAAAAAAACCAATCGAATTAAATAGCTCAATGATAAAAATTTCAAACAAAGAATTTGTGAATAAAATTTTAGAATCCAATATTTATCATGTTATAGCAACTAAACTAAATATCAGAGATTCTCCATTAGCAAATTCAAAAATCATTGGAATACTTAAATATGGAACAAAAGTCGAAATAAGTGATAAGACTTGTTTTGAAAGTGAATTTGAAAATAAAAAAGGATATTGGTTAAAACTTGAAAATAAACAATCTTATATTTTTAGCGGTTTCATCGAAAGTTTAAAAACTAAAAAAATAGACTTAAGAGATTATTATTCCTACTTAAAATAAAGTAGAAATCAAATCCAATTTAGAAACAAAAAACTACTTGCCTTTCCTCAAATTATTCTTGCAGTATTTCCACTATACCTCATAATGGAATAGTTTATGATTCGAAATTTTGCAAACAGAGCAACTGAAGAATTATGGGAAACAAATTCTTGTAAAAATTTTCCGAGAGAAATTTGGATTAGAGCAAAAGCATTATTGACCATTATGCATAACACATCTACTTTGGATGATTTAAAAATAAAAGGTCAACCACCAAATATTAGACTTCATAAACTAAAAGGAAATAGAAAATTGGAATGGAGTATAACTGTGAATCTTCCTTGGTGTATTACATTCCAATTTAAAAACGGCGAATTTATAGAAGTTAAAATAGAAAATTATCACAGAGGTTAAATATGATAAAAAATCCAAAACCAATGCATCCAGGTCAAGTGTTATTCGAAATATATATGAAAGAAATGGGTTTGAATCAATCCCAGCTTTCTGTGAAATGTAAATGTTCTCCTCGCAAAATAAATGAAATAGTAAATGGAAAAAGAGCCATTACTCCTGAATTTGCTTTGGTTTTAGAAAAATTCTTAGGAACTACAGCTGAATTATGGGTAAGGATGCAAGCTGAATATGATCTTTCAGTTGCAAGAAAAAAAGCTGCATAATTTTATATAAAGAAAATATGATCCTTACTCTATCTGAATTTATCAACTCACTATTATCCAAAGAAAAAGAAATTATTAGTCAATTCATTTCGTGAATGAAATTCATTATAATTTTTATTCTAGTTTATATTGCTTATATTCTCTTCAAAATAATAAATGAAACTGACAAATCAAATAATGTCCACCCAAGTAATAAATATAACTACAGAGTAAATATCCACGAACCTTTTTTTAAGAAGAATGAGTTTTATTGCAATCAAATTAGAATACTAAATCAAGATTGGATTTTTTTTCAGTTAGAACAAAAAGATAAATTTTTAAACGATAGAATCGAAACAGATATTGTTTTACTTACTTCAAAATATGAAGATGTAAAGTTTTCAGATCTTAACAAATATAATTCAATAATTGTGGGTGGAGTCATTTATTTAGGTGATAAAAAAATGCAAGAAGTAACGATTGAGGATTTAGAAGAAAATATTGAATACATTTTTGAAGCAATCATTGAAAAGTTGGATTAAAATTCGATTTTAACAAAAAAGATTATCTATTGACAAAACTCAAAACAGTTATAAATTAAATGAGAGAGGGAATCATGGAAAATGTTTTAATTGTAAAAGGTTATTTGAATGATAAAAAAAATTAGAAGTGAATGGAATAGATGAGAAAGATTTTATTTCTAATTTTAGCTTTTATAATATCCACTTTGAATTGTTATTCTTTTAAAGGAAGTATTGAAACTCCAAAATACAAGTTTAAAAAACCAATCGAATTAAATAGCTCAATGATAAAAATTTCAAACAAAGAATTTGTGAATAAAATTTTAGAATCCAATATTTATCATGTTATAGCAACTAAACTAAATATCAGAGATTCTCCATTAGCAAATTCAAAAATCATTGGAATACTAAAATATGGAACAAAAGTCAAAATAAGTGATAATACTTGTTTTGAAAGTGAATTTGAAAATAAAAAAGGATATTGGTTAAAACTTGAAAATAAACAATCCTATATTTTTAGCGGTTTCATCGAAAGTTTAAAAACTGAAAAAATAGAAACTATAGATTTACTATTAAATGAAGGTATTGGTTCAATTTCAGGTTCTATCAGTTATCCTTCATCAGGAATACCTGCTTGTATTCAAACTTGTGCTGTTCAAACTGATTTTAAAAAACAATATTGTTCAGAAATAAATGGGGAAAAGTATAAGGATTATAAAATGAATTTACCAGATGGGAATTATTTTATCTATAGCAGAGTTCTTTTTGGAAAATTAATTGGTTTGTATTCAGAACTATCAAAATGTGAAAATAAATCAAATTGTAAAAATGAAAAGATAATTGCAATTCAAGTGAATTCTTTTTCTGAATATGAAAAAATAGACTTAACAGATTATTATTCCTACTTAAAATAAAGTAGAAATCAAATCCAATTTATAAACAAAAAAAAAGTATGAAGAGAAATATAGATAGTAATTTAAATTCACTTTGAATTAAAAAAGTAATAAATGAGGATTACAAAAATGAAAGCAATAAAAGGAAGAATACTTAAATTTTTAATTTTTATTATTAGCTCAACATTGTACTCATTCGATTTTCCAAACTCTACTGATTTGTATTATTATAAATCTGAGAATAAGAAAAATCAATTTAACTCTATTCAAGTTTTTTCATTTGATAGTATTCCAACAAAATTAGTTTTAAGTAAAAACTCTATTCATATCGAAATGCAAATAGTTTTAAAAGATAAAAATTTAAAAAATTGTTTATTTGATAAAAATCAATTTTGTAATCTATATAAAAAATCAAAAAAAAACCAATTACAGTTTAACTCAACTAATCAAAAAAATAAACTCCAAGCAAGTTTGGCTTATCCTATTAAAAGTAAATTTATAGAGATCAATTTTAAAAATAAAACTAAGAAATATAAAGAGAAATTTAAAATTCATTCTTTTGCTTATATAAATTGTTTTGATGGATTATGCTTTCCACAAGTTGGAGTAATTGGAGAAAGCTTTGAAAGTTTAAATTATGATTTTTCTGGCAGGTCATTTGAATATTATAATTTTCATAAACTACAAGAAATTGAACAAGAAAAGAAAAAAGTTTTTTTATCTAAAAAAGAACTTCTGCTTGAAAAAGAAAAATATGATAAACAAGAAAATCGTTCAGAATGTGATTTAAAATTTTTGAATTCAAAGTTTTTTTCAGTAATTTGTAAGAATGATGATCATGGCTCAGTATACAATACCAGTTATGATAATTTTCTAATTTATAATGGGAAAGAAGCTTGAACTGAGAAATTAAGTTTAAAATATTTTTTAACTGAATCAGGTCTAGAAAAAATTTTTCAAAAAATTGAAGCAAAAAGAATACAAGATTTAAGAGCTTCTGATAAAAAGTTAAAAGAGCTAATTCAAGAAATTGAATTTTCTATTGATGGCTCTTCACTAGTTCTTTATTGGAGTCAAGGGTTATATATTCCAAGATATGTTGATGCTTTCACAATCGAAATTAACTTATCTGATTTTTCTGAAAAAAAAAGAACAAAAATTTTAAAAGATGTCTTGAGAGATTAACCAAACAATTCGTTCAAATCAATACTATTCTCAAAAATTGAAATTGATTCAGTTTGGTTATAAATTGTTTTTTGTTTATAATTATTCTCAAATGGATTCGTGTACACTTCAATTTGCATTTTATCAATATCTAAAATCCAATAATTCAAAACATTTGCAGATGAATAAAGAGGAATTTTTTCTCTATCTAAGCTGAGTGAAGCTTTAGCAATTTCAACTATAAGAACTGCGGTTTTTGGATTAGTGTTTTTAAAATCTGATAGCTTACCTTCCAAAACCATAATATCTGGTTCAGGTTCTGAGTTTAATATTGAAATTGGATTTTCACGAACGATTACTGTTCCTTTTGGTTTGAGATTTGATAATAGTTCAAATAATAAATTTGAGAAGTAAGAATGTTCTGGGCTTTTAGTCATCTTTTCAAATATTACTCCTTCAATTAATTCAGTTTTTTCAGACACAAAACCTGATTCTAACATTTTATGATAACTTTCCAAACTAATTAAGCTGATATGATTTTTGATTTCAGGATTATCTAAAATGTTTGGTTTCATAAAAAAAAGATTTCCTATTTTCAAAAATAGTCAATTAGAATTTTATTTAAAATTTTGAGCATATTTTATTCTGATTAAATTTTTTTGAAATTCAAAAACTCCACCTTCAAAATAATAAGAATAGAGGCAGTAAGAAGTATCTTGGTTATGTGGACTACAAAATTCTTTTTTTACAGAGCTAAATTCGTTATCTAAAAAATTTTGAATTCCCATTTCTTGTGAAAAGTTTTCTTCAGTTTTAATACTAGTTAAAATTTTTTCTTTAAATATATTTTTAGCTGATTCTTTTTCTGACTGAAAGTTTTGATTTTCATTTTTATTGAATTTAAAGTGACCCAAACTATGATAATGACTATTTACAATTGAGAAATAAAAATAGTTTTCATTATTTTTACAATTTTGTTTAAACTCACCAGCCCAGTCTCTAAAATCCAATTCACTAACTCTATGATTTCTACTTGAATAGAAAGTATTTTCCATTCCAACAAAAAATTCTGTATATATTAATGCTAGTGTTCCATAAACCCAAGAAGGGATTAGAATCTTTGTTGTTATTACAGGATAGTTTTGAGCTAAAAGATAAAAACTTCCCATTGCACCAACAAAAATATCAGTATAATAAAATGAACTATATTGTTCTGCAAAACTTTTACTTTTGGCAAATTTAATATAAATAAAATTTGGAAGACATGTAACTTCTTTTTCTGGTAAATCTTTTGTGTTTGCTTTTATAAATTGATGACCAACTACTGTAAAACATTGAGTTTGAATTATAATTGCTAAGATTAAAATAAATTTCATATACCCAAACCAAATTTTTTCAACAAAAGCGAAAGTGATTGAGACGGCATCAAAAAATTTTGCATAAAATTTTTTGATGAGAGTTGAAAGCACGCTTTTTCCACTTTTATTATAATCATTTTGCGGCTAATAAAAGTTAAGTGGAAAAATTCGCCCCAGAAATCCACTTTAAAAAAAATTTTATCTACTATTTTCATTTAATTTATGGAAATTTATTGGATTCAAAAAAAACAAAAAAATCTTTTTGTACTATTTTTTTACTTCGATCAAAACTTCATTTCGTCTCAAAAAAGGAATTGTGAAAGGAGCGTTGTATCTTGCTTGGTAAAATTCACCGACAGGTTTGTAGTTGTTTTCTTTCAAATATTCTGAAAGTTCTTTTTTCTTTGATTCAATTTTTTCTTTCCCCATAAAACCAGAAAACACCACTACTGCAACAAGTTTGGATTTTATTTCTTCCAATTTCACATTTGGGTTAGTGGGCTTAGGTGCATTTTCTAAATTCATAGTTTCAGGTAATACAAATTCCATTCGATAGAAGTTTGCAGTTTCTTTTTCAAAAACAGGAACAGTCATTGGAATTTTTTGAGATTCTTTTTCGATAACTGGAGTTGTCATAGGTATGGTTGTTTTAGAAATATTTTCACCTTGTATGTATTTGAAAAGTTTTCTAAAACTAGGATTTGCATTTGAATCACTAGTTCCTTTTTCTTCAGTGTAGGCGATTAAGTAGCTTCCATATTCTCGGATGCTAATATTTTCTTTTGATTCAATGACTTTAAAACTGGGTTCTTTATAACTACTCAAACTACCACAACCTATAAAAAAAAATATTAGAATAATAAAAAATTTTCTCATACTTATTAGACTCTAATAAAAAAATTTGTCAGCATCTTTCTTAGTCCAAATATACTAAAAATAAATTTTTTTGAAAAAAGTTTTAGATGAAAGTTAAAATTTCTTTATTGTGGTAAGAGCTTTAGTGAATTGATTCCATTTAACTGAAAAATTTTTCTTGCATTCTTACAATAATTCACAACATTTCAACTTTGGATTATTTAAAAATATTAAAAAAAACAATGATCAAATTTTTAATTTTTATTATTAGCTCAAAATTATACTCATTCGATTTTCCAAATTCTACTGATTTATTTTATTATCAGTCAAATAACAAAACAAATCAGTTTCACCAAGCACAAGTTTTTTATTTATGCGTTCTAGTATAAGCCCCATCCCAATTTTCAGGTGGAGGAGAAAGTTTGTATTCTTCGCATCTATCAATTAACATATTTGCTGCTTTGTCTTTTTTTCCACGAGCTTCAATTGATTCTTTAAATTTTTTAATTGCTTCATCGAATTTTTTTTGGAGATGAAGTTCAAAAGCTTCTTCATAAAGTGCAGAAGACTTATTTATTTTTTCAGACTCTTCTCCACGAACAGCAATCAATTCATAAATATTTACAGGTTCGGTTTTTCCTTTTACTCGAACAGCATCCAATTTTTTTGTAAAAAATTTATCTTTGATTTTTACATTTGTGGATTCTGAAATTAAAATATTTACACCATAATCTTTTCCAGCAGCTTCCAAACGAGCAGCTAAATTCACAGTGTCACCCATCATAGTGTAGGAAGCAAGTGCATCAGTTCCCATAAACCCAACTTTTGCTACTCCAGTGTTTAAACCAATTCTCACTTCCATTTCTTGTGCATCTTTTATGTACAAATTATTATCTGACCAATATTTTTTTAAATCAGCAAGTTTTGCTATCATATCAATTGAAGCTTTTGCAGATTCCAAATGATGTGAGTCTGAATGAATTGGTGCAGAAAAAATTCCAACCACAGCATCCCCAATGTATTTATCTAATGTACCTTTATTTTGTTTTAAAATAATTGTCATGGCAGAAAGATATTCGTTTAATAGTGCTGCTAAATCAGCAGAAGATAATTGTTCTGAAATAGTTGAGAAACCAGCTACGTCAGAAAAAAATGCAGTGATTTCTTTTTCACCACCTTTTTTTAAAGCTTCCAAATCGTTTAATGCTTCAGAGACAATCGAAGGGTCAACCATGTTTGATAAAACTTTTGAATACTTTCTTCTTTCAGCCCCTTCTGTAAAACTTAAATAAGCAATTGCTCCGAGTAAAGCAATAGGATAAGTTGTGATAAAACCAGAAAGTGGAAAATGAATATTTAGCTTAAATAAAAACAGTCCAAGAAAAGTAGTTCCAACAAAAATTAAAATTGGAAGAACTGTTCTTAAGATCATTGCTTGAAAATAAAAAGTTAAATATACACAAACTGGAATTGTGATTAAAAGAATTATCCATTCCATATAAATTGGAGCTAAATCTAAAAAATGACCTTCAATCAAATTTGACAAACCAACAGCATGAAGTAATACTCCGGGCTTTGAACCATAAGGTGTTAATTTATCATCATGAGTAGCTGCAGCTGATGTTCCAACTAAGACTACTCTTCCAGCAAAATCAGCAGGATTTACATCTAGCTGGGACATATCATTAAATTGAACAACTTGTCCTTTTTTGTCTTTTAATTCTCTTTTCCCTGTGATAACTTCATAACTTAAAATAGAATCTCCAACTGGCAAACGTGGAATATTTTCTATTTCTTTTTCAGAGTAATAATTAAGCCTCATTCTTCCTTTTTCTAAAGGAATTTTAGTTATTTTCTCATCAGATGTTAAAATTAATTCAGAACCATTTTTCTTAAATTCTTTAACAGGATAAAGTGACTGATAACCTTTTAATGCCAGAGATGGAATATATATATCTTCATAATTAAATACTAATGAGATTCTTCTAGCAACTCCGTCTGAATCTTGAAAATAACTCACTGAATGTAAATGATTTAAAGTTTGTAATTGTTTTGTTTTTGAATCAATACTAGATATAATATTTTTAATGGGTAGATCTAAATTATTAAATACTTTTAGTTCAAATTCAACTGGATCTAATTTTTGCATTGAGTTTTGTCTAACAAAATCTGGAATTGATTTTCTGATTTCTTCTTGAGTATTTACATAAAGTACATCATTACTAAATAGTACGGCATGAGAAATGTTTCCAAAATTTCTAGTAACTTCACCGAGGACTTTGTCACCAACACCATCATCTGTTGTAAATTCTTCTGTAAACATTATATCGAATAAAATTAAACTTGGTGATCCAAGATTTATAAATTCTAAAAGAGATTTATAGGCTTCTCTTCTCCAAGGCCAGCGACCATATTCTTTTCTGGTTCCGAGTTTATTTGCTTTTAGAGTATCTTCATCAAAATCAAGGATAATGATTTTATCTGAAAATTTAAAATTTGGATTAAAGTATTTATGGCGAATATCAATTAAATCATTTTCAATACTTTCATTGATATTTGTTACTAGTTCAGTTTCTGATTTTTTTTCTGTTGATTTTGAAAAAATTAAAAATAAATAAATTATAAATGGAAAAATTGTAATAGCTAAAAACCAATAAAACTTTTTTTTGTCTTTCATTTAAGCCTCTAAAAAGAAAGAAGTTTTGATATAAATTTTATACAAGTATAATTTATTTACTTAGAATATTTCTTTTAAATTTTTTTTTGGCGAATTTCACAAAAGTAAAGACTTAATGAATTAAGTCCTTACTTTTGTAAAACCGTGCTTTTCGCTACTTCTGAATCCTCTGACTAAAGTCAGAGGATTCAGAAACGCTTCAATCACTTTCGCTTTGTGTTGTGAAACTATTTCTGTAAAATAAAACTTTATAGTTCTAAAATTTTTAACATTTCTTTTAATCCACAAATTAGAATATTTTCTATCTTTCTGATTTTATCTTCTTTTAAACTAACAAGAATTGATTTGTGTAAATTTGGATAATAATTTTGAAATGCTTTTAATGATCTTAAATCTCCATTATTCACTTCACCTGATTTTACTTCAATTGCATAAATTTTATTTTTTAGTTTTAAAATGAAATCTACTTCTAGTCCATTTCTTGTTCTGAAATAAAACAATTCATATGGCTCATCAATTGAAAATGCAGAATTTCTAATTTGGTTATACACTAAATGTTCAAACAAATTTCCAATTCTATCTAATGAAGATTCAAAATTTCCTAGAAGTCCATTTAATACACCAATATCAAAAAAATATAATTTGGGATGTCTAATAATTTCGGCATCTGTTGCTGAAAAATTTTCTATTCTTTCAGCAATTAATGTATCTTCTAAAATTTCAATAAATCGAACAGTTGATGTTCTTGAAACTTTTGCTTTTGAAGCAATTTTAGAAATATCTAATATACTTCCAGCTGAGACGCTAATCACTTCTAAAAATCTTGCAAATCCCCCAATATTTCTTGTAAATGATTCAGCTTGGATTTCTTCTTTTAAATAAACAGCAGCATAATCTCGCAAAAGTTTTTTACAAGAATTTTCATCCTCTTCTAAATACGCTTCTGGTAAAAATCCAAACTTCAATGCTTTTTCCAAATTTAATTTATAATTCAAATCACTTGCCGAAAATCCTGAAAGTGAATACTGGAAAATTCTACCAGGTAATAAATTTGCATTTCCTCTTTTTAGTTTTCTAGCACTGGAGCCAGATAGTAAAAATTTTGGAGGATTTTTCCAATCATCCAAAATCATTTGAATTGTATTTAGTAAACTAGTAATTCTTTGAATTTCATTTATAAAAACTAATTTATATTTTTTCCCTTTTAAGAGTGAAACTAATAAATTCGGATTGGAAAGAAATTTTAGATATTCAGACTCAGAAGCTAAGTTAATTATTAAATCAGGATTTAAACTTTTTAAAAGTGTTGACTTACCAACTTGTCTTGGTCCAAGCAGCAAAATCGATTTTTTACTCTTTATAAGAGTAACAGCAAGCATTCTGACATCCATGTGGTCATAATTGCGGTTAATATGCTTACTTGCAAGTCGTTTTTAATGGATTTTGATCATTTTAATAGGGTAATTAGATTTCACCTGAATCTATTAATTTTTTTATTTCATCGTGTACTGACCATTTAATATTTTCTTCCATTGATCTGAAATCGTTTACTAAATAGCGACATGGTATATTCCATAAAATGGAACCAGTATTTAAGTCCATTAACCTGATTTGAAATTCAATTTCATCAATACTTAATTTAGTATTATCGTATTTTATAACTTGGATATTATTTATAAAAATTAATTTATTTGGGTTTAAAGAATTTTTAATCATTCGAATGGAATCAATTGTTAAAACATTTTCTGAATAATTGATTTCATTTTTGATTTTATCAATTTTTTCTTTCTCAACTAATTTCATTTTTCTTTCTAAAAATGTTGATTCTAAATTTTTATAAATTCCATCAAAAATTTCTTTTACTTCAGGTGAATAATGTTGTATTGGAATCAGTGCATAAATTGAAGGTGCTGAAGCTATAAATTTTGATAATAAAATTTTATCATTTTTTAAAGTTTCAGCCAAATCTTCTTCAAATTGATTTAAAGTAGTTTTCAGAACTGAGTCAGTTCTTGTATCAAATGAAGAATCTAACCTATCTGACAATGAATATAAAATGGGCCCAACAAACATGCAAATTACTGATATAAAATCTCTATGGTTTACTTTGTATTTAAAAACTTTTAAAACACGATTTTCTTTGATGCTAAAAATTTCAAAGTTTATGCTTCCTGATGCTCTAGTTACCATTGGAATTAAACCCAAAGTAAAAAAGTATGGCAGAATAGTCAAAATTGGAGGTTTAACATCTTACACATTTGGAATAACTCGAATTCTAATATTGGATTCTCTATTCATTTCGAATAATTTACTTGTTTGAAAAAGAGAATATATATCATTAGAATAATAATTAAATATAGATTGAGACAGATTGAATTTTTCAGAAATTTTTGATTTTATCAATTCAGAATTTTTTGTTAAACTTGAACTATCAAATTCGAGTTTAATTGGGAGTTTTATAATGGGATCAATATTACTTATTGAAAAAAGATTTTTAGTTCCATAATAATCTCCTACAACATTTGTATGATGCAAAACACAACTTAAATTGATTAAAATAAAAATGCAAAAAAAATATTTAATCAATTTAAACTAAATCTCACCTAAATTTCTTAACGTCTGAAGAGTTTCTGAAATAGAATTTTGAATATTTACTGAAAACAGTTTTATATCTGATTCGAATTCACATGGATAGCTCCACAAAGTTTTTCCAGATACCACATCAAAAGATCTAATTTGAAATTTAAATTTTTTTTGAATTATATTTTCTTCTAAGTCAGTGATAACAATTAATTTGTCAACATTCGCTAGTTGTCCAACTCTATTCTTTGAACTTTCAGTTAAACCAGACAATGAAAATTTAACTTCATCTAAAATTTTATCTAAATTTTTTCTTTCAGCTAGTTTCATTCCTCTAGCCAAAAATGAAGTTTCCAGTTCTTGATAAAGTGCATTTGAAAATTCATTTAATTTTGGATTTTGTGTTTTAGCTGGAACTAAAGCGTAAACAGCAGGCTCTGATGTAGAAAATTTTGCTAATAAAGTTTTATCTTGTTTTAAAGTTTCAGCAAGCTCTTCTTCAAATTGACCAAATGCAACTCTCATAATCGCAAAAGTTTTAAGATTCTTAGAGTGGTCAAATCTTTCAGAGAATGAAGGAAGAATAGGACCTAGGATAACCGAAGGTAAAGATAAAAATATTCTATGCTCAACTTTATATTTATATACTTTCAAGATTTTATTTTCTTTTATACTAAAAATTTCAAAATTTACTTTCCCATTAGTTCTAGTAATTTTTGGGAATAAGCCCAGAGAAAAAAAATTAGGAAGTAAACTTAAAACAGGTTGTTTAACTTCATCTAAAGAAGGATCAATTCTGATTTTAATATCTGAGTCTCGATTTAGAAAAAACAATTTACTTGCTTGAAATTGTGAAAAAATTTCCTCAGAATAATAATTTTTTACTAGAAAGTCAATTTGATCTGGTTCTTGACTGGTATCTTCATTTTGGCCTTTTTTAAAAAGGAAATCTTTATTCACTTTAATATTTGCTTTATCAAATTCCAATTTGATTGGTAAACTAGAAATTGAATCAGTGTTTCTCAAAGAAACAATTTTTTTTGCACCATACAAATCTCCAGATACATTTGCATGATGTAAATATCAGTTGGTGTTTAAGATAAAGAAAATTAACAGGATGAGTTTTATAGATTTCATAATTGTATTTAACTGAAATAAGTTAAAAATTTGCAAGTGGTTTTTTTATTTACTAGCGAACTCTATGGTTCAAAAAGTCAAATCATTTTTTAAAAATTGGGTTAATAGAAACAAAATTAGGTAGATAAGGTTTGTTGCTTTTAATAATCGCGATTATTATTTTAAGAATTTTGTTTGCTA
>JAAFIR010000072.1 GCA_013297885.1 Leptospirales bacterium | reverse complement strand
ATCAATGGAAAATCAAAATGAAAGTACAATCATATCATCACAAGAAAATTTTGAGACACAAAATATAAATCAAGATGAATCTCAAATGATTGAAGAAATCAAAGAGGGACTTTCAGATGATGAACAAAATGAATTGAACTTAAGCCTTTTTGAGCCAAAGTTATTCAATTTTGATAAAAATAATATTGAAAAAAATGATGAATTAGAAGAAATAAATGATGTTATTTCTGATGAAGAAGATAATATTGATAAATATTTTATCAAAACTATTAGTGAAATTAGTGATGGAACTAATAAAACAGGATATAATCTTTGTTTTGATTTAAAAGAAGAAATGTTTTATAAATTGATCAACTTTAAAAAAGTTGATAATTTTCAAGATTATAACAGATATTTCAACTTTAAAAAAACAGAACCTAAAATAAATTTTCATAAAGGTTGGTGTATAAAATTATTTGGGGATATATGTTTAAGAAAACATTTTAAAGGATTAAAAATAAATGATAAATTGAATTTTTTTGATAATGAAAATTCTAAATCTTTTTTAAATATTCCTATTTCATGCAAACCAAATTGTGAATTTGATTTTATTGAATATCAAAACAAGAAATATATTTGTTTAAGAATGATTAAAGATGTTAAAAGAGGTGAAAGTTTAACCTTAAAACCAAATAAACACAAATTTTGCTTGGATGAAAATGAAGGACATGATGATTGTTCTATTACATTAAATCAAAGTAAAAAAGATGTTATAAAAAAGTTTTTAAAGCATTGTGAAATTCTTGGTAAAGAACTTTGTAGAGATGAAGGAAATATTTTAGATAAAAAAGAGAGCTCAATTGAACAATTAGAAACTGGCCTCAAAATGTCAAAGCATTTAAAAGTTCTTGGATTTATTATAAGTTGTTTCTATGTTAATAAATCACTAGGGAATAGTCACAATGCATTTCATAAGAAATATTCATCAAAATATGAAAAGTTTAGTGGGAGGAAAAGTGAAAACTTTGTAAAATGTTTTCCATGTGCTTTAAAACTCAAGGAAAAACTTGATATTAATATGGAAACAGGATTCAAAAACATAAAACAATATGAAATGTATTTGGATCAAGTTGAAAATGATAAACAAGCAAAAAAAGAAAAGAAAAGGGCTGAAAAAGTTAAACCACAAGCCAAAAAATTATTTTCTTCTCAATTAAATCATTATGATAAATATATAAGACATTTAAAGGATTTATATAATTGTGCAGAATCATATTTTATTTTCAATGATCTTTTTTATAATAAAAATGATAAAATAAAAATTTGGGGATTGTGCAACGAAAAAACACAAAGATTAATGTCACATTTGATTATGGAAATTGAATGTCTGGAAACTGATGAAAAGGAAGTTGTGGAAAATAAATTGTTAAAATTGGCAAACAAAATAAATCCAACCCTTTTTAAAAATGAAGAAGAAGAAATTAACAATTCAAAAGATGAAGAAGAAATTGAAGATTCAAAAGAAGAAGAAATTGAAAATGAATCAAAAAATGATCTTCAAGATCCAGATGAGATAAACAAAGAAATTGATAAACATAATCAAGAAGTTGATGAAAATATATCTGTAAAAAGTTTCAATTCTGATATGTCAGAAGAGGAAGAAAAAAATTATGATTCAGACCCTGATGTGATTGAATATGATGATTAAATTCTTTAATAAATTAATGTTTTTAAAAAAAAAATTTATTGGTAATTTATTTCTTCACTGGTAATTTAATTTTTTTCATAAATTACCATTGGTAAATTATGATACAAAATATTTAACTGGTAAAATAATATTTCATTGGTAAATTTTAATTTCAATCTGGTAAATTAAGACATTTTCACAGGGCTCTTTGGACTCTTTTTAAGACAATTTTTTTCATTTCAGTGGCAAAAATGATAAAAGATTATTTTTATATTAAACCAACAAAAAATTTAGATTTTTTATAAAATATATTTTTTGATCAATGCTGATTTTTAAAATTTATAAAACAAATATCACAATGAAGGA
>JAAFIR010000026.1 GCA_013297885.1 Leptospirales bacterium | reverse complement strand
GCTAGTTAGGATTTAAACCTTGAAAGGGATTTAGGCTTCTTCTACAGATTGTTCAGATCACTTTTTTACTGATAATATAAAACAGTAAAAAAGTCACCTTTTTATCTAATGGAAAGGGATTGACTCGAGGTCAAAAATTTTTGTATAAAAATTTTTGACCAGAGAGGAAAGCCCGTTTTTTCCTTTTAAAGCAAAATGCAGAATGTAGAATTAAGAATCAGTTTTAACTCTTTTAATTCTACATTCTGAATTTTAAATTTTTAATTTTTTCAGCGAAGCTGAAAAGAAAAATTCGCCCTGAATTTTATAAAACCTTTTCATACTCCTCTCAGAACAAAAAATTGACCTAGTTCATATAGTATTTTTTAATGTAGAAAGACTTTAAAAAAGATACGAACTGATTCAAAATTTTCAATTTGATAACTTTTAGTGATTACAAGGATGCTATAAATGATGAAATTATTTTTTATTATTCTACTACAATTATTAGTTTTGGGAGGTTGTGAAACAGTTATGGACAAAAAGCCAAACGACAAAAAATCAATCATGATTTTTATTCATGGAATAAAAGGTTCAACACTTGCAGATGAAAACGGAAATATCCTTTGGCTATCCGGCTCTCAAGCAGTGGGATTTAGTTCACCAAAACTTTCTTTACCTATGAATTGGAATGGAGAATTTCAAGAAAAGGATTCTATTCGAAGTGTTGGAATTCTTTCTAAAGTAAAAGTGATTCCATTCTTAGTTGAAGAAAAAATTTATAGTCCTTGGTTAGATGCTGGTAAAGATTTATACGGTGAAAATTTTTATTCATTCCATTATGATTGGAGAAGAGATAATTTAGAAACAGTTTCATTATTTGAAAGCTATGTAGATAAAATTAAAAAAGATAATATTGAAGCAAACATTACTGTAGTTGCTCATAGCATGGGAGGTCTTATCACTTTAGTTCTTATCAACAAAAGACCTGATTTATTTCAAAAAGTTATTTTTGCTGGAGTTCCTTTTTATGGAGGAATTGGATTCTTAGAAGATTTGCATGCTGGACTTCCAACAGGATTTAATAATAAAATCTTAACTCAAGAAATATTATTTACAATGCCTTCTGTTTATACTTTATTCCCAATCGAAACAAAAGAAAGAGTTATCGCAGAGGAAGTTTCAGGTAGTCCAATCGAAATCGATTTTTATTCTGCTGAATCATGGCGAAAAAATAAATTTTCTGTTTTTGTAGATAACAAAGACTCTGAAAAGAAATTTTCTTTTTTGGAAAAAGCTTTAAAAAAAGCAAAACAATTTAAAGAGCAAGTTAAATTTTCAAAAATCAAATATCCTTCCATATTAGTAGTTTCAGGAAAAAATTTTCCAACCCTTTCTAAAATTCAAAAAAATGGCAAACAATCTGTGAACGGTTGGGATTTTAAATCCATTGCATTTGAAGCTGGTGATGGAAGAGTTTTAGAAAAAAGTTCATTTCCACCAAAAGGAATTTTGTATGAAACGTTTTATTCTGATCGGGAACATTCTGCATTACTAAATGACCCAAAAGTTATAAACCGGATTAAGGATTTTACTGAAAAATAGTTTTTTGTAATGAACATTATATTTTTTCAATAAGATTTTTTTAAAAAAAGCTTTGACCAGATGAATTTATAAAATTATGAAAATTTTATTCTTAATACTTATTATGTTCGCAATATGTTTTGGAGAATATGAATAGGAAAAAAACCCATTTTCAAGATTTATATTTCAGAATTAGTAAATGACTTTAGAGGTTTTTCCAAAAAATTGGCAAGTAATTATGACAAATCTTGTTGTTCAAAAATATGGTGGAACCTCTGTTGGCACCACTGATAAAATAAAAAATGTAGCAAATAGAATTAAATCTTATTACGATAATGGTAGCAAAGTTGTAGTTGTAGTTTCTGCAATGGGTCACACCACAGACGAGCTTGTTGATTTGGCTGAAAAATTATCTGATAATCCAAGCAAACGTGAAATGGATATGTTACTTTCAACAGGTGAACAAGTTTCCATTGCACTACTTGCAATTGCACTAGAAGCAATTGGTGTTCCAGCACAATCTTTTACAGGTTCACAAGTTAAGATTATCACAGATGGAAATTTTTCAAATGCAAAAATTGAAATGATTGATAGAACAAGAATTGATATTGCTTTATCAGAAGGTAAAGTTGTGATTGTTGCAGGATTTCAAGGAATTGATAAAAACGAAAATATCACAACACTTGGTCGAGGTGGTTCAGACACTTCAGCTGTGGCACTTGCTGCAACACTTGGAGCAAAAGAATGTGAAATATATACTGATGTTGACGGTGTCTACTCTGCCGACCCAAATAAAGTGGAAGGTGCAAAAAAACACCAAACAATTACATACGATGAAATGTTAGAGCTTGCTAGTCTTGGTGCTGGTGTGCTTCATCCAAGATCAGTTGAATTTGCAAAAAATTATGGAGTTACAATTCATGTTAGATCTAGTTTTAATATGAACCCTGGAACTTTAGTTGTTAGTGAGGATAAATTAATGGAAAATATTCGAGTAAGTGGTGTTACAATTAAAAACGAAGAAGCAAGAGTTACACTTCCAGAAGTTCCCGACAAACCGGGAATTGCTGCTGATCTATTTGGTGCATTATCTGAAAAAGATATAATTGTAGATGTAATTGTTCAGTCTTCACCATCAAATGGAAAAAACACAATCTCATTTACCATGCCAAGAAAGTCTCTTTCAATTGCAGAACCAATTTTAAAATCATTTGCAGAAAAAAACAAAACTGGAAATCCAGACATCAACGATAAAATTGCAATTGTATCTGCTGTAGGTGTTGGGATGAAATCACATGTCGGTGTTGCTGCAACTATGTTTAAAGCATTAGCGGATAATAGCATTAACATTGAAATGATTTCCACATCTGAAATAAAAATTTCTTGTGTGATAAAAGAAGAAGAAGCAAAAAAAGCTTTAACTGAAATTCACAAAGCATTTAAAATTTAATTTTTTGTTGGGCTTGTCCTGATCGAAGTCAAAGGGCGAATTTTTAAAAAGTAAGGACTTAATTAATTAAGTCCTTACTTTTTAAAAACCGTGCTTTTCGTTCCAATCTTTTTCTTTGAAAAAGGATTTCCACTTCAATCACTTTCGCGGGCTTTACAGTATTGAAAAAAATTTTAGCCTTTAAAAAATGATTTATGCTATATAAAATTGATTTTATTTGAGTATAACTAATAGTATGTATCAATAGGAAAATAAAATTAAATATTAAAAAAGACTTGATTTATAATTTATTTATTCTACTAATATGGAGTTATTATGAGTTTTAAGAAATTTATCCTATTAGTTCTACTTATCAATCTACTTTTTTGTGCTGCTCGAGAATTGAAAGAAGAAGAGCCAGATGAGATTTTGGAAGAAGAATTAAGAGCTGAATCAGAACCAATCAAAGAGATTAAAGAAAGAGATTTTAAAGAAGAAATAAAAAAACCAAACAAAAAAAGGTAAACTTTGTTAGGTTTTGAAAAAATTTTATTATCTTTTTTACCAGTTCCACTTTCGATAATAGTATATAAAAAATATCTTTTTAATGAAAGAAAAAAATCAGGTACTTATTTTGATGCTTTTCTTTTAGGAATTTTACAAGCTGCAGTTTTATTATTAATTTTTAAATACTTTAGTTATTATTTAAGTACTGAAAATAAAATTTTAACTGCATTTATTAATGCAGCATTAATTGAAAAACTCTCTGCATATTTAATTTTAATTTTTGTATTGAGAAAATCTTATTCTAAACTAAGAATTAATCAGTTTGTTTTTTTTGGAATGTTTTTGGGAATTGGATTTTCTGCTTTAGAAAATATTTTATATTCTATTCAAAATAATTCTTCAATGATTCTACTTAGACTTTTTTCTTCTGTTCCACTTCATATAACAACTTGTGGTATGATGGGTTATTTTTTGGGACTTAGAGAATACTACCAAACAAAGAATAATAGAACTCAAAATTTGATCTTAGCATTTTTATTTCCCTATTTATTTCATGCAATCTATGATACTTGTTTGTTACTTGGTGGCTCATCAGTTTATTTTATTGGATTAGAACTAGTTTTTTTAATTTTGATATTGGAATATTTAATCTCTAAGGGGATTTCACTACCTTCCAAAGAAGAACTACTTAAGGATAAAATTGGACTTGAAGACTATGAAACTATCCAACTTCAACCTCAATATGAAAGATGGATAATCAACTCCATGGGAAAAAAAAATGCAGAGTATGTTCCTCTTTTTCTTTTCCATTTTTCTGTTATCAAAACAATTTTTATTTCAACTTTAATTTTAATAATATGTTTATTTAATTATAATCAAAATAATATTTTAGAGTTTCTAAAACTAAATTTAAGTCCTGAAGAACATATCACTTTATTTTTAATTTATCCATTAGTATTGGCTGCAAATTTATTTTTACTTGGTGCAATTAATCCAGATTATTTCAAATTTAGTATTATCAGAATTCCAATTATTATGGAAGTAAGTATTTTACAAGGTTCAGATACAAAATCTGTGATAGGTTCTGAAATTACCAATTCAAATTCTTTTTTAAAAACATTTGATACACTTGGACTTGATCATGAATTAGAAATTCAATATTCATATTCAAATTACAAATCTCCACCAATTAAAGGAAAAATTATTTGGGAAAATCATGAAGACTTTGAAAGACCAATGGGAAGTTTATTAGAATTTGATAAACATGATTTTGATTTTTACAAATTCTTATGGTTTTATAATTTGTATAAAATTGGAAAAGGAATTTTGTACAATATCAAGTTTCCTGGTTTTGAAAAAATTAGAAAACTATTTATAAAAGAATCAACTGTAATGGAAGCAGATAATTATTATACTGCTGGAACAATTCTTTTTAAAGAAGGTGATTTTGGTTCCAAATTTTATCTTTTAAAAAAAGGGAATATAGAAATTTGTAAATATTCGGATTTTGGTAAAAAATATACAATCAAAGTTTTGGAATCAGGTGAAATTTTTGGGGAGATGTCCATTTTAGGAAATCAACCAAGATCAGCAACTGCAGTTTGTATGACAAATTCTGTTGTTGCAACAGCTGATGGTGAAAATTTAGAAGCATTAATCAAAGGGAATCCAGAATTTTCTCTAAAACTAATTCGTACTTTAGCTCAAAGAGTAGGTGCATCAGAAAGATTTATGAGAGAAAAAATTAACGAATTAGAATCTGAATTTCAAGTTTATAAAGAGTCTGTTGAAATTGTAACAATCACTCCAAATAAGCCAGTTGATTCTACTAAAGAAAAAAAAGATGAAGTTGAAATCCCAAATCTCAAAAAAACAACTGATATAAAACAAACTGAAGAAAATAAACCTACTGAATCAGATGAAGCTGAAATGGAAAAACTAAAAAAAATAATGGGTGAAATTCCAGATAGTATTAGTTTTGATATTCCACAAAAAAAAATTAAAATTAAAAAAGAAACCAAAAGCAAAAAAAAAGTAAAATCTAAACAAATTAAAAAGAAATAACATAAAACGAATGAAATAAAAAAAATTGAGATAAAATGCAAAATAAAATTATATTCATTTGTTTTATTATTTAACCCTGAAGGAATCTAATTCTTCTTATGTTACAACAGAACTAAGCTTTTCTGTTGGTTATTGGTTTTGAGGAAGATTTTTCTAAGCTATCTGTTGCTGCGAAACTGATCGAAGCGTTATCAAGAAATTGAGAAAACAATTTCTTGATAGTAGCTGAGAGCAGGGTTTTTTCAACACCTAACCCTCTTTCCCTTCCCTCAAAGGGAAGGGAAGAAAATATAATATTTTTCAACGCGAATAAAATAGGGTTAGGTGTGGAAAAAAATTCGCCCATCAATTCAACATTCAACATTCTAAATTAAGCTCTTCCCTTGTATCCAATCACATCCATAAATGCACTTACAGAAAATACAGCTTTGCCAACACCGGGCTCACCATAACCGGGAGGAGTTGGTAAATTGTATTTTTCAAAAATATTTTTCCATGAAGTGAGAAGCTCACAAAAATATTCAAGTGGTGGACCAGCTTGTGTGCCAAGTGTTGTGTATGGTTCTGGACACCAAGCAGTGAATCGAGGCATGATACCTTTGGACATAAAAAATTCTAAACCCTCTGAAGTAGAGTCGATTGCTTCTTTAACAGTTTTAAAACCATATGGCTCAGAAAGCTCTACCCCCCCTACAAAATTTGGAATCACATAAGACGGACCAAATACTTCTGCTGAATCCACAACTCTTCGAATCCAAGTATCTCTTCCAATCCAAGCTTCTTTGCCCGGACAGATTTTTTTGAAAAGTTCTTTGTCCCAAACTTCATAATTTGGATGATAAACTTTTATACCTGCATCAGAAAATTTTTTGCAGTCTTCTTTTTCAAAAGCTTGTGCTACTAATTTTCCCATAAAGCGACCGGGAAATTTTTTTTCAATTTCAGTTGGGTATTCTAAATAAAAATCAACTTCATTTTTTTTCTTTAAATTTGTCAGCACTGAACCACCAGTAATGGTGTACACTTTTGCTATTTTGTCTTCTGCATCAATCCAAGAAAATACTTCTAAAATATCTTCAATGTCTTTTACACCTGTGTAGGGACGACCGTTATTTTTTTGTTGTCTATAATTATGATTGATGTCACAGTAAGCACATTCTTCATCTTTACCAAAGTATTGGCAATTTCGAAATACAGTGAGATAAATTAAATATCCCCATTCAATAACTGGTGCAATTTCTCCTGGCAATTTACCTGATTTTGTTTTGTGTGAATACCAAGATGGAATTGGAGGAAATTCTAAAACGCCGAGATCAATTTCGTCGAGTACCAAATGAGGTTTGTTTTCAATTAATTTTACAAGATAAGGTGAACTTGGATTATTGCGTGTGGAAATTACTGTAGGATCTAAATTAAAATGTCCCCCAGAAATTTTGATTTCTTCGGGAGTTTTGTATTGAACTCCAGATTTTAAATCTGCAACAGGAATGTGGTCAAATGAAAATATAAAATAATCTTTGGCTTTAAAATCTCCAGATAAAAGTGACTCAGGAGAAAAATTAATTCCAAGTCTCAAAACATCTTGTTTTAAAATTGCTTCCATTGGAATCGATTTGTAATGACGTTCCATTTTTTCGAGTAATGAAATTGTAGAAATTTGTCTAGATTTGGGATTTTTTAAATCAATAGTAGCCATATAATTTAGACTTATACCGTTTTATATAAATTAAAGCAATTCAAAAAAAAAGTGAATCGGGACATACTCTTTATCGAATCAAAAATTACTTTATCACAGTAAATTGGTATAAATTCAAGTTTTTAGAATCAAGTTTTTTTTGTTCTTTCTAGAGAGAGATATTTGTTAAAAAATTTAAATTAGAAATTAAAACTTCTAAAACTAACCCGTAATTTAAAACTCTGCTCTCTAAAATCCTTTAGGAGATATACAAAATTAGACAACCAAAAAAAATATGCTTAGATATAATAAAAAATTGTATTGTATTATAATCATTCTTTGTTATAAAGTTTAATTATGAAATTTTTTTACTTAACTTTCCCACTACTATTTTTTTGCGTTCCGCAGTTTAATAAAAATAAATTTTGTGATTACAAATCAGAAGCATTTAAATTTGAAGTGCTTTTAAGATTAGCTAGACAAGACAATTCTGCTTATTGTTTTTTTAACGCTAGAAATTCAGCTGGTAATTCAACTGGAATTGGCACAGGAGGTGGAACTGGAACAACTACTGGAATGGCAACTGGGACAGGCACTGCCACTGGAACAGGTGTTAGTACTGTTGCAACACCAGTTTTTAGTCCAACTTCCGGAAATTATAATACTCCACAGTATCTAACAATTACCACTTCAACACCAGGAGCAAATATTTATTTTACAATAAATGGAACAACTCCCACATCTTCTTCCACTTTGTACAATCCTTCTGCTGTGATTCATCTTTGGGCAATAGCAGGTCTCACTTTTAAAGCAATTGCTACTAAATCTGGAATGACTGACAGTGCAGTTGCAACAGCGGAATATTCTTATCTTCCATTAAAAACTGGACAATCTCTTTGTTATGATGCTAGCAATCCAGTTGCTTGTTCTGGAACAGGAGTGGATGGAGCTTTTCAATCTGGATCGGGTGGAACTTATGTGAATAATGGGAATGAAACTATAACAGACAATAAAACTGGATTGACTTGGCTTCAATGTCCTCTTGGATTAAGTGGAGGACTTTGTAATATTGGTGGAGCGTCAAATACAGACTACCCCACAGCAATATCTGCTTGTTCTTCTTTAAATTTTGCTGGAAGGACTTGGAGATTGCCAAAGTATTTTGAACTTCAAACATTAATCCATTATGGTACATTAAACCCAGCGATAGATACTTCTTTTTTTCCAGGTGCAATAGGAGTCAGTTTTTGGAGCTCAACAACTGTTGTTGCTACTCCAACAAACGCATACACTATTGATTTTACAAATGGTGTTGGATCGTCAACAGTTGCAAAAAATACAAGCACTCCTTTGACTCGTTGTGTTTCTGGACAACAAAAAGATATTTCATCTAATTTTGTTGATAACCAAGATGGAACCATTCAAGATAAATTGACTGGTCTCGTTTGGCAAAAATGCAGTCGCCTTCTAACAAATGATGCTAGTTGTAGTGGTACTCCTAGTGCCGGATCTGGAGGCTGGATATTAGCTTTAACTTATTGTAATGGATTAAATTTGGCAAGTAGATCTTGGAGACTCCCAAATATAAATGAACTATATAGCATCCTAGATGTGAGTGTTGCTACTTCACCAACTATTAACACTTCCATTTTTCCAAATACTGGTGCTGGACCAAATTATTGGTCTTCCACTACTTTAAATGGGAATGCCGCAAATGGCTGGTTAATTGGTTTTGCTGCTGGTGCAATTCCTTTAAGTGGAAAAGGTGGTGGGAATCAAATTCGTTGTGTATCTGGACCTTAAACACAAATTCGTTCATTGGATCCCAGCCCAACTGAACACAACCCAATAAATCATCCTCTGAAAATTTCCTATTTTTTTTGGGCGATGTCAGTTTTAGAAGCAAATTTTTATTTTTCAAAAATTAGAAATTAAAACTTCTAAAACTGACCCGTGCTTCAAAATGCTTCGGTCGTTTCACGACTCTCTTCGAGACATTTTGAATCACTATCGCTAGTTTAGAAAAATTCAGTGGGTTGTGACACCCATCATGCCAGACAGTGGGTCTTGACCAACTGGACTTCACTGAACTAGTTGAGCAGAGGTTAATATCTAATGTTTTTTTTTGATTCTAAATATAAAGTTTCTGGTGCAAAGTCTTGTTCGTTTGGCCATTTAACAGTCCCATTCCAAACTTGAACTTTTTTAAAATAACCATTCTCTTGCAGTTCACTAAAAAAACTGCTATTCCAATAGTTTTTAACATCAAATAATCCAGATTCTCCAGATGTAAATTTTAAATATAAAAAAGATTTACCTATAGCTCTAGCTTTTATAACTTTTGGGTTCATTTTATTTTAAAGGTTCTATATTAAAAACCTTTTCCCCTTTTACAGCTAAATTCCAATTTGCAATCAACTCTTCTTGGTGAATTTCTAACCAAGTATAAACTAATTTTAATTTATTTTGGCTTTAGATTTCCTTCAAAATATTTCCATCAGGAATCGAAAGTATAATTTCTTCATCTTGGTATTGAACATGAATATGCGGTAATTTATGTTTTTTATTATCATAAAAATACATATATATAATGATTCCATAGACATAGATTTTGCTGGCATAAATTCCTCACGAGCTAGATTCTGTTAAAATAAAAAAAAATCAATAAAAAACTTGATTTCAAAAACGCCCCTTTCCTAAAAGAAAAAAGAAAATTAAACTTAGTCATTGATGTATCTGGTCTAGCCAGGCAATAGGTCCCAGCCCACCGAACATATGATTACTATCAAAAGTTCCCTTCCCTTCCCAGGGAAGGGACTTTACTACCCAACACCACAATCCAAATAAAATTGGGTTAGGTCGGTTATATAATTGTTATCTCGAGACAAAGTAACTCTTGTATCAAAAAGTTAAATTAAATTTTTAAGGGGAACTTGCTGCAATATTGCTAGGTCCACGAGCAATAGTAACAAACCTTCCATTCCCATATGCAACTGAACTCCATTCTGAATTACTTGGTAAGGTTCGAGTAGTCCAAGTAACAGCATCCGGTGAAGATATTGCTGTATTTGTATTTCTAATAACTGAGAGAAAAATACCGTTACCAAAAGCAAGATTATCCTGACCAGCTAATACGTTTGTTCCAGATACCCAATTAATCCCATCCATCGATGTTGCTGAACCTGTGTGTGTATCCATTGCTACAAAAGTACCGTTCCCGAATGCAACCCCAAACATACCTGAGATTGGTGTTGTGAGGAATGTCCAATTTGAACCATCAGAAGATGATATCCCACCATTACCAATGCCCACAAAAACTCCGTTACCGTATACTACCGATTCGGAGCAATTACCAGCCATCATCGGGCAACCATTAGTTCCAGATGTCCATATAATACTATCTTGTGAACTTGCTACAGCCCCACCTCCTAAAGAAACGAAAATCCCGTTCCCATAACCGACAGTGCGCCAACCTGAGACACTTGGTAAAGTACGTGAAGTCCAATTAATCCCATCTGGAGATGTAGCTGCAACATTACTTGAGGTCGCAACTGAAACAAATATCCCATTTCCAAATGTCACTGAACTCCATTGCTGAGAACTAGGTAAAGTTCTTGCCGTCCAAGTAGTTCCGTTTGATGAAGTTGCAGCAACATTACTGCCTGATGAGACAGCTAAAAAAATTCCATTTCCAAAAGTAACTGAAGACCAATTTTGTGAACTAGGTAAGGTTCTTGCTGTCCATGTTGAACCATCTGATGTTACTTGAATATTTAGATTTGCTGTGATATTTCCTCCAGAGTTTGTTGCAGTGATTGTATGACTTGTAGCAGCTTGCCATGTTGTGGGTGTTCCACTAATTGCACAAGTAGTATTGTTTAAGGTTAAACCTGTTGGTAATGCTGGAATTGAACTACAGCTAGTAACTGTTCCATTTATTGTTGGTGTTAAAGTGGTAATAGCTGAGCCTTGTAAAAATGAAAAAGGACTGTTAGCATAATTTAGCCCACTAGGTGCAACAGGTGGAGTCCCAGTGCCAGTCGCTGCTCCTGAACCAGTTCCTGTCCCAACACCAGTTCCAGTTTGAACTGTTCCACCACCACCATTTGCACCACCAGAATTTCCACTATTTCCACCACTACCACTTTGTCTCACACCAAGTAATGCCAAAGGATAGGGAATTGAACTTTTCTTTTCGTTATTTTGGCTGAGCATCACAAATCCGCAAGTTTCAAAAATGAATAATCCTATAAACAAAAAACAAATTTTTCTAAACATATTTTTCTCCTAATCCAAAATGAGTATATCTACTCTCTGGGTTACTTTATTTTTTTTATCTATTTCGCTTGTGATGGTTCCAATGTCGATTGCAGAAAAAATTAAATCTTTGCTAATTCCTTTTTTTACTAAATTCTCTTTTACTTTTTTTAATCTTTCAGAAGAAATTTTATAATCTATTTCATCGGAATGAGATAATAAAAATATTTTAAAACTAGAATATTTTGTTTTATAAATATTTGCAAAATTTTCAAATTTAGTTTCTTCGCCATTTGTCCAATTAACTTGTTTTGGAATAAATGAAATGTAAAATTGTTTTGCACCTGATTTTGAAATATTTTTTCTATAGTTGGAATAACCAGAAAGTATGGGAGCTTCTATGTATTCCTCAACATGTTTGGCATTTACAGTTTTGGACTGAAGTTGTTTTGCACAAGAGTCTATTTCTACAGTATTCACAGTTACTGAAGTTAAAAATCCAATAAATGTTAAAAATAAATCTAGAGGTCTAAAAACTGTTCTAAATTTGATAGAACTAGAGGAATGAATTTTTTCTAATTCTTCAGGAGAATATTGATTTAAGGGCAAATAAAAAAGGAGATTATAAAATCTTTTTACAAGTAAAGTTTCACATACTTGGTTTGGTGTTGCGAGAGTAGTTGGTAAATTTCCCATGCTATCAAATTTAGCATACTGAACTCTAAATGGTTTTAAAATTTTTGTGTCTCCACAATTTGTTAAACTATATAGAAGGACTAATACAATTATTTTTTTCACTTACAATTTCCTAAAAATTTATTTCTACTACAGTATTCCCCCCCCCTCCTAGTAGTTTGTCAAGTTTTTTTTGGTGTGCTTCAAATATTAAATTCTTAACTTATTTTTGTTAAAATTTTTTCACAAATTATTTTTAGCTCTGGAATTTTTAACTTAACAGCATCCCAAATAATTTCATCTTCGATGTTAAAATATGCATGAGCTAACATATCTCTTAATCCTGAAATTTTTTTCCATTCAACTTCAAAAAATTCATTTTTTATATTATCAGGAATATTTTTTACAGCCTCGCCAATAATTTCTAAATTTCTTTCAACCGCTCTTTTGGTTTTATAATCAATTGAATAAGCTTCAAGATTTTTAATCTCAAAAGTAAAAATTTCAATTTCTTTAATTGAGGAAAGAATATCTAAAATAAAAATTTTAATTTCACGAGACATACACTACTGATTTTAATATAGATTCTCTAAGTGGAATTTTTATACTTTTTGAAGTGACTAAATCAATTTTTCTTTGAAAAATTTTTTCTAAAAAAAACTTCAAATCAAAATAATTGTCATAGGTTACTTGATTTTCGTAAAATTCAACTAAAAAATCAATATCAGAATTTTCATTTTCTAGACCATTTGCAAAAGAGCCAAAAAGTCCAATTTTTTGTACACCAAAAATTTTTATTTTATTTTCATGATTTTTTAGAATTTCAAAAATTAATTTTTTATCAATTGTCTTCATCAGTTTGAAAAGTTATTAAAATCTAAACATAAAATAAATTTTTTGTCAAGAAAAAAATGTTTTGTTTTTTATCCGAAAAATGATTCTTTTAGTAACCTCTCACAAAAGCTAATTCTTAGCCTATTAAGCTTTGGTTTAAAATCTTTTATCAAAATGGATCGATACATAAAAAGTTCAGACTTCTTAAACAAATTCTTACTATTTTTAAATCACCTTCCTTATAGTTTGTCAAATGTTTTTTGAGTTGGATGCAGTTGGTTTTGACCCACTGGACGTTAGAACACAACTCAATAAAGCATCCTCTGAACATTTTCTACTTTTTTTTGGGCGATGTCAGTTTTAGAAGAAATTTTTATTTTTCAAAAACTAGAAATTAAAACTTCTAAAACTGACCCGTGCTTCAAAATGCTTCGGTCGTTTCACGACTCTCTTCGAGACATTTTGAATCACTATCGCTAGTTTAGAAAAACCTTATTTTTTTAATCCAGTGGACTTGGACCCACTGAACATCCGATTACCATCACATGTTCCCTTCCCTCTTAGGGAAGGGTCTTTACTAACAAACGCAGCAATACATATAAAATTGGGTTAGGTCGGTCATTATTGAATACGCTTAATTTTATTATTGCCGATTTCTGCAATAAACAAACTCACCCCATCTGATACTGGTCCTCTTGGATTGGCAAATCGTGCAGCGCTTCCTGTATCTTCTATATCCCCAGAAATACTACCTGCAAGAGTAGAGACAACATTGGTTGCCAGGACAATTTTACGAATCCGTTGATTACTCGTATCTGCTATGTATAAATTAGATCCGTCGGTAGTCATACCATAAATACCGGAAAAAGTGGCTGATGCTCCTGGTCCATCGTTAGTTCCTCCGCCTCCGGTGCCAGCAATGGTAGTAACCGTCTGCGATCCGCCGATAGTTATCCTACGAATTTTATTGCCATTCCTTTCAGAAACATACAAGTTTATTCCGTCATTCACTACTGCACTCGGAGCACTAAAGGTAGCCGATGTGCCGACAGCATTATCGACGGAAGAACCCGTACCATTTCCTGCGAAGGTAGTCACTGCGCCTGTAGCGATCACAATTTTGCGGATTCTCTGATTAGCCCCGTCGGCTACGTATAGATTTGGTCCGTTGACGGTGATCCCCTCAGGCTGACTAAATTGAGCTGATGCTCCTGTTGCATCCGAGAATCCCTGAGAGCCTCCTGCAACTAAGGTTGGTGTTGCTGTTGCTATATCAATTTTTCGAATTGCACAAGGTGGGCTATATTCCGTAATATATAAATTTGTATCATCCATTGTTATGCCCGCCGGCGATGCAAAGGGACCTGCAAACGTAGACACTACGCCGGTCGCAATCACAATCTTACGAATTACGCCACTAGCAGTATTTTGGGAGATGTACATATTAATACCATCGGTAGCGATAGCATGTGGTATATTAAATCTGACTGTCGATCCGGATCCATCTACCGTTCCTCCTGTAGTCACTCCTACGATTCCGCCTGCAAAAATAGTTGTAACTCCGGTCAGGTTTAAAGGTTTTTGTATCGTTCCTCCGATCATTGGAATCGCACAAACAACAGCAATATTCGTCACATTTCCGGTTGCAGTTCCGGTACCGTTCGTGATTTGACAGAGAATATTTCCACCAGGCTGAGTCAAAATGCTGACTGAATAAGATGAGCCGGAATTGATTGCGGTCGGGAATACAAAATTAGAGGAACCGGAACTTATCGATATATTGTTTGCTACATTATTCTGTAGGACTAGACCGGACGTGGTTAAACCAGTTACTGTTCCACCAATTGTAAAAGTGGGAGTTGGTGTGGGAGTAGGGGTTGTAGTTTGAATTACAGGAGTAAGAATTTGAACTGAATCTAAAAATTGAATTTGGTTAATTGTAGAAACTGAGACAATTGGAATTACTGATGTTGGTGGACTAGTTGTAGAACTTTGGCCTACACTTAAAGTTCCACCTTCAGCAAAATAAGTTGTTATTGCTGGAGTTAAAAGATTAGTAACACTATTTGCTGGAAGTGGAATTTGTCTTGCACCTGTTCCAATAAATACAGTTGCACCTTTTCCATCTTTACCATCAAAAATTCCATCTTCAAAATCTTTTGCAAAACTTTCAATAACTGAATCTACGTCAGAAGAAGTTACTGTAGAGCCAGTTCTATTTTGGTTAGCAAGTTGGGAAAATCCAGCAAGAATTGCAATTTGTTTTGTGATTAAAGGATTTCTCAAATTGCTAAAATCTAAATTCAAATCTAGAAGTTCAGGAAAATCATTTGCATTTACACTTGTTGATCTTGTGTTTTTTAATAGCTCATTATTTCTTGTATTGGAAGAGGCAAGTCCAGAACTCAGACCAAATCGGATAACAACTTCTCTACTAGCAAGTTGATTTAGTTCACGAGGTGTTTGTCTTCCTCCTGAGCTAGCGATTAAATTTGCAAATCTTCTAGAAACCATTCTTGAAAATGGAGAAACAGAATTGTTCCCACGTGCTGAACCCACTAATTTGTCTTCAGAAAAAATATTGGTTAAATTAAAATCGGAATTTGGAGAAATTGAAATATCTGTTCTAGTTTTTTCATCATACATTTTGGTGAAACCATCTGCACTAGCTTTAACTCTAATACAAACAATCCCATTTGTTTTATTGTATAAAACAGAATAATTACCATTCTCGTCAGTAGATGCAGAACCAAGAGAAGAATTTGTATCACAAGTTCCATCTGAATTAACTTTGTGAATATTTACCTCAGCACGTTTAATAATTCCTTTAACAGCAGAACCAGAAATTGTGACTCGGTCTTTTCTTAAAAAAAGTAATGATAAACTTTCTAAAAAAGAATCATCACTAGATTTTTTGCATTGAAGGAGAGTGGTTAAGAGGATGAATAGAATTAAAATTTTTTGTTTCACTTTTTTTTTACCTACTATTTAGAATAATTATACGAATAAAAAATTTACTTTAAAGCAATAAAAATATCTTAGCTTAAATTTTTTTTGGTTTGTCAATAAATTTTTGCTTAAAATCTTTTTTTATGGTTGTGTTTTTAAATACAATGCAAAAGTGATTGAAGCAGATGTCAAAAAATTTCAAATGAAATTTTTTGACAGAACTGAAAGCACGGTTTTTGCTTTAGCAAAAATTTGCAAAAAAAAGAACTAAAAAAAGTTAATACAATTTTGTAGTTTTAAAAAAAATTATCAAGGAAAGTATAAAGCTTCCACTTGGTTTTGGTTAAATGCTGAACTGTATATTCTAACTCTATCAATTCCACCATCAAAGCCATTGGTAGTTGAAACATTATCAAACCCTACTCTAAATTCGTTATTTAAAACAGTTGTTCCTGTTAAATTTGTTTGTCCAACTAACTGAGCATTTACATACAATAGTATTTGGCTACTGTTGTAAACTCCAGTGATTTGGTTCCAATTTCCAATATAATCATTATTGATTATTGGGTGGTTTAAAGTAGCTGTGCCACCATTTGTTGTTACTGTATAACGAATAAAATTTTGACCAGAAACATGAACAATTGAAATTCCAAATTGACCAACTTTTCCCATAATTCCATAAATCATAGAATTATTTGTGGGTAAACTTATGGGGGAAATCATAGCTGAAATTGTATAATTTCCAGTTGGATTTCCAATAAAATTCATAGGATCAACTATTGCTTTTGATCCAAAAGCTCTATCAAAAAATCCAGCTTCATCTGGGACATCATCATAATCATCTATAAAACTGATGTCATTTGCAGTATCAGAATCATTAGTACTGCCACGATCCGATATCGCAGTTGCTGTATCACCATCAGCTAAACTAAAATCCCAATAGAGGACACGACTAAAATGTAAATCTTCCCCACTACTGAGTAAAGTAAATGTATAAGGTGATTTTTGGGTATCGTTGCTTGTTATAGAAACTGGTTTGTTAAATGCACCTGTTGAAGGAGGAATAAATTCCAGTTCAAAAAAAGTGGAATTCCCTGGAGTTAAGGTGGTAATACCTGGTTGCCTTATTACTGTATAACCAGAACCGGTTATATTAATTGTGGAAGGGATTGTTAAATTGGTTCCGCCAACGTTGATAATTACATAAGCAGTTTTACAAGAATCTAAATCTGAGCCACCACTATCAGCTCTGCAATTTAAAACTTGTTGGTTCAAATTAATTAAAACACCATCACCATTAAAAACTAAAATTTGTGGAGGGGAGCCTGGAACAATTGAAATTTGAAATAAACAACTTGGATCATTCGAATCTTCCTCACAAAAAATCAAATCACCAGATTCAGCTGAAATGGAAGGATTATCTTGATCAAATTCACTTACAGCACTTCGGAATTCATCGTTTAAAAAATCATCAGCATCTGCAGCATTTGTCACTACACCACCAAAATCAGCTGAATTCATTGCCACAACTGTATTTGTGATTGGGTCAATTTTTTTTCCATCAAATTTTCCATCTGAAAAATCTTCTTCCATAAAATTGATTACTTTTTCCAAATCGTTGCCTGAAATATTTCCATCTGCTGGACCACCTAATTTATCAGCTAAATTATTAATTGCACCAAGTCTTAGAAGATATTTTGAAGAATTTGGATCAGCTGTTAATAAATCAAAATCAGCAGGAGATTTTGGAAAAAAAGAATTCTCAACATCTTGGTTTGCTTTGTCTAAGAGATTTGAGGTTGTGTTTTTTGTGAATACTACTTCTGGTGTTGATTTTGTGTTATTTTTTAAATTTGATGAATCATTATTTGAAAATTTTAAACCTGAATAAAATTTTTTGATGCTTCTTTGGTTTGAACCAGTTGTCCCATTCAGTGCAAAAAATCTTCTAGAAGAAATTCTGGTAAAAGGTGATACATTTACAGTTCTTCTTTGTGCAAATGCTGAATTGGAATTTTGATTTGGTAAAATTGCCATCATACTTCCTCCAGCCCAAGGAGATTCTCTTCTTCCACCAGTCTTTGTAAAAGTTTCTACTCTAGAAGAGCCTTCTGGAGTAACTAATACACAAACTGGAAGATTTGTTCTTTTGTAGGTTAAATTATATTTTCCTTGGTTATCTGAAAAACCTTTTGCTAAAATAGTTCCTTTTGCTGAACCATCATCATTGCTACAACTTCCAGAACTTGGAATAGAAACAATTTCAACTTTAGCATTTTTCAAAACACCAGTTGCTCTAAGTTGTCCAGTAATATTTACATCACTAGAAATAATTCCTGCTAATCTCAAAGCTAATAAACCTGTTTCAATATTTGATTGATTTACAGATGGTTTACAATTGAAAAAGATTAAAATAAAAATAAAAAGTAATTTCACCATAAAGGAAATTTATTTCCAAAAAAAATATTGTCAAGTAGAAATTTATTTTGGAAATAAATTAAAATAAAAATTAAAATAGTAATAATTTTTATAAATAATAAAAACAGATTAGAATATTTTTATACCATTATGGAATAATCCTTGGATTTGAAAAAGAATTTCAGGATTCAAAATTGGATTTTCTTTTAATAATAAAAAATTTGCTTCTTCATTTAATTCTATTTTTCCTCTATAAGTTTTGGATACTCTAGAGCAAGAATTAGTTGTGAGAATTTTTAATAAATTTTTCTTTTTTGGGAAAAGTTTTTGTAAAATTAAATATTCTTTGATTCCACTTAAACCAGCAAAACTTAAACGATGACCAGTTCCTGATCCTAGTTCAATTTTATCTAAAATTTCTGGTTTTTCTAAAATGAATTCCAAAAAAGTATTATATTCATTTTTCATTTCAATTTTCTGTAAATCAGAATAAGAATTATTTGATAAAATTTCACTGAATGTTGTAGAAAGTTTTGTTTCAAAAAATTTATTTTTGTTAAAAAGATTTAAATCATCTAAACCTTCAGAATTTTCAGAATTATCTAATCTCATATTGCGATATACATTTAATATTGGAGTATAACGAATTTCATTTAAATGTTCAACTGTGATTTGATTTTTTAGTTTTATTGAGATTGGATGAACTAAAATTCTATTTCCAGAAATTAATGCATCCATAATGGAAACTGAATCTGAATAAGTATGAATTCTTAAAATCGAATTAGTTTTTTTTAATTGAATATTCCAATAGTTTAATAATGAAGAATTTATTTCATAAGCAGAATTATTAATATAAAAAAATTCATTTAAATTCTGATCAGAAAATTCTAAATTTGTATAATCAGAAATTAAGTTATAGTTTTTGTATTTTGAATCTGAAAAATTTGGTGAAGATGGCAAATAATTTTTTTCAGAAAAATTGAATATGGGTAATTTAGATTTTCTATTATTAAAAATTTCTTTTTTGTCAGCCACTAACTGAACATGGGTAAAACCAAATTTTAAAAATGATTCTAATTTTAATTCAATTGGAAAAATTTGGTTATTTCCTATAGTAGCATAGACGTCACAAAAACTTGGAAGAATATAAAAATCTACTTTTGAAGAATTTGATTCTACAAATTTGGAAAATTTACCTTTCTCAAAAAAAATTTCAGAATTTTTACTAAAACTATAATCAGGTTTTAAATACCGAACATTTTTTATTGAATCTGCAAATAAAATGAAACTAAAAAAAAAACAAATGTATTTCACTGATTATTTTTTTCTCTTTGTAGTAAAATTAAATTGGATCTTTTTGCTCCAGCTCCATAACCATATTTAAAATCGAGAGGATTTTTTTGTTCATCAAAAATTTTAATTAATTCGTCTTGGGTAAAATTCTTTTGTTCAGAAGATAAATTTCCTTTTTCTGTTTTAAACATTTTTGCTTCTCTTAAAACATATTTAATTGGAATTCTAGATTTATAGGTTCCAAAAGTTTTTATATTCCAGTTTGTTTTAGAAAAATATTTTAAAGGAATTCCTGAATCGTCTTGAACTACTCTGTCTGTTTTGGAAAGAATTTTTTCTAAGAAACCAGAAAATTTTTCCATATGCATTAAATAAATTGCAGACTTCATTATGATATTAAAACGATTTTGTTTATCAAAAAATTTTCCTTCTGGTCTATCTAAATTAGTTGAATATTCTTGGATGAACATTTTTAAAAAAACAATTTCTCTAACTCTTTCAGGGGATTTTTCAGAATAAAAATAAATTCTAATTCCTTGAAGTGCTTCAGGTGTGTCCTGAACTTCAGACTCACCAATTTTTACTAAATTTCCTTCTTCATTAATTTTGATTCTTTCTAGATCATAAATTTTAAAACCAAGTCTTTTTAAAAAAACCATTAAAATGGGGGCAACTCCAGGAAAAATTTTGTTTTTAAATTTATATTCCATCAAGTTTGTGCTAAAATAATTTTGACGTGCAATTTGAGCAACAGTAAGTTTGATTAGATTTAAAGAATTGGAAATTTCATTTGGTTTAAAATTATTTGGGTCTTCAACAAATCCAGGAGTTTCAAGTCCAATCATAATGTATTTATCTGAATCATTTGAAAGATGAAATAAATTTATAAAATCTGCACCACTTAAAGGATAAAGTGCAGTGTTTTTTTTGTAATTGTCTTTTAGATTTTCTTCTGACCAGTTTTTTACTTTGGTGATGTAATTATTTTCAATCTTATCCCAATTTGAATTGATATTTGAATCAAAATTTTTATAAAAAGGATTCGATTTTATTAAATCGTATTTTGGACTTGTAGAATTTTTATTTGCTGAAATGAGATCTGCTATTTCATCAAAATAAGTTGAAGGTTCAGTTTTGGAGACATTGATATTTTTTTTTGTGTTCTTTTCATCTGAACAAGAAATTAGAAAAATTAATAAAAATAAGAATTTCATTTTTTACTCTCACGTGTATAAATCTGGATGACATTATTTTGAATTTTTTTATACTGAATTAATAAATTTGTGTCATGTAATGTTAATACTTCAAGCTTTGGATTTTTTGAATATAAATTGTTCAGTTTAGAAATAAAATTTTTATTTTTTTCTAAACTGTAAGCAGCTTTGGGATTTAATCCAATTCCTGTAAGACATTCGTTTGCAAAATAACATTCATCCCCGGTTATATAATACTCTTTGTTATCAAACTTTATATGTACTACTTGAGAACCAATTGTATGTCCTCCAGAAAAATAAATTGTTAAATAATCAGAAAAATAAAAATTTGGTCCGAGCTTTTCAATTGAGTTTCTAAAATTTCTTAAATTCAAAACTTTTTCATACTTTTGGTTAATTTCTCTTGAATATAAAAAATCTAATTCTGAACCTTGAATAAAAATTTTTGCGTTTGGAAAAAGATGTGCTCCACCTATATGATCAAAATGGGAATGAGTTAAAATTATATCTGTGATATCTTCTTGAGAAACACCAATTGATTCCAGTAAAGCTTTTGGATTTTGAAAATTTTCAATATTAAATGTTTTTACATATCTTGTATCTGTAAAACCAGTATCTATTAAAATTTTTTTCTTTCTGGTTTCAATATAATAAAATAACCAAAGTATATTTTGGGATTTAACATTTGATTTTGAATTTAAAAGTTCTGTTGGATAAACAGATTTACCGTATTCCAAAGCATATATTTTTTCAATTGTATCATTGGAAAAAAGTTTACTTATCAAAAAAAATAATAGAATAAAAAATTTCATCTAAGATAAAAAAAACCAAATTAGCTGTTAAATTTCAAGACTTTTTTAATTTTAAAGAGTAGATTCAATATTTGCAAAATAACAACATAAAAATATACTTGAAAGTTGTTACTAAAACTATTATTTTGTATAAATGAATATAAAGCTCTCCGAAATTTATAAAGAATTTGAATCCAATAACTTTTTTGAACAACTTGTTGGAGATGCTGAAATTACAAACATCACTTCTATAGAAACTGGAAAAATGGGATCGTTAGTTTTTATAGATAATAAAAAATTTTTGGACTTGTTAAAAAAAAATCTTCCTTCAGCTGTTATCACAAATTCCAAATTATATGAAGAAATTAAGTCTTATCATATTCCTGGAATTATTATTTCAAAAAATGTCCCTCATACTCATGCTTTAATTAAACAAAAATATGCAGATAAAAATTTATTTCAAACTGAGTGGGGAAAACGTCATCCATCTGCATTGATTCATCCAAGTGCAAAAATTTCAGACACAGTAGTAATTGGTCCAAAAGTTGTAATTGGAGAAAATGTTGAAATTGGTGAAAGAGTGATTATTCAAACAAATTCTGTTATCGAATCAAATGCAAAAATAGATGATGATTCTGTAATTTATACAAATGTTGTAATTGGTTACAATTGTATTTTAGGAAAAAAAGTTTATATCAAATCGGGAACAGTAATTGGATCTGAAGGATTTGGTTTTGCATTAAGCTCAGATAAAAAATATCATCGAATTCCACAAACTGGTATTGTTGTAATTGAGGATGATGTTCATGTTGGAGCAAATTGTTGTATTGATAGGGCAGCTTACCACATAACATTGATTAAACGAGGAACTAAATTTGATAACCTTTGTCATGTAGCTCATAATGTAACAATTGGAGAAGATTGTGCTTTAACAGCAGGATTTATCGTAGCTGGTTCTAGCAAGCTAGGAAACAGAGTCATCACTAGTGGACAATGTGGTGTGTTGGATCATTTAGAAATTGCTGATGATGTAATTTTGTTAATTCGTCCAGGTGTTTCAAATGATGTTAAAGAGTCAGGAGTATATGCAGGAACACCATTACAACCTTTTTCAGATTTTCAAAAGTCTCAAGCAATACATAGAAATTTACCAGAGCTAAGAAAAAGAATTTCTGAATTAGAAAAAAAATTAAAATAAAATTTTCTTGGATTGATTTTTGGGGCGTTTCCTTTCTTTATTTTTAACCCTTCACTTAATTAAGATTAAATGATAGTGTTTAAAAAATAAAGTAAGGTCAGGCTACTTCCGCACTTCACTTACGTTTCGGTCTTTGCAAGCAAAGACCTTCGACCTTCGGTCTTGTGCTTCGTATCCTTAACGCTTATTAAAAAAAAATTTTAATTCTAAAATTTTTTCAGAAGAAATTACAATTTATTTAACTCTGTCACAAAAGATTTGTACATTTCTTTTGGGTTTAATTCCCAATCAATTAAACCAAATGCAGTTTCAGGATTCCATCTAGAATATTCTGGCCCTTTAAAATCTGTTAAAACCCAAAAGTAACAATCAACATTCTTTGATCTAGAATGCAAATAGATGTCTTTGTAAAGTACACCAATTTCTGTTTGAGAAATTTTTAACCATAAAGGACAAGTTCCAATTTCAGAAATGATAAATGGTTTTTTTACATCAGAATATTTTCCTAGAAATGAATTAATTACAGATTTGATTGTTGGAAAATAAACTTCACTTGGTTGTTTTGAAAAATAACAAATTGGATCATATGGATGAAAATTGTAAACGTCTATAAATGGATCAATTCCAATTTTTATACAATCTTCTATAAAATTAATTCTTTGAAAAGGTGCAATGACCCGAATATCATCTCCCATTAGTCCACCAAAATAAGTTTTATTTTGTGAATTTATTTTTTTTATTATGGGAGAAGTTTCAGAAACTAATTTTACATATTCTGATGGCTCAGGATTATGAATCCAAAATCGAAGTGTGTTTGGTTCATTCCAAATTTCCCAATCTTTAATTTGATTTTTATATCTTAAACATAGTCTTTCTGTATAAGCTTTATAATCAAAAATTGTATCAAGTGGACATTTAAAATTTAATGATGGGATCCAACAATTCACTAAAGTTCCTGGAACAAGTCCTGTTAATAATCCAAGAATTTTGATATCTGCTTTACAAAGCTCTTCAACAAAAAAATCCATAATTTTATCATCTAGCATATCATAATAATTTAACTCTAATCTGACCCATTCTACTCTAAGTTCTTTTAAATATTCAACATATTTAAGCATCTCAGATTCTTTTTTATGTTTTAAAACTACATTTATCCCAAGCCCTTTGTGTTTTTTAGGAAGAAGTATTTTGTTTTTTTGAGAAAGCTTTTTGGACGGAGAAATTTTTTCTTTTAAGTTTTTTACTGACTTAAGGATAGATTTAGAAATTGATTTTTTTTTTGTGACCATGGGTAATTCTTTTTTCTTGTTCCTAGAATTCCAAGAATTTTTTATTATATAAGAAATTATTTTGAAATTAAATATTTAACTTGCATAGTTTAATTTGGGTCATAATCATAGGTTAATGAGAATCTTGTTTTTAATTTTTTTGATTTTTTGTTCTACCAAATGTTCAAAAGTTAAAGAATATAAAGTTGAAAATGGTTTTCTTGAATTGTCCTCAGAAATGATACTGAATCAGAATTATGATTTGAGTGGAAATTGGAAAGTTATCTGGGGAGAATTTTTTTCTGAAACAGAAAAATTTCAATCCATTTCAGATATAGCTAATATTCCTGCTGTATGGAATTCAGATCAAAAAAAAATAGATAAACTTGGAGAAGGTGGTTTTGGTTCAGCTAGTTTTTATATGAAATTAAAATTAGATAAAGATATACCACTTGCAATTACCTATTTAACATTTGGAACAAATGGAAAAATTTTTGTAAATAAAAAATTAGTTTATGAAGTTGGTAATTTAGGAAATAATTCATTGTATTCAAAACCAAATTATTTACCAATTACTACTATTATTGAAAAGTCTTCAAATAATGAATATGAGTTTATCGTTCAAGTTTCAAATTACCATCATAGCAAAGGTGGGTTTTGGTATCCAATTAGAATAGGTGAAATAAATTCCATTTTAAAAGAAAAAATCAGAAAAACTTATCTTGAATTTTTTCTAATTGGAAGTATGTTTATAATGGGAATTTATCATATAGGATTGTATTTTTTAAGAAAACAAGATAAGTTCGCAATTTATTTTGGAATTTTTTGTTTAATTATTTCTTTAAGAACTTCTTTAACAGGAGAATATTCTTTTTATGATTTAGTACCAAATTTAAATTGGTTCATTTCAATCAGGCTTGAGTTTTTAACTATTTCATTTGGAAATTTATTCTTTTGTCTTTATTTCTTATCTATTTTTAAAAATAAACAAATTCTTTTTTTAAATTATTTTATTTATATCATAAGTTTTATAACAGTTTTTGGATTTATTTTTTTTCCAACAACTTCTGTCTCAAAGTTTCAAATATTAATTAACTTAAATATTTTATTAACAGTAATTTATGTGATTTATTTGACAATATTTGCAATTATTGGAAAGGAAAGTGGGGCAAAAACTTTTATTATTGGTAATTTACTTTTTACAATAACTATCATAAATGATATTTTATACACAAATCAAGTTATTCAAACTGGTTATTTTGGTCATTATGGATTTTTTATATTTATTTTTTCTCAAGCATTTTTATTATCTGCTCGATTTTCAAAAGCATTTAACACTGTTGAAAGTTTATCTAATGAATTAGCAAAAGCTAAGGACTTCCTTGAAAATAAAGTGATGGAAAGAACAGATTCTTTACAAAAAGCAATTGAGGCAATTACTGAAGCAAATAAATTAAAAGATAAATTTCTTTCTGTGGTGTCACATGATATTCGTTCACCACTTTCTTCACTTAGCATGACATTGGAATATTTATTGGAAGAAGAAGTATCTGTTGAATCAAATAAAGAAATGTTAAATTTTTCAAAACAAAATGTAGAACGACTATTAAAAATGGTTACTGAAATTTTAAGTTATGCTAGGCTACAAACTGGAAAAATTTTACCTTTATATGAAAATAAAAATTTATTTTTAGAAGTAGAAGAAACAATTAAAAAAGTTGAATTAACTGCTAAAGATAAAAAAATTAGGTTAGAAAACTTTATACCAAAAGAAAAAGAATTTGCATCTGATTACAAATTATTACAAATTATTTTAAATAATCTTTTAGGAAATGCTTTAAAGTTTTCACATGGAGGAAGTTCAATCTTAATAAATTTTTTTGAATCAGAACAAGAATTAAGTTTAGAAGTTCAAGATTTTGGTAAAGGAATGAGTGTTGCTAAAATAAATACTTTATTTAACTCTCAAACAAATCAATCAGAAATTGGAACTTTTGGAGAGAAAGGAAGTGGTTTTGGTTTACCATTTTGTTTTGAAATGATTCAGTCTCTGGATGGAAAACTTACAGCCGAATCTGAATTAAATAAAGGAACAAAATTTATAGTTCAGCTTCCAAATTTTAAAAAATCAATTTTATTGGTGAATGATAATCCCAAAGAAAGAGAAGATTGGAAAAAAAAACTACCAAATTTTAATTTTATTGAAAAAGATTCTGCACAATCTGCCATTGAACAAGTTGAAATTTTTACACCTAACATAGTTTTAATCGATTATTTTTTAATTGGTGGAAATGGAATAGATCTCGGAACCAAACTCTTAAATAAAAATCAAAATTTGTTAAAAGTTTATGTTTTTATAGAAGAAAATCTTTTTACTAATGAACTTAAAAATGAGATTTCTACTCTTAAAATTCCTGAAAAGATAACTATTATTGATAATCTATTTAAAATTAGTTAATTTTTTTTTAAAATTCTTAATATTGGTCTAAAATACACGATAATAGTATTAGTTAATTTCTTTTAAAGGAGAAATAAAATGATTCAAAAAATAAGTTCAATGATGTCATCAACTAGTTTAAATTATCATAATGGAGTTCTTGGAACGATTTCTAAAGATCCAGTTTCTCCTAAAATATCAGCAGAAATGAATTCAAAATATTTGTTACTTCAAGGTAAATTAAGTAATCTACAATCTGAATTAACTAGAGAACAGACTAAATTAAATCTTCTTCAAAATGAATCCAATTTGAGTTTATTAAATGGTGAATTTTTTTACGAAGAAAAACCTTTATTTGACATGGCAAATGAAGAACTCATTGAGAATAAAGTTGATTTAATTAAAGAAATTCAAGTTCGTAAAGTTGAATTAGCAAGGGAAATTCAAAAATTAGAAACTGTTTCAATTGAATTCCAAAATAATGATTTTCAAAATACCATAGATGAAATGAAGCTTGAATCTTTACCTGAAATTAATTTAGATTCAAAAAAAGTTGAGAAATTAATCAAAGAATAATTTTTACTTTACAAAAATAACTTTTAGTTTTGATTTAAAAAAAAACTAAAGGATCCAAAAAATGAGAAAAGTTATACTTTTACTTTCATTAATAATTTTAAATTGTTTTCCACCGTTCGTTCCAGAAAAGCCTAAAGATAATTCACAAGCAATATTACTCGCCCTTTTGTTATCTAGAAGAAACACATCATGTGCAGGTTTTTTTGTTAGAGATGTTTTTACGGATGAATCTGTTTGTAGGAGTTTTCGGCTTGTGGCCTCAGGAACAAATGCTGATATTTATGAAGAATCAAGTATTAATATGGAAAGGCAATTTTCTGGGTTTACTTATTCATCTGTAGCAACAGCATTTGATACTAATATATACCCAAGAGTAACTAGTGCAATTGGGACTCCAACTGATGTTGATGGAAATAGAAAAGTCATTATTTTAGTTTATAATATTGGATTTGGAATTGGGGGTTTTTTTGATCCAATTAATTTTTTACCTGATGATCCTAATGACTCATTTGGTAGATCAAATCAAAAAGAAATTATTTATATTGATGGTAGTACCCTACTTAATATTCGAAGAAGAGATTTATCTGCAAATTTACCTGATCCTTTTCTTGGAACAATTGCACATGAATTACAACATTTAATTCGTTTTAGATATGAACTTGGTTTTACAACAATAATTAGAACTTTGAATGATATAACAAATAAAAATTTAACTTTTGATGATACTTGGATTAACGAAGGAACAAGTGAAATTTCTTCAGATATAGCAGGATATGGTCCACAAGTAAATAGAATGTCATGTTTTCGTGGTGATCCAAATTCTAGTTGTACAAATGGTAACACAGGTATTTCATTATTTACTTGGAATGGTTCAATTCGAAATTATGCTTCTGTGTACACTTTTATGTCTTACTTATATAATGTTTCTGGTATTAATGAAACTGAACGAAATAATTTTTTACGAAACACTGTTCAAGGTAATACAACTGTAAGAGGAAGTACTATTACAAATTTAATGACTGGATTTCAATCTGCAGCAAGATTTAATTCTACAATCTTAACTTCTGATCAATCTGGAATGTTTAGGAGGTTGTATGCAAGTTTTTTATCCCAAGCATTTAATCCTGCTCGTTACCCAGCTGCTACATCAACATTATTTATTGGAACTACTAATGCAGGAAATTTAACTACGCTTAACACCCAGTATCCGCTACCAACAAATTTAAATCAAATTCACAATTTTGCTTCAGCATTTGGAATTGTAAAAGGTTCAAATTTTATAATGGATCCATCAATATTTTATCGAGTGAGTGAAAATTCTGCTCTTGCCCCTGATAATACTGATGCTGTAAAAATTTGGAATGGAAATCCAGTTGCGTTTGGTCCAGAATTTATTATTTTTAACGGAAGAATAGATACTAATAGAATAGTTAGTACAGCAAGTTTAAAAACTTTAGATCAATTTCAAACTAAAAATGAAAATTTAATTTCTTCAGATTCTTGCCCAAGATCATATTATGAAAGATATTCCAGCACTAGAAATTTAAAGTCAATTGATGGATTTGAAAATTTAAGAAGAAATTTAGCTTTTATCAGATGTAAAGAAGTAGAATAGAATTTTTAGGTAAGTATAATTCATAATGCTTTTTTTGTCTCATTTTTTTATTTAAAAAAAAGTGGGCAAATTTTTTTGTGCCGTGAATTTTTTTTAGTTTACTTAGCCTATAAACAACGTCACAAAAAAACCGGGCTTTCCTCTTTTGTCAAAAAATTGTATTCACAATTTTTTGACATCGAGTCAATCCCTTTTGCTTATGTTGGTAAACTTATCGAAAATAAAATAATTTACTTTGCATTTTGATTTTTTAATCTAGATTTTTCTTTTGTAAAATTTTTTTTCAACACTAGCGAAACGGGATTGAAGCGGAAATCCTTTTGCATTTAGTGAAAAGTTTTGGTATTAAAATTTTGTTGCAAAAGATTGTAGTGAAAAGCCCGGTTTTTGCGTTAGCAAAAATTCGCACAAATTGAAAATAGAACTCTTTAACTAAACTAAAATTTCCTTGTAATAATTCTGTAACAGTTCGTTTCTATAATTAAAATATCAATTAAAAGGTACAGAAATGAAACTCACACCAAATAAGGCAAATATCAAAACATTAGCAACTACTGCAATGTTCTTAACTTTACTCTACATTCTTACTCCAGCGTTATTATCTCAAGAAACAAAAACTGCTGAACCAGCTAAAACGGCTGAAGTTTCTAAAGATGCAAAAGATGCAACAATAGCTGCACCAGTTGAAACAGAAAAAGCTCCAGCTCCTCCAAAAAAAAGCCCTGGTCTTATTGATTTATTTTTAGTTGGTGGTTGGTCAATGTGGCCTCTTGCACTTTCATCAATTATTGGTTTTGGTGTTGCATTTGAAAGATTGTATTTTTTCTTCACTACAAAACTAGTTGGAAAAGGTTATAACCAAATTCTTTCAGATAGAATTGAAGAAAAAGGGTTAGAAGGTGCACTTGCTTATGTTGGTGAAACTAAAGACCAAAGAATTGCAAATATTTTACAAAATGGTTATGATGTATCTAGTGATGATCCAGAAATTTTTACTGCTGGTGTAGAACGTGAAGCATCTGAGGTAATTGTATTACTTGAAAGAGGATTAACTATCTTAGCATCAGTTTCAACTATTGCTCCATTAATTGGATTTTTGGGAACAGTATCTGGTATGATCAACGCATTTGATGCAATTGCAAACGCTGACCAAGTAAATGCAAAAGTTGTTGCTGGTGGTATCAAAGAAGCATTAATTACAACTGCTGCTGGTTTGATTGTAGCAATTCCAACAATGTCATTTTACCAATTTTTAACTGGAAAAGTAAATGGTTTTGCAACTGAAGTTGAAGAAGCTGCAAATAAAATTTACAAAGAGCTTTTGAAGAAAAAAGGCAAACTAACAAAATAAAATGGTTAAACTAAAGAAAAAAGTTGAATTAGAAGAAATTTCAGCTGCATCTATGTCTGATATAGCTTTTCTTCTATTAGTATTTTTTATGGTGACTGCTGTGTTCTTTGTCAAAGAAGGATTAAACATTCAGCTACCTAGAAAAAATGTTCCACCTACAAAAGTTTTGAGAACTGATGTTTTTGAAATAAATGTAAAAGGTGATTCTGTTACTTTAAGAAACACTGCTGTTGGAACTAAATACTATAAATCATTAAAAGAATTTAGAACGGAATTAGACAAAATCGAAATTCCAGAATTGCAAAATAAAATTGCAATCATTTCTACAAGTGGTGAAACTCTTTATGGAAATATGTTAGATGCACTTTCTGTTGTGCAGTTAAGAGGTTTTACACAAGTGAATGTGAGGAAATCAAAATGATTCGTAAAAAAAGACCAGCTCCAAATATTCCAGTAAGTTCAATGGCTGATATTGCCTTTTTATTATTAGTATTTTTTATGGTAACATCAGTACTTGATTCAGATCCAGATTTACCAATTGCTTTACCAGATGTACCGGGTGGTGAGCAATTAAATAAAAAAGTTGCTAATTTATATTTAGCAGCTGATAAAGACAAGTCTGTTTATTACAATTCAAATAAAATGCCTTTACCTGAAGCTATTAATCAAATTAGAGCTAAACTGACAACAACAGCAGATTTAAAAGTATTGGTTCATGCTGATAAAGATTTAACCTATAACCAAGTTGATAATGTTTTTGATATGTTAAAAGAAGCTGGTGCCTTAAAAATTTCATTAGTAACACAAACTACCCAGGGTGGCGGTATAAAAGGTGAAGCGGCAAAATGATAGCAGAACAAGAAATTAAACAAAAAAAGCGTTCTAAAAGAGAAGTTGTTCATCGTTTTATTGATAGAAATAGATTAAATGTTGGAATTTCTTTATCTTTTTTCTTACAAGTTTCAGTTTTAGTATTTTGGTTTGTACCTGAGATTGAATTTAATAGTTTGGATAAATTTGCTGAAGAAGTTGCATTTGTGGAATCTGTTTCAATTACTGAAAATGCACCAGATACCCCAAATGATGGAGATTTGGAACTTGCTGATAAATTAAAAAATGAAGAAAAAGTGGATCCAAGAATTTCTGGAGCTCAAGATTCAATTCTTTCTGGAGCATCAGAGCCAATTGATTTAAATCCTTCTGTAAAAGCTGAATATACTGATGAAGCAAGAGCTTCAGGTGTTGAAGGTACAATTACTCTGGATGTTATTATCGCTGATACTGGTGAGGTTTTGCAAGTTAAATCAATCGGAAAAAATTTAGGTGGTGGGCTTGTTGAATCTGCAATAAAAACTTATCGCAAAAAAAGATTTTCTCCTTCGATGTTAAGTGGCAAACCAATTACAGTTAAAGTTACAATTCCTGTAAGATTTGTATTGAATTGATTAATTTACTTTTTATGAATTCATGGATTCATGAAAAGTAAAATTTTAGTTAGAGGAGTTGGAGTAATTGGTTTTCCTTTACTTTCTATTTTATTAGAGCTAAAAAAAATATATACAAATTTAGAAATTTATTTTGAACCCTTCGAAATTTCTAAACAAAATATTTTTCAACTGAATGAACTAATTTCAAAAAATGGGATTTTAGTTATTACTGAAAAAAATAATTCATGGAAAAATCAATTTAAAAATTATGTAGATATTAAAATTTATTCCGAAATTGATTTGGTTTATGATTGTTCACCTTCTGGAGTTGCATCCAGCAGAAAATCTGAATACAATAAAATCAATTTTCCTAAAACAATTTGTTTTATTGCACAAGGTTCAGAGCATGATTTTGGAAAACAAATTATTTATCCTGAAAATATTTCTATATTAGAAAATTCAGAAGATAAATTTTTACATATTGGAACTTGTAATTCTCATAGTTTGGTTTGTATTATTCGTAACTTAGAAAGATTTTCTGAAATCGAAAATATTGACTTTGTTGTAGTTCGCCGAGATGCAGATATGGCAAAAAATGATCCTCATGTTACAGGACCTTTATTTCAAATTCCAAATCATAGTTCTGGAACACATCATGTAAAATATATTGAAGAAATTTATTCTAGCATAGGAAAAACAATTTCTATGAGTTCTTCTAGTTTAACAGTGAATTCACCTTATATGCATGTAATTCGTTTTAATGCTAGATTAAAAAATTCTATTTTAAAAGAAAAATTAGAAAATGAAATTAAAAAAGATTTTTTTTCTTCAATCAGTTTTCAAAACTCAACAAATATGATTTTTTCATCTGGTAGAGAAAGAGGTTTTACAGGTAGAATTTTTTCTCATGGAGTTTGGATACTTCCTTGTCTTGAAGTTGATGAAAAAACTGTAAGAGGTTTTGTCGCTACACCAGGTGACTCAAATGTAATATTTTCGAGTATAATTTTGGGATTTTTAAAATTAAATTTGTGTAATGAAAAAGAAATTCTTGAAAATCTAAAAAAATATTTAATAAAAGAAATTTAATTAATTTCAGCTATTAAAAGTGTTATATCATCGTCAAAATTAGCATTTTTGTTTTCTGTATATAAAACTAAATTTTCAAAAACTTGTTCGGTTAGTTTTTTTGAACTTAAATTATAATAGGTTTTTAAAATAGAAATAAATTGCTCTTCTCCAAATAAATCTTTATTTTTATTTTTTGCTTCTGTTATACCATCAGTATAAAGAATAATTTTATCCCCAGTATTTAATTGGTAAGTTTTTTCTTCACAGGATAAAGGAAATACTTCAGTAATTAATTTACCTTTTGCAGAAATTGATTCAACTTCAGAATTTTTTTTTACTCGAAAAATTGGTAAATGCCCAGCATTTGCAAATTTCATTGTTTTTGTTTCAATATCAATTTTACAAATTGAAGCTGTTATAAAATGACCACTTAGTTTTCCAATTAAAGATTTTTTTATTTTTTCGAGACATTCTTTTGGATCTAGTAATTTTTCATAACAATCACCTAAAGTCATTTTAACCATTGTTGCTAGAAATGCCGCAGGTACACCATGACCTGAAACATCACATATAAATAAATATAAGTATTTATCTTCTTTGAGAATGAAATCAAAAAGATCACCTCCAACACTCATCATTGGAATATAACTAAAGCTAATATTTGCTTGTTTAATATTTGAAGTTTCTTCTGGTAAAAGAGATAATTGAATTTTTTTTGCTAGTTCAATTTGTTTTTCAATTTCAATATTTTGATCTAAAATTTGTTTTGTTCTTATTTCAACTTTTTTTTCAAGTCCTTCATTAATTTGAGAAATTTCTTCGATTAAATTAAATTGAACTTCGTAAGAAATTTTTAAATTATCAATCATAGAATTAAAATTTTCACTAAGTTTGCCAAACTCGTCATTTGAATTAATTTTTTTAATTGGTTTTAAATTTCCAATTGAAATATCTGATACTGCATTAATTAAAATTTCTAAAGGATTTGTAAAGTATTTAGCAAAAAAATATCCTATAAATAAAGTAATTACAAAAGTGACTACTGAAAGAAAAATTGAATTAAGAATAGTTCTTTTTTGAAAATCTAAAATATCTTTAGAATTAATTTCAACAATTACAAATCCTATAATTTCTTTTTCGGAATCTAAAATGGGAGCATAACCTATTAAAAAATCTCCGTAAGAACTTTTTTTAAAATCAGAAAGTATTTTTTGGCTAGTATCTTTTTCATTTATTACTAATCTAAGTGTATTAATTAATTCCTTATTTTCAATATAGCTTACACCAGTTCCAGAACCAACTTCACTTTTAAAACTGATGCTCACTCTAGTGTCAATTTTTTTATCTTCAATTGGAACTTTTGTATTTATAAATTCTACTTGTCTTGAAAGTTTAATATTTTCTACTAATACTTCTTTTGATAATATAGAAACTTCAAAAACTTTTTTTCCATTTATAAAAATTCCTCTTTGATTATTTTCTTTTAAAAATTGAACATTAATTTTATTTCCGGATGTTGTATTAAATTCAAAATCTCTTGTATGTTTTAAAGAATTATAATCAATTATCAATTCATTATTTTCGTCTAAAAATGCTTCTAACGAAAAAAATTCTGATTCAATCCATATAATATCATTTGGGCGAACAACAGGATCAATTACATAATAAAATTCGTTGTCAATTTTATTATAGTTTATTGTATAAAAGTAATGAAGTTCTTTTTCTGAAATATAAATACTTCTTAATTTTTTAAAGTATAAATTAAATTCTGGAGTTTTAACAGCTCTTTTGGAATTAAATTTTTTATGTATATCTCCATCAATAATTTTGGAAGTGACATTCAAAATGGAAAGTTTATGTTTTTTAAAATTTTCTAAAAAATTGTCTTTAGTACTAAAATATATATTTAAACTAGAAAAAATAGAAATAACTAATCCAAGTATAAAATAACCTAGTATTAGCTTTCTTTTTAGTGACCAATTCATTCTATTTTCAATTTTCTTACTAAGATTACTTTTACAAGCCTTTTAGATAATAAGAATAAAACAAAATAACTTGACCATAATCTAAGCATATTGATTTAAGTATATTCAGTATGTCTAATAAATCACTAAATCCATTTTTAACAATTTCAGAGATCATGACAGCCATGAACTCAACTCTTGACCCAGATCAAGTTCTAGAAATGATTCTAGATCATTCTATTAAATTCTGTTCAGTTGAGTCTGGTTCATTAATGCTTTTAAATAATAAAGATTCAATTTTGGATATTGTGACTTATCGAGGTCATAATCCACAAATTAAAAAAGATGTTAAATTAAAAATTGGTCAAGGTATTACTGGATTAGTTGCTTCAGAAGCAAGAGGGTTAATTGTAAATGATGTTTCAAAAAATTCAGATTATATTTCTATAAAAAAAGAAATTCAATCAGAAATGGCAGTACCCATGATTGTGGAAGATGTAGTGATAGGTGTAATTTCACTCGATTCAAATCGAATGAATACTTTTACAGAAGAACATTTAAAAACAGTTTCAATTCTAGCAAATCAAGCTGCATTAATATTTAAAAATTTACAAACTTTTAGAAACTTGGAACAAAAAAATAAAATCCAGCAGGTTCTAATTGAAATTGCAAACAAAGTTACTTCTTCTCTTGATATGGAAGAAGTATTTCAATCAATTATGGAACTGATTGAAAAAAATTTAAAACTTGAAAAGGGCAGTTTAGTTTTATATGACACTGTAAATCAAAATTTAAAATTAGTAGCTGCAATTGGAATTAGTAATGAAGAAATTGAAAAAGGGATTTACCAACTTGGAGAAGGTATCATTGGTAAAGTTTATGATGCTGGTGAACAAACTTATATTCATTCAGTAGCAGATGATCCATTATTTTTAAATAGAGTTGGATATTTAAAACATTTTAAAAATGATCCAAAAAATATTAGTCTTCTTTCTACCCCTATTATTTCTGATGGACAAGTTATGGGAGTGTTATCAGTATTTTTAGTACACCAAAAAAATTCTGATACTAAAACTTATTTAGATTTTTTACAAGTTGTAGCTTCTTTTATTTCACAAGCAATTAAAATTCATGAATTTGTTGATGATGCAAAAAGCCAAATTTCACTCGAAAATATTTCTTTAAAAAGAGAACTCCAAGATAAATACAAATTTGGTTCTATAATAGGTCGTTCTCGTGCAATGGAAAAATTGTTTGAAAAAATAAAATTGGTTTCCGATTCAAAAGCTTCAGTATTAATTACTGGTGAATCAGGAACTGGAAAAGAAATGATAGCATCAGCAATTCATTACAATTCTAATCGAGCAAGTAAACCATTTATAAAAATTAATTGTGCTGCAATTCCAGAAAGTCTTTTAGAAAGTGAATTATTTGGTCACACAAAAGGTTCATTTACTGGAGCAATTGCAGATAAAAAAGGTAAATTTGAACTAGCAGATAATGGAACTATTTTTTTAGATGAAATAGGTGAAATGGATTTGAATTTACAATCTAAACTTCTCAGAGTATTACAAGAAAGAGAAATTGAAGCAGTTGGCTCAACCAAAGTAAAAAAAATCAACATTAGAATTCTTGCAGCCACTAATTCAAATTTAGAAGAACAAATCGCTGAAAAAAAATTCAGAGCAGATTTATATTACCGACTTAATGTTGTTAACGTTCACACTCCAGCACTTAGAGATAGAACTGATGACATACCGCTTCTTGCACTTCATTTTATTGAAAAATATTCTAAAGAAAACGATAAAAATATAAAAGCATTCACACGTGGAGTTCAAAAAATTCTTTGCACTTATACTTGGCCTGGTAATGTTCGTGAACTAGAAAATATTATTGAAAGAGCTGTTGTGCTAACCCAAAACATTACTCTTGATGAAACTGATTTTTCTGAAATTACTGAAAAGCTCGGTGTAAATACAGTTAAAGATATTGCTGAAAATTTTGATGATTCACCTTCAAATTTAATTTCATTTAATAATTTAGATAGCATTGATGGTAAAGCTTTAGAAATTGTGGTAGGGGAAGTCGAATCAAAACTCATTCAATATGCCCTGAAAAAATTTCGTTATACTAAAACCCGTGTTGCAAAATTTTTAGGCATCAACAGAAACACTTTAGATAAAAGAATTAAAGAGTTGAATATCGAGTACTAACCAGGTTGTTCAAAAATTAAAATTAAGTTCCCTCTCAGTTTTGTTAAAAATGGAGAGGGAGATTAAGTTTCTAATTAAACGACTAATAAAAAATTGGGTGAGGTGGGGGCGAATCGGCTTACTAAATACTATTGTTTAGCGATACTATTCTCAAACGATAGTAAGCCGTCACGCTTTCAGTTACTATCAAAAAATTGTATATACAATTTTTTGATACCACTTCAATCGTTTTCGCCTGAATTGGGAAAAATTATTCTTCAATTTGAAAATATGGACTAATTGCACTTAAAGAGCTTTTTCCAAGAATTACCATAAGCAATCTATCTAGACCAATTGCAATTCCAGAACATTTAGGAAGTTTAGAAACTGATTCTAAAAAACTTGTATCAATTTCAAAAATTTCTTTATTCAAATTTCTTCTCAAAGCTTGTTCTTCTAAAAATCGTTTTTTTTGTTCAATAGAATCATTTAATTCAAAAAAAGCATTTCCTAATTCAACTCTTCCAAAATATAATTCGAATCTTTTGGAAACTCCATTTTCAATTCTTGCTAAGGAAGAAAGTTCTCTTGGATAATCATAAATAAATAAAAATTCTTTTTTAAAATTTGGTTCTATAAAATTTAAAAAAACTAAAAAAAACAAATCTTCATAACGATAATCTTTATAATTTTTAATAGAAAATTCTTTTTCTAAAATTTTTAATAAATCTTCTCTAGAATACGAATATCCTGTTTGAGTGTAAAATAAATCTTTCATGGATATTTTTTTGTAATTAGAAAAACCAAAATTAAAAAAATTTTTTTGTAGAAAAAAAAGCAGTTCAATACAAATTTCCATTAATTCCATTTCATCTATTCCAGTTTTATAAAACTCTAACATCAAAAATTCTGGAGAATGAAGTCCACCTTTTTCTCCAGAACGAAAACAATGAGATATTTCATAACAAGCTTCCACTCCTTTAGATAAAACTTTTTTTAAACTATATTCGGGGGAAGTGATTAAATATCCTTCTTGAATTTTATGAGGAGAAGAAACTCTCATTGGATCCAGATAAGGTTCCATCCCAGCAATTTCATTTAAACAAGGTGTATCTATTTCCAAAAAATTTTTAGTTTCAAAAAAAGAACGGATTGATTTTAAAAATAGGGAGCGAGATTGTAGAATTTCTAAAGTGAGATTATTCATGGAAACTAAAAAATTTCAATATTTTTATTTACAACAAGATTCAGATGGTTTGTTAAAAATACAATGCCTTTTTGAAGAATTTGACAAAGAAATTTTGGTTGAAGCCAAAGGTGTTTTTGAGGTAATTCTGGTTGGAACAAAATTAAATGTTGGAATTTTTTTGGATAAATTAAAAAGAATTCCTTTAGAGTTTCAATTCTTATTATTAAATTTTGCAAAAGATTTAAAAGAAGAAAATCGAAACTTAGCAGCATTTTACCCAAACGAAATTTTTGAATATTATCTCAAACATTTCAATTTAGAAAATTTAATACAAATTAACAAATAAATCAAATTTTATCTTCAATTCAAAATATTAAATAATTGGGTAAAATTCTATCTCTCCATAACAACGCAGTTATAAAATTGTATTTTTAATTTTTCTATAACAAATAATTCCTTCAATTAATAACCAAATAGTTATAATAATTAAAATTCCCCCAACAGCAGAAAGAAGATAATTTGGGTTTTGTGAAAAAGTAAACTCGAAAAAATTTCCAACCATTGCCCATAGTGTTACAAATACAACAAACAACATCGGAATTAAAATTGGTAGGGTTGGTTTTTTTGATTTTAATAAATAAATAAAACTTACAAGGAGTGAAAGACCTGCAAGAAGTTGATTTGTAGTACCAAACACTTTCCATAAAGCAAGTCCTGCTGGTTTCATTTGACCATTTACATTTATTTTTAGAAATGCAAAAAATGCAATTGAACAACATGCTAAAATTGAAGAAGAATAACGATTTGCAAATAGTTTATTCGCCAAATCAGAATTAAACGAATGAACAATTTCTTCAATATTGTATCTCAAAAGTCTAGTCGCAGAATCAAGTGATGTTAAAGCAAAACTAATTACAATAAGGGCAATAAAACCTTGTCCCAACTTTTCTGGAATTCCAATTTCACTTAGAAAGCGGCTTGTTCCAAAAATATATGCTCCAACTTGAACATTTAATCCTTGTAATCCAGACCAAGATTTATAGTAGGAATTCCAGTCTTCAGAGGAATTAAATCCAATTGTGCAAGCAATTACAGCTGTGAGACCAAGTAATGATTCACCAATCATACCACCATAACCAATAAGCCTAGCATCTTTTTCAACATCAATTTGTTTTGCAGTTGTTCCTGAACTAACTAGTGCATGAAAACCAGAAATTGCACCACAAGCAATTGTGATAAATACAAATGGTAAAATATCCATTCCAATTTCATCAGTTCTAAATGCTTCAGCATTAAAACTTGGAAAAGTTCCTTTTATACTTCCCACAAAATATCCAAGGTATATTAATCCAATTCCCAAATACAGTAAAAAAGAATTTATATAATCTCTGCTTTGTAATAATAACCAAACAGGTGTAACAGAAGCAATAAAAGCATAGGTTAATAAAATTAATTTCCAAGTATCTGTTGAAGGTGACCTTAAAGGATCTGCAAGACCTATAAAATTCATAAAATCATCCTGCATCGAAATATAAATTATGATTAGTGTTAGAAAAAAACTTAAGACTGTCAACACTGATAATGAAAAATTTTTCTTATAGTGCAAATATCCAACTATCAAAGCAAAAATCATTAGTGAAACTGTTGGAACAATTGATTCAGGAAAATTGGAACGAAGTTCTATTTTAGATTCTTGTTTTTTTAATTCTCCAGAATCATGACCTTCTTTAACTTCTTTAACGGTTACTTGTTGTTCAGCGACAATTTTTGGTTTTGGAGAATTTGTAGGAGCAGTATAAAGTCCTGCTATCACTAAAACAAAAACTCCCATCGCAAGTGAGACTAGAAAAAAAATCACAATATGAAATAATGACCTTGCTCGTTTTCCTAAAATATCTTCTGCTACTTGACCAACTGATTTTCCTTTATGACGAATCGAAACTACAAGAGCAGAAAAATCATGAACACAGCCCATAAAAATTCCTCCAAATACAACCCAAACCATCGCTGGTAGCCAACCCCAAATCACTGCTACCGCAGGTCCAAGAATTGGAGCAAGTCCTGCTATTGAAGCATAATGATGACCAAAAAGTACAGATGGTTTTGTTGGTACATAATCGACACCATCATTAAATTCATGTGCAGGTGTGATAAATTCTTTTCCTCTTAACATAAAAATTTTTTCAGAAATAAATTTGGAATAAAAAATATAACCAAGCAAATAAACAATTAAACAAGAAAAAACAACTAAAGCAGGAATCATAAATTTAAAGAATTAAAAAGAATAAAAGGCACAAGGATTTTTTATTATTTTTTTGGGCATTCCTTTAGAGATTTAGTGAATCAATTTTAATAAATAATCAAAAGTAAAAACTAAATCTCTAAAGTCGAGCTTTCACTTCGGTCAAAAAATTTCTTTATTTTAGAATTTTAAGTTTTGAAAAATTTTACTTCTATATTTTTCGTTTTAAAATTTTTTGACCCTGTTCAATCTCTAATGCTTGTAAATGAAAAATCCGCTTTTTAAACTTCAATAATCTAAAACCTTTTTTTTGTTTAAGTACCTCACTAAATCAAAATAGTTGTGCAGAATTGGAATTTTAATAGAAGACTTTTTTCATAAAAAAAAGTAAAAATCAAAAACTTTTTTAAATTGGAAGGATATGTTTGTATTGTGGGATTTTGCTGAGTTAGGAAAAATTGCCTTTTGTTGAGAAACTTTTCTGTTTGTGATTCACTTTTTTTGCTTCGGAAAACTTGTTTTGTTTCGAATAATCTTATTGAGTAAAAAAACTCATCAAAATCTCAATAACTATTCATAACTCAAAGTTCTATCGATTTCAGAAAATTTTTTCAGATTAAAAAAAAATCAGTTCTACAAAACAGATTCATCGTAAAACATAAAAAGAAATTAATTTTGCTTAACATCGCATATTAATTTTTAATTTAAAAACAGAAAAACCTTCTTGAGAATATTATAACTTATTTTAAAAAGGTAAAAGCAATGACTTTAAGAGAGAAAGAGAAACTACTTTTACAAAAAATTCGAGCAGGTAATAAATATTCATATATGGAACTAGTTGGACCTTTTAAGGAGCGCTTGTTTCGTAAAGCCAAATCAATGGTAAAAGATGATGATGATGCTGAAGACATTGTTCAAGAAGCAGTAATTGCCGGGTATAAATCAATAATGAAGTTTCGTGCTGAATCAGGTGTTTACACATGGTTATATCGAATTGTAATAAATAAATCTAAAGATTTTTTGGCTCGAAAAAAGAAAATGGCTGAAAAACCTTTAGAAGAATCTGAAAATCAATTTATTGATGAACGTGTTGGTTTTGAAAAAAAATTAGAACTTTCAGATGAATCAAGCTATCTAATAAAAAAGATCAATCAGTTAGATCCAATCTTTAAAGAAGTAATTGAGCTAAGATATTTTGAAGAAATGTCTTATGCCGATATTGCTTCATTATTAAATTGTAATGTTGGGACTGTCAAAAGCCGTCTATTTAAAGCTAAAGACCTTCTCAAATATTTGATGATACAAGATGAAAAAGGAGGAATAAAAATTGGTACATAAATCCAAAATTCTTAATTGGTTTAAAACTAAAATAGATAGTTTTTCAAAGGAAGACGAATCTGAACATGTCTTATTAGAATCTAAACTTATTCGTGCAGTTTCAGAATATAGAAAATTAGATTTGGAAAGTATTCAACTTTCAAAAGATTTTGATTTAAGGTTAATGAATCGTCTTGAAAATGAAAAATTTGACGAAGTTAATGAATTTAATTTTGAAAAAAAATCCTACAAATTGCCTATTTTTGCTACAGCAGCTCTTAGCTTAGCATTAGTATTATTTGTATTTTTCAATTTTACCAGTTCAGATCAAAACGAAAAACAAATCAGTAAATCTGGTTCGGAAGTTGATTTAATCAATGATTTAAAATCAAACCCCGATAAAGTAAAATTTTTAAAAAATTTAGAATCTTATTATTTCAGTCAAGGAAAACTTGATCAAGCAAACGAAATAAGAACAATTCTGAAAAATTCTTCTTTAGAGTATTAATAACAATATAATGCAGGTAACTCCTGCATTATTTACTTGATTTCACTCATCCTTATAAAAAGATAGAAAGATATGTCAGAAAAATCTAGCTCAATGGATGCACCATCAGTTTCCAAAATAAATGATAAAACTGTTATGGTTAGAACACCACAATCTATGAATTCTCTAACAGCAACATCACGTGCGATTATGGATGAGCTTAGAGAGAGACATAAAGGTAAAGATAGACCTGGATCAAAACCACTACATCCAACTGAATTAATTACTGTTGATAAATTAACAGATCATTTGCATAAACATAGTAATTTAAGTGAACAAGCTAAAACAGGACAATCTGTTGATCAAGCTTTAAGACAAATTTCTGATATAGATAATAATGGAAGAGATCGAATGGCATATTTTTATCCATTCCTAATAAAAAATGGTGCAAAAGTAATTTCAAAAATTGCAATGATTTCTCCTCAATACACACATGAGATTAATGTAAAAAATTATCGTGAAAATTGTTTTGATTATTCAAAACCTATGCTTGACATGATTTTATCCAGTAGAGCCAAAAGAATAAAAGAAATTGATGAAAATCACCCAGGAAATTTTTTATTCCAAAAAAATAAATCAGGTGCAGATTGGCTTTATCCAATGAATGGATCCTTAGAAGCAGAAATAGGAATTTTAATTCGAAGGGGATTTAAACCTTTTAATGGATTTGCACTAAAAGATTTTGTAGATGATTTTATAGATTATGGAAATGAAAAAGGTTCTTTAGAACAAATAGCACCAGGATATCATATTATCATTGATGAAATTGAATTAAAAGAAGATGGGACATACCAACGACAACCGGAAATAATTGCTCACTACCGTGCACAAACTGATGGATTAGAAAAATTTGCTTTGATGTATTTACCAAAGCTTTGTGAAGAAGCCAAACTCAGTGAATTTCGTTTTAAAATTAACGAATTTCAAAAAGAAAATGTTGAAATGGCAAAAGATGGAAGAAAGCAAAGTAGAGAAAAAGTAAGAAAATTAATTGATTTAGTAAGTTCTTTTCCTTATGATAAAATTAATAATGAACTAAGTAAATCTTTTAATAATACAGCAAAACAATCCATCCAACTTTTAGAAAAATTTCTTGGTGATATGGATAATTTGATTGATAGAAAGTATTCTTCTATTTACAACAAACTAAATAAATCAATTTCAAATTTAATTACAGAAAATACCAAAAATGAACTTACTTTAACACAAATTCATTTTTTAACTGAAGTAGAGACTTCTGGAATCCGTGAAGAAGACAAACAAAAAATTTATGCAGATAGATTAAAAAAAGATCTTACTACAAATTTTGGTTTTCATACTCCTGTAGATGAGAATCCAAAAGAAATAGTTTATTTTGTTGACCAAAGCTATATGGCAAGTGTAATTCATAAACTAACTTCCTTAGCAACTACTAGTCCTGAATATAAAAAGCAACTAGCTTTTGCGAAACTAATAAATCAAGAATTATCACTACAAAAAAATCCAAAACTAAATCAGAATATAAAAGACGATCATGTAATCAAACTCTCCTCTGATGTTCATACAATTGAAAGCACAGAGAGAGAAAGAATAAAAAAAGAGTTATTTCAAAGAAAATTTAATCTACCTGTTAGTGCAATTTCTTTTGTAGCTTTAATGGCTTTTTTCTTGATCATTGCATTTGCAGATGGTTCTTTATCTACAATTATTGTTGGCTTATTAATTAGTGCTGCAATATCAATTTTTGTAGGAGTTTATTTTAGAAAAAAAGATTCTGAAAAACTAGATAAAGATACTAAACAAAATCCAGTAGTCTCTCTTTCTCAAAATCCATTAAATAAAACCTCAGAAGATGAAGATCCAAAAAAACTAGAAGAAAAAATTTCTCAAATTTCAAAAGTTGCTAATCAATATGTATTTCCCAAAAAATACAATAAAATCGAAGATAAGCTCTATGATATAAATTCACTTCGTTCAAAAATTCAAAATAATTTAGATGAAATTAAAAAGAATGTTCCTATTTTAAAAAAAGAATCTGATTTAAATAAAGTTTCCTCTTCGATAGAATATTCTTTAGTTACCACAGCTGTTGTTATTGCTATTCCAAATGATCTAGTTCCAAAAGGGAAACAAAATTCAGTCATTGTTGCAAGAGAGGATTTTAAATCTCCATTACTTCGTGGTCAAATGTCTGAATACTATAGAGAACAAGCTGAAAAGAATAAATATGATCAAAGTTTAGTAAAATATTATACTTTTTTGATAAATACTTTTGAAATGGAATATTTTAAATTCTTAAATAAAAAGATGTTCTAAACTTAATTTTAAACAAAAAAAAAGAAAGGTTTTTTAAAACCTTTCTTTTTCATAAAGAATTAATAAACAAAATTTATTTTAGCTTAACATTACTTTTTCTGCTTTCTAAAGCTAATTCATGATGGTAGTCACAATATTTATATGGCAAACCTGTTCTCTCATTTAATTTTTTAACTTTTACTCCACAAGCAACACATAAACCTTGTTCTCTTCTTCTTTTTGCAAATGCCCTAATTCTTTCAGTTGGGCTTTGGTTGTATTTGCTAATTTGTATTCTGTAACCGTTAATTATATAATTTCCAATTGATTCATCAGATTTTTTTTGCAATTTTTTTTCAATAGAATTCAAATCTGCAACAGTAATTTTTTTAGGTTTAGATGCCATATTTTTTCTCCGAAACAAATTTTAATTCTGCTTTTAAAAAATATTCAAGCAAAATTTCATTTTACCTCAACTTAAGGAATATGATTTTTGTCATATAACCAGTTAATCATGATTATGCGAAAGTAGTAGTATATAAAATTTTTAATAAATAAAAATTAACAAACTTAGTAATTGAATTTCCTTATCGAATGATTGTATCTATCTGCAAAATAAATAAATAAGCCGTCAGTGGTGATTGAAGTATTACAATCCGTAATATTTCCACAAAATTTTGCGTTACTAATTACTCCATCTTGATAACCATCATTTTGACTCATAATTGTTGAAACTGAATTTGGAGAGTTTTTCAAAATTCTTCTAAATCTTTTACTACCTCCTTCTAAAACATATATATAACTTCCATCTATTGTTATTCCATATGGTAAATTAAAAGTAGCCAATAAACCATTTGTATTATTTGTTCCACCAATAGACCCAGACCCTGCAATTATTGTTGAAGTATTATTTGAAATATCTACTCTAAGAATTTGATGATTACCTGAATCAGCAATGTAAAGAAATCCTGAATCAACAGCAATTCCATTTGGTAAATTTAAACCTGAAATCATTGTGCTAACTATTCCAGTTGAAATATTAATTTTTTTAATTTTAGAATTTAATCGATCGGATACATAAACATTTGTTTGATCTAGTGTTAAATAAGTTGGTTGATTAAACTCAGCACTAAGTGCAGCTCCATCTGAATCTCCAGCCACACCTGAACCAGCAAAATCAGAAACCACTCCGGTACTAATTATTATTTTTTTTATTTTATGATCAGTATATGTTGAAGCATAAACATTAATTCCATCAGTTGCTACTCCGTGAGGAAAATTAATTGAAGCGAGAGTTGAGGCTTCACCATTACTAATTCTAACTTTTTTAATTTTATTATTAAGCAAATCTGCAACATAAATAAAGATACCGTCAGAAGTAATTGCAATTGGATTATCAAATCTAGAATTTGAAGAATTACCATCTACATCTGAAGAAATTGCAGTTGGAGGCATAGAACCAGAAATTGTAATCATTCCTGCAAAAGATTGTGATAGTGTTGGTAGGACTGAAGTTGTATAAATTCCTCCATTTAACAAATTACCTTGAATACATTGAATAGAAATAGTTGTGTGAGAATTTAAAACCCCAAAAGGATTACTGATAAAAGCACAATTAAATCCTGTTGGTTGTGTATTGATAGAAACAGAATATGTAGATGAAGCACTGAGCGGATTAATAAAACTAGTTAGTGAATTAGATTCAATTATTAAATTTGTATTTGAATTTAAAGTTATAGTCAAGCTACCAGAAGTTAAACCATTTGGTTGAATTAAAACAAAATATTCAGAAGATAAATCAATATCTGCATTTATAATATTAACAGTGTTTAAATTGATATTTTTGTAACTCAAGTCATTTGTTATAATCTTAAAGCTGATTTGATAATTTGTATTACCTGTAACTCCAACTGTTCCTCTACTTCCTTTTACAAAAATTTTTTTAATTTCTTGCCAATTTGAATTATTAAATTCTATAAACGTCTCATTTGAACATTCTGTATCTTTATTTAAAATTGAAATTGTTCCACCAGATAATGTATCAGAACTTTTTAAACATAATTTAACTGGTTGAGTGGGTGCTTTTAACATTTGAATTGTAAAATTAGCTTCAACTCCAAATTCATTTGTGTTTCTATCAATATTGGATATTAAAAAACTTCCATTGATTATATTTGTAGTATTTGTGGGATCAATATTCTTAATAATATCAGAATTTAAATATGGAAAAAAAAATTTAATTGTTGGGACTACTTTTTTACAATTTATAATAAATAAATACAAAAAAAGAAAAAAAATCTTCAATATAAACTCCTTTTAATAACAAAGGATAATATATTTAAAATTTAATTCAATCATTTTTTCAAAATTAATTTAAAACTTATATTATTTAAATTCAATTAAAATTGGACTTGCTATTTGAAATCAAAAATACAAATTGAAACAAAGATATTTTAAAGAAGGCAATATGCTTAAATTCATAATTTTTTTATTTTGTTTTACACTTTCAGCTTCTGAACCTAAAATAAATCTAAAATTTTCTATTGATACAAGATTCGGATTAATAAATGGAAGTTTTGATAAGACTAAGATTGAAATATTAGATTTCAAAGAAGGGATAGCTAAGATCGAAGTTGATTTGAAGGGTATTAACTCCAACAATTCTATGAGAGATAATCATTTAAAAAATGAAGATTTTTTTGATATTAAAAATTTTCCTAAAGCCTATTTTGAGTTGTTTAATATTTCTAAAGTTTCTGAAAATAAGATAAAAGGAAATGGAAATCTAAAATTAAAAAATAAGCTTAAATCTTATTTTTTTGACGCTGATGTCCAAGTAATTGAGAATTGGGAAGTTTATAAAGGTAAAATTGCAATTAATCGAAAAGATTTTGATATCAATTATGATTCAAGCATTAATCCAATAAATGATATTGCTATTTTAGAATTTACAGTTTCAATTCCAAAAAAATAATGAAGTTTATGAAATTAAAATTTCTATTTTTAATTTGTTTAATTTATTTCCCTAACTTAGTTTTTTCTAGATATGCTCCAAGTGATTTTACAATTCAATTTTCAGATGATGAATTTGAAGAAGAAGAAAGTAGTGAAGAAGAACAGGAAAATGAAGAAATAGAAGAAAATACTTAAAACAAATGCCGCTCCCCATTTTTTCAAAATTTTCTCTTTTTTTTAGAACTCTTTCTGTAGCAAGAGCAATTAGTGTAAGTTTTGGTCTTGCAATTCTATCTGGTTCATTTTTGCTTTATCTTTTAGAAGGAGGCAATCTAAGTTATATTGACTCGCTCTATTTATCCGCTTCATCTTTTTGTGTTACAGGATTAAGTCCAGTATCTATAAGCAGCCTTTCAATTTATGGACAAGTTTTTTTATTAGTTTTTATTCAAGTTGGTGGATTAGGGATAATTGTATTTACTGTTCTAATAGGTATTCTTGTTATTAGAGGGCTTTCAAGAAACACTAAATTACATGATTTTTTATATGAAGTAATTGATTCAGATATGAAACAAGAAATAAAAAAATCAGATATTTTAGAACAACCTAGTATATTTAGAATTTTAATATCTATTTTAAATATTTCAATTACAATTGAATTAATTGGAGCATTCTGTTTATATTTTACTTTGCCTGAACAATTGCCCAATGGAGTAAATTCAAGACTTTTTTTATCTATTTTTACTTCAATTTCAGCATTTAATAATGCAGGATTTTCAATTGCAGATGATTTGAGTTTTATCATAAATGATGGCACTTCTCAATCAGTAATTATCTTTCTCATTATCGCTGGTGGAATTGGATTTCCTGTAATGATTTTTATTGAAAAAGTTTTACTTAAAACCTTAAATGAAATTACTTCAAAATTTGAAGTATGGTGTGAGACACATTTAATGAGAAAAGCTATACAAGGAGAAGAACCCTCAGCGATTTATTTTTTTCTCACAAAAATTTCTATTTGGACAGAATATAGAATTGAATCTTATAATCGATCATTACGTGGAGAATCAAATCGAGCTCAAACTTCAATTATTTTATTTGGATCTTTATTATTGATTTTTTTAGGATTTTTATTTATCTATACAATCGAATACAACAATCCAAAAACTTTAGGTAAATTAGATTTTTATTCTAAATTAATAAACTCTGTTTTAACTTCTGTAAGTTCTAGAACCGCAGGTTTTAACACTTTTGATATGTCTGGAATTTATGATTCAACTGCAATTGTAATTTGTAGTTTAATGTTTATTGGTGGTGGACCTCAAGGAACAGCTGGTGGAATTAAAATTACTACATTTGTAATTTTAGTAAAATATTTAAGTAATGTAATCAATTCTCAAAGTAAAGTAACTGTTTATGGACAATTAGTTTCAAAAAATTCTGTAGCAATGAGCATAAGACTTTATTTTTTAGCAACAACTACAATAGTAATTATGATATTTCTATTTAGTTTGTTACATCCAAGAAATAACCAATTGATAAAAATTATTTTTGAGGTAATTTCTGCATATGGAACTGTTGGTTTTAGTTTAGGTTTTACTTCTCAAATTACAGATATTGAAAAAGTTTTATATGCAATGTTGATGTTTACAGGTAGAATTGGTTTGTTCACAGTTTTAGTTTCAATAACTGGAAATACTGGAACTGGTCAATTGGGAGCTGTTGATGATGGTTTAAAAATTCAAGTAGGATAAAAATTAAATGAGGTTTTTATGAAATTATTAATTACTGGTGGTGCTGGATTTGTTGGAAGTTCACTTGCAAAATTATTTAAAAAAAATAATCCAGATTTTCAAATTCATGTTTTAGACAATTTAAAAAGAAGAGGATCTGAGATTAACTTACCAGAATTTAAAAAATTAGGTATTGATTTTTTTCATGGAGATATTAGAAATCTTTCTGATTTAGAGGACTTAAATGAAAATTATGATTTTATTTTAGAAGCATCTGCTGAGCCGAGTGTTCATGCTGGAACTGGTGGACAATCCCCAAAGTATTTATTAGATACAAACTTAAATGGGACTTTAAATTGCCTTGAATTTGGTAGGAAAAAATCTGGTGGTATGATTTTTTTATCAACAAGTAGAGTATATTCTATTCCTGCAATAAAAAAAATCAACTTAATTGAAAATCAAACTAGACTTGAAGTTAGCGATAAACAAGAGTTAAACGGTATTTCAAAAAAAGGAATTTCAGAAGAATTCCCCACAATTGGATCTGGCTTTAGATCTTTATATGGAACAACAAAACTAGCTTCAGAATTATTTTTAGAAGAATATTCTCAAAATTTTGGATACAAAACAATCATTAATCGCTGCGGAGTCATAGCAGGGAAAGGTCAATTTGGTAAAACTGACCAAGGAGTTTTTACCCTTTGGGTTGCAAGACATTATTTTCAAGGTACACTTTCATTCACTGGTTTTGGTGGTGAAGGAAAACAAGTAAGAGACATTATGCATCCTTTGGATTTATACAACTGTATAATAAAACAAATGAATAAATCAAATGAATGGAACTCTGAAATTTTTAATTTGGGTGGTGGTGAAGAAGGTTCAGTTAGTTTAAAAGAATATACTGGAATTTGCGAAGAAGTTACTGGACAAAAAATTTCCATTTCAAAAAATCCAGAAACTGCAAATGTAGATATTCCTTATTATGTTTCAGATTCTTCAAAAGCAAAATCCAGATTTGGATTTGAAATCAAAATGAAACCAAGAGATATAGTAAGTGAAATTAAAAACTGGATTTCAGAAAACGAATCTGTTTTAAAAAATTTATTTTAATTAAAATTTAGGGCGAATTTTTCCCACAGCTAGGCTGTGGAATGCTGAATTAAGAATTTTGAATGTTATAAGTAAATTAAAAAATTTACATTTTTAATTCTTAATTCAACATTTTTAATTCCAAAGGGAAAAACCGGGCTTTCAACTTCGGTCAATAAATTTCTAATTCCATACTAAATAGGAAAAATTCTTTAAAAAATTAAATTTATAGACCCCGTTTCAATCCCTTTCGCAAAACTTTGTTCTATAAAATAAAAATGCTTGTTCTAGTGAAAATTTTTACTTCCACCCTAAAATGTATTTTTTAATTTATTTAGAATTAGAGATGAATTTAATTTTGACATCACTAGACTATTTTTTTTAGTAAAATAATTTTTTATAGCTAATGCATTAATAATTTATTCTTCTTCATAACCAATTTTAGTTTTTCCATCAGAAATTTGGTATTGCTCAATAAAATTTTCTACACTTAAATTGTGCTTTTTTGCAAATTGGATTATTTTTTTTCCAATCACTTGGTCTGTATAAAAAAAACCTACTTCTTGTCCAAATGAATCAGAAGACCAAAATGTATAAAATTTATTTTTGGATTTTTTAGATTTTAAAATTTTGTTTAATCCTTTTACCAAATTGATGTTATCTAAAGAACCAAGTCCATATTCTAAATTGATTATATATTTTACTTCATTTAGAACAAGTTTTAATTCGATACCAAGATTTTCTTCACCTGAAAATGATTGTAGTTTTAATTCATCCCTTGTAAGAGAGAATAATTCATCTAGCACTGATTTGTAGTCTTCAACCTCATCAATACATTCTGCATCTTCCACAAAAACTTTATTTGGTTTAATAGCTTCAAGAATATAATTTTCAAAATTCATTTTTCTATTTAATCTTTTTATAACATAAATAGTCAAGTCGAAGAAGAGTTATTAAAATGAAAATATTCTATTTAATAAAAAAATTGAGTTTGATAAAATTAGTTTCAGATTAAATCTTATTTTAAATGAACTTTAGATTTAGTTTATTATTTATTTTAATTTCCATTTTATTTTTCTATTTTCAACTCAATATAGTTAATTATTTTTTAAGGCTTTTAATTATTTGGGTTTCATGTAATTATTTTTTTCTTGCTATCATTTATTTTTTGAATGACTCAAAATTGCTTATGAAAAAAAAGAATGGAAAAAATTCTTTCATAATACATATTTTAATGTTTCCCTATTTTTTTATAAATTATATAATTTGGTATCTTCATTATAAAATTTCTTCTGAAGAAAAAATAAATCATTTTGTAGAGAATTTTTATATTGGGAAAAAAGTTTTTTTTGAGGATTTACCAGAATCCATCGATACGGTTATTGATTTAACATCTGAATTTTCTGAAGATTTAAAAATCATTCAAAATAAAAAATATATTTCATTTCCAATTCTTGATGGATCAGTCCCAGATAAAAATAAACTAATCCAATTTTTAAATGAAATAAAACATCTAAATTCAAAAACTTTAATCCATTGTGCTGAAGGTCATGGCAGAACTTTTTTTGTAGCTATTTTAATCTATTTATTAAAAAATAAAAATTCTAATTTTGAAGATTCAATTAAATTTATAAATTCAAAAAGAAAAAAAATGAAACTTAATTCGTTTCAAGAAAAATTTTTAATTCATTTTATTAAAACAGAATTTAATACATTATATTGATTCGGAGGTAGCCTCCAAAAATTCTCCAAATTTATTGTTGATGTCTTCAATTTTTCTAGAAGCTAAATCAATTAAAGAAACAATTACCCCTAAATTATATAAAGACTCCAAAATATCACCTCAAAAAGATTTTACTAAATAAATAACCAAAGCAAAAAAACATAAAACTATCCATAAAAATAAAAAAGAGTAAAAAGGACTTTTACTTTTTGTTTTATAAACTTTTTCAAAATTAAATATACCAAAAATCAAAGAACCGATCATTGCAAAAAATAAAATCACAGCAAAAATAAATCCAACAATTCCAAAACACATAGGTTTTAAATTCATTCTATTCCCCTTCAAAAGCAATCACAACAGATCTCGCATTTCGGATCATAACTCTTCTTTCCATAAACTCAATCATTGCAATAAGCTTAAAATACTCTTCAGTATTCTCTTCTGGTATTGGACGAGATGGAAAGTAATGATGTGACAACGTTTCTACAACTAAATTACTTCCATCTCTTAAATTATTTTTATAAAGGTCTAAAGCTTTTTTGCTTCAGCCTCCTTGTAAACATAACCAAACTCCATTAGCTTCCTAGCAGCTGAACAACAACACCTAATTCATATACACTACCTTCCACTGCAAAAACCTAAATACAAAGTCAGAATACAAAGAATCATTATTACTTCACATGCTTGAATTACAAAAGCAACTGCCTTTCCAAACATACTAACTCTAGAACTAAAAAACAAAATCGGCAAAAATGGAATTCCTATAAAAGGTATGATGTAAATATAACTAAACTCATGTTGTTTTTCTTTATCAAAAACATACTTACCATCTTTAAAAATTCCTTTACTCATAATAACCTCTTATAATTATATACGAAATTTTATTCACCATTAAATGCTAAAATAATTGCTTGGGCTTCTCTCCTAACAATTCTTTTTTCAATCCATTGTATCATAGAAATTAATTTTAAATACTCATCAGTTCCTTATTCAGGAATTTGTCGGAGTGGAAAATATTGGTTGCTTATAATTTGATCTTGAATGATAAAAGATTAAATGCAGAAAATTTCTAGGAAGCTGTTGTTCATGAATTTGGGCAAAATTAAGTTTGTTAAATCTCTAAAAAGAACAGTAAGATAAAAATATGAAAAGTTTTATTTCTTCTGAATATATAACTAGTGTTTACTCTGAAGAAAAAGATTCAGAGTAACTTGTAGAAATTTTCGTCTTAATAAATAGAGACAGTAAATTAGTTTCAAAAAAATTAGTAGATAAATTTAATGAATTTTCGGAGGTAGAAATAAGATGATTACTTTTGATGGTATAGATTTTTCTTGTGATTCATGTAAACATTTAAATGGGGCGACATGTAAAGCGTTTCCAATTGAAATTCCTGACGAGATTTTCGTGGGCGACATAGATCATGTTGAACCATATCCGGGAGACAATGGTATTCAATTTGAGCCTATTGAAGAACCAAAACCATGGAAAGTTTGAGCGAAAAATCATCTTTATTCAAATATGCATTTTGTAAAAAACTAAAAATGAAACTTAACTATTAAAGTTGAACAAGAAAGCAAAATTATATTTAATGAATTTTCGGAGGTAGAATTAGAATGATAGTATTAAGTGACAATTATATTGATTGTTGCACATGTAAACATAAAGACTTAAATAAACTTACTGGTAAAGCTTTCCCAAATGAAATTCCATATGAAATTTACAATGGAGATATTACTCATTTTGAACCAATTGAAGGCGACAATGGTATTCAATTTGAGCCTCTAAAAGACTCTGAACTTGAGTGAAATATTATTTGATATTTCTGAGAACGAAACTGGCATATCAAACTATATAACAAAACGACATTTCTAATCGTTAAAAAATACTCACCTAGAAAAAATCTTTTCTGCCTCAGACCAACCATGTTCAATTAGACGAATTAATTTTTTTTTGTTGGTGGTGAGCATTGAAGCACCGATGTCTTCTTTTGGATCGATGATTTTTACTTTTACATCTTTTGGTGGATTTAAAATTAATTCTTTTGCTTCGTTGTATTTGACATGATGTTCATGTGTGAGAAAATCACGAATTGGTTTTAGTTTTGGAAATGATAGATAACTAAGTAGTTTGTGAGTGGGTTTTGAAAAATAATCTCGTGGGTGATTTAAAACTAAAGTGATGTCTTTGTAACCTTTCTGGATGACAGTTTTAATTGGAATTGGATCCATAATTCCACCATCAGATAAAAACAAATCATCCAAAAAATGAATTCCTTTTGTAGCGATTGGAAGTGAAATTGCTGAGCGAAGCACTTCAAAAAAATTTTCACTGTTGACTTTGATATAATTTGGAACAAGTGTTTTGAGATTGGATACTGTGATATAAAAATTAATTTGTTTAAATTTTTCTAATAAAATTTTATACTTCTCTCTAAAAATTTCATCTACAATGTATTCACGTTTCATGATTCGTTTTAATTTGATCAATTCTTTAAACGAAATAAATTTATCTTTGTGTAATTCATCTCTCCAAATACTTAAAATTGATTTTTTGGAAATTAATTTTTTTTCATCTTCAGTAGCGTAATATGCAAGTGAACAAGAACCAGCAGAAACTCCAAGCATCAAATCAAAATTTTTGGGAGGATAGTACTTACACATTGCAGCAAGAGCTCCACCAGCAAATGCTCCTTTCATTCCACCACCTTCTACAATTAGTGCTTGGGATTTTTTTGATTTTGGTTTTGGGATCATATTTTTTCAAGTAGTTCCTTATAAATTTTTTTGTCTAATTCTTCTGGTCTTTTGGTAATTGGAAAATCAATTTCTTTTAAAAAATGATTAAACATTTCTTTTTCACTCTGGTCTGTAAACGGGGATTCTGAAATAGATTTGGAAATGGTTTTTCTTTTTCCCCAAAATATAGACTTGGTGAACTTTTCAAATTTTAAAATTTTTTCTTCTTCAAATTTAATTTCATTTGGAATAAAACTTACAAGAGCCGATGTTGCTTCTGGTTTTGGGAAAAAACAATTTTCTGAAATCGTTTTTAAATAATGAAACTCACCAAATGCAAGAGAAAAAATGGAAAGAGATGAAATTTCTTTACAAAGTCTAAATGCAAATTCTTTTTGTAACATGAAAATTCCAAATTGGAGATGTGGTAATTTTTTTAGTGCAAGTAAAATTATATCTGTGCTGATATAATAAGGCAAATTTCCAACTAAAATTAATTTTTCGTTTTTTAAACTTTCTAGGTTTTCTAAAACATCTCCTTCTAGAATTTTTAAAGGAAGATTTTTTTGTTTTAGGTTTTCAATTAACACTGGATCAATTTCAAATAGTATAAGGTTTTTATTTAATGTGATTAATTTATATGTTAATGCTCCAAGACCAGCTCCAATTTCAGCAACTGTGTTCACTTTTTCTAATTTTTCTTTTGGAATAGAATCTAGTATAAAATTTAAAATATTTGGATCTATTAAAAAATTTTGTCCCCATTTTTTTCTAGGGTTCGCATCATTCTGTTTAAAAAAATCCTTAATTTTACTAACGGAGTAAAATTCATATTCAAAGCTCATTAAATGTTATGAATTTCCAATTTTTGTTTATTCCAAGTACATTTTTATTTTCTTCCCAATCACTAACTTTGTCTTTTGATTTATAAGGAAAAAATAAAATAATTTTTCCACTCTCTGTTTTTGTTTCTTTTTGAAGCTCGCTTAAATCATCTTTGGAAGTGTTGTAAAAATAATATCCGTTAAATTTTTTGGGAAAATTTTTTTCTATTTGAATGATGTTGAATTTTAACCCAGAACGAGATTCACAAATTTCAGCAAATTTTTTACAAGTTTCAGTTTGGTAATAAAACTCATCCACAGATTTACAAAATTGGAATCGAAAAGATTTTTTGATTTTGTATTCTGAATATTTACATGTTCCACCTAGATAAATTTTATTTTCTTCTCGGACTAAATAATAATCAAAATTTGCAGAAACTTTTTTTAATTCTTGGTTAGATTTTTTTTCAAAACAAAAATAAGTTATAACTAAAAAAGAAATCAAACTAATAAAAGAAAAAACTACTACAAATAAATTTTTAGTAAGTTTGTAATTTTTTAGTTCTAGTTTCAAAATATAGTTTAATAAAATTAAAACCCCTAAAAGCACAAAAAAATGGATATAAGCTTCCATTGGGGTTTTTTCCAATTCTAAATAATAGGAAAATTCTTCAGATAAAGTGATAGAAAAATCAATTAGTTTTTGGATTAAAAATTTTGAAGCTAACCAAAAATATTTTTTGAAGATAAATATGGGAACTAAAATATGAAAAAATTCTATTAGGTAACTCAAATATAAAATGGGTAAAATAAAAGAAGCATAAGGCACGAGTAAAAAATTTATCATAATCGAACCAAAACTAAACGAATGAAAATAAAAAATCAAAACCAAATAAGTTCCAATCATTGCTGAAAGTGAAATTGTAAAATTTTCAGTAAAAAAGTTTTTGTATTTTAGAAAAAAATTTTCATCCAAAAATTCTTTTAAAATTAAAATTCCAAATACAGCTGAATAAGACAATTGAAATCCAATTTGAAATATAGCTTCGTGATGAATTATAGAAATAAAAAAAATAGAATTTAAAATCAAATCAATTGGAATTAATTTGCGAAAAAATACTGAAGAAATAAAACTAATTGCTAAAAACAAAAATGCTCTTTCGAGAGATACAGGAAAGTTTAAAAAAACTAAATATAAAAGTCCAACAAAAATTGGAAAAATTTTTTCAGTATAATAATTTAAAAAAGAAATTCTTTTACAAATAAAATAAAAAAATCCAACTAAAATTCCAATATGAAGTCCAGATGCAGCAAATAAATGAAGAAGTCCTCCTTCTCTAATTTTTTCTTTTAAGTCTTTATCTAAATAACTTGAATCTCCAAGGAGAAGTCCAATTGAAACATCAAGCACATCCCCATCAAATCCATTTTGTTCTAATATGCTAATTAATTTTTCTTTAAATTTTTCTCTCTGCAAATCTAATTTTGTTTTTTTACAATCTTTTGGAAATAAAATTACTGCTTGTTCTTCTCCTTCTCTAATTTCTTTTTTTTCATTTGTAAATTGAATTTGACTTGAATTACAAAAATAAGTATAATTTTTTAAGTCAATCGAATAGGATTTGATCACAACTGAAGTTTCATATTTTTCAATTTTGAGTTTGGAAATATAATATCCTTTACGAATCTCTTTTGAAATTTCAAAGTACAATTCTTTTTTATTTTTTTGAACAAGTTCCAAATCTGTTTCTGTAAAAGGTAATTCTTTTTTGGAATAATATGCTAGTTTAAAAATTAAAAAAGATTGAAAAAATAAAATTCCTAAAAATAAAAAACGGATTTTTTTTAATGGTATAAAAATAGAAATGAATATCATTCCAAATATTTCTAAAAAACCAAAATGATAAAATTTAGAAAATGAATTGGATAAAAAACTACCTAGTGAAAAGTAGCTAAATAAACTTCTTGGAATGAACTTAAAAGTTTGGCTCATACTAATTGTCTTCAAGTGATGTAATATTCATTAGCTTTTTTTTATTCAAAAGTTCGTTTTTATGTTGATTTTTTCTTGAATTCAATACAAGCTCTAAAAATATGACTTAAAAGGTAATATCATGTCTATTATATCTCAAATTCACAAGACACCTTCTCTTAAAAAAGAAGAAGTAAAAAAAGCTTGGTTTGTAGTTGATGCTGAAGGTAAAACGCTTGGGCGTTTATGCTCAGTTGTTGCAGCTCGACTCAGAGGAAAACACAAAACAAATTTCACTCCGAACCAAGATTGTGGAGACAATATCATTATTATAAATGCAGCAAAAGTTCAAGTTACTGGTAGAAAAAAAGACCAAAAAATGTATCACCATCATTCACTTCATCCAGGTGGACTCACTTCAATTGCTTTTAAAGATTTGATTAAAGAAAATCCAACTAGAATTGTTAAAGAAGGTGTAAAAGGCATGTTACCAAAAACCAAACTTGGTGATGTTATGCTTACAAACCTCAGAGTATTTGCTGATGCAAATCACAATCTATCAGCACAAAAACCAGTTAAATTAGAATTATAGAAGGACAATATGGGAAAAGATAAAGGCACTTGGACAGTAGGTAGAAGAAAAACTTCTGTAGCTAGATTAAAAATTACTGATGGTACTGGAAAAATCACCATCAATCACAAAGACATTAAAGAATACATTAAAACAGGTGATCAAAAAGTTTCAGTTGTTTTAGATCCAATTTCAAAAGTTAACGCTGATAGCAAATTTGATTACCAAATCAATGTAACTGGTGGTGGAATTAACGGACAAGTTCATGCAATTCGTCATGCTATTTCAAGAGCTCTTGCTTTAAAGTCTGGTGAAAATAGAGCTGTTCTCAAAAAAGAAGGTTTCCTCACAAGAGATTCAAGAATGGTGGAAAGAAAGAAATATGGTAGAAGAAAAGCTAGAAGAGGAACTCAGTTCTCTAAACGTTAATTGGAGTATTCAAAACTACTCAAATTTTTTACTAAAAAAGATAGAACCTTAAAAGAGGTTCTAAATTATTTAAAAAAGAGCGGTGTCAGTGATTCTGATTCCGCTTTTTTTATTTCTAAGCTACAAAGCCAAAATATTTTAAACGAAGATAGATACTTAGAAAATTATATCAAATTTAAAATTGAAGACTATTGGAGTAAAGAAAAAATCAAGTTCCATTTAATCGAAAAAGGTTATGAAGAAAATTTAATCAAAGAAAAATTTGAAATTTTTGGAGATGAAATTTTTCTAGAGAAATTAGAAACCTTAATCCAAAAAAAAATTAAAATCAGTACACCAATCAAAACTTATTCTTATCTTTTAAAAAATGGATTTAGAGAAGAAGAAATAGTTTTGCTTTTCAAAAAATTAGAAATTACAATTATAGATAGAGATTATGAAAGTTAGTGAAATCAGAAAACAATTCTTAGAATATTTTAAATCCAAAGGACATGAAATTGTTCCTTCCTCAAGCCTAATTCCTTCAGGTGACCCAACATTATTATTCACCACTGCTGGAATGGTTCAATTCAAACCTTATTTTACTGGTGCTGTAGAATTAAAATTTAGTCGTGCATCTAGTTCTCAAAAATGTTTAAGAACAACTGATTTAGAAAATGTGGGCAAAACAGAAAGGCATTGTACGTTTTTTGAAATGCTTGGAAATTTTAGTTTTGGTGATTATTTTAAAAAAGAGGCAATTGAATATGCTTTAGATTTTTCTGTCAACTTCCTAAAATTTGAACAAGAAAAAATTTGGATCACTGTTTTTTTAGATGATGATGAAGCAATTGAATATTGGGCAAATTTAGGAATTCCACGCGAAAGAATTGTGCGACTTGGCAAAGCCGACAATTTTTGGGGTCCAGCTGGTGACTCAGGAGCTTGTGGTCCTTGTTCTGAATTGTATTTAGATCGAGGGGTTAATAAAGGTTATGCAGGCTGCGGGAATAAAGAGTCTTGCAAACCAGGTTGTAACTGTGATCGCTTTTTAGAATTTTGGAATTTGGTATTTAATCAATTTGACCAAGACACAAATGGTGTTCTTCATCCATTAAAACAAACTGGAATTGATACAGGCTCTGGTCTTGAAAGAGTTGCACTCCTTTTACAAAATGTGGATTCAGTTTATGACACTGATGAATTAAAACGTATTATCGAATTTGTAGAAAAACTTTCTGGAGTAAAATATTCTAGCGAAAATAAATCTTCTTTTAGAGTTTTAACAGATCATTCTCGTTCCATTACATTTGCAATTTCAGATGGAGTAATTCCCGACAAAACTGGAAGAGGTTATGTAATCAGAAGACTTATTCGCAGAGCTTCTTTATTTGCACGTAAAATTGGAATCAAAACTTCATTTTTATACAAAATTATTCCTGAAGTAGTTTCGATTTATTCCACTGAATATCCAAATCTAAAAGAAAAAGAAAATTTTGTAGTGAAACTTATCAAAGCTGAAGAAGAATTATTTTTAAACACATTAGAACTTGGACTAGATGTATTGGAATCAAAAATCAAATCTTATAAAGATCATAAAGTTTTTATGGGCAAAGATTCATTTCAGCTTTATGGAACTTATGGATTTCCAAAAGAAATGACAAAAGAAATTTTGGAAGAGCGTGGATTTAGTTTTGATGAAAAAACTTTTGAAGAAGAATTAGAAAAAGATAGAACTCTTTCTCGTGAATCTTGGAAAGGAAAAAAAACTAGCTACATCAATTTACTTGGTGAAAAAGTTTCACCAACAATTTTTAGCGGTTACACAAAGTTAAACGATGATGGAAAAATTCTATTTTTAATCGAAGAAAATTCCAAAAAAGAAAAAATTTCTGAAGGTAGTAAAGCAGTAATCATTTTAGATAAAACATCTTTTTATGGTGAATCAGGTGGTCAAATTGGTGACTCAGGGTTTATTAAAACAAAATCTTCTTTATTTAAAGTAAATGATACTTGGAAAGAAAATGATGTAATCATTCATATTGGTGAAGTACTAAAAGGTGAGTTCCAAATTTCTGAAACTGTAGAAACTGAAGTTGAGTCTTCCAAAAGAAGTTTATTAACTCTTCATCATTCTGGAACTCATTTGCTTCATGGAGCATTAAGAAGAATTCTTGGAGAACATGTGAGCCAAAAAGCATCTCTTGTGAGTGATGAATATTTGAGATTTGATTTTTCACATCCAGAACAAATGAAAGAAGATGAAATTTTAAAAGTAGAAGAAGAAGTAAATTCTGCAATAGAAAAAAAAGTCAAAGTGAACACGGAAGTTTTAAATTTGGAAGATGCAAAAAAAACTGGAGCAATGGCTTTTTTTGATGATAAGTACGGAGACAAAGTCCGGGTTGTGAGCATGGATCAATTTTCAGTAGAGTTTTGTGGTGGAACTCATGTTGCAAACACTTCTGATTTGTCCCATTTTTATATTTTAAAAGAATCTAGTCCCGGTGCTGGAAACAGAAGAATTGAAGCAGTTTGTGGTGAAAAAGTAATTGAAACAATTCAAAAAGAATTTCAAATTTTATCTGGAAAAGTCCAAGACTATCATTTGAAGTCCAAAGATTTTTTTAGCGACACAAAAGATTTTATCAAAATCAAATTGCCAGAGCCAACCGAAATCAAAGAAAAATTTGAACTTGGCTCTGGGTCAGTAATTTATTTTAGAAATTTAAAAAAACAAATTGAAACTGAACTTTTATCAAAACAAGAAAATTTAATTAAAGAAAAAAAGAAAAAAGAACAAGAAGAATCCAAAAAACTTTTTACAGATGCAGAAAAAATTCTTGGTGAAGCAAAAATTATTTCTGGTCTGAAGTTTATCGAAAAATCTTTTCAAAACCAAAAAATTGATTCTTTAAAAGAATTTGCTGACCAGTTAAAAAATCGTTCTGAAAAATTGCTCATTTTATTTCTCAACGAAAATGAATCAAACACTACCATTTTACTTATGACAAATAAATTTAGTTTAGAAAATGGAATTGATTGTAAAAAAATATTCCAAGATATTTCAAAAGAACTTGGTCTCAAAGGTGGCGGCAAACCAGATATGGTGCAAGGCTCCATTGAAAAATCACAACTTGAATCTTTTAAAACTGCTTTGTTAAAAAAGATTGGTTGAGGTTATTGGGCGATTCCTTTTTTTACTATCATCCAGCAATAGTAATATCGTTTGACGAGAGTAAAAAAAATTAGAAATCATGAATTATGATAAATTTAAAAAAAATTGTTTTGAAAAATTAAATTTAAAACAAGAAATTTTTTATAAAAAATACAACATTAACTCTTATCCTAAATGGTTTTATGATCAACCTGCTGGAATATTAACTTTTTCTAATGGAGAAGATGAATTAAATTTCAGATACTATCAAGTTGGGACATTTTCTAAAACAACAAATACTTGGTTGTGGTCTTGGGATAAAGAAGACACTCCAAAAAAAATGAAAAACAAACTAGAAGAAGTTAAAGAATTTGGAATAAAACATGGATTTGACGAATTAACAAAAGCTTATTTTGAAAGTTCAAAAAATATTGGTTGGGAATTTTCTTCTATAGCTTGTGAATTATTAAATGGATTAGCAGCATATAGACCCGAAACAGAGAATTTATTTATTTTTATGATAATTTATGAAGTTTTGGATAATGAAAAAGCAAATGAAGAAAAAAATAAATTTGTAGATTGTGAAAAACATGAAAGAGCAAGAAGAGCTTTTGTTTGTGAACATTTAATTTCAAACTCAGAAATTGGCTTTGTAGAATCGTTTGAAACTTTTGAAGATATGGAATTCAAATCAGATGATGATGATATTGAAGCTTGGTGTGATAAATGTGAAAGTATAAGATTAGAACATAATGGTTGGAATGATGAATCTATAAAATTAATCAAAATAAAATTAATTTGTGAAAAATGTTATTTTGAAATTAAATCGATGAATACAAAAAAATAAAATTTTTTAATAACCATTTTAATTTGCATTGTCAAGAAGTTTCTTCAATACTAGCAAAAGGGATTGACTCGGTGTAAAAAATTTGAGAATACAAATTTTTTACAAGAGAGGAAAGCCCGGTTTTTTTGCTTGCAAAAAAATTTGTCCATTCCGTATGTAAGAAGAACTATTTACTAATTTTAAATAATTAGAAATTTGGTAATTATGGCACAAGACCCTTCATTTGATGTAGTTTCCAAAGTAGAAAAATCTGAGTTAGCAAATGCGATCTCTCAAGCAATGGCTGAAATTAATACACGATTTGATTTTAAAGGTTCAAAATCAGATATCACTCTCGAAGAAGAACATATTGTAATTTTTTCTGATAACGAAATTAAAATTAAACAAGTGATTGATGTATTAATTAATAAACTTGCAAAAAGAGGTGTTGGACTGAGAGCATTTGATTTTGAATCCAAAATTGAAGCAGCAACAGGTAATGCTGCAAGAATGAAAGTAAAAATTCAACAAGGTCTTGAAAAAGAACACACAAAAGAAATTGTAAAAGTCATTAAAGATTTAAAACTCAAAGTTCAAGTTGCAATTATGGGTGAATATGTTCGTGTAACTGGAAAGAAAAAAGATGATCTTCAAGATGCACAAAAAGCACTAAAATCTGCTGAATTAAAATTTGATTTTTCTTTTACAAATTACAAAAGTTAGTTTTAGAAATAAAAATGATTCAACTTTTAGAACTTAAACTCTTCTAATAAAATTTTAACACAGATTACGATAGTATCTTAGATTTAAAAAAATAATTTGCTTGAAAAAATTTGAATTAAAATTTGTTAATGGATGTATGAAGGTTTTAATTTTAATTTTGTTTGTTATAATTCAAATGAATTGTTTAAAACCAAAAAAATCTATTTTTGATTTTAATTCAAACCAAGTCCAAACAAATCTATTATCTTCAGCTCTTCCAGGAATTTTATTTCCACCTGCAATTATTTCTAACCCAACACCAATTCCTCCTGTGACACCAGCACCAGCACCAACTCAAGCACCTGCACCTGTGAACACATTGCCAACAACACTTTCCTATACAGGAGCCACACAAGGTGCCTACAAAGTGTTTCAAGGAAACCAAGTAAATTTTACTCCAACAATGAATCAAGGAGCAGTAGTTCAATCTTGGAGCATCACACCAGATATTTCGAATGTAATTCCTGGATTAGTTTTTAATCCTCAAACAGGTGCAATCACTGGAGCTCCCACAAATCTGCCAGGGGCTAACACAACTTATCCTGCATTTACTATTACAGCAACAGTTGCAACTTTTACTCAAAATTTTCCTATAGTAATCGAATTGTTAGGGACTGGGGCGAATGTTTGGACTGTGATCACAGGTGTTGTTGGACAAAATACTAGTGGTGGACTCGGCTCTTTATTTTTTCATACTGCCACAAATAGCCTATACGCTGGGGGGCAGACTGCTGGTAATTTGGATGGAGTTGCAAATCCATTTCCATCGATTCCTTCAGCATATGCAACTAAATACAATTTAGATGGAGTGAGGCTATGGACAAAAATTGTTCCTAGATCAAATGGTTGGTTTGACCAAACTGGTCTTAGTATCGACTCCTCAGCAAATATAATTATTTCTGGTCAAACAGATAATAATAATATGGCGACAGGGACTTATGATGGAATAGCAGTTGCCAATAATGGAAGTTTAGGAATTACAAAATTTGATAGTAATGGAAATAAACTCTGGACTACAATTAAATCTGGGTCAGAACTTAGTGCAAATGGAAATGTAACTGACTCTTCTGGAAATATATATACTACTGGTGCAGTCAAAAATACACCGTTTGATGGTGTGGTGAATACTGGAGGACAAGATTCAGCAGTTGTATTGTTGAAGTTTGATTCTAATGGAACCCAGCAAGGCTCACCAACTCTAGTTGGAAGTGGCGGTCCAATTACTACAAGCAGACATAATGGGGGTAGTGCTGTAGAAAGAGATTCTCTTGGAAATCTTTGGGTGGTAGGATTTTCAAAATCTTCTGGAACTTGTGCAACAGTTGCATTAAGAACCACAATAGTTCTTTATAAATTTAATAGTTCGATGGCTTACACAAATTGTTATTCTTTAGCAGCTTCTGCAAATGGTTATAATGTTGGTACTGCATTGATCTCAGATCCTTCAAACAATATTTATATTGCTGGATCCACTGAAGTAGATTTAGATGGCTTGCCTAAAATTTCATCTGCTGGATCTTTCCGAGATACATTTATAGCCAAGTTTGCAAATAATGGTGCTTTGCTTTGGAAAAGACAGTTAGCCGTGGCAGGCAACACATCGACAGTTGCAAATGCAATTGTTCGTTCACCTGATGATTTTTATTATATAACAGGTAGTACTAATGCAAATCTAAACGGTGAAATTTTGAAAGGTGTTCAAGATATGTTTATTGCAAAATATAATAATGCGGGAAATTTAATTTGGGTAAAGCTCATTGGTTCTGCAGGTTCAACTACTTCTGGAACAGGTTTAGCTTTTGACACAAAAAATACTTTGTATGCAAGTGGAACAACAAATGGAGATATTGGCACAACAGTAAATTTAGCTAAACCAAATAATTCAATGTTCTTAACTAGATTTGTTCAATAAGTAAAATTTATTATAAGAATCAGGGCGAATTTTTTTTCACCTAATCCTCTTTTCTTTTTCTCATAAGGAAGATAATAAAATTAAATACTATTTGATTCAAATCAAATTGAGTAAGGTGAAAAAAAACCGAGCTTTCTCCTCTTGTCAAAATTTTGCATTTGCAAAATTTTGACACCGCTTCAATCTCTTTCGCATAATCGCTAGTATTCAGAAATAATTTTTCTTAAAAAAAATCAAATTCTAGCATTTAAAATACTCAATAATCAAATGAATAATTTAGAATAACTAGTGTAGAATACCTAAATCAAATTGCAAAAAAAATAATTTGCTTGAAAAAATTTGAATAAAAATTTGTTATTAGATGTATGAAGGCTTATTTTATAGTATTTTTGATTCTTTTTCAAATCCAATGTTTAAAACCAAAAAAATCTATTTTTGATTTTAATTCTCCAGGTACACAAGTCTTGTCAAACCTTCTTGCAATTCCTTTCATACCTCCTTCGACAACAACTCCAGCACCAATTATTCCTGTAGTTCCTGCACCAACTCAAGCACCTGTGCCTGTAAACACATTGCCGACAACTCTTTCCTACACAGGAGCCACCCAAGGTGCTTACAAGGTGTTTCAAGGAAACCAAGTGAATTTTACTCCAACTATGAATCAAGGAGCAGTAGTTCAGTCATGGAGCATCACACCAGATATTTCGACAGTAATTCCTGGATTAGTTTTTAATCCTCAAACAGGTGCAATTACCGGAGCTCCCACAAATCCACCAGGGGCTAACGATACTTTTCCCAGTTTTACAATTACAGCAATAACCAGCACATTCACAAAAGACTTTCCAATCACTTTACAATTATTAGGTAGAGGTGGAAATGTTTGGACAGTGATAAATGGTGTGAATGGTGGGGATACAAAAGCGGGAATAAACAGTATGAAGTATAATATAAGTTGTAATTGTTTAGTTATTGCTGGATCTACAAATACTAATATGGACGGTCAAATTATCCCTAGTACCGGTGGAAATAGTTCTGGTTACATAAGTAAATATGACCTAGATGGGAAAAGAATTTGGACTAGTGTAATCGGAGTTTCCGGAGGATCTGGAACTGGAATTGATGGTTTAGTCTTTGACATGACAGGCAATATTTACATTGCTGGTTTTCATGGTGCTGGAAATTTTCATGGTTGCGTCACATCAGCACCATATGCAGGTTTTATTGCTAAATTCAATTCTAACGGAACTTTACAATGGACAACTTGCACAGGAATAGCTCATCGACATTATTATACAGGTGTAGTAATTGATAACAATGGTGATATTATAGGTGGTGGTACAACTTATGATAATGGAATAGATGGAATGAGTCATACAAGTGCTAGCGATCCAGCAGTTATTCTTCAAAAGTTTGATCCTACCACAGGTAATCGTATCACTGGAAGCATAGTTCCAGGTAATGGATCTCTAGGTACAGATGGTTATGGAGTTGCTATTGACTCTACTGGAAAAGTCTATGTAGCTGGAGCTGGTCGAGCTTCAAGTTATTGTGGAAGTGGAACACCAACTTATTGGAGACCAGTTTTATTCAGATTTAATTCAAGTCTGGCTTATATAGGTTGTGCTTTCATACCTGTTTCAATAACTACATTTGCATTTGGTGTAACAACTACACCTACAGGCGAGTCTTTTGTTTCAGGTTATGCTAATCATACAGGTTCAGTTGATGGGATTGGAAATTTAGGAACAGCTGATGGTTATATTACAAAATTCAATAATATTGGAACAAAATTATGGACAAAACGTCTTGGGGTCACAGGTGCGATTACTGTTGTAAACTCAGTGGAGCATGATTCAATCTCGAATAATATTTTTATCGCAGGAAAAACGAGTGGAAATTTAGGTGGAATTATTTCAGGTCAGGAAGATATGTTTGTGGCAAAATATGATATAGATGGAAATCAGCCTGTAACAGCTCCACCAACTTATTGGACAAAATTACAGGGTATTACTGGTTCTATTGGTACCTGCGCAGCTCAAGATTGTAAATCTTCAATAGCATTTGATTCCAACAAAACCATGTACTCTTTTACAGATACAAATGGTACATTTGGTAATCAAACCAATCCTGCTTCACCAAACCGCTCCATGTTCCTTGTCCGCAACGTGCAGTAATTTCTATTTGAGCTTTGTCACTTCGATACAAAATTTATTTCGATACTACTGAAATAAATTTCACTCAGTGACCGGATTTTTCTGTTTTGGTTTGCTGAAAAATTCGTTGGCTGAGTAACTGTTAAATTTTTCTTATAGAATAAGATTAGGTCACTGAGTGAAATTTTTGTTGAATAACAAAAATTTAGTATCGAAGTGCCGATTACTTCAGACAAATGATTACACTAAATTGTTATAAAAATAATTTACAAAAAAGCGAACTTATCCAAAAAAAATTGGTTCACTGTTTTGGTTTTAAAAAAAAATTCTTGTCTAAATTTAAAATAGGAATTATGCTAGTTTAACTTAAAACCAAAAAGGAGAATTTTATGGAAACAACTGGATTGACATTTGAAAAAGTTTGGGCTATGTTTCAAGAGACTGATAGGCAGCTAAAGGAATCATTTAAGGAAACTGATAAAAAATTTCAAGAGACTGATCGAAAGCTGAGAAAATTGGAAAATCTATTTGTGGGGCAGTGGGGAAAATTAATGGAATCACTTGTGGAAGGTGATTTAGTTCCAATTTTAAATGCTCGTGGAATTCCTGTAAATGAAACTTTGCAGAGAGTAAAAAAAAGATATAATAATAAAGAAATTGAAATTGATTTAATTGCAATAAATGGTGATGAAGTTGTTTTTGTAGAAGTAAAAACCACTTTAAAAGTCCAACATGTAAATACTTTTTTAGAAAAATTAGAAAATATAAAAACAATTTTTCCAAGATACAAAGAAAATAGAATTTATGGGGCAGTTGCCTATCTTCGCACTGAATCAGACGCAAAAGATTATGCAATTAAAAATGGTCTTTTTGCAATTCGAGCAACTGGAAATTCTGCAAGTATTGTTAATGATACAGATTTTAAGCCAACTTCTTTTTAGCTTTGCTCTCCTGCAGCCCTTGGAGACAGCGGGTAGCTACCCGCTGTCCAGTGGGCTGCAGCCCACTGTCTATAACCAGCACACAGTCTAAAAAATAAAAATTCTACTTGACAAAAAAAATCAATAATCCGAAAATTAGACCTAACTAGGGTAATTATACTCTAAATAGGAAAAATTTAGCAAAATGCTGAAAAGGAGAAAATGATGAAAATCAATTTTAAAAAATTAATACCACTTGTTTTTATTTTATTAACAAGTTTGAATTGTTCAAAAAAAGGCAATAAAATCAATATGGCTTATCCCCTAGCTTTACTTGGTGGACAAAAAAATGATACGGGGGGGGGGGTACAACCAACCAATCCTGCACCTAGCAGTTTAGTATATACAACTAGTTCTGGTAGCAATTCTACAGTTTTAACTGTTGGCTCTGCAGTGAGCATTTCCCCAACATTTACTGGAGCTGTGACTTCTTGTACAATTAGTCCAAGCTTACCTGAAGGACTGAGTTTGAACCCTACAACTTGTGCCATAACTGGAACTCCCACATCAGCATTTCCACAAACTACATTTACAATCACAGCCACTAACCAACATGGAAGCACCACAGCCCAAGTCACACTTTCTGCAACAGCAAATCCCCCATCAAATTTAACAATCCCTGGGGGAAATACCCAAACTTTTACAACTGGAGCTTTTGGAACTATCACACCAACATTTTCAGGAAGCATCACTTCTTGTAGAATTAGTCCAAGCTTACCAAGTGGACTTGTGCTAAATCCAACCACTTGTGCAATTTCTGGAACACCCACAACAGTATCACCTAACATTGATTATACGATCACTGCATCCAATCAATTTGGTAGCACAAGTATTGTAATCAATTTTGGAGTGAACACTTTAGCACCACAAAATTTGGCTTATCCCTTTGGAACTTCCACCACCATCAACACAAACCAAACTGTAAATATCACTCCATCAGTTATTGGCGGAGTTACTTCTTGTAATGTAAATCCTTCCTTACCTCAAGGTCTTGTTCTAAACCAAACAACTTGTGCTATCACAGGAACTCCAACAGTTGATTCACCTAACACTGCTTATACGATCACAGCAAGCAACCAACATGGAAGCTCTTCAATTCTTGTGTCTATTGCAACTCCTTTAGTTGCACCAACTGGTTTTTCATTTCCACTTTCTGTTGGTGTCCCAACTATTTATACAATTGGAAGTCCTGTTTCTGTAACCCCAGCAATCACAGGAGTTGTTTCCAATTGTACTGTGAGTCCATCTTTACCATCTGGTCTTGTTTTAAATTCCATAACTTGTGCAATAACAGGAACACCAACTTCAGTTAGCTCAGCCACAAATTACACAATCACAGCGACTAATGGATCTGGATCAGTCAACACTGTAGTTCAATTACAAATCAATAATGTTCCCCCAAGCAATTTGGTCTATCCATTTGGAAGCTCTGTTGTTTTGCCAGTTGGAACTGCACAAAGCATCACTCCAACTTTTCTAGGTGGGGTAACTAGCTGTTCTGCGAACCCAAGCTTACCAACTGGACTTAGCATCAATGCAACTACTTGCACCATTTCAGGAACACCATCTGCAAAAGTCGCAACCAATTATACAATCACTGCAAGCAATTCATTTGGTAGCACAAATGTAATTGTAAATATTGCAGCTACTCTATTTGCACCGAGTAATTTAACTTATCCTTATGTGGGAAATGGGACTATCGATAAAATTGTGTTTTGTTAAATCTTAATCTTATTAAAAGGACGAAAGATTATGATAGAGGAAGAAGTAAAAATGGGAAGGACGAAGAAACGAGACCCTAATAGAGAGCCAGATTT
>JAAFIR010000071.1 GCA_013297885.1 Leptospirales bacterium | reverse complement strand
CCTAACTCTACAAAATCCCACAATACAAACATGTCTTAGCAATGTAAAAAAGTTTATAAATTCTACTTTTTTAGGAAAAAGCCTTCCAATAAAATTCAAATTCTGCATAACTATTTGGATTTAGTTATAAAAATTTATATTTTAATTATAAAAACAAAAAAGCCGAGCTGGTGCCCGGCTTTAAATAAGAAATTCTTGTTACAGAATTATCTTAATAACTGAAGTACAGATTGTGGTCTAGTGTTAGCTTGAGCCATCATTGCAGTTCCAGATTGAACAAGAATTTGATTCTTAGTAAATGCGATAGACTCTTCAGCCATATCTGCGTCTCTAATCCTTGATTCTGAAGCTTGGATGTTTTCATAAGCTACCATTAAGCCTTTTGTAGTGTGCTCAAGTCTGTTTTGGTATGCACCTAAGTTAGCTCTTTGTTTGTTAACTTTGTAAAGAGCGTCATCTACAGTACCAATTGCATCATTTGCTGAATCTGCAGTTGATAATGAAAGCATTGTACCATCTGGTCTCTTTAATTCTAAAGCACGAACAGTCATAGTAGCAATGTAAACTCTTTCTCTTTGGTGCATATTTGCTCCCATGTGATACCACATTGAAGCCACTCTTGAACCACGAGCAAAATCACCTTGTAGTAAGTTCATTTTATTGAACTCAGCTTGAGAAGCAATTCTATCAATTTCATCAACTAGTTGTGATACTTCTACTTGAATCATTTGTCTGTCTTGCGGAGTGTAAATTCCGTTTGAAGCTTGAATTGCGAGCACACGAATTCTTTGTAGAATATCGTTAGTCTCGTTAAGGTAACCCTCTGTAGTTTGAATCATGGAAATTCCATCTTCTGCATTTCTTTCTGCTTGTCTAAGACCGTTTACTTGTGATCTCATTTTTTCAGAAACCGCTAAACCAGATGCATCATCACCTGATTTGTTGATTCTCATGCCCGAAGACAAAGTTGCCATATTTTTTGAAACTTCCTCATTTTGGAATTTCAAAACCCTGTGCGAATTAATCGCTGATAAATTGTGATTTATGATCATATGTTCCCTCCATGGAATGATCATACAAGCTGAAAGCATGAAGCTTACAATTTGTATTTGTTTTTACTTTGTGTCTGAACTTATTCTTTATGTAAAGAAACTATCGGAATTTTTATATCGAGGATTAATTCTTTGATTTTAATGCTAAAATGGTTAAAAGTAAAGATTATTGGTTTTTTTTAGGTTTTTTTGCTATATTGAAAATTTGATTTTTTTTAAAAAAATTAAATTTTTAGTTATTTTATTTTCGTAATATTTGGCAGTTTACAAGTAGACTTTTTTTTTTATTTGAGAAAAAAGTCTCATATTAAGAGACATAAACTATAAAAAATTCAATAAAAATACTCCTGTTTAATAATAGTATTGTGATTCGATAGTAATTTTAAATTTAGATCGATAATATTTTGACAAATTTCTACCTAATTCATTTTCATAATAAATAAAACAAATAGCTTTTCTTTAAAGATCAGTTTATTTAAGTTATACATTATTTTTGAAAGTTAAATCAAAAATTAATAAATTTCAAGAAATATAATATTCTTAGAAAAAATTTTCTTGAAATAAATATTTTTTTAATGTAAGAGAAGTTAAGTTAAGTATTTAGAAATTTTATAAAATTTTAAAAAATTAAAATTTTTAATTCAAACCAAATGCCTGAAATTTGGCAAAACTGATCGAATAATGTGCTATCAATTTAATGAAAAAAGCTAAAGAAATTGAATATTTCTTCAAAAAATAAAAGTCCAAATTAAATGGAAATCATAAAAAATTAATTCTTTGAAATTAAGTAAAAGAACTATCTAAGAATGAAAAACAGTTTTTCAATATGGATAGTAAGTTAAAATTTCCAAATTTAATATAAATACATTGAGAAGAAATTCTATTAGTATTTATAAAGAGATATTTGATTTAATGATAACGACATTCTTGATAATTTAATAATTAAGCTTACCGCGTTTAATATTAAAAAGACAAATCTCATTCAAAATAGAAAAAAATTTTACACTTAAATTTAATTACTGCTTAAAAAGTATGAAACTGATTTTTTGATAGATGGAATAAAAGTTTGAGTTTATAATACAATTTTAGCATTTTCTTGGAATGTTCAAGCTACATTAGAAGACTTAAATTAAAAGCCTTAAAGAAAATGTTTGATGAAATGAGGGAAAGTCGTGATTATTGAAAAAAAAGCTACTGAAAAATAAGAGGAAATTTTTAAACTTAAAAATGAAAAAATAATTCTAAAAATAGAACTAGATAATCTTTCTAAAAAAAATTAGAAATAAGTAAGACATCCAAAAGATACTTTTATGGAACAAATCTGATTTATATATTTACTAAATCTAAACGAAAAAGTTTTTCAAAATTAGTTTTTAAAGCGTTAGGGATTAACCACTGCTATCAACCCGGGAAGCAATCATCTATTCATTTCAAACCTTCGCTTCCTGATTTTTTCTAATAGGGATTTTTGGAACAAGTAAAATCTTTTTTTTGACTTCTTCAATTAATGCTTCGTTATTTCTTGCTTTGATTA
>JAAFIR010000061.1 GCA_013297885.1 Leptospirales bacterium | reverse complement strand
AAATAACTTAATTCCCATGAAAAAAATGCATTTTACTTAGAACCTTACTATCCATCAAAATCACTGAAATCATTGTATATATTCAATGTTCAACTTAACATGCGTGGAACTTCGACGTTTTACTTTTATGTTGCAATTTTATACTGTTTATAACAGAGAGAACTTTAGAATTAAAATCAAAAATTGGTATATTTAAAATTTTTGACAGAGCAAAATAATCATCTCTATTCAGCTTGTCAAGTTTTATTATGTTAGATAAATTTATAAAAAATTCAAAAAATTCTTGAATCCTACTTTGGATATAATCATTAATTAATATATTTAATTTATCTAAAAATTGATTATTTATGTGTATATTACTTTTTAAAATTTTAATTGCGACTTCATCTGTTATATATGGTATTCCTGGAGTTTCAACCTGATTCGGAATAATTTTTAGGTAATACTTAGTGAGGTTCATAAAATATAGTTCAAGTTCTGTCCAATTTTTTGTTGCGCTTTTATGATAGAATTTCCTTTTCTCTTTTTCACTAAAAGTAAATGAATGTATGTCATCAGGGATAGGCATGTACTGGTTTTTTTTTGAGCAATATGGATATCTTTTCTCAGAGTTTAAAAGAGCTATTAGTGCTTTAATTTTTGAATTAATGAGTGCATATAAATCAATATATTTTGAAACATTTTTTAATTTAATTTGATTGTATTTTAATCTCTTATTCTTTCTTATAAATTTCAGATTATTTTTTTTGATAATTTCATTCAAGTATAATCTCTTATTTTCTTCTTTTTTTTTGGCATGATAGTTTTTATGTTCCCATATAATATTTCTCTTATCTTTTGACAATTCAGGTCTTGTTTTTCCGGCTAAATTTTCATATTCATCTTGTGAAAAAAAGTATATTTTATTTCCATATTTCTTTTGAATTGCTTTTAAAAGTGCTCCAAAAACTTTTCTGAACTCTCCATTCATCAATATAATTTTTCCGCCTCCCGGGATTTTTTTTACTGGTTTATCTTTATAAGAAATTTGATTGTTTAATAATAAAGTTTCAATTTTTTCCTTAATTTCATTTATTTCATTTATAGATTTCTTTAATCTTTTATAACAATTTATTATTTCATCAAATTCTTTTTTGGGAAGTGTTATATAGTTATCTTTATCATTGCACATATTAAAACCATTTCTTTTCTTGACACATTTTAAAAACGCTCTTCATTTATAAAAATCGCTTAATAGAGTCTAAAAGTCAAACTTCAGTATATGTTTTAATAATACATATACTGAAGCTAAATAATAATTCTAATAATTATAATAAGTTATAAAATAATTTATCCGCATTTGACTTGATATATGTTTTTTGTTAAAACATATACAGAATGACGCAATGAAGTTTTTGATACTAAGTTAATAAAAATTTTCTAATCATAATGTGATTAAAATTTATTTTCTTAACTTAAAAAAAATTCATTCAGATAATTTGTCATATTTTGATCGATTTTCCGTTATTTGACATTTAAATGTCCCAAAATCTAGGTTTTAGACAGTGAGGGCGAACTAAAGTCTAAAAAAATCTGGCCAGATTTTTTTAGCAAGAAAAAATTAATTTGCATATAACAGATTAATTTTATAAGAAAATATTTAGCATAAATAAATTTTTATAAAATAATATGTTGTGTCCAAATATTATGCAAAGGAGGCAAGAGTGAGAAAACAGATTTTTAGGAATGTTCTGTTATCAGTTCTATTAATTTCTAGCATGAGTTGTTCAAAAAAACAACAAAATGAGGATCAATCAAATGCAGATACAGAGCAGATTGTAAGCCCGAATGTAGAGATTAAAATTCCGAGCGAGATTTGGAAGAGTCGAAGCAGACTGTTTTTAAGTGAAGGACTAGGTGGAATTGGTGAATCATATGTAGATAATGAGAATAAACTGAATTTGTTCTCTGGTCTTGAAGCCAAAGTAACAAATGGGTCATTGCAAAATATAACAATTGAAACTGATGAAAAATGCAAAAATTTGTTTAGATTTGATTCTGAAACTTCAACTATTTCAATTCATAGCTCATATGTGACCGATAGTTTAGTTTGTAAGTTACAAATAGGTATAGATTTAAAAGGTAGAAAAAGTGGTAAAATTGTTTCAAAAATTTTTACTGGAACCACTAATTTTTATTCAACATTGGAAGAAAAATATAATATAAATGATGAAAAAATTAGGTCATTACTCTCTGGTAATAAAGAAAGTTTTGATAATTTTGTAAAAAATTTGAAAAGAGGTATAGTGAGAGTTCAAAACAACAATATAGAAAATATAGATTTTTTACATAGATTTAAAGAAAAAGTTACAACATTAGATCTAACAAATAGCACATTTAATGATTTAAACTCGCTAAAAGAGTTTAGAAACGTAAAAAAGCTTGTGCTTGATAGCAATAGAATGAACTTAAGAAATATTTTAAATTCTTTAAATCAGATTGATTCACTTTCAATTCAAAACTCTGGACTTCAATCAATAAGAGAAATTTTTGATATTATTCCTGGATTAAAATCATTAGATATTTCAGGAAACCCAAGTATTTTAGATCTAAATATTATTAATAGTTTTAAATTGAATTCCTTGTCTATAAGAAATACTGGACTTTATTCTCTTAAATTTTTAGAAAATAATCAAAACATTATTGAACTTGATATTTCAGATAATCCTTTAAAAAGAATACATGAGTCTGAGTATCAGGTATTTGCGAGTTTGAAAAATCTAGAAAGTTTAAATATTTCGATAAATCGTAAAAATCCAATTTCAACTCCACTTAATGATGAAATATTGCAGTTATATTTTCAAGTGCTTGATCGAAAGGGAGGAAAGTTAAAAAAATTTATTGCAAGAAATGATTATAAGCGAATGACCAATGATTATGTTCTAAGAAGATGCGATATGATAAATATATTCGATAATATTGGATATTTATCAGCTATTAAAACACTCGAATATATAGATGTGCATGGACAGAGTTGTAGTATTGAGGATGAATTTGGGAAAATTGGGGGACTAACAAGTTTAATGATTTTTCCCTTCAGAGAAGGAAATTTGAGGTATATAAATATTTCAAATACTAACGTTTCAAGATTTAATTTTGAAATATTAAAAGTAAGAAAATTTACTTTCATTTTGAATGAAACTCCGTGGGATAAAACGGAAGGTATAAACATGACAAAATTTGATTGTCAGCTAGTTTTAGGTGAAGGATCTCCAAATTATAGCATGTGCGATGTGTTGAAGTAGTTTTAATTATTTTTTAGGAGGATTTATGAGATACCTAGTCCCTGTTTCTCTTTCTCTTACTGTACTATCATTGAATTCATGTAAAATTAATTCGAAAAATGATGTTGATGAAAAAAAAGTTGAAGTTTTTAAAAGTAAAGATTTAAAAATTTCTGCATTTGCACCAAAAAGCATGATTTATACAGGTGATAAAGAAACTAAGCCTAAAAATGATATGAATATGAATATAACAAACGATTCAAGGGATATTATTTATAATGATGATAATGGCCTATTTACGACTACAGGAAATGGAGGAATTGGTGTTGAATTTGATGAAAAAAATAAAAGAATTCCATTTTCTGGGATTAAATTAGATATTGTAAAGAAAGAACTTGAAATTGAACCTAAAATATTTTTGGAGTCTGAAGGAGTTACTAAAACGGCAAATCCTGATACCTGCAAAGAGATATTTAGTCTCGATTTAAAAAAATCACTTATATTAATAAAAAAAGAGCTTATTAAAGGCGTTACAATTTGTAGAGTAAAAATCACAGCTTCTGTTATTGAAGATAATAAGCTCTTATCAGACTCAGGAAGTTTTGAAGTATCCTTAAATAAAACCTATGCAGGTTATCTTAAAGAAGGTAATAAAACTGCTAACTATGTTAAGAGATATGCTTCAATTAATAGTAATAATATTCAAGAAATTTTGAAAAAAATGTCAGCATATTTAAATCATGAGTCGACTAAATATCTAAATTTAGATTATGATGTGAATAAGGTTGCAAATGCTGAGGATAATTTGCGTGATTTAGATGCCCTGACTGGAGTTCAGTCAATAGTTTCCTTATCAGCAGCTAAAACAAATTTAAACAATTTAGATGCAGTCATGCTGTTATCTAATTTAGAGCATTTAGATATTTCTGAGACAAAAATTGAGTCTGAAACCCTTTCATATTTAGAGAGAATGCCAAATTTAAAATCGCTCTCAGTAAGAAATATTGATATAAAAAATCTAAATAACATAACAAAATATCTCGTAAATATTGAATCTCTTGATATATCAGACAATATAAAACTCGATACGAGCAGCGTTGATAGTCTTAAGAATTTACGGAATTTAAGGAAATTGAAGCTTAGAAATATCGGCTTATCAGATAATTTAAATATGTTATCTGGTCTCAATCAATTAATATCAATTGATTTATCAAACAATGATCTGTCAAAATTGACAGAAAATGATGCTGATATTTTGTCGAATTTATTTGATTTAAAAGAGATCGATTTATCAAATACATCAATTCCAAACAAAGTTCTAAATCGATTTTTTGAAAATATTTCTGTGAGAAATACTCTTGAAGTATTTATTAATAGAAATGAGTTTGATAGAAATAAATATTCTAACTGTGAAAAAGTCATGATTGAAAATCAAGTTCCTTCTCTATCGAAGCTCACAAATTTAAAAATTTTGGATCTTCATGGGAATGCTTGCAGATATTTAGATAATGGTCTGCTTAATTTTAAGGGGCTTCAAAGCACTGACTTATTTTCTAAAATGAACAAATTAGAAACACTTAATATATCCAATACTGTAATTTCAAGTTTAGCTGGAATATCTAGACTAGGTGTTAAAAATATTATTTTAAATGAATTAGAAAAAAATACTAAAGGCGAATTTGAAATTAATTATAGTAAAGGAATCAGCTTAACAGCAAATGCTTGTAAAAAGTATTTAGGAGAAACAGAAAAGGCATGCGAAAGGCTTGGGAAGGGTTCAGAAAAATATGTTGAATATTCAGCAGGCGAATATTCCTGGACCGTGCCAGCAAATGTCTTCAAAGTTACGTTAACGGGTGCCTCTGGTGCGAATGGAGGGTCTGGTGGTGGTGGATCGGGTTCCGCCGCGCCTTCATATCAAGGTTCCTGGGGTGTGATGACATTCAGTGGAGCTGGTGGTGCA
>JAAFIR010000008.1 GCA_013297885.1 Leptospirales bacterium | reverse complement strand
TGCAAGAATTGTATTCTGAACTCTAACTTTTAATCCGTCTTTCATAAAAACAATATCGTACTTTTTAAGCAGAAACTAAAATTGGGGGAAACTTTTTCTTCTTATTAAAAGAGATTTACCCTCTTAGCGGAAAGCCAGGTTTTTTCTCACTATAACAAAATATAATTTATCGTTTAACTAAAGTTAGGTGAGAAAAAATTCGCCCTTCGACTTGGCTCAGGGAACTCCCAAAAAAATCAATAATTCATTTCTGTCATTTTTTTCAAAAGTACTCTTTGAGTTAGCTCAATATCTTTTACTCTTTTATCTAATTCTTTATCAAGAGCTTTAAGTACAAAACGATATGTATCAAAAATTTTCTTTTGAGATCCATAACTTAAAAGTTCTTTAGGATCATTTAAAGTATTTTTTAAAGCTATAGGATTATCAATTTCGGGAGTTTCATTCACCCAAGGTATATCTTTATCGTGCATAGAATAATATTCAATTATTATATCATCATTTTTATCAGCAATAACTACTTCGTCAGTAATATTTTCTTCTTGAAGTTTTTTCACTTCGTCTATTTTTTCACCTTCACGTTTTAATGGCTCAGGGCTTAAAGGAGTTGGGTTGATAATTCTTCTTACTTCTTTAACAAAACGACTTCCATCATATTTAGTTCTTGAAAATTGCATAATCACTTTAGTTAAAGATTTTCCATCTTCTGCTGGATATACAAATGCTTTTGCATCAAAAAGATATTTATCAGGATATTCTTCAATTGTCATACCTTGACTTAAATTTAATTTAAAATAAAATTTATTTTCTTTATCTTGGTAAAAAACTTTTTTATAAGAAGTTTCAATCACAGTTTGGGGGTCATCAGCTAAATATTTTTCAGCATTTTGAATATATTTTGAATCAGTTAAAGCTTTTACGCGAGATATATTTATTGCGATGGATTTATGAAGTCTGTCTATTAATCTATCAGAAAAACCTTTTTGTTTCATCGATTCAACAAAAATCAATTCATCTTTTTCAGCCTTTGTTAAAGTAGTTTTTTCTGAATAAATTGTAAAAAATAAAAAAAAGAACAGTCCAAGAAATTTCATATACACCTCAATACTAATATCGTAATTTGGTTGTTCAAAAATAAATACTTATTCCTCTTTTTTAATAAATAAAAAAAGTTTCTAACATATTTTTTAGATTCATAAAGCAAAAATATTGAAGTTTAACAAAATTAATCTAATTTCATTATTAAATTTATATCATAATTTTGGCAAATTATAAATATTCCTAACTAGGAGCATTTTTTAATTCTAAAAACTTTCTCAAACCCTTTAGATTACTGTTTGGTTTAGTTTAAAATAACAAAATGATTCTGCTTTGGTAGAGATGGCAATTAAAAATTGTTTTTTTGTAGTTTCAGAATCTTCTTCACAAAACCCTTCAATTTTATCTGAATTGCCTCTTGAACATAAAAATACAAAAAATATAAATTTAGCATATATAAATTCATGATTTTAAAACTATTTCTAAGAAAAAAAACCTTTATAGTTCCAAAACTATTCTTATTCTATTGCTAAAAGCAAATTAATTGAATTCTTCAAAAAAATATTTTTTTAATATAAATTTAAAAGTAATAAGTAAAATCCTGAAGATAATATAAACAATTATTAAACCAAATAAAAATAAAATTAATTATTCAAACTTTAAAAATTACTTTTTAACATTGTTTGCTTAAATCATAATAGTAATTGAAAATAGCTTTCATTACAATTATCATTATTTATTTTAGATTCAATAGTTAAAAATATTCTCAGCCGAATTCAGTTCAATAAATTTATCTAGATCAAATTCTTATTCAAAAAAAAGATTGTCAGATTACAAAATTGATTTTTCTTGAAGCTTATGATAAAGTTTTTATTTTATATTTTTGTTTTATTTCAAATCGTACCTCAGTCTAGTTTTGATTTGGAAGAATTTTTAGAGGCTTGTGAAAGAGGAAATCTTCAAGTTGTAAAAGATTCAATTTCTAGTGGAGTAAAAGTAAATCAAAGAGGTACACAAGGAAAATTTTCTGGTAAAACTGCTTTGATGGTTGCAGCAATGAAAGGTAAAAAAGAAATTGTGCGAATTTTGATTTCTAATGGAGCTGATCTAAATTACCAAGAAGATGCAACAGGAAGTTTAAAACGCCAAGCCTTTGATGGGTTCACAGCTTTACTTTATGCTGCTGATTCTGACCAAGAAGAAGTTGTTAAAATTTTAGTGAACAATGGCGCAAATGTAAATCAAAAATCCAAAACTGGCATTTCTCCGTTAAGCTTAGCTAAATTATGGCAAAATGATGATATGATTCGAGCTTTAAAAAATGCTGGAGCAGTTGATTGAATTATGAATTCAAAATGAAGAATTAAGAATGGGGCGAATTTTTTAAATAGTAAGTACTTAATTAATTAAGTCTTACTATTTAAAAAACCGTGCTTTCCGCTTCAATCTTTTGTAATCAAAACATGTAAAAAGTATTTTTTCGAGAAAGACAAAAGGATTTTCGCTACAATCACTTTCGCGTAGTTTTGTGAAAATTTATTTTTCAAAACTAGAGGTAGTGATTGACACGATGTCAAAAAAATTTGTTTAAATTTTTTTGACAATAGTGGAAAGCACGGTCGCTTATTGCGAACAGCACAAAGAATCTTAAAACAATTGAAATCCTGAATCTTGGATGAATTTCATGTTATCTTCTAGTTTTTGACTTACTTCATCTTGACCAATTTCAAAAGAAGAATGAAGTTTGTAAATTGTAAAACTTCTATTTTGCCTGATGCTCCAATAATGAAAATTTTTATAACCATTTTCTGGATTTAGAATTTTAAATTTTAAAATTGGATTAGTTGGAGAATTAATAATTTCCGATTTTAAAATTGGAGTTGGAATTCTAGATTCGATTCTATTTTTTAATTCTTTCAAAAAATTTTCTGGATTTTTAATTTCAGTATCTTGTTCTTTTGAAACAGAAATATTTAGATTTAAATTGTTTGATTTGATGTCTAAAACAGAGTTAAGATTTTCATTAAATACCCAATCTTCCTCATAAGGCAATGTTATGTGAAATTTTTCATATTCATTTGTAATATTTAAAATATTTTTATTTTTTCTTCCATGAACAGTAAAAATAGAATCAGTTAAATTTTTTCCAGTGTATGATGTAATTTTTGAAACTTTTAAATAAGAAGAATTAAGAATCTCTGGTTCTGATTTACAATTAAATAAAAATAAAAATAAAAATATTTTTAAAAAATTCAATTCATTCTACCAAGTATTGTTTGTTTTCTTAAAATTAATTCTTGAGATTTTTTATCTTTTTTTAAACCATCTTCAATTCTTTTTAAAGCTTTTTTAAAATCTTTCATTTCAATAAAAACTTCAGATTGAAAAATTAAATTTTTTATCAAATAAGGTTCTCTTGCTCTAACTAGTTCAGAATAAAAAATTGCATTTTCCAAATCTTTTAAATTATAATAAGCTCTTGAGATCAAAAATATATTTTCAGTTGATGAAGGATATTTTTCTAAAATGGGTTTTAAAATCTCTACCACTTCAAGGTATTCTTTTCTATCAAAAAATTTTTCAGATAAATAAGAACCAATTGAAATTTCTTCTGGCCGATTTATAAAAATTTCTTTTAGTTCTGAAATACTTTTTGAATAATATTCAGAGTTCATTTCTAAATTGTATTTTTTTTCTTTTAAATATGTAAATTTTAACAATGAAACATCATCGATAATTTCTCCTTGTTCTAAAATGATTTTATGAAATTCTTTAATTTCACCTTTTACTGACTCAAGTGTTCTTAAGAATAAAGTTTCATCTTCATTTACTGATTTTTTATTTTCTTCCATAAACATTATATCATCTTTACCGTCAGAACCAATTATGATGGAATCATTTAAATCTAATTCAAAAACATTCACAGAAGCCTCTCTTGTCTCAAGTTCAAAACCTAATTTGTGAATTAGTATATTTGTCTCTAAAAAACTTGCCTTATTATCTCTATACAACACTGACCAAGGATGCTCTGCATTTATATAATAATAAAGACCAGTTTCTTTTTCGATTAATCCAAGGACTAGCGAAATCAACATGGAGCCTTCAAATGAAATAAATACACGATGAAGTTCTTTATATAAATTTTTTAACCAAATTTCTGGATATAAATCTTCACCTAAATTTAAAATTGAATTCCTTTCAATTGCTGATTTTAAAACAGCACCTAATACCAATATACCGCCAGCACCTTGAATAGATTTTCCCATTGCATCTGCATTTACAATTAGTACAAATTCTTTGCCATGTAGGGTGATAAAATCAGAAAAACATAAATCGCCACCGATTTCATAATAACGCCCATTAAACTCAAATTCTTTTTTTTGTTTTACTGAATATTCAATTTTTAGATAATCTGTTTTGACTTTTGTATTTGTAAATGGTTTTAACAATAGTGCAGTTAAAAAATAATCACCATCTTGTTTAAATTTTAATTCTTTAATATTTATTAATGATTCTTGAAGTTCATTTGTTCTATCTGAAACTTTTTTTTCTAAATTTTCATTTAAGTCTTTAAGTTGAATATACATTTTTTTTAAAGCATTGATAACTGAATTTATATGACTTGCTTGGCTTGCAAATTCGTTTGTGCTGAGAATTGGAAGAAATCTTTTAAAGTTTCCTTTTGCTAATTCTGAAATAGTTTGTTCAACATCAGTTAGTCCTCTTTTCATTGCTGAGGCAAGATACAATGCTGTAATAAATAGTGGAATAAAAGTTGAAAGTCCCAAAATTCCAATATGTAAAATTGGATTTCCTAAATGAACAAACCCAGCATACGAAGCATATAAAAAATATCCAAGTAATATAAATGGCATCGAAATAATCGAAAATAAAGAAAATATAATTCTTAAAAAATAATTTAACTTTTTTATTTCTTTAGAATTTAAATTAATTTCTACTCTTCTGAATTCATTTTGTTTTAAATAAAATTCAATTATTCTTTCTGAAATAAATAAATGTGCGATGTAGGAAATTGGAGCAGTGAACATCATAACAAAAGGAATGCTAATGTGTAAATCTTTTTCAACTCCCCAGCCAAGAATATAAACCATATGTGCAAATGGTACACCCATAAACCAACGAGCAAAAATAATTTTTGCTTCAAAATAAGGAAGATTTAACAAACCAATTTTTAATTTTTTAATCCTATCTTTTGATTCTGAAACTAAATATTCAGAAAATAATTTTTGAATTACAAAATATCTACACATCGTCCCAAGGCTCATCATGACTACACCCGATATAAATCCCGAAATTAAAATTCCTATTGCTTCTTTTTCAGATTTAAACGCCCCAACAGCCATTGTAAAATATACTGCCATTGGTACTGGGACTATATGAGTGAATCCTTCTAAATACAAAGTGATTCTTTTTGAAAGTTTGGAATGATGTTCCATACTCACCATTTTTAACAACCTAATTTAATAAATCAAGTCTTATCGTAATTTTGATTTTTGAATTTATACTTAAATTATTTTCTAAAAGTTGTTTGGGCGAATTTTTTTACCTAACCCAATTTTGTTTGAATTGAATAATACTACACTTCCGTCCCTTACCTATTAGGCTAACAGGGTTAGGTAAAAAAACCTTGCTTTCAACTACTTCTCATCGACCTTTCTTATTTGAAAAATCAAGATAAGAATGATGAGAAACGTTTCAATCACTTTCGCTTGGTATTGAAGAATTCAGTTGCCAATGTGAAATGTTAGCTAATTAGTTTTCTCAAATTTCAAATAGTCCACAAGGATTTATTTTAAATTGTAAACTTGTTGGATCAGGAGTTCCACCTTTTCTTTGCAAAGTAATTTTTCCGATAGAGATACTTCCTCTGGGTGAAATTTTGACTTCTCCATTTCCAAAATAGTTCATAGCTAAATTGATATCAACTAAAGCCCAAGAATTTTCTAAAGTATTAACATTTAGTTTGGTCACTAGAATCCAATCAGCTGAAAGTTGACCTCTACCTTTAATAATATCACTAACTATTAAAATTTTATTATTCTTGAAAAAATCGAAAAGTTTTTCTTGGATTTTTTTTGGGAATTCATTGATATAAATTCTTTTTTTGGGTTCTTTAAGTTTTGAAATATCTAAACTTTTTTCTGATTTTGGTAAAGATTGACCAGTGAAAAGTTTTAACCAATGTGCTAGTTGCTCATCAAATCCCCACATTTTTTGATAAGTATCTACTGTTCTTTTATCAACTTGATTAAAATTTGAATCAGAATTAGTTTTTTTTAAAGATAGATTTTCTACTTTAATTAAATTTGTTAATTTAATAAAAATTTTTACTTGAGCATCTGCTTTTTTAAATTTTGTAGCTTCTTCATATTCAGATTCAGTTATTCCATAAGCAATAGAATCTTTTTTGGATATTCTAGTTGGAACATGAATAGCAGTTACATTTTCGATTTTATTCAAATCATAGTTCATATGATTAAGCCAATCTTTAGCTAAATCAGATTTTTTCCAATTATTGAAAATATCACAAATGGTTCTTTCATTTAAAAACCCACCTTTAGCTGTTAATGAACCAATTCTGGCTCTTCGATTTTTTTCAAACATTTAAGACCGATTATCCTTTTAAGAATTGATTGAAGAACATTTACAGTTACAGAATTTCCAAATTGTTTATACGCTTGTGAATTGTTTTTAGATAGTATAAAATTTTCAGGGAAACCTTGAAGCCTTGCACATTCTCTAGGTAGCAATTTTCTAATTTTTCCATTAACTAAATAAAGTCCTGTTTTAGCACCGATTCCACCACCATAAGCAGAAAGTGTAATTGAATGCCCATTAACATCATAAATTCTTTCCCCTTGTCCGCCTTTATTTACTGAACCTAATCTAATAGGTTTTGGATTTTTTCTCGCAAATAAATGTTCATTTTGATCATCATATTTAGTTTTGAAGTTTATATCTTCACGGGTAAGAAAAATTGATTTTTCAATTTCGTTTTCAGGAATTAATATTTCTTTTAATGTAATCAATTCACCTTCAGTTTCTGGAAATTTAAACTCTTCTATGTTTAATTCTTTTTTAAAACAAACAAAATAAATTCTTTCTCTTGATTGGGGTACACCAAAAAAACTAGAATTTAATACTTTATAAAAAACTTTGTAATTTAAGTTTATTAAATTTTCCAATACAATATTTAATGTTCTTCCATTATCATGCTTTTCAAAATTTGCTACATTTTCTAAAATTAAAACTGAAGGATTATGAAATTTTACAATTCTAATTATTTCAAAAAATAAAGTTCCTCTTTGGTCATTAAATCCATTTTGTTTTCCTGAAATGCTAAAAGCCTGACAAGGAAATCCTGCACCAAGGATATCGTGTGAAGGAATTTCTGTTTCAGATATTTTTGTAATATCTCCTTTTGGTCTCATTCCAAAATTTTTTTCGTAAACATGGGAAGCATATATATCCCATTCAGAACTAAAAACACATTCTGCACCAAAAGATGATAAAGCTAAATGAAAACCGCCAATTCCAGCAAATAAATCTATGAATTTATAATTGGATAAAGATTTATCATATTTATTTTCAAGACTCAACACAATTTTCAAGTTTATACTTTATGTTTTATTTTTCTAGTGAAAAATTATTGGTTTTTTATTTTTATTTTTGTCTTTGTTAAAGAGTTTTGGAAGGAATTTAATCAATTTATATTTCAGAAAATAAAAAACTTGCTTAAAATATAATTCTAATTTATAAAAAAAATTCCCCAATACAAAAGCGATAACGATTGTAGCGTTTCTCCATCCAAAAAATAATTTGGATGGAGAAGTAGCGAAAAGCGTGGTCGCTCAAAGAGCGAATCGCCCAAAAAAAACTAATTGACAAGACTGAATTTTGAAAATTAAATTCTTATATGAATACATTTTTATTAAATATACAAAAAAATGCTTTTTATGTATTGATCCCAGTTGTGTTATTTTTTTCGTTTTCTTTAGGTTATTTTGTTAAGTCAATTGCACTTTTATTTTTGAATCCTCAGAAATTAGAAATTAAAAAAAACCAAAATATCCAAGTATCAAATCAATCAGCTCCAAAAGCAGTTTCCATCTATGAAGGAATGGTAGAAGGAAATTTAATCCGTGGAAAAATCATCGTTGAACAAGCATTAGGCTCAGGTCCTGGCGGTACACCTGTTGAACCAGTACCAGTTGATGATCCAGCTGTTGAAGAAATGATGGTCACAGGAACAATTGCCGGGCATTCTTCATTTGCAAGAGTAGCTATCAAAGAAAAAGATAAAGAAGAATCAGAAGAATTATCAATTGGAAGAAAAATTCAAGGCTATATCGTTAAAGCAATTTCAGAACATTATACTGTTTTGTTTAAAAATGGACTCAATTTAAATGTAGAAGTTGGTGAAACAATCAAAGAAGCTAAAGCTAGACATCTAGCTATGGAAGAAAGAATTAGATTAAAAAAAGGTCATAAAACTGATCCAAATGCAACAGCTGATAATTTAAAACCCGGTCAAACTGTTATTCGCCCAATTTCCAGAACAGATTTTGAAAGGTATTTGCGAGATGAAAGTTTGATTTACAAAGATGCTCGATTTGGTCCAAATATGGTTGAAGGAAAAATTGATGGATACAAAATTTTCCAAGTTGCTACTACACATATATTTTATCAACTCGGAGCAAGAAATGGTGATGTAATAAGAAGAGTAAATGGAATTCCTTTAAATAATACTCAAAAGATGCTAGAGCTTTGGTCAAATATCAAAAATTCAACTGTAGTTACAATTGATATAGATAGAAAAGGAAATATAATTGGTTATGAATTTCAAATTAGGAATTAATACATTCTTTAAACTATTTTAAAATTAAATTTTTTTTAGTTGAATTTACAAATCATAAGTTAAAAAAATTTCATCTTCAATTTTTTCTAAATTTGTTAATGACCATTTTTTTTTATCAAAATCTAAATATGATTTTTCGCCGTTTGCAATTGACGGAATAGAATTTTGTCCAATTAAATAAGGGACAATTGTCAAATGAATTCTTTGAATTAAATCTTCTTTAAAAAAAACATCATTTAAACTAGGTCCTCCTTCCAATAAAATTTTTTCAAATCCCAAATCATTTAGTTTTGATAAAATATTTTTTGGTTCAAAAGAATTTAAAACATAAATATCAGCAAGTTCATTTAGTTCAGATAATATTTCTTGTTCATTTATTTTTGAACAAAATAAAATTGGCTTCTTTTTAGTGTGCAAAAAAACTTTTTTTGTTTTGGGAATAATTCCTTTTCTAATAAGTAAAACTGGAGTTGGCTCTTTGCCACTAACATATCTTAAATGAATTACAGGATCATCGTTTATAATCGAGTTTTTTCCAAGTATTAATGCTTCGTACTGAGAACGAATCAAGTCCATTTTCTTTTTATCTTCTCTAGAAGAAAGTCCATACCATTTTCCATCTGGTCTTGCAACTTTACCATCAAGGGTCATTGCCATGTTAATTGCAAGTATCAAGTTTTTGATTTCTCTCTTTCCAAAATCATCATTACTTGAGCGGAACAAGTACCACACCCTGTTGTTGCAGAAGTTTCATCAACTAATTTATCTAGAGTATCTGCACCGTTTTTTATGGTTTTAATTATTTCTGCTTCAGTAACAGACATACATAAACAAACTTTTCGTGGTCTCATCATTGCATAAAGATTATTCAAGTCAATTTCTTGTTCCATAATAATTAGAATAAGCTAATAGAAAAAAAAGTAAATAATTTTTTATCTTTTTAATTTAAATTGAAATCGTATCGTTCTACAAATTGCAGGAGTTGGATCTACAACCCTCCATTCATCACATGTCTTAATCATAATAGCTTGAACACAAACATTAACTTGCCTTTTTTCTGCTTTACCTGGTAGAATTGATTTGATTGGGTGAGAATAATTACAAGATTGATCTTTAACTCCAAATGCCAAAGCAATTCTAGTATTTGCATCAATTACTGGATAATATTTATCAGGACTATCTATACAATTAAATAGCATCAGTAAAATCAAAATTAATTTCATTTGAATTGATTTAGTTTTAATGAAAGTTCTTTTGTCAATTGAATCATTCCACAAACATTTAGATGTGTATAATCTCCAAAATCAGAATCTTTAAATTTTGAGTCCACAAAAATAATTCTATCTTCACCTAAATTTTTTTTGATGGATTCGATTAAATAAAAATCAGCTTGAATTATATGAGGATTTTCTTTAAGTTTGGTTTGGAAAATATTTGAAAATGGAATTTTGATATAAAAAATTTCTGAAGAATTCTCTTTCGCAATTTCAGAGAGTTTTAACCAAACAGGAATTGATTCTTTTCTTAAGTTTGTAAATGCTAATTCAGATCCAGTAGGTAATTCCATTTTTTGTTCATTAGGATTACAAGTTCTATGTAAATCTTTCCAATCCAAATAAAAGTTTTCTTCAACTAAAAATTTTTTAATATTACTATTTTGATCTAGATTGTATTTCAAATTTCCAAAGATATTCCAATATAGGATTGGTTCAATATTCTGAGTTAAAATAATTCCTTCCGATTTTGGAACTAGATTTATTTCTCTTGTAAAATTGGAGTTTAATTTTAATAAAGGAAAAATTTCTGTAATAAAATAATAAACAGAATTTGATAAATTTTTTAGGTACAAAGAAAATAAAATTTTATCAGTAAAAAAACTAAAAGAAAAATTCTGAAAATTTAAAGATAAAGACTTATGAGATTCTAAAATTGGATTTTTAGAAGAACTAATTTCAGAAAAATTTACTAAAATCTTTTTAAACTTAAACCCTTTTTTATAAAAATTTTTTAAATGAAAATAAATTCCTTCTACCTGTTCAGATGGTCTTGGGTAAAATAAAATTTTTAGATTTGTTTCATTTGAGAGTTTCAGTGGATGAATTCCACTCATCACTTGGCTATCACCTAATATTAATAAATCATACTCGCCAACTGGAATTTCTCGATTATTTATTTCAGACCAAATATAAGAAGTTTTTTCAGTATAAGTAAGTAAATATTTATAAAATAAATGATTTGTGATGATTAAAATGACTAAAAAGAATAAAAACTTTTTCAATTGATTTTTTTATAATAACCTTTACAGTCACAATTAATACCTCTGAAATAAGCTTTATCTTTATCAATTTTATAAATCTCTTCAGTAGGAATAAAATTTTTGATTAAAGTCTTTTGTTCATCTGATAATGTGGAACTTTCTATTTGAATTTTTTTTATTGAAATTTTACAATTTAAGTTTTTATCATAAATCAATTCTGATTTCATTTTTAAATCTGTCGTTTTATCTTCATAATAAGAACATTTTCCATCTCGAAAAATTTTACCTTCTAGATTTCCTTTTTCATCATAACTTTCAAAATTTCCTTTTAAAAATGCTGAACAATCTAACTTTTTTTCTTTATTAGCTGATTGTTTTTTTTTCAAATCAGGTTTATTTTGAATTTTTGCTTCTAAGGAAAATAGAATTAATAAAATAGAAATGATTTTGTTCATAAACAAATTTAATTTTTAAATCCAATTTTTGTAAATGAAAAAAAATCATTCAATAAAATTTTACAAATCTATTTTTACCTGAATAATCTTTTTTGATTTGATAATTCTGGAAAAATTCTTTTCCGAAAATTACTAAATCTTCCATAAAAAGTGGATTTGTTTCTAAATAAATTTTTAATAGGATCTAAAAATACTATCTAAATAATTTGAATAACTGTGATATATAAAATCAATTTTTGCACCAAATAATTTTTCTGCAGTAAGAAGAAGCATTTCTCGATGGCATTTTTTACCTACCTCACATTGACAAACTAAATATACATCTTTTATTTTGCTTAATTCACTCAATTCTTTTAAATGTTGAAGTGCATTTTCATTAAGAGAAAATTTATTTTCATAGTTTGATTTTACAAAAGCTTCTTCATGACCAATTTTTTTTTGGTAATCTTTAAATTCTTTAAATAGCAAACGATCTGGTGCAAGATCAGACCTATATTCATCTCTTAACTCTTTTTTTAAACCACGGGGGTAATAGCACATAGTTATTACAATATAAGAATGTTCTCTTATAAGTTCAGCAGAACGAATTTGTTTTACCGATGCTTGTTTTAATGCCATAAATATCTCCAAAAATTTTAATTAGAGATATAAAAATAAATTCATTAGAAATTGTATTGGATATATCGGACAGATTTTAAACTATAATTTTCTCTTAATAATTTATTTACAAATTTTATTTTTCCTAAAAAAAATTAATTGCACAAAATAATTAAACAAACTTTTTGGGTTAATGAAAAATATTTTCTTCTGCTTTTTTATTTTAATATTCAATTGCAAAATCAATCCACCTTGTTCAGTTTTGGATTCTACTTGCAATCCACTTGGTTATTTTATCCCAAACTTAATTAGACCAAATCAAGTAGCTTCAACTCCAACTGGAACTGCAACTGGCACGGGAACAGGAACTGCGACAGGTACTGGAACAGGCACTCAGGCTTCCACAATCACTTTTGCTGGAGTGAGCAATTTAAGAATTCTATCTGCAACTTCAGTGGAGCTGAGATGGACTGCAGCCACAAGCACTTCTGCTGGGAACATGGAATACAATATTTATCGTTCAGCAACTTCTGGAGCACAAGTTTTCACAACCCCAGTTCTAACAGTAAACAATGTCACAACTGCAACAATCACTGGAATTACTGCGAACACAAATAATTATTATGTGGTGAGAGCAAGAGACAGTGCAGGAACAACAGATACAAACACAGCTGAAAGAGCAGCACTTTTAAACGGACTACTGAGATTTATACCACTAGATGCAACACCACTTGCAACAGGGGAGAGGATAAACAATGCAAACGTATCTGCTGTTAATACTCCAACATTAACTACAACAGATAGATTTGGTGTTGCAAATAATGCTTTTTTATTAAATGGGACAAATCAATATTTGACATTTAGTGTGGCTGGTTTACCTGCTGCAAGTTCAAACAGAACCGTTTGTGCTTGGTCTAGGTTTGATACACTCAGCGGAACACATCGCATTATCTCTTATGGAGCAGCTGTAGCAGACCAACAGTTTTCGATATTAAGAGTTAATCTTGAAAGAAGAGTAATGATATTCACAGGCTCTCCTACTTCTCCATTTGATTCTTATGTTATTATTCCTTCTACCGAATTAATTGTAGGAGCATGGAATTTTTATTGTGGTAGTTTAACTTCCTCTACATCCATAAATATTTATTTTAATGGAACTAATCGCATTATTACAGAACAACCGACCGTACCTGCTACAAATCTTTCTTTCGCTGTAATTGGTGGGTCAGCTGCCGTTACACCAACTGAGTTTATAAATGGCTCTGTATCTGAAGTTTCCATTTGGAACAGAGTGCTTACTCCAGCAGAAATATTAGCTGTGTTTCGAAATTAGTTACTTAAACCGTTAGCATGAGAATGAAGGAGAGTTTAGATGGGCCTTAACAAAGCGAAAGAGATGGACAGGGAAAAGGATTTTCACCTAACCCCAAATTGATTTGGATAGAAGAATTTTTCTGATTAGTCCCCTTCCCTGAGAGGGAATGGGAGCTGGAACTGAGCAGTGATTTGTTTTGAGATCACCCAAAATTTTATTATTCAAAAGTAGAAGTGACGAAATACTATCGTTTAGCAGGAGTATCGTTGTATATTTTTTTTTGGCAAATTTTTGCAGCCCGAAAGATGGCTTCAAAAAACGAGCTTTCAACTCTGGTCAATATTTTGTGAAATATTCTTCCTTGAAGCCCCAATCCAAAGATTCAAAATATTGACCCCGTTTCAATCTCTTTTGCAGCTCCGCTTTGAATTGAAAAATTTAATTTAATTCAAATAATTTTTTTTGTTAAAGTTAAATTTCTCAATACTAGCGAAACCGATTGAAGCGGTTCGCAAAGCGAAGTAGCTGAAAGCGGGTTTTTTTCTCACTCAACTCAAATCAATTTTAACGGCTAAGGAGAATTAGGTGAGAAAAAATTCGCCCAAACTTTACTTCTTCTGATTTGGATTTTGCTGTTTACCAGTATTTCCTTTTGCTTGGTCATATTGTTTGTTAGTCCCTGATGTTCCTTTATTTGGATTTTGTTGATTTGCTTGATTGTCTTTTGGGTCGATTTTTTTGTTATCGTTTGACATATAGTCTCCTTTTTTTGAAAGTTTGAATTTTATTTAAAGTTTTCAAATTTGATTTTTCAATTTACATTTTGGTTTGATATTTTTCATCACTACTTAACGATAATTTCTTTTGTATTTAGAAACAATTTTTGAGTTATTCATAAAAATTGTTTGAGTCATTATATCTCCAGATACAGAATAATCTACTATCATAGAATCTCCGTCAGTATAAGCAGCACAATCTGAACCTGTATGAGATAAAATAGTTTGAATAAATCGTTTTTTATTTTTACGTTCAATTTGATACTTTACAATACAGTTTGAAGTAATAACTGTTTCATTATGGGATAGACTTCCATTATTAATCGATTCCATAGAATCATAATCATATGTTTCTGTAAATGAACCTTTGATTTCAAACTTTACACCATCAATTGATGAAGATACCAAAGTCCAATCTCCATAAAAATCAGGTGTATCTTTTGCTTGTGAATTTAAGTGAGTTGAGATAATGCAGAATAAAAGTAATGTTTGTAAAATTGTTTTCATGATTAGTTTCCTTTTTTGATTTGATCTTCTCTTTCGGTTGTTTCATACCAAGAATCGCTTGGAGTTCCTTCAGCATAAATACAGGAACGAGTGAATAAAAGAATTGTGAACCAAGAGCTACTAAGTTTTGGATCAATTAAAGATTCATAATTTGCATTTGTTTTTCTTTGTTTGTTGTAAGTATCAACCGCATCTTCAATTGCATCTTTTAAATCCCAACCTTTTAATTTAAAAAATAATAACCAATAAGAACAGCTACTTCCTTCCACTCTATCTGGTGCCCTTTTCCAGTTTTTGATATTTGAATTTCTTGTAGAGATGACTGTAAAATCTCCAATTCTTGTGCTACAAGATTCTAAAAATAAAACTAAAATTAATAAAATTATTTTTCCCATAAATTCTCCTTGAATATAATTTGTTATAATGAATATTTGAATTTTTTTATAAACAATAATATTGATTATTCGAGTTTACTAAAGAAATTATGTGGTATACTTTTTATATACCCACTATTTAACTTGATAATTCAACTTCTCTAGACGGTGAAACATGAAAAAAAATAATTCCGAAAGTATGAAAATTAATATGTACAATTACAGTAAATATTATAAATTATTATCTGATACAGCTGAAAAAATTGGACTCAATAAAGAAGCATTGTACAAATTAATTGGTGGATTTTTTGATAAAACTGTAACTGGAACAATAAAATTAAATATTGTGAAAAAAAAAATTCCTGATAAATATTTGCCAGTTATAAAATATATAATTTTGGCTGGTGATTCTTATAAAGAATATTTTAATTTAATTCATCCATTTTATAATCACACTATCAATAAAAAAAATCATTCTGAACTAATTTTAGAAAAAATAAAAGAAAATAAAGAAGATAAGTATTGGTCAAAATGGGTTAATCTTTATGAAAACAGAAATATCGAAGAAAGATTAGCCAAAAAATCAAAAACTTATTTTGAAAATGAATACAATAATTTATCTTCAAAAGAAAATTTTGAAACTTTACATTATGAAATTTTTCCTGAATACAAAAAAATGAAATCAAGAAATGAAAAACTTTTTTTACAAATTGAAAAAAGAATTAAATTATTTGAAGCATTTTACCAAATATTTTTTTTAGCAGATTATGCTTCTTGGATTCGAGATATTGAAAACAGAGGTTTTGGAATTGCTGACCAAAAATTAAAAATGGAATGTTATTCAAAAGCCGAAACTATACTTGATAAATTAAGAAAGTTTATTTTAGAAGAAGAAAATCCTGATTTAAAAAAACAATTTAGATTATTAGAACTCAGAGTGTATGGAAGTATTGGTTTAAGCAATTTTAATGCAACCCAGTTTAAAGAATTAAATTCAACTGATAGAGAAAATGCTATAATTAAATCTGAAGAATGTTTGAATAAAATTTCTCCAAAAACTGAAGACGAGCCTCTTTATAAAATTGAATACCAATATTTAAAATTTTTACATCATTTTAAATTGATTGAAGATCATATTCTTCTTAAAAAATTTTATGAAATAAAAGAATTGATAGAACTTGGGAAGTCGATGTTATATAAATTAATTCAAGAAAATCGTGTGGTTATTCCAAAAATCCAACTAAAATGTATTTATCATCTGAGAACTCTAAATTACTATGAACTCACTATTGAAGCTTTTATTCGAGAACAAGATTTTGGGGAAGAAAATGCAAATTATAATTGGCATATTGAAAACAGAAAACATTATGATGGTTATTTTATAAAAGACATGGATTTTATTACCCAAAATTTGCTTAAAAGCTAATAAAATTTTATAAATCTATTTTTCCCTGAATAATCTTTTTTGATTTCAAAATTCTGAAAAAACTCTTTTCCAATTTCAACTAAATCATCAATAAATAAAGGATTTGTTTCAAGATAAATTTTTCCGTTTTCGTTTAACTTTGATTTTGCGGAGCTTAATAATTTTTTGTGAAATGAATGAAAATCTTCAACAAATAATGCCAAGTGTGGTTCGAAATCTAGCACTTCTTTCATAATTGTTTTTTTTTCTTCAATTGAAATATAAGGAGGATTTGAAATAATAAAATCAAATGTTCCAATTAAACTTTCGCAGAAATCTGATTCAAAAAAAACTTGCTCTTCAGATTTAATAATTTCATCATAATTTTTTTTTGTAACTTCTAATGCTTCTTTAGATATATCAGAAAAATAAACTTCTACAGAAGGCTTTTCTAATTTCACAGTTATCCCAATACAACCAGAACCTGAACCTAAATCTAAAATTTTTTGATTTACCAAATTTTCTTTTAAAAACCATTCCACTAATTCTTCAGTTTCAGGTCTCGGAATTAAAACAGATTCGTTTACAAAAAAAGTTGATTTATAAAAATCTTTTTTATTTACTATATACGAAACAGGAAAATGTTCAGCACGTTTTTTAATTCTAGAACGATAATTATCTTTTTCTTCTTCAGTGAGAATTTTATCAAAGTTGGAATACAATTTGATTCTTGGAAGATTTAATAAATTTGAGAGTAGAATTTCAGTATCTAGTCTAGGGTTTGGGATTAATTTTTGTTCTAAAAACTCTTTTGATTTTGTTAGAACATATAGGATTGTGTCTTTTTCCATCCAATTTCAATAAAATAAAACTACCCTATAAAGAGTAGTTTTATTTTAATTGAAAGAGTTGTCTTCCAATTATGGGTTAACTGAAATAACTTCGTCTTTATTTACTAAGTCAACGATATGTTTGTACTCTACAGTACCTTTACCGTATTTTAATTCAGTAGCTCTTAAAAGGTGAACGTTCTTTTTGTATTTTAGTTTTGCGATTTGATCGTCAGAACCAGCTTTATATTTCTTTAAAGTATTTTCTTCAAAAGAGTAACAGCTTGCAAGATATTTGTGAGCTGGATATTCTTTTTCGTTTTCTTTAATTTCTAAGTAAAGCTCTAAAATAGGAATACATTGTGGATAGTTTTGAGTATCATACTCAGCCATAACCCATGATCTGTAAACTGCAGAAAGTAAAGTTTTGTAAGCTTCAGTTTCTTTTAAATCAGGATTAGTGATTTCATCTAAATGGTTAATTGCTTTAGTGAAATATGTTACAGCAGCTAATTTTGCAGAAATCTTTTCTCTAGAAATATATCTTTCTTCAGCAGATTTTCTGTCAACTTTTTGCCAATACCATTTTTCATCTAATCTTTTCTTCTCAGCTTGCTCTTTTCTGTATTGTTCAACACTTTCTCTCATTTTTAAGATTGTGTTCATTCCAGATTGGTAAGAAGATAAAGCCAAACGATATTTGTTGTTTGCAAATGCTTTAGAAAGTTTATGCAACTCTTCAAAGTTCTTGTTGTATCCAACGAAATCTTGGTTTTTCCAAATTGCTTCTTGTCTTAAGATTTCCTTTTTCTTCTTACGGTCTTCTTCAGAAAGCCCAGCATCAGTATCATCGTCAGCTACTAATTCACCTTTGATGGTATCACCAGCTTCAGGAGGTTCAGCACCCGCGTCTTTCGCTGCATCTTTTGCTTGAGCGAATAAACTGAAATTAACTAGGACTAATAAAAAAAATATAGCCTTCAAATTCTTCATGTAAATTACCCTTTCTCTCTTTCAATATTTGAAAAAAAAATTTTCAATTTATATATCGGAAATTGCTACCTTGAGGTCAACCCATTAATCATTTTTTTTAAAAAAACTTTAAAAAAACTTATTTTCCAAAAAAAATTTTATTTATTTTATAATTGTTTTTTTTATGTTTACATTATTCTATGTCACAATGTCGATATTAAAAAGTATTAAATTATGCTAGATATTAGATTAAATATTTTGTCCCTAATCGGGGTTTATTCATTATGCTTTGTCGCTTGGTTAAGTTCTGAGAACAGAAAAATTGTTCCTTGGAAACTTATTACTTGGGGAATCGGAATTCAATTTGTAATGGGTTATTTAATTTTCATTTTTCCTGTTTCTCGAATTGCCATAGAATATTTAAGTAATATAATCAATTTCTTACTAGACGCTTCTGAAGCTGGTGCAAGATTTTTATTCACTGGCCTTTTTGTTCCCCCTTTTACTGGAAAACTTCCTGTTGATCCAACAAATTTAATGAACCCCGAAACAGGTTCGATTGATTTATCTTATATTGTAAATCCCAAAACTGGTTTTTTTAATAAAGATAGAATTGAAACAGGTTTTATTTTTGCATTTAGATCTTTACCTCAAGTTGTATTTTTTTCTGCAATTATAACTTTATTATATAGGATGAATGCTATTCAGCCAGTGGTTGGAGCGTTTGCAAAAGTATTTAAAAAAACGTTGGGTACATCTGGAGCAGAATCTTTATCAGGGGCAGCAAATATTTTTGTTGGAATTGAATCGATTGTGGCAGTAAAACCATTTTTATTAAACATGACCCGAAGTGAATTATGTGCAATTTTAGCAAGTTGTTTTGGTTCAATATCTTCTACTGTTCTTGGAATGTATTCTGGTTTTTTAAGACCCACTTTTCCAAATATTACTGGGCATTTAATGGCAGCTTCACTCTTAACAATTCCTGCTTGTTTTGTAATTTCAAAAATTATCGTACCTGAAACAGGAATTCCTGAAACTATGGGAATGATCCCTGAAGAAAAAGAAGATCCAAATGTGAAAAAACCAAGCTATATGGATTCATTAATTGTTGGTGCATTGGATGGTGTAAAAATGGCTGTTGGAATTGCAGCAGTCTTAATTGCAATTTTGGGATGTGTAGCATTACTAAATATGTTATTTAAAAATCTTGCTGATTTAGCAATTTCAAAAGACCCAATGCCCCTTGATAGTGCTGCAAATCTTTTTGATGTGTTAGTATTTAAACTAAGTTTAAATTTAGCAATAGTATTTAGATTTATTGGAGAAGTTTTTAAAGTAGTTACTTTAAACAATATTTTTGGTTTATTATTTTTACCACTTACTTTTTTTACAGGTGTGTCACTTGATCCAGCACAAGTTTGGCAATCTTCAGTTTTAATTGGACAAAGATTATTACAAACTTCCATTCCTCCTTATATCGAACTTGGTAGGTTATCCAGAGAAGGATTAATTTCCAATCGTGCAATGTTGATAGTAAGTTATGTTCTTTGTGGATTTGCTCACATTCCATCAATTGGAATTTTTGTGGGTGGTTTATCCAATCTTGTTCCAAGCAGATCATCTGAGGTAAGTGCTATTGCATGGAAAGCCATGTGGGCTGCTACACTTGCAACTTTAATGACTGGTGCAATTGCAGGTGTATTTGAATTTGGTAGTCCAGATGTTATAGGAACTGCGGTAAAATAATATGTTTTTAATTGGTACACTTTTAAGTTTTTTATGTATACTTGGAGCGGTTAGTTATACTGGTCTTGAAATTTTTGATTTAATTAATTTTCCAACTTTTTTAATAATTTTTTTCCCTGTTTTTTTTACGGGATTTTTAACTTATCCAAAAGAATTTGGAAATGCATTTAGAAGTTTATTTGACTCAAATAAATTTTCAAAAAAAGAAAGACAAATTCATTCAAATATTTTTGAATTAATGGGAAGGGTTTCTATTGGAGTGGGATTTATAGCTTTTACAATTTATTTTATTTCTGAAATAAATAACCATCTTATTCCTTTTAATATTGATACTATGTTAAAAGTTTTAACAAAATCATTTCTTCCAATTTTTTATGGACTCACTTGGGAATATTTATTTTTTCTTCCAGCGTCTATAAAAGTTAGAAATAACGTAAAAGATTAATTTCAATTCAAAAACTTGATATCATGAAATGGATTCAAGTTTATTCTACAAATAATATCTTAGAAATTTCCTATCTAAAAAATTTTTTAGAAACAAATGAAATTCCATTTAGCTTACAAGACGAGGGTTTTTTAAGTCTAAGTTATGAAGCAATTCCAATTCACCAAGCAGTTGCAAAATTTTTTATTTTAGAAAAGGACTTTTCAGAAGTGGATGAATTCATAAAGAAAAATTTAACGTGAAAATTGGTTTAGTAAAACATTTTAATGCAAGACCACTCACTTTTGGTTTTGAAAAAAATTCTAGTCACGAATTAATTTTTGATAATCCGTCAGTATTAAAAGATAAATTATTAAACAAAGAATTAGACATTGCACTTATTTCATCAGTAGAGTGTATTCGCAACAGAAAAGAATTAAATTTTTCAGATAAAGTTGGGGTTTGTGCAAAAGACAAAGTTCGATCTATTTTATTTTTTCAAAATCCAAATGATTTATCACCAAAAAAAATTTATACAGACATCGGTTCAAAAACTTCTGTGGCACTTTTACAAATTTTACTTTTTGAAGAACTTGGATATTTAGTAGAAGTAATTCCAACTCTCCCAGAAAAAATTTTTGAGATGATTCAAGCTAAAACCAATTCTCATTTATTATTTGGAGACAATGCCCTACTATACCAAAACTATTCTGAATATTTTGAAATTAAAGATTTGGCAACTTGGTGGTTCTATAAAAAAAGTCTTGGTTTTGTTTTTGCATTCTGGGCTTATCAAAAAGAATTATTAATTGACGAATCTATTTTTTTGGAGTCACTTGAATTTGGTTTAAAACATATTGATGAAATCATTGAACACGAAAATCGTTTTTCAAAAGAAATGTTAAAAGTTTATTTAAAAGATGAACTTCATTATATTTTGACAAAAAACGATAGAGATGGATTTTTTTTATTTCAAGATTTGATTCATAAATATAAAATTTAAATTCTAGGTTTATCCAAAAGTATAATTGTATTAATTGCATACAAATGAAATATACTAAAGAAAAAATAAAATCTAGCAAATTTATTAGAACCAGATTGGTGAAGTTTTACTGATAAATACAAAATTAAAATCCCAAGTAAAATAGAGCTGATTAAATAAAACATCCCAACTTTGTAAGTTACAAAATAAAAACCAACACAAGTTATTGAATAAAGTAAAGCGTAAACAAAAATTGCTTTGGTTGTTTTTTCTAAACCTTGGATCACAGGCATCATTGGAAATTCAGCTTCTGAATAATCTTCTTTTAAAAAAATTGCCAATGCCCAAAAATGTGCTGGTGTCCAAAAAAATATAGATAAAAATAAAATCCAAGCAGGAATGGGAAGTTCCCCAGCCACAGCAGAATAGCCAATCAAAGGTCCAATACAACCTGAAATTCCACCGATTACAATATTTTGATCTGTTCTTGGTTTTAAATAAATTGTGTACAAAAATATATAAAGTAAAAGTCCAGATAAAGTACAAATTGCACATAAAAAGTTTATATAATAAATTTGTATTCCAAATGAAATCACAGCAAGAGCAATTCCAACTACTAAAGCAGTAATTGGTTTGATTTCACCTTTTGGAAGAGGTCTATCTTTAGTGCGTTTCATTTTTTTGTCTTTTTCAATTTCTACATATTGGTTTAAAATAAAAGAAGCTGAAGACATTAATAAAGTGGAAAATAAAGTAATACAAACCAAAAACAAAGACGGAGTTTGGTTGCTTCCAAGATATAATCCAGGAAGAGCAGTGAACAAAACTAAAGAGGATACCCTTGGCTTTGCAAGTTTTATCCAAATAGAAATATATTTCAAATTTTTTCCTCAGAGTTTTTTATAAACCAAGAAGAATAAATTAAAATAAAAAGTAAAACGCCCATTCCAGTGTGAAGTGCTGTGACTAAAATTGGAAGTTTGTAGATCACATTAGAAATTCCTAATATAATTTGAAGACCAAGCACATACAAAGTCATTCTTGCTAGCATTCTTAATTTTTTAGAATAGTTTTGAAAAATAGAAATTGTAAAATACATTAAAATTAACACAAATATAAAATAAGCCATAAAACGATGGATCATTTGGATTTTGACAGGACCAATAAGGTCTGGAAAATATTCTCCATTACAAGTTGGAAAATCTTCACAAGCAAGACCTGCATAATTGGAACTCACTATACCGCCAAAAATCAATTGGATAAAAATAGAAATTAAAATTACCCCAAGAAATTTATTTTTTAGAATATTCATAAATTTAAAATTTATATTTGGATAAGTTTTTAAATGGATAGTTATAATTGTAGAAAATAAAATTACGGCATTTAACAAATGGGAATTAACTGTTGTTGGGTTTAATAAAAGAGTTACAGTGAGTTTGCCTAAAAATACTTGTAGTATTAAAACTAAAATTGAAAAAATTGCAAGGATTCCAAAATTTTTCCTGAGTTCCAGATTTTTGAAAATATAAATACATTGTCCAAGAATTAAAAATCCTAATATCATTGAATAATAACGATGACCAACTTCCATCCAAATTCTAAACTCTGGTGGAGGTAAAACTTTTCCAAAACATAAAGGCCAATCTGGACACGCGAGCCCTGAATCTGTGGCTCTGACTAAAGGACCAAATAGTATATTTATAAAAATTAAAATCGAAATGGTGAGAGAAATTTTTTTTAAATTTTCTGACATTATTCTTTGGCACCAGCCTGTTTTAACATAGAAACGATTTCAGCCCTTCCACCTTTTAATGCAAGACTAAGGGCTGAGTCTTCAGAATTGGAACGGGAATTTACATTTGCTCCTGCTTCAATTAATACATTAACAGCTTCTTTTCTTGCATTAAAGACTGAGTGCATTAGAGCAGTTTTTCCATCTCTATCTTTTGCATTAATTAAAATTCCTGATTTGGTAATTATAATTTTCATTAAATCAATATATCCATTCCCGGAAGCAAACATCAATGGCGTTCTTCCATTTTCACGGTGTTTTTTATTTATATCAGCTCCTGCAGAAAGTAAAATTTTTACAGCTTCTATATTATTATCATGACAAGCTATCATGAGTGGAGTCATGAGCCTAATGTCTTCAGCATTCAAATTAATTTTTGATTTTACTAAAACACGAAGTTTTTCTAAATTCCCATCTTTAACTGATTCAATTAATGTTTCTTCAATTGAATCAGCTGCAGATAAACTTGTTATAAAAAAAATTGCTAAAATAAATTTAACAAGCAATGATTAAATCTCCTGATGCTTTGACTTCTCCAGCTTCATTTACTGCTTCTACTGTTAGTGTCATGAGCTTCTCACCGTTATCTTCTTTTTTCTTTTTTACAACTCCACGACAAGTGATTTCTTCACCAAGTTTAGTCATTGCTTTAAATTTAATTCCAAAAAAACGAAATTGTGTTTGGTCTGCCCAATTTGTGCAGACTCTTCCAACTTGAGCCATCACAAACATACCGTGAGAAATTGTGCCTTCAAGACCATTTGCAATTGCAAAATCTTTGTCGTTATGAATTGGATTAAAATCTCCACTTGCACCAGCATAACGAACCAAATGAGCATGAGTAATTTTTCCAAACTTTAATTCTGGAATAGTTGCTCCAACTTCAAAATCATTAAAATTAATTTTCATACTCCCTCCGGTCTAATTACAATTGCCATTTCAGCATGAATCACTGGTTCATCTTTTGAATTATGATAAGTGGTTCTAAAAGTTACCATATCCATTTTTCCAGTTTTTACATCTACAACTTCGGACTGAGCCCAAACTTTTCCAGGATAAAGTGGTTTTACATAAGTGTATTCTTCTTTTAAATGAAGTAATCTTTTTATGTCGATTCCAAATGCAATCATATCTTCCCAAATTTTTGGATAACCCCAAAATTGAATTGCTGTTTGAAAAGTTGGTGGAGCTGGAGTGTCTTCATAACCAGCTTTTTTTGCTGCTTCTATATCAGTGTAAATTGGATTTGTTTCACCAATTGCAATACAAAATTCTTTGATTTTACCACGTTCAACTACAAAGTCAAAGCGATCCATTTTTTTTCCAACTATTTCTTTGGAAAGTGCACTTGTTTCACTCATTGAAAACTCCCAATTTACATATTCATAGAATTCTAAATTTGGTCAATAAAATTAGAAATAGATTTTTTTATACTAATCAGTTTGAATTTTTCAAAAGGGGAAAGCCTTCCCCTCGCTTCAAAGCTTCGCTTTTACGCTACCCCTTCACCGAGAAGCTTTTTAGAAAATTATTTATCTCACCGATATCGCTCGGACTAAAGTTTAAAGATTTAAAATATTCAATTTCTCAACACTAGCGAGAAGGATTGAAACGTTTCTTGTAACAGCTTATTTTCTGCCGTTACAAGAAGTAGTTGAAAGCCTGTTTTTTGCAGCCATCTTTTCGGCGAAGCAAAAACTCGCCCAAAAAATGAACTCTGAGTTTTTAAAAATCATTCTTTAGTTCTCTTAAATAGTTTTAATTTCTTCTACTGATTTGTTATCTTCAGAAATTGGTTTCTCTTCAGGAGATTTTTTTTGTTCAATTGCTTTACTACCTAAATACCCACCTTGACTAGTGACAAGTAGTGTGTGCAAAGTTTCTGGAATTCCCGGTAAACCTTGTAGCACATTTGATTTTAATAAATAAAATAAATAAACAATAATTGAAATCAAAGTAAAACCCAAGAGTTGAAGTTTAGAAATATCTATAATTCCAAAATCATCTGTGATCAAATCTTTTAGCTCTGGTTTATCTTTTCGTTTAACAACAATTTGCTTACGATTATCCAAAAAATGAGCTGTTAATAGTCCACCATAACTAATTCCCATTAATCCAATTAATGAAAAATTAAAATCTGGTAAATCTGGAGTGTTTAAAATAATCCCCGAACAAATAGCCACATAAAAATAACTTCCTAAAAAAACTAATGTCCAAGAAAAAGATTGGAAATAGGATAAAGAATAAGAATTTGATTTTGGATCTAAAAGAATTTCATGAATAAAATTTATTTTTTTTAGTATAAAAGCAATTGAAATGATAAATAAAAAAGTGACAAAAGCTGTAAAACATCCAGCGATCCATTTCCAATATTTTTTTAAAATTACAATTCTCTCAATTGTGGAAGGTCTATAATTGGATAATAATTTAATTTTAACTTTTTTACCAATTATTTTTTCTAAAAAAGTATAATTAGAAGTTGCTTCACTTGGAATTGTAAATTTTATTTCTTGAAAACCTTTTTCATCATTAACAGATAAATAAAAAGGCTGAATGATGATACTTGCTCTATCACCATATTCATAATCTTCTTGCTCTTCATCAATTACTTGAATAAATAAATGATCCATATCATTTTGAAAATTTTTTCCTACCAATGTAATCGTATCTCCTGGAACTCCACCATTTGGACTAATTTTTAGAATCAAAGGTAGTTTGCCTGCTTCTTGCATTCTATTTGGAAGATTGTAGTTAAAACTAGAAAGCAATTTATAATTTTCATCAAACAATTTTACACAAACTGGACCTGGTTTTGTGTTTTCACTAAAACTTAATTCGTAAGAAAATGAGTTTGAATTTTTATAATAAGAATAACTTCCTTTAATTTTATCTCCTTCAGAATTATTAATTTTTACAATTAGTTTTGAATTTTTTATAATCGGTGATTCAGAATCTTTAGTTTTTTCAGGATTTATTTCTAATTTTTGATTTAATAAATCTCGATTTGTTGATTTAACTTCAATATAAAATAAATTTCTAGAAAAATCTTTTATATAAAAATCTTTAATAAAAAATTCAGACTGAGAAGTTTCACAAACTGGATTCAAATCATTATTTTGGGAAAATAAATGAAATGAAAAAAATTGGAATGACAAAAATAAAAAGAAATAGAATCTCATAAGTTAAAATCTAATAACAGCATAAAAAAATCATTACATTTTAAGCTAAATAAATTATTTTTTGGAGATTTTTATGAAACTATTTACCATAACAATTTTATTTTATTCAAGTTTTTTATTCAGTATTGCTGATGAAAATAACTGTAAAGATTTAAAAACAAAAAAACAATGTTTAAAAAATGAATCTTGTACTTGGCTAAATTCAAAAGAGATTTGTAAAGATAAAAACTCTTCTTCAAATAATAATGAAAAAAATTTAAAACTCAAAAAGAATAGACAGAAAGATTAAGTTTATTTTTTTTCAAAACTAATTTTGTAAGGTCTAAAAAATCTATCCAATTTTAAATGGATTAGATTTTTTTCTGGGATTCCTTTTGGATTTGGAAAGTACAAATCATATTGGTTCGTCTGCAGAATATCATTTATATCTTTTAATTCAGAAATCATTCCTCTTTTTCTATCAAATCTTTCTTCATAAAGTTTCATATTTCCTTTTGAATTTTTTTTGTATTCTTTTATTGAAGAGTTTTTTCGCTCTTTGATAATTTTTTTTTCAAAATCTTCTACTTGATTATATATTTCTTTTCCTTTTCTTTCCCCTATCACTGAAATTAGATTATTCAAAAGTTTGTAATCAGAATTATCAAATTCTTTTCTTAAAAATTGAAGTTCATCAAAAATATCAGAATTTATATTTTTAAATTTTGCTAAAAAATTAAATTCAGTAAGTTTATTTTTGATCTTTTTCCAATCTTCTATATTTTCATTTTCAACTTCTTCTAAAGCATTCAAATCAAATTCGATTACTTCTTTTGAAATACTAAGAGCATTTATATCTACTATATCTAATGGAGTATTTTTATCTTTAAGATATTCTTTATAAACCAAATTTCCTTTTTTATCATAATCATAAATAATTCTTGGTGCTAAACCAAAATATCCACTTTCACCAAATTTTTCTTCTAAAATAATCTGATTCTTCGAATTGTACTTCCAAATGTATTTTGCAATAGAACTTATTCCATTTTTTTGTTTTGAATTTTTTCCAACAAATTCTTCTAAAATTTTATTTCCATTTTCATCATATTCATAAATTATTTTAAGAATACCAGAAGCATTTGATTTAGGTTTTAATTTTTCATCAAAATATTCTTCTTTAATTAAATTCTTTTTTTTATCATAAGAATAATTTGTTTTAGCTATTTGAAGACATGAATTTAGTTTTAATTTATCTTTTTCATCATAATATTCTGATGTATATCGTTTTTCATTTTGAAATTTTACAATTTCATATTTTATAGAACAATTTTTTTCTAAGTCTATAAAATTTAATTTTACTTGATTTAATTTTTTATTTTTATCATAAAAATATTCTATTTTAGATGAATAATCAATATCTTTTGCACCATCAGCACCAAAAGGAAAAATGTTGTAGCTTTGGTTATAGTCTTTTGGCTGATTATCTGGTCCAAAAAATTCTTTTTTTATAATTTGGTTGTCCTGGTTATATTGGATAATTGTTTTAGCAGGTGTTTGAGGACTTCTTCCAATGTCCTCTGAAAGTCCTTCTTTATGATTAAAATTTTCTTCTTTGATTAAATTATTTTTTTCATCATATTTTCTGATAGTTTTAGAAAAACTTAAATAAGAAATATTTTCTGCAAGTTTACCGTCTTTGTTTAAATATTCTAGTTTTATAAGATTCCCATTTTTATCATAAGAATAGTTTTCTTTTACAATATCATCTTCTATATCGTTAATTGATTTTTTTTCTTTTAATAAATACTCAGCTGTTAAGATTTGATTTTTAGAATTATGTTTATAAATTGATTTTAAAATATTTTTACCATAAAAATCAAATTTTTCTTCTGAAATTACATTATTATTCTCATCATAAGTTAGTTTTCTCGTTTGATTCATTTCAGAATTTTTACCATAAAAATTTTCTTCTCCTATCAATCTAAATTTATCATCATAAACATAATTAGAGTAAATAAATTTAATATCTGAAGGATTTTGCCAAATTAGATTTTGTGTCCAAGAGTATGTAATGTACAAACTTGGATTTCCTTCTATATCATAAACGTAAATATTTTGTATAACTGGAAAAATTTTAATTAAATTTCCATCTTTATCAAAAAAATGAGTAATTTCTAATTTATATTTTTTTAATTCTTTATCGTAAGTATAAAGCATTTCTTCTTCAAAAACATTTTGTGAATTTACTGTTTTTTCTCCTTTTTCATCAAAATAAGCAATTGATTCTAATAATGCTTCTTTATAATTCAAAAAGTATTTTTTTCCTTTTCCAAAAGTATATCTATATTCATGAATTCCTGATTCATCTGAAGTTTTTTCATTTTTATCTGAATAAAATTTTTTAGATATTAGTCTTTCTTTATTATCATAAGAATATTCAGTTTTAAAAATTCCATTTTTTTGAATTGGTTTTCCTGTATGGCGATAAAATTCTTCTGAAATTTTTAAACCTGATTCATTAAACCCAAAAACTTTTTTTGCAATTCCATCTTGATCTGATTTTAATTTTAAATCTTTATCATAATTAGTTTCAGTTTCAATACAAGAATCAAATTTTTCTCTTTTATAAAATTTTTCTTTTTCAAGTTTCAATTTTTCTTTAGCTAAATTTTTATACTCATATTTTGATAATTCCTGTTTTTCTAATTTTTTTACACAGAAAATATTATATGTTAATTCTTTTTTTGAAATATGATTTATGTTTGAAATAAGTTTCAGTTTTTCATCTAAATACAAAATAGAAATTAATTTGTATTCATTATCATATAAATATTCAATTTTTGAAATTCCATATTCGTTTAGCCCTAATTCATTTTCATTTAAACGAAATTCTTCAAATAGAGGTTGTCCTTTATCTAAATATTTTGCAACATAATAAGAATATAGCCCATTATAGGAAATAAATTTATTTCTAAAATCATAATATTGTTCTAGAATTTTTTCTCCAAATTCATCCCATTTTTTTTCTACTCTAACAGCATAACCAGAATCTAAACTAATTTGTTTTCCATCTTTGTCAAAAAATTCACTCGATAAATTATTTCCACTTACATCAAATTTTTGTTTTTGAAATTTGATTTTTTTTCTAAACTGATTTTTTTTGTCTTCTTCAGTTGGAATATAAATTCCAGAATATTCCCAAACACCATTTTTTTCTTCTAAGAAATGAGTGAAAATAGATTCTTCTTTAGAATCAAATTCTTCAGCTTCAAAGCTAATTAATTCATTTTTTTCATTTCTTTCTAAATTGTATTTTAATCTAGAAACTCCTTCTAAACTTTGTGGGTAGTATCTTCCTGTTTCTTTACTTTTTGCAAAAAATTTTAAATCATATCTATCCAAATTTTTATTAAGTAATAATTTTGCTTCTACTAGAGTATTTTCAATTTCGTTTAAATAGAATCTTTTATCAATTGTACTTTGATTTAATTTTGGTCTAGAATAAGAAATTAAAAAATCTCCAGTAAATCCAGTCTCAGTAGAAAGTTTATATAATGCTTGAATTGGTTTTGATTGAACGAATTCTTTTTCATTTCGTTTAGAACTAATATATTCTTCATATTCTATATCGAATTTTTTTTTGATATAAATTTCTAAACTATCTAGGGTAATATATTCAGCTGGAGTTTCATCTTGAACAGCACCTGAAATTGCTTTTTTTAAATAATAAGTAAATTTCCCAGATTCAATTTCATCTTCTTCTAGGGAAGATTCATTTGGTGAAGTTCCAATTAAGATCACAACTCCTTTTGCATCATTTACCAATTTTGGAATTTTTTCGTCAAATTTTTCTATATTCAATTTTTTTGTAGAGGAATAATTTTTTAAAAAATCAAAATCTTTTTTTGAAACTTCTGTAAATTTTGTTCTTTTAATTTTTAATTCTGCTAAATTATCTTCTGGTAAAGGACTTCTACAAGCATCAATTAAAAATATTACTTGTTCTGGGTTTTTAAAATTTTTTGGTTGAGACTTTAAAAAACCATCAGCCATTTCTGAAATTAAAATTCCATTTTTTGCTCTTGGTTTATCTTTTTCAAAAAGAACTTCAACATCTTTTGGTGCAATTGAATTTTTATTATCTATTCCTTCAATAAAACCATGTCCTGAATAATATAATAAGAATGTATCTGGTTTTTCACTTAAAATGAATTTATAAATTTCTTCAATATTTTTTTTATAGGGTAAAATTTTTTGATTTGAATAAATTTTTTTATCTTCATAGACTTCAAGTCCATCTAAATCATTTAATAAATAAATTTTATCAAAATAACCAACTTCCAAAAATAAATTTTTCATTTCTCTAGAATCTTTTACTGCATATTTAAGATTAGTTGTGTTTTGGTATTCGTTAATTCCTAGAATAAAAGCGATTCTTTTTTTTTCATACCAATTTCTAGAACTAGAACTTTTTTCATTTGATATGAGATTGAATATTATAAAAAAAGAAAATAAAATAATATTAATTAATTTCATGACTATCTGTTTAATATTAGTACTAATTTGTCAAGTTGAAATATTAGAATTTTGTTTTGGTGATTTTTTTTGAAATATTGAATTTACTCTTTCTGAAATGAGTGGGATTTCTATTTTTGAAGAAGCCCAATTTAAAGGAATTGAAGCTTCTAAAAAAATACTAAAAAAACTAAATTTTGTTTTCTAAATCAGAAAGTGAATTTTTTAATTTTTTTACTGAGCTTAAAAATGCTGTTGGATCTTTTATGTATTCAGTTTGGGCATTTAAAAATTCATAATATTGTAAATTGATTTCTTTGATATGAGGAACTAAACTTTCTGGTGAATTGATTTTTCGACTTTTCTTCGCAAGGCTAATTCCAAATCGGGAAATTTCAAAAAAATAAGCTGGAATTAAAATGAATGATGCTGTATACAAAACTCTACCAAAATTGTATTCACCTGAAAAAGTTTTATTTAAAAACATCCATACTCCTGAAAATAGTATTACTGCAACTGTTATATTGATTCTTGGTGTGCTTGGAGAAATATTATTAATTAAAATTAAAAATAAAGAACAAAAAATCAAAAGTAAAATTAATTCAAATGGAACAATTGAAAAAAATGTTTCAAGTAAATTGTAAATTTTTTTGATTGGCGAAAAAAAATCTTTGAGTGATAGTATATCATTTATGCTATTTTGTAGCTTATCAAACTCTACTTTTAATTTATCAAATATATCTAACATTCCAAAACCTCTATAAGACTAGTTATTATTTTGACTTATTTTTGTCATCAATCTTGTAGGAAAAATTCATCTCTTAGAATGTTTAAATGATTTTTTATAAACTTTTTTCATATTAGATTAATCTAATATGTAAAATTTATTCGACTTAAAAAAAGCTTAATGCGATAGTGATGTGAAGGGTCAAAGAGTCTCGAAGAGACCGAAGCGATAGCGAAGCCCGTAGCAGCACGTAATCGCCCAAATGAATCCTAGGAGATTTTATGATATTTAGTTTATTGGAAAAGAATTTAATTCCAGATTTATTAATCCGTGTCGGAATAAGAGCTTTACTCAGAGACAGACTCGAAGAAGAAAATAAAGGTAGCTTAGAAAAAAATCAAGAGCATTTGAATCAATATATCGAAATTTTAAAAAATTCTCCAATTGCTATTAACACCCAAGATGCAAATGAACAACATTATGAAGTGCCAACAGAATTTTACCAATATGTACTTGGAAAAAGAATGAAATATTCTGGTGGGCTTTGGAAAAAAGATGTTGAGTCACTTGATGTTTCTGAAGAAGATATGTTGGCATTGTCTGTAGAAAGAGCTGAAATTAAAAATGGTGATTCTATTTTGGAACTAGGTTGTGGTTGGGGTTCAATGAGTTTATATCTCGCTGAGAAATTTCCAAAATCAAAAGTTGTTGGAGTATCCAATTCCAAAACTCAAAAAGAATATATTGATGCTGTTGCAAGAGAGAAAAAATTTAAGAACTTAACTATTATCACTAAAGACATGAATGTGTTTACAACCAAAGATAAATTTGATAAAATTGTTTCTGTTGAAATGTTAGAACATATGAAAAATTATCAAGTCCTTTTCAAAAAAATTTCTAGCTTTTTAAAACCAGGTGGAAAATTTTTTATTCACATTTTTTCTCATAAAACTTTTGCGTATCCATTTGAAGTTAGAGATGAATCTGATTGGATGGCAAAGTATTTTTTTACAGGTGGGATGATGCCTTCACATGATTTGTTTTTACATTTTCAAGATGATCTTTCTATTGAAAAACAATGGACTGTAGATGGAACTCATTATGGAAAAACTTCTGAAGCTTGGTTAAAAAATATGGATAAGAACAAATCCAAAATTATTCCCATATTTGAAAAAACTTATGGCAAAGAAAATGTTACCAAGTGGTGGGTTTACTGGAGAGTATTTTTCTTAGCATGTGCTGAACTTTGGGATTATGATGATGGACAAGAATGGATTGTTTCTCATTATCTATTTAGAAAAAAATAATTTTTTTATAGCGATCTTGAAAAGGATATAAATTCTCTCTAATGAAATAAATTTTGTGAAGAGTTTATATCTCCAATAATTTAAACTACCAAGTTTTTTCTGATAAATAAAATTTAATTTTGGTTGTAACTTTTGCGAAGATAAATATAAATTTTGAAACTCTTTTAAAGAATTTAATTTAAGAAATAGTTGAATAGCTTTCAAAATTTTTCCTTCATCACGAGCCTGAAAAACTAATTTCATTTCTTTATCAAATGATTCATTTATATCTCTAAACTTTGTTCTAAATTTTTTTTCTTCATCAGTTAATTTTCCATTTACTTCAGATTTTTTTATTTCTTCAAGTATTGGAAAAAAATCATATACTAGTTTGTATTTATTTTTGTTTGTTTCTTCTTTATATCTAAAACTAGTAGATTTAATGCTTGTGTCGGTTAGTAATATTAAACTAAATAATCTTTCCATGATAAATGGAATATAGGGAGCATCAATTTCGTTGTCTGCTCTGTTCATAATTTTATCTTGAAACCATTTTTCTTGATTTGTTTCAATAAACTCATAAATTGGTTTTGTGTAATTTATATATTTATTCCAAAATTTTTCATTCCCAATCCAGTAATTTGCATAAAGCTGAACATCTAAATCTTGAACTTGGTGTAAAACTTTTTTATCATAACCAATTTTTTCAAAAATATATTCTGTGAGTTCCATAATTCCGGGATGATGATACATTGCACCCTCCCATTGGCTTTTGTACATCAAACTTTCAATATAAAATGGATTTATAAAATAAACATCATTTCCTGGATTTGTTTGAATAAACTTCATAAATTCATCACCATTAATTCCAGTTTTTAATCCAAATTTCCAAGAAAAAAAACCTACTAATTTCTCGTCCCAATTTTTTTTATTTTTAAATTCATCTAAAAAAACAAAATATTCAAACCATTTTTTTCCAGTTTCTGAGGAATTAAAATAGGGAATAAAAGAATTTTCTAATTTAGATTTTTGTTCTTCTTTATAATGAATTTGAAAAATTTTCATTAAATATCCTTTAAATCATTTTCAATAATTTTAACAAAGTTGGTATATTTAAATAATTTTTTTTTCCATAAAATTCTTTTATAAGAAGAAATTCTTTGGCTAGTTAATAAATTTCTTTTTAAATAAGGAAAGTTATATTCTAAAATTAAAATTTCCCACAAATTTAAAGTGGGATTTTTAAAAACAGACTCTAAACTTCTGTTTGAAATTTCTTTTTCATCTAATTTTTCTATTAAGTCGTAATAAGAAATAAATGCTCCAATTTTATAGTTTAAACTTAATAAAAATCTTGAAATTCCAATTTCATATTTATTTACAATTAAAGTTTTAAATTCAGATCTATAATAATAAAAATTGTTTAACCAATCCCAAAATCTTTTATCATTTAAAATTTTTTCATTAATACATAAAAAATAACTTTGTATATGGTATCTTACTTCGAAAGAATCTGTTAATCCCCATAGGTCTAAATTCTTTTTTTGCATTTCTAAATAATTTAATTTTAAATCTGAAAAAGGTCCATAAATAGAATCATTTGTTAAAATTACTTCTTTAGCATTTTTATCTTTAATTAAATTTAGTCCAATAACCCATGAACCAAAATCATATCCAATATTTTCTCTTTGTACAATACAACTTGCTAGAGAAGAAATTTTTTCTATTTCAGAGCTATTTAAACTCGAGGTTGAAATGAAAATTATTTCAAAATCTAATTTTTTTAATTCACTTAAATGAAGGATTACATATTCTCTAATTTTATTGGATGGATCAAAATGAGCAAATAAACAAATTTTTCCAGATTTGATTTCTTGGTTATTTAAAATTGAATAAATTTTCGAGCTTTTTTTTCTTGATAGTATTTCTAAAGATTTTCTTAATGCTCTATGAAAAAAAAATCGGACTGCTTCTAAAAATGAAAATCGTTTTGCCATATTTACCAAAAAAGAATTTTATTTAAAAACTTCATTAACTTTAATGAGATTTTATAGGAAGTTGATTGAACTACTTCATTGTATTGTTTTTCGAGATGATTGTATTCTTCTTTTTGATTGTCTAATTCTATTTTATAATTCTCTATTGAAACTGAAAAATCTTGATCTGTTTTTGAAACGACAAAAATATATTGATAAACTTGACTTTCATTTGTTTTATTAATAAATTTTAAAACCTCTTCTGGAAATTCATTTTTTGTAAACTTAAACTCAACATTATCCCAACTCGCAGTAGTTGAATCAATTTCATTGACATAATATCCATTTGCTTCAAACAATCGAAATAATGATTTTTTTGTAAAAAAACGAATATGCGTGTTATCTAGAAGCCCAGTTGCATTATAAAAAAATTCATCACGAATCAAATTTAAAATTATTGAAGAGTGAGCAATATTTGGAATTGAAACAATCAATTTTCCTTTTTCTGTTAAAAATTTTTTAACATCCCTTAAAATTTTCTCGGGTTTAAATAAATGTTCCAAAACATCTGAAAAAATTATATAATCAAATTTTTCATTTTGAAATTCTTTTTCTAAATCAAGAATTTCAAGATTTCCTATAACCATTTTTTCAGAATATTGTTTGGCAGTTTGAGCGAATTCTTCACTAATCTCAACACAAAAAATTTTACAATTTAGTTTTTCTTTAAAATATTTTGTTAAATAACCTTTTGCAGGACCAAATTCTAAAATTTTGGAATTGGGTTTTATTCGTTCAATTATTTTAGTTAAAGAATGATTTTTATTATTTAAATCAATTTGGTTTTCATAATCGCTAGATTCATTTATCATTTATTTAACCTTTGATTTTTTTTATAATTTTTCTGAGTATAAACATAATTATTGGAGGGATAAAATCACTTAAGTTGATTTTTGAAAAAAAACTTTTTTTAATAATTTGGTCTTTTTCTGAAAAAGTCCATTTGTCTAAATGAACTACTGAGTGAAAATCTAAATCAATAGATCGATACAAACTAAATGGTGAATGAAAATGGGCAAAAGCAGATTCCATTCCTGTTCCTAAAATGATTTCTCTAGAATTTATATCGATTTTAGATACCAAAAAATTTAACTTTTCCTTTGAGACTACTAAAAGACCTGAATGAGGATTTAGAGCAACTTTAAAAATTTTTTCATTATAAATTTTTGTTTGAGTTGTCATACCATTTAATGCAAATAAATCTACACAAAAAATTTCTCCATTAGTTTTTTTTTCAAGACGATTTGGAAGTAAAATTTCATTTATTAAATTTTGTTTATCAAATTCTATAATATTTTCAAATGTCTCATTTGGTAAAAATATATCATCTTCAATATTTATAAAATAGTCATATTGATCTTTAAATTTCGTCATATAAGAAAGTGTTTCATAAACTAAAAAAATTGGTTTGTCTATAATATGATTAAATTCAATATCAATTGGAACTAAGTTAAATCCTTTTATTCCGCAAATTTTAATTTCGATTCCATCTATTTTTTTTAATTCATTAATCACTGTAAAAATAATTTTTTCTCTAGATTCTTTTTTTTCTTGGATTTGAAATTCACTCAGTCCTTTTGTAAGAGCAGATTTCCCTACAAAATTTGGATTATAACCAAAAAAATGATTTATTAAAGCTAAAACTTTCATAATTTATTTTTTTAAAGTTAATAATAATTTCAAGAATTTAAAAAATAACTTATCCCAAAAAGGAAATTTAATAAAAAAGATTTTTAATTTTTCAAAAATGAGATGTATATAAAATTCTGATTTGGAAGGATTAATTTTTTCAACTGAATTTTGAAAAAAAATTAAACTTTCTATTCTTTCAATTTCTTCTGGAAAAAAAAATTTTCTAATTTCTGAATGCTCAGTTAAGTATTTTTTTATTCCTTCATTTTCAGAAGTTAAACCGTTTAAATTATAAATTGTGATTTCTATTGGAATATGTTTATAGGACTTTTTTTTTTGAAAGATTAATCTTAAAAATAATTCATAATCACCTGCTAATTTATAATTCAAATTAAATAAATTTTTTTTTAAAATCTTAGTTTTTATTAATTGAGATTGATGATTAATGATTTCATTACTTAAATAAAAAGGGGTTAATTTAGATTGGTATTTTTTCTTTGATAAAAAACCTTTATTTTCTAAATAAACATTTGTATAATATAAATCTTTTTCAATTTTATCTTTTTTTATTTCGTTGAATAAATTTTTTAAACTTTTTTCTTCATAAAAAATATCTCCAGAATTTAGAAACAAAATATAATTTCCTTCAGCTAAATGAATTCCTTTATTCATTCCATCATAAATACTTTTATCATTTTCTATTCTGTATTTTGTAAAATCTAATGAGTTCTCTAATATATATTCTTTTGAACCATCATCTGAATTTGAATCAATAATAATATGTTCATAGTTTTTAAAAGATTGTTTTTTTAAAGATAAATGGGTGTTTTTTAAACCAAATAAATTATTTTTATTTATCGTTATAATACTAAAAAAAACTCTTTTGGATTCATTTGAACTCATCTCAAACATTTTTTTTTTATAATTTTTTGAATCAAGTCAGAATCTTAAAATAAACTATTTTCTTGTTCATCTATTGAACAAAAAAAAATTGACTGAACATCTTTTAAAAAAAACATCTACTTGTGGAAAAGAACTCAAAAATTTATGTTGCTGGTTTTTATGGGATGGTTGGTTCAAGTATTGTAAGAACTTTAAAAGAAAGAGGCTTCGAACACATTGTTGGTCATAGTTCAGGAGAACTTGATTTAACAAGACAATCAGATGTTGAAAATTTTTTTAAACTTGAAAAACCAGAATACGTCTTTATCACTGCTGCTAAAGTTGGTGGTATTTATGCCAATGACACATATCCAGCAGAATTTATTTACAATAATCTACAAATACAAAATAATTTAATTCATTCATCATATGTTCATAGAGTAAAAAAACTTTTGTTTCTTGGTTCATCTTGTATTTATCCCAAATTTGCTACTCAACCAATTAAAGAAGAATATTTATTGGAAGGAAAATTGGAACCGACAAACGAAGCTTATGCGATAGCTAAAATTGCTGGTGTCAAAATGTGTGAATATTATAACAAACAACATCATACAAATTTTATTTCTGCAATGCCCACAAATCTTTATGGTCTTGGAGATAATTATAATGCAATGAATTCTCATGTTCTTCCTGCTTTACTCAGAAGATTTCATGAAGCTAAAATTTCAAATGCTAAGAATGTAATAATTTGGGGAACCGGCAAACCATTAAGAGAATTTTTATTTGTTGATGATCTTGCTGATGCATGTATTTATTTAATGAATAATTATCAATCAAATGATACAATTAATGTTGGTAGTGGGCAGGAAATTAGTATATTAGAACTTGCTAATACGATTAAAGAAGTTATAGGTTTTAACGGAGATCTAATTTTTGATTCAAGCAAACCAGACGGAACCCCAAGAAAGCTTCTGGATACTGAAAAATTAAAATCAATAGGTTGGGTTGCAAAAACCACACTTAAAAATGGCATTAAAACTTCTTATGAAGATTTTTTAAAAGGTAACGTTAGACTTTAATGAAATCTTGGTATATTTTATATACTAAACCCAGATCAGAAAAAAAACTTAATCAAGAATTATTTGAATTAAAAATTGAAACATATTTACCTTTGATTTCTGAGAAAAAAAAATGGTCAGATAGAATAAAAACAATTTTGTCTCCTTTGTTTTCTTCTTATCTTTTTGTGAATATTGATTACCAAAATGAATCTAGGGTTGTATTAAAAAGAAATAATGCATTACAATTTATTCATTTTGAAGGTAAACCTGCAATTTTAAAAGATGAAGAAATAGAAACAATTAAACTTTTTTTAACTGAGTATCCAGATAAATTAAAAGTCGAAGAATTAGAAAAAATTTCTGTTGGGAATGAAATTGAAATTAAATCTGGACCATTTATTGGAAAAAAAGGTATTATTGAAAAAATTAAAAATAAAACTTTTTTAGTTTTAAAACTTAAATCAATAAATAAATCACTTTCCATTGAAGTAAATTTAAACGAATTAATTTCTAGTATCTAAATAATTTTAATCCAAAAATCTAACAACATGATGGTATTTTTTTATTCAATTTGGTTATTAACAATTTTTTTAAGGTTATTAGAACTTAAGATTTCCAAAAAAAATTTAACAGAAAAGTTAAAAAATTCAAAAACTAAACTTTATGAGGAAAAATATTTTTTCTTATTTGTAATTCTGCATTCAAGTTTTTTAGTTTCAGTTCTTTTGGAAATTGAATTATTAAAAAGGGAATTTTTAAATCCAAATGGTTATATTTTTATTATTATTTATTTTATATGCTTATTTTTAAGGTATTCAATTTTAACTTCTTTAAAGTCAAACTGGAATGTAAAGTTAATTTTTAATGAAGAGAGTGAAGATTCTGTTACAACAACTGGTATTTACAGTTTTATTCGCCACCCAAACTATTTGGTTGTGATTTTAGAGATTATTTCTATTTCAATGATTCCAAATGCCTATATTTCTATGGTAATTTTCAGTATTTTAAATGGAATCATACTTTTTTTTAGGATTAAAAAAGAAGAATCAATTTTATTTCAAAATCCCCACTATAAATCCCATTTTGAAAATAAAAAAAGATTTATCCCTTTTATATTTTAATTACTTGTAAATAAATTAATTCCAATTAATTTAAATTTATTATTTGGAGTTTAAGTGATTCGAGTTTTATTTTTCTTTTTTCTATTAATTAATTCTTATGCAGATGAAAAAGTAAAATTATCAAATAAAAAATCTTTTTATAATGTTACTTCAAAATTAGATATTCTCGAAGATAAAGAAAAAAAATTAAACATCAATCAAATTATTAACTCCACTGAATTTAAACAAATTGATAATTCAGTTGTAAATTTAGGTTATTCCAAGTCAGCTTATTGGTTTAGATTAAAAGTATATAATAAAAATCGGTCAAAACCTACTTTAATGGAAATTCCCTGGCCTCATTTAGATTATTTAGATATTTATATTTTTAGTAATAAAAATTCAGGTGATGAAGAATCAGATGATTTATTTATTTCATATAAATCAGGAAGATTAATTCCTTATACTTCAAGAAATTATGAACATAAAAATTTTATTTTTAAAATTCCGAATATTCCTTCAAATGAAGAAATAATAATTTATTTTAGAATCGAATCTGATGAATCAATCATCTTTCCTGTATATTTTTATGACGAAATGAAATTTTTTAATAAAGACCACAACGAAGAATTCATTTTTGGAATATATTATGGTGTTGTATTAATCATGTTTTTTTATAATTTATTTATTTATTTATCTTTAAGAGATAAAAATTATTTAATTTATTTAGTTTATATTATTTCATTAGGGGCTTATCAACTTTCCATCAATGGAATTATTTTTTCGTTTTGGCCGAATTATACAAACTGGAATAAATTATTTTTACCATTATCTGCAGCTATTTTACAATTTGTTTTAATTATACTTTTTAAAAATTTACTAAACTTGAAAAAAGAATTTATTTGGGAAAAAAAAGCAATTTTTATTTTAACAATAATGAGTTTTTTAAATATTATAATGGTTTTAGTTATTGAATATTCATATATGATTGTTCCATTAAATATGTTAAGTTTTGTTTATATGATAACTTCCATTTCCATTGTAGTCCGTGCTGTTCTAAAAAAAGATAGAACAGCAATATTTTTTCTAATTACTTGGATTGTTTTTTTAACAGGTGGTATTGTTCTTACTCTTAGAAATTTTAATATTTTACCACAGAATTTTTTCACAATGTATTCACTTCAAATTGGTAGCACAATTGAAATTTTACTTTTGTCTTTAGCTTTAACAGATAGAATAAATACTATGAAAAAAGAATTAGCAGTACTCAATTTAAATTTAGAAGAAAAAGTTGAACAAAGAACAGAGGAGTTATCTAAAGTTCTAAATTTATTACAAGCTAAAGATTTAACAATAGAATCTGAACTTGATTTGGCTTCTGATTTACAAAAATGTATTTTTCCAAATAAAGATTTAAGTTTTCCTTTTTTAAATTTTGTTGGCTTTCATGAATATTTAATGAAAGTTGGGGGAGATTTTTATGACTTAATGCCACTTCCCAATGATAAAGTGGGAATTTTAATTGCTGATGTTTCAGGACATGGAATTCCAGCAGCATTATTATCAACAATGTACAAAATTAGTTTTATTGATTCTTGTAGAAGAAATTCTTCACCAGTAGAAATATTTAAAGAAGTTAATAAAAATATTTCAAATATAATGGATTCTCATGATTACCTCACAGCACTTTTTATTATAATTGATCAAAAAGGAAATATTCAATATAGTTCAGCTGCACATAGACCAGCATTTTTATTTCGAAAAAAAACAAATGAATTAAAACTAATAACAACAAAAGGTTTATTTTTAGGAATGTTAGATGATGCAAATGGAACTTACGAAGAAAAGTCTGATAAACTTGAAAATGGAGATAGAATATTACTTTATACTGATGGAATTATAGATGCTTTTAATCAAAATGAGAAAAGATGGTCTGGGAAAGAATTAGAGGAGTCTTTTATAAACAGTTCAAATCTTGAAATCAAAGATGCACTTGAAAAAATAAAATCCGATTGGAGAAATTTTAGATCTAACAAAGAAATAAATGATGATTCTACTTTACTTTTAATTGAATTTCAATCATCAAGAATTTAGATGAATATTTTAGAAAAAACAAATCCTTATATAGAATTTAATTATTCAGAAAAAGAAATTAGAAAAAAAATTTTTTACATAATTGCTGTTGAATATGCAAGAGTAATTGAAAGAGAATTAAAAAAACCAAAACAAACCTTGGGAACCATAATGATGGAAGGTTTTAGTTATGAGTTTTTTTTAAATAGAGAATTAAGTCTTATTAAATCCAATATTGGTGATTATGAAAAAGGAGAATCCTTTTTTGAAGTATTGTATAACACAAATTTCAAAGATGGTGATTTTAACAATATCACAGCAAAAAATTTAATCTTAACTTATAAATACAGATTAGAATCATTTATTTCTGATGAATTTACATTAAGTGAAAATTTAAAAAATTCTATCTCACGTTTTGTTGATAAGTTAATTGAAACAACAACTGATTTAGCGAATTTTAATTTACAAGAGGAAGCTCACAAAAGTAAATTAATAGAAGCAATTTCAAAATCAAATGATAAAATTTTTGTTGAAAAAGCAAAAGTTTTAATTGAACAACAATCACTTAAAGCTTTAAATTATATGAATGGAATATTTATAGAAAGATTAAATAATATTCTAAAAGAAGAAAAAATTTTAAAGTCTGAACTACTTGTTAAACAAAAACAAATTGATGAAGATTTAAAAAAAGCTAGAAAAATTCAACAGAACCTTTTACCAAAATCATTTCCGTCAAATATGGGTATTAAATTTTATTCAAGCTATTTACCTATGGATACAGTTGGTGGTGATTTTTATGATACACAAGTTTTTCCTTCAACAAATGATATTGAACAAGATAGAATTGGTGTAATGATTGCTGATGTTTCAGGTCATGGAATTGCTGCTGCGTTTATTGCTGCAATGGCAAAAATTTCTTGGGAAAACGCATCAAGACTTTATATACATCCTAAAGATATTTTACAAAGATTAAATCTTCAAATGGTTCAAATTTCAGCAGGAAATTTTTTAACTGCTTTTCTTGGTTTTTTTAAAAATTTTCATGAAGAAAAAAAAATTTCGACTGTTGCAAAAGGAATTTTTCAATACGCTTCGGCTGGACATTTCTCTCCATTTATTATCAGAAAAAACTTAGATTCAATTACTTTAAAAACAAAAGGAACCATGTTAGGAGTATTTCAAAGTATTATAATTGAAGAATTTGAAATTGAATATTATTCTGGTGATAGATTTATTTTTTATACTGATGGATTGCTTGAAGCTAAAAATCCAAAATCTGAACTACTTGGTGAAGAAAAACTTTTTCAAATTTTTGAGAGTACAAAAAATTTAGATGGTGATTCTAGTATTAAAAAAATATTTGATGAAATTTATTCTTATACTGATGGTGAAAGAATAAATGACGATTTAACATTATTAATTTTAGATATTGAATAGGACTAAACATGAAAAAAAGAAGACTTGGTAAAACTGGAATGGTAGTTTCTGAAATTGGAATGGGCACAATGACTTTTGGTTCTAGTGCAGATGAAGTTACTAGTTTTAAAATTATGGACAAAGCATATGATTCAGGAATTGATTTTTATGACACAGCTGAAGTTTATCCTGTTCCTCCTGATGCAAAATATGTGAATAAAACTGAAGAGATTGTCGGTAAATGGTTAAAAACAAAACACAGAGATTCAGTCATCATAGCAACTAAGGTTTGTGGACCAGGACATGGATGGTTTAGTCCTCCAGTTCGTTCTGGAAAAACTGCATTAGACAGACATAATATAGTTCAAGCAATTGATGGAAGTTTAAAAAGACTTGGAACAGATTATATTGATCTATACCAAACTCATTGGCCTGATCCAGACATGAATTATGAAGAAACACTTTATGCACTATCTGAACTTGTTGCTAGTGGAAAAGTGAGGTATGTGGGTTGTTCTAACGAAGCTCCTTGGGGTCTAATGAAAAGTTTATGGGCATCAGAAAAAAATCGCTTAGTGAGATATGAATCTATTCAAAATAATTTTAGCATGTTAAATAGAAGATTTGAAGATTCACTAGCTGAAATTTGTAAAAAAGAAAATATCAGTCTTCTCCCCTACTCTCCAATTGCTGGTGGAGTTTTATCAGGAAAATACAATTCAGAAAAACCTCCCGAGAATGCAAGATTTAGCAGATACTTGAAATTAGGCGATAGACAAAAAAAAATGACCAATCGTTTTTTAAATGATCTAACTTTAAAAGCAACTGCTGAGTTTTTAAAAATAGCAAAAGAAATTAATATGTCTTTAACAACCATGTCTGTAGCATGGAGCAAACAACATGATTTTGTGGCATCAACTTTAATTGGTGCAAATACAGTTGAACAATTAGAAGAATCTCTAAAAGCAAATGATGTCAAATTAAACGAAGAAACTTTAAATAAAATTAATGAAGTTTCAAAATTAATTCCTTATCCAATGGGATAAAGACTTGATGAAAAGTTTAATATTAAGAATGATAATTTATTATTGAGTTTGGTAGTTCCCCATTTAAGAATAAAAAATTAAAATTAATTTTTTATTCTTAAATGGGTCGAGCTAAAAAAAGCTTGGAGCTTACGCTCTCCTTCGGACTTTTTTTATCTCTAACTTTTGTTTTGGAAAAATTTTTCTTAAATGAAAGTTTTTTAGATACTAGCGAAACTGATTGAAGCGGTGTCAAAAAATTGCAAATGCAATTTTTTGACAATAGCTGAAAGCAGGTTTTTTTTCACTTTTAAAAAACCAATTATAATATAATTTTATTAAAGTGAAAAAAATTCGCCTTAAAATTATTTAAGATATTTTTAAATAGTTCATTATTATAGATTTAGATTTTGTCATTGAGGCTAATTATACATTTGAATAAGAATCTCTCTAAGAATCAAATTTTATATTTAGTTTCAAAAAATTTTTTATTCCAAAATCTATTTCTTTTAATTAACAAATTCCTTTACAAGATTTAATTTTTTGAAAAACTGAGAAATTATGAATAAAGAAAAACCAATTTTAGTAACAGGTGGAACAGGTTATATCGCATCTTGGATTATAAAATATCTTTTAGATTTAGGTTATAAAGTGAACACAACTGTAAGAAGTTTACAAGATGAAAAAAAATTTGTTCATCTAAAGAATTTAGATAATGGAAAATTAAAATTTTTTGAGGCAGATCTTCTTAAAGAAAATAGTTTTTCAGAAGCTATGAAAGAATCTGAAATTGTAATTCATACTGCATCCCCATTTGTTGTAAAAAATTTAAAAGATGTAAAAAAAGAACTAATTGATCCTGCTAAACTGGGAACAAGAAATGTTTTAAATTCTGTAAATAAAACTCCTTCTGTAAAAAAAGTAATTTTAACTTCAAGTGTAGCAGCAATTCATTCAGACAACAAAGATATTGTTTTGACAAAAGAAAATAAATTCACTGAAGAATATTGGAATTTTACAAGTAGCGAAACAAAAAATCCTTATGCCTATTCAAAACTTTTAGCTGAAAAAGAAGCATGGGAAATTCATGAGAAACAAAAAAGTTGGGAACTGGTGGTTTTAAATCCTTCTTTTGTTCTTGGACCATCTTTATCTAAAAGAACAGATTCCACTTCAGTAGAAACTATGATTCAACTTGGAAACGGTACTTTTTTTCTTGGTGTACCTGAATTCTTTTTTGGGGTTGTGGATGTTCGAGATGTTGCAATGGCTCACATTAAAGCATTTGAAGAAAAATCTTCTGGAAGACATATTTTATGTTCTGATTCGATGGAATTATTTGAAATGGGAAAAATTTTAAAATCATATTATCCAAAATATTTATTTCCAATTTCAAAAGTTCCTTATTTTTTAATGTGGTTAATTTCTCCATTGATTGGCTTTACTAGAGAATATGTGGAGAGTAATGTTGGATTTAAAGTGATTTATGATAACTCTTATACAAAAAAAGATTTAAAAATGGAATTTAGAAAAATAGAAGATACACTAAAAGATCATTATGAACAATTAATTAAGGATAAATTAATTTGAAATTTTTTTTTTATCTAATAATTTTTATTCAAAGTATTTATTCTGAAGAAATAAAAAAAACAATTACTAAAATTTCTTTTGGTTCATGTTTAGAGCAATGGAATCCACAAAAATTTTGGAAACCTTTGAATGAATCAAAACCAGATGTATTTATTTGGCTTGGAGATAATATTTATTTTGATTCTTATATTGCAGATGAAAAAAAATTTTATTATAGCTTACTCACAGAAAAAAAAGAGTATAAAGATTTAAAAAAAACTACCAGAATGCTTTATACTTGGGATGATCATGACTATGGTGTAAATGATTCAGGTGCAGATTATTTAGACAAAATAAATTCCCAAAAAATTTTTTTATCTGCTTTTGATGAAAAAAAAGATTCTCCACGTTGGAATAGAAATGGAATTTATGATTCTTATTATTTTGGTGAAAAAGGAAATCGTGTTCAAATCATTTTACTTGATACAAGATATTTTCGTTCTGATCTAAAAAGGAGTTATTTAAAATTTTTTGGTATTAAAAAAAATCTCCCAGATACAGATGAAAAATCTACAATTCTTGGGGCAGAACAATGGGCTTGGCTTGAAAAAGAATTAGAAAAAGAAGTAGATTTGAGAATTATTATATCTAGTATTCAAGTTGTAAATGATTCTCATTTTTTTGAAAAATGGGGAAATTTTCCAAATGAAAGAGAAAAATTTTTTAATTTAATTAAATCCAAAAATTCTAAAAGAGTAATTTTACTTTCAGGAGATAGGCATTTATCAGAGATTTCTAAATACAACAAAAATTTAAATTATCCAATTTATGATTTTACATCTAGTTCCTTAAACAAACCTTTTAAAAATATTAAACCTGAAATTAATCCATTTAGAATAGGTGAACCTATTATTGAAGAAAACTTTGGGCAAATAAAAATTGATTGGAAAGAAAAATTTTTAAAGTTTGAAATAATTGATTCCAGTGGAGTTTCAAGATTAGAACATAAAATTTTATTTTCAGAAATTGAATAATGAGTAATTTTTTTAATAATAAATTTTGTTAGAAAAATAAATACTAATTTTAAATTAATTTTTATGACTGTTAATCAAAGATTTAATTATTAGAAAAAATCTTTTAAAAAAAATTAAAACTAGAATTTTATTTTGAAAAAAAATTTTCTAAAAATAAAAAAATTTCTCAACCCTTGCGAAAAAAAATTAGCAAAGCGAAGTGTTTAAAGTCTCGTTTTTTAACACGAGGTTTCAGAAGTAGCAAAAAGCCCTGTTTTTGCAAATTAAAAATTCGCCAAAAAAATATTAAAAAATTTCTTTTCTATTATTCTTATTATTTTTAATTAAAAAAAAGGAAATTCAAAATGGATAAAATAGAATTAAAAAAATCATTAAAGCCAATTCATCTTTGGGCAATTGCAGTTGGTCTAGTAATTTCAGGAGATTATTTTGGTTGGAACTATGGTTATAAATCTGGTGCATTTAGTTTTTTTTGTGCATTAATTCTAGTAACAATTTTTTATATCAGTTTTGCATTTAGTTTCACAGAACTTTCTACTTCCATTCCTTCTGCTGGAGGACCTTTTGCTTATTCAAATAGAGCTCTTGGAAAATTTGGAGGTTTTGTTGCGGCATTTTCTACACTGATAGAATTTTTACTTGCTGCTCCAGCAATTGCATTTGCTCTTGGTTCCTATTTTCAATTTTTATTTCCTTCGGTTAATTCCACTTATGCGGCTTTATTTTTTTTAGCCATGTTTACTTTTATAAATTTACTTGGTGTAAAACAAACTGCAAATTTTGAACTAGTTATCACAATTATTGCTTCTATTGGAATTCTAATTTATTTGGTTTCTGTGTATCCATTTTCAAAACCTTTGATTCTATTTTCAAAAGCAAATGAATTCCAATTTTCATCTATGTTTTCTGCAATTCCATTTGCAATTTGGTTTTATTTAGCTGTCGAAGGAGTTGCAATGGCAGCAGAAGAAACAGAAAATCCATCCAGGGATATTCCAATTGGTTATAGTCTAGGAATTGGTACTTTGGTTTTTTTTGCAATTTCAGTGATGATTTTTACAACTGGTTTAGAAATGGAACCCAAACTTTTAGGGTCTGATAATCCACTTGCTGTTTCACTTGAAATTTTATATGGCAAAGATTCCTTACTTGTAAAAATTTTTGGTTTAATTGGTTTAGTCGGAATTATGGCTTCTTTATTAGGAATTGTGCTTGGATACACCAGACAAATTTACGCAGTTGCAAGAGAAAACTTTTTGCCAGAATTTTTATCCAAAATAGATGAGCGAACAGGTGTTCCAAAAAATGCTTGCATCACTGGAAGTCTCATTGGAGTAGTTTGTATTTTAACAGGTAAAACAGACATCATGATTACAATTTCTGTTCTTGGTGCAATTTTAATGTACATTATAAGTATGATTAGTTTATTTGTTTTAAGAAAAAAAGAACCAGAATTAGAAAGACCATTTAAAGCTCCATTGTATCCATTTTTTCCTGCACTTGCTTTGGTGCTTGCAGTAATATGTTTAATTTCTGTGATTTCTATTTATCCAATTCCATCTTTAATATTTTTTACTTTGTTTGTAATTAGTTTAGTATTATTTTTAATATTAAATAAAAGAGAAACAAATGTACAAAATTAATTTATCCAATCGAACTTATGATTTTTATAATTTAAAAACACTTTTAGCAAAAGCTAGTCCGCTTAAATCAGGAGATGAACTTGCAGGGATTGCTTCAGAAACTGAGGAAGAAAGAATTGCCGCAAAATTAGTGTTAGCTGATTTACCACTTTCACAATTTTTAAAAGAAGAAATTATTCCATATGATGAAGATGAAGTGACTAGACTCATTTTTGATTCCCATAATAAAGAATCATTTAAACAAATTTCAAGTTTTACTGTGGGCGAATTTAGAGAATGGCTTTTAAATGAAAAAACAACTAACAAAAAAATTTCTGAAATTCGGTCTGGCTTAATCCCTGAAATGGTTTCAGCAGTTTCAAAATTGATGAGACTTTCTGATCTAATTTCAGTTGCAAAAAAAATTGAAGTTATCACAAAATTTAGAAATACAATTGGATTAAAAAATAGACTTTCTGTGAGGCTTCAACCAAATCACCCAACAGATGATGTAAAAGGAATTTTAGCAAGCACAATTGATGGACTTCTTTATGGAGCAGGAGATGCCGTTATCGGAGTAAATCCTGTTACTGAAAATTTTAATAAACTATATGAAATTTTACAAACACTAGATTTTGTTCGAGAGACCTACTCTATTCCAACACAGACTTGTGTGTTAAATCATATCACAACTGGAATTGATCTCATTGAAAAAAAAACTCCTGTTGATTTACTTTTTCAATCAATTGGTGGAACTGAAAAAACAAATTCTGGTTTTGGTGTTAGTCTTTCTATTCTAAAAGAAGGATATGAAGCTGCACTTTCTTTAAACCGCGGAACTATTGGAAAAAATGTAATGTATTTTGAAACAGGACAAGGCTCTTCTCTTTCTGCTGAAGCTCATCACTCAGTGGATCAACAAACTTGTGAAGTGAGAGCTTATGCTGTTGCAAAAGAATTTTTTCCACTGCTTGTAAACACAGTAGTTGGTTTTATTGGACCAGAATATTTGTACAATGGAAAACAAATTACTAGGGCGGGACTAGAAGATCATTTTTGTGGAAAACTTCTGGGACTTCCGATGGGCTGTGATATTTGTTATACAAATCATGCTGAAGCAGATGGAGATGACATGGATTCACTTTTGACTTTGCTTGGAGCAGCTGGTTGCACTTATATCATGGGAATTCCTGGAGCTGATGATATAATGCTAAATTACCAAAGTACATCTTTTCATGATGCAGTATATGTCAGAAATTTGCTTGGACTAAAACCAGCTCCAGAGTTTGAAGTTTGGCTAGAAGAAATGGAAATTTTGAAGAAAGGATTTCCAAAAGGAAAAAAAGAAATTTTATGGAACAAAAAAATAGAAACATTATTTCAAATAACTGGGAAGAGTTAAAATTTTTTACTGATGCTAGAATTTCTCTCGGAAGAGCTGGAAGTTCTCTCCCAACAAAAGAAATTTTAGAATTCCAATTGGCTCATGCAAAAGCAAGAGACGCAGTTTATTCAAAACTAAACATAAATATTTTAGAACAACAAATTTCAAATCTAAACCAGAAAACAATTTTACTTCATTCCGAAGCTCCAAACAGAATTGTTTATTTAAAAAAACCTGATCTTGGAAGAAAATTAAATGATGAATCTATTCAAAAACTAAATCAAGAAGAATTTAATAAAAAAGATTTATGTATTATCATCGGAGATGGTTTATCAGCACAAGGAATTAGTGAAAATGCTTCTTTATTCTTAAATGAATTTTTAAAATTACTAAGTCCAGAAACAAACTGTACACCAATTTTAATTGTAGAGCAGGCAAGAGTTGGTATTGTTGACCATATTGGTGAAATTCTTTCTCCAAAAATTTCTATGATATTAATTGGAGAAAGACCTGGACTTTCAAGTCCAGACAGCATGGGAATTTATATTACTTATAAACCAAAACTTGGTAGAAAAGATAGTGAAAGAAATTGTATTTCCAATGTTAGAAAACTTGGACTAAATTATTTTGAAGCTGCAAAAAAATCTAAGTTTATTTTGGATCAGGCAAATGCTTTACAGCTCACAGGAATTCATCTAAAAGATACAATGTTAATGGAATAAAATTTTATTGGGCAGGGAACCTCAGAACGACAGAACGAAGTTCGAGGTTAACGGAATTAGGTGTAAGCCGTGAAGACAACCGCTAAATTTGTGAAACAAATTTAAAAACATAATTTTAGAAACCAACTTAAAAGTTTTATTGGACTTAATTACAAAGATTCGGTCACCATGCACTCGGCTTCCTGCCTCGTTCCATCGACCCCCTCACTTTCTTTGTTCAGCATCAGCAGCTTACAAAACTAGCGTGCTTCGCATCTGAATGACACAAGGTGTGTGTCATTTTCAGAACAGAAAGTTCTATTCGAATTCTCCAGAAAATTTGAATAATAGTAATTTTTATTGGGCAGGGGAGGATTCGAACCTCCGAAGGCGGAGCCGGCAGATTTACAGTCTGATCTCGTTGGCCACTTGAGTACCTACCCTTAAAAAGAGGTAACTTATTAGTAGTTAGGAATTTGAGGTCTCCAAGAAGAAGAATCTAAATGCTAATAATGACCTAGCTGCCAAAGGGAATTGAACCCCCAACCGGCTGATTACAAATCAGCTGCTCTACCAATTGAGCTATAGCAGCAGGTTAAAGTCATCATTTTTCCAATATCTAAAAGTGCAAGTTAAAAATTATGAAACTGAATAGAAAAAAAGTGAATGTTTTATTTCATGACAACATGGCTTTATTAATCATAAATACTGGGATGACTTTTTCCATTTTATGTTTTTATACTGGATACTATTTTAGAATTAAAAACAATTTATTACATAAACAGATAAATATTCTAGGTGTTATTTCAAACCTAGGTACATCTATTTTTTTACTAACACATAAATATATTTTAGATGGAATCGAAATTGCAGGAATCTATCCGAAAGTCCCTATTGAGATTGTTCACATTCATCGAGCATTTGCTACACTTAGTTTAATTTTAATGTTAGCAATGGCAATTACAGGAATTATTCGTAAAAAAGAAATTCATAAAAAAATACATTATTTCTTTCTACCAATTTATACAGCAGTTTATATATCAGGATTATTTATTTTTGGAAGCAGGTAAGCAAATGGAAGAATTAAAATTAAAAGCAAAACAAATTAGAAGAGAAGTTATCAAAATGGTTGCCGCAGCAAAATCTGGTCATCCAGGTGGACCACTTGGACTTGCAGATATTTATGCAGCACTTTATTTTAAAATCTTAAAACATGATCCAAAAAACCCAAACTGGGAAGAAAGAGATAGGCTCATTCTATCAAATGGACATGTTTGTGCTGTTCGTTATGCCTCAATGGCTCTATCAGGATATTTTCCTATAGAAGATTTAAAAACTTTTAGAAATATCAATTCCAAACTACAAGGTCATCCATCTACTCGTTATATGGAAGGTCTTGAAACTTCTTCTGGCTCCCTTGGTCAAGGACTTTCACTTGCAACAGGTATTGCACTTGGCTTAAGACACCAAAATAAAACCAATAAAGTTTATGCTTGTATTTCAGATGGAGAATGTGGTGAAGGAATGACTTGGGAAGCAGCACAATCAGCAGTTCATTTTAAACTAGACAACCTAGTTGCATTTATGGATAGAAATTTTATTCAAATTGATGGAAACACTGAAGAAGTCATGAGACTAGAACCTTTAGGAAAAAAATTTGAAATGTTTGGTTGGAATTTGATTGAAGCAGACGGACATGATATGAATCAAATTTTGGAATCATTTGCTAAAGCAGAAAAACATAAAGGCTCCCCTACATTAATTTTGTTTAGAACAGTAATTGGTAAAGGTGTTTCTTATATGGAAAATAAAGCTGAATGGCATGGAACATTTCCAAATGCTGAACAAGAAAAACAAGCACTTTTAGAATTAGCTTAATTTTTTTACAACCCAGTTCCTAACTTTTTCAATTTGTTTTTCGTTTACTCTAATTCCGGTAAATAAAAAAAATTGTTCCATAGCTTGGTAAATTAACATTTCATATCCGGGAATAATTTTTGTTCCTTTAGATTTTGCTATTTTTACTAGCTCTGTTTCAATTGGATTATAAACAATATCAAATAAAATATTTTCTTTTGAAAAAAAATCTTTATTTAAAATCTGAGAATCTTCTCTACCTTTCATGCCCACTGGAGTTGTGTTTATGATTAAAGAAAATTTTTCTTTATGTTTTTGAATTTCAGAAAGTGGAACAAAATAAGTTTGGTGTTTTTTTATTTTTTCCAAATCTTTAATCATCTTGTTTGATGTAATTTTGTTTCTAGCTGAAATACAAATTTTGGTAGAATCTGATTTTTCGTTTAACAGTGAATAGGCGATACCTCTTGCGGAACCCCCAGAACCCAAAATCAAAATATCTTTCTCTTTAAGTGTAGCAGGAAAATATTCTTTAATAGCAGTAACAGCTCCAAGCCCATCTGTGTTATAAGCATAGATTTTTCCGTTTTGAGAAATTAATGTATTGGAGGATTTCATTAACTTGGAAGCTTCATCTTGGAAATCTGAATTTTTATATGCCCATTCTTTATATGGGATTGTTACAGATAATCCTTTAAAAGAAATACTATCGTTTGACAAGAGTATTTTCTTGTTAGGTTTTTCTTTTTCTAATACTAAATATGAATAATTAATTCCAAATTCTGAAATTAATCCATTATGAATAATTGGAGAAAGTGTGTGAGAAAGAGGATATCCAAGTATCCCTAAAAATTTTGTATCTCGATTCATATAAATAAAAGTCTCACTTCTTCAGCATCTAAAACATATTTTTCAGAACAAAATTCACAAATCATTTCTATTTCCCCTTGCTCTTCCAAAATAGAATAAGCTTCATCTCTTCCAATAGAAACAATTGCTGATTTGATTTTCTGCATAGAACAACCACAATAAAATTCTGGTTTGCCTTCTTCTAGAATTGTGGCTTTTGAATCTAATGCTTTTTCCAAAACATCCAAAGTATAACTGATATCTGTTGCAAATAATTCTTTTGTGCCCAAATCAATATTTGAAATTCCATCCATCAATTTATCAATTACTTTTTGTTCTGTAAAAGGTAATGACTGTAAAATTATTCCTTTTGCTGAAATTTCATTTTCATGATCAACATATAAAGAAACAAACGAAACCAACTGGTCCGACTCGTTAATATAATTTATTAAATTTTGTTCAAAAGGAATTTTATCAAGTTTAGTAACAGATTGATGAATTTTATGAGAACCACCCCAACGAGTGACTCTAAAAAAACCTTTCCCAATTCCAAGAGTGACATCTTCAACACCAGCTAAAATTTGGCGATGTTTTGTGTGCCCTTTCATTCTACCTATTCTATCTGAATAAGCAATAACTCTTTCAATTTCACCATCACCTTCTAATTGCAAATTTACTGCTATACCTTCTTTCACCATAAACGCCAAAAAAAAAGAAGCTAACATGGATTTACCAACCAAGTTCGCTGAGGAATGTTCCAAAGAATTTCTCTTCATGGTTTCAATATAAGTATTAGTACAATCAGTGATTAAAAATCTAAAATTATAATCTTCAAAAATCCCAACTTTGTAAATATCATCTTTCATAACTATATTAGAATTTAATAATATATTGCTTTAATCATATCAAGCAATTTTTTATAAATTATCTGGGCGTTCTTTTATTTGCTCAATTTGTTTTTGAACTAAAAAAATGATATTTATTAAAGCAAATAAAAGCCGTGCTTTCAGCTCTTGTCAAAATTTTTTATACAAAAAATTTTGACACCGCTTCAATCACTAACGCTAGTTAGATGATAGAGGTTTTGTTATCCAGTTTACTTCTATCAACTCTATCCATTCCTCAACTTCGAGAGAACTAATAAATACAACAAGCAGCTCAAACGAAATTTTAAATCAATGAAATACTAAAACTTTGCATCAATTCCAATATAAAAACCTCTCAGGTGATCTTTGGATTCATTTGGAACTTTGTTAATAAGTTCTTGGTTAAGTAAAAAGAGCAGATAAGGAAAATTTCTATTCATATTAGTGTTGCCATAAAGTTGATAGGTTTTATTATTTTCATAACGAATTTTAGTGTAAATATAATTTACTCCTAGATTTAGATTCAAATTTTCTGCAATAGCAAATGCTAAACTAAAATCAGTTTCAAATCCATAAAAATAATTTCTTTGATTTTCTTTATAGTAATTAAAAAATATAGACTGTGAAACTCCTGCATTTGAACTACTTACACTATAATTTATATTTGAATCTCTATTTCTATTACCAATAGTATAAAATGGTTCTAAAGATAATTTTAACTTTAAAAAACTAAACATTTGAAATTGGTATTTAAAATATGCATTCAAACCATAAGACTTTACTCTATCAAAATTATCTGGATAACGATTAATGATATCTCCGCTAATAAAATAATATCCTCTTTCAGAATTTGTTTCCCGATTTATATTTCTAATTCCAAGCCCATAAAAAATACTTTGGGATTCAGAAATTTCTTTAGAAGTATAAAAATTTAATTTGGTTTCTTCTCTTTTTGTGTTTCTTAAAATACTATCTTCCCATCGATAAGGGTTATTTGTGCTATAACTGGTATATGTGGCATAACTGGGAAGAGAATATTGATTATAATACATATTTGCAAATGTGGCTTGAAAATAACTTAGTTCAGTAAATAAATTCCACTCTTTATGATGATAAGTTAAACTCATTGGAAATAAGTTTTTTGAGTTGTTTTTTAATCCACCTGAATTTCTAATTTGAGAAAAAGTTGATTCTTTAAATTCATAATATTCAGCTGGAAAATAAGTATAATTCATGTTTTTTAAATTGAGATTAAACCTTCGAGGTGTAGGTTCCACTTTTTTTTCTACTTCTTGTGAGAATAAAATTTGTGGTAATAAAATAAATAAGATTAATAATTTCATATAATATCCTTAAAATTTAGCTGTGATTCCAAAATAAAATCCGGAAATTTGTTCTGGTTGTTTTGTAACTTTATCAAAAGTGAAATTCAAGTTCATTTCGTTTTTAGAAAAATGAGTTCTTGTTCTTTGATAACCAACTAAGAAATCTAAATTTTCATAAATCCTAAATTTAAAATTCATATCAAGATCATAACCTACAAGATTTAGAACTTGTGCATTATAAAAATCCAGATTTAAAATTGTATTCCAATAAGTTTCAAACACATATCCGATTGAACTGATTGAATAAGCTTGTCTGTTTACTTTACCCTGAGCTAGAAATGGTTCTAGTCCAATTCCAAAAGTTATAAATGAACTAAGTTTTACTTCATGTTTTAGATAAAGCCCTATTCCATTTGAATTAATTTTAAATTCAGATCCCAAAAATAATGGACTACTAGATTTTTCATAATCTCGAATCAAAATATTTCTAAATCCAGCTCCATAGAATGTTGTATTTGTTTCATTCCAAGATTTTGAAGTATAAAAATTCCATTTTGAATCAGACCTAATTCTTTCTTTAAATACTGGTGTAATCACACCAACAGTGTTATTCCAGCGATTGGGATAAAAAACATCGTATCTTAAATTATTAAATTCAATTTTTTGATAGGAAATTTCAGTGTATAAATTCCATGGCTCAAAATGGTATCTTAACTGAATAGGTGTAAATGTTTCTTTGTTATTACGAATATTCGTTCTGTTCAAAGTATAATACCAATCATCACGATAATATTCAAAAGGAACATATTCTATTAATGCCCGTTTTACTGTTAGATTAAATTTATTTGTTCCCGATGCTTCTTTTGTTTCTTGTCCAAATAAATTTCCGATTAAATAAATTAAAATTAAAATGTACTTCATTTTTTCTCCAAAATTTTTAAGTTAAATACTATAGAAAAATATTTTTTTCATCTGTGAACCTGAATTTGGTAATGGATGGATTTTTCCAACTAAACGTAGCAGCGAAGCGAGCGAAAACGATTGAAGCGGTTCCTAAGGTAGTGGGCAATCATTAGAGAATGTGCACTGCATGAACTGTCTAATTGACCCACTGCCTTAGGAAGTAGCTGAAAGCGTGTTTTTTTTTCCACAAGATACAAATCAAATTTAACGCATAATCTAAGTTAGGTGGGAAAAAAATTCGCCCTTAAATCTTAGGAAAAAATTTCCAAGTTAAAATTCCTGATAACAAAAACAATCCCAAACAAAACATAGATTGTATCATTGAACCAAAAAATAAATTTCCAAAAAAGAATAGTCCTGAAAATAAAATTACAATTCCTAAGACAGATAAAAAAAGCGAGTGCATAAAACTAATTTCAGTTTGAACAAATTCTATTTGGTTTTTTACTGCCCAGTTTTTCCAAAATATTCCTGAAGGTTTTACTTTTTTGTAAAAATTAGTAAGAACTGTTTTGTCAGTTTCTTTTGTGAATAACGTCACTAGAATGACTGAAATAATCACAGAAATTACATTAAACAAAATCGAAGTCGGAGACTCAAATTTGAAAACTAAAATGTTTAATGAATAAAAAAGAATTGGTGAAAAAAAACCAGTTAGCTCAGACCAAACATTAAGTCTTGGAACAAACCATCTGAGTATCAGCACAACTCCAACTCCAGCAGATGATTCTAGTAAAAATTTCCACACCCCAGAAATTGTTTCGATTAGATAAATACTTGTGACTAAAGAAATTATCATAAGTAAAAATTGGAATACATAAGAAAATCGAATATAATTTTTTTCAGAATCATTTGGTTTGATGTATGCTTTGTAAAGATCATTGATGAAATATGAAGTTCCCCAATTGAGATGAGTGGCAATTGTAGAAAAATATGCTGCTAAAAAAGTAGCAAATAAAATTCCTTTCATTCCAATTGGTAAATCTTTTTCTAAAACTTTTACAAATCCTTTTCCCAAATCTTTTTCTGTTAAATTTGGAAACAGCACAAGACTAGCAAGTGCAACTAAAATCCAAGCCCAAGGTCTAAAAAAATAATGTGCAATTGTAAAATAAAGTGAAGACAACATCGAAGTTTTACTGTCTTTTGTAGCAAGCATTCTTTGTGCAACATAGCCCCCACCACCAGGTTCAGCACCAGGATACCAACTAGACCACCAAATCACAGTGATAAAAACTAAAAAAGATTCTATAGAAAATTCTTTTGAGCTTGGATTTTTAAAGTCTGGAATAAAATGAAATTTGGAGGAATCTAATTTGGAGTGAAGTCCATCTAGTCCACCAATTTCAGGTAATTGCAAAACAAAATAAGCTAGCAAAATGGAGCCAAACATCGCAAAGAAAAATTGAAATGAATCTGTGATCGTAATTCCAGTTAAACCAGATACAGAAGTGTACACGAACGCAAAAGACATCAAAGCAATAATTAAAATTGTAGAAGAAATTTCTGGAAAAAAAACTTCAATCACTTTGATCATGGCAAGATTGACCCAAGCCAAAATCATAGAATTCATTACAACACCCACAAAAATGGTTCTGTAAATTCTTAAAATTTTTACACCTTCACCAGAATAACGAATTTGAAGAAGTTCTAAATCAGTTGTGATATTTGAATTTCTCCAAAGATGAGAAAAAAAATAAACAGTTACAATAGAGCCAATTGATCCATACCACCAAAGCCAGTTTCCAGATATTCCATATTTAGCTACAAGTTCAGTTACTGCAAGTGGAGTATCTGCTGCAAAAGTGGTAGCAACCATTGCAGTTCCTGACAAAAACCAATTTAGATTTTTATTGGAAGAAAAGTAAGATTCTACAGTTTTTTCTTTTCTAGAATAAAGTAGCGGTATAATAATATTAATTGATAAAAATAGTAAAATTAAAAAATAATCTAAAAAGTAAAAACTCATAACCGAACATGAATTCCCATGTCTTTCATACTTTGTTTCACTTGCAAAATTGATTGTTCTTGAAAATGAAAAATGGAAGCTGCAAGAACTGCATCAGCTCCACCTCGTAAAATTGCTTCCACCAAATGTTCAGCGTTTCCAGCACCACCAGAAGCAATTACAGGAATTTTTAGTTTAGATGTAATTTTTTTGAGGATTGCAATATCAAAACCTTCTTTGGTTCCGTCTTTATCCATCGAAGTAAGTAAAATTTCACCAGCTCCAAAATGTTCTGCTTCCATTGCCCATTCAAATGCATCTTTTCCGGTTTCAGTTCTTCCACCATGTAAAAAAACTTCATGACGATTTCTTTCTTTGTGAAATTTTACATCAATTGCACACACAATACATTGTGAGCCAAAAACCTCAGAGCTATCTTTTAGCACTTTTGGATTTTCAAATGCAGCAGTGTTGATAGAAACTTTATCAGCTCCACGAACTAAAACTTCTCGCACGTCACTCACAGTTCTAATTCCACCACCAACAGTAAATGGAATAAAAATTTTGGAAGCAACAGATTCAACTAAATGAATTAAAATTTCTCTTCGATCACTTGATGCAGTAATGTCCAAAAAACACAATTCATCTGCTTTGTGATTTTCATAAGATACAGCACATTCAACAGGATCTCCAGCATCTCTCAAATCTAAAAACTGTACACCTTTTACAACTCTTCCGTTTTTAACATCCAAACATGGAATGACTCTTTTTGCTAATTCGTTCATTAAGCAATATTTTCCGGTAAATTAATTTCCAATTTTTCAAATTTAGAAATTTCTTTTGCAAAAGAAAGAAGTTTTGACTCTTCAAATTTATTTGCACTGAGTTGAAGACCAATTGGAAGTTTGTTTGAATCAAGACCTGCTGGAATACTAATTGCTGGAAGCCCTGCAAGATTTACAGAAGTAGTTAAAATATCAGCTTTGTACATTTGAACTGGGTCTTTTGTTTTTTCACCAATTTTAAATGCTGTTGTTGGAGAAGTAGGTTGTAAAATAAAATCCACTTCTTTAAACATCGCAGCATAACTTCGCTTAATAAGCACTCTTGCTTTTTGAGCTTGACCATAATACGCATCATAATACCCAGAAGACAACGAAAATGTTCCAAGTAAAATTCTACGTTTCACTTCAGCTCCAAAACCTTGGCTTCTAGATTCAACATATAAATCTTCCAATTTTTTTGGATTTTCAACTCTATAACCAAAACGAATTCCATCAAAACGAGAAAGATTTGAAGAACATTCTGCAGTAGCAATAATATAATAAACTGGAATTGAGTAAGCATGAACCCCAAAATCTAGCTCTTTAATTTTTGCACCTTTGGATTTTAAATATTCAACTGTTTCATTAAATCTGTCTAAAATTTCTTTGTCCCATTCTGCACCTTCATTTGCCATGATGCCAACAGTAGTTTTACTTAAATCAGTTTCAGAAATATTTTTTGCGGCAAATGGCTGTTCGCTGGCAGACGTGCTATCATGAATATCTTTGCCAGATAAAACTTCAGTGAGGTCTATTATTCCATCCATATCATTTGAAAACGGACCAATTTGATCTAGGCTGGAAGCATAAGCCACAAGTCCATATCTTGAAACTCTACCATAACTTGGTTTAAATCCAAAAATTCCACATAGAGAAGCAGGTTGTCTGATTGATCCACCTGTGTCTGAACCAAGAGAAATTGGTAACATGCTTGAAGCAACTGCAGCAGCAGAACCACCACTTGAACCACCAGGAATTCTTGAAATATCAAATGGATTTTTTGTAATACCAAATGCAGAATTTTCAGTGGATGATCCCATCGCAAATTCATCCATGTTAAGACCTGGAAAAAGCACAAAACCTTTTGCAAGAAGTTTTTCAATTACAGTTGCGTTGTATGGAGAAACAAAATTTTCTAAAATTTTTGAACCACAAGAAACTCTTTCGCCTTCAATACAAATATTATCTTTGATGCCGATTGGAATTCCATCGAATTCAGAAAGTTTTTTTCCTTCTTTTCTTCTTTTGTCTGACTCAGATGCACGCTCTAAAATTTCAGATTTTTTTAAATATAAAAATGCACCAATTTTAGTGTCCAAGTCTTCGATGCGTTTGATGTAAAGATCGCATAATTCCAAAGAAGAAATTTTTCCTTCATTTAAAGATTTTTTTATTTCGGAATATTTTTTAAATATCATGTTTCTATCACCCTTGGAACAACAATGTATCCATTTTCAAATTTAGGTGCAATATCAGAAATTTGGTCACGCGACAAAGACTCACCAATTTCATCTGGTCTCACTTGGTTTTCGGACCATTCATAAATTTCTTGTTCAGTCACATCACTGGTGTCTAGCTCTTTTACTTTATCCACATACGCCATGATCTTATTAAAATCAGAAAGCATAGCTTCCCCATTTTCAATTCTAAGTTTTGAAAGACTTGCAACAGCCTGAAATTTTTCTAAATCTAAATCCATAAATTACATAAATTCAAAATAGTTTCATACGGCAAAATAAATTTGAAATGAATAAAGTTCCGTTGAATCTGGGAGTTCCCGTTTAAGCAATGATGAATGTAAAATTATTTTTGAGATTAAATCTCTACTTTTCATTCTTCATTGCTTAAGCGGTCAGGCTGAAAAAAGCTTGGTGCTTTCGCACTCCTCACGGACTTTTTTCATCCTTAACTCAGCTCCGCCAGTGTTTGGGAAATTTGGAATGTAGTGTGAGATTTTTACTGATTTTTTCAGATAGACAAAATGAATAAAAGTGAACACTTTAGAGATAATTTAAAACTGATAAAAAAGATAATTTTTATGGAAGAATATATTTAAAATAACAAAGTTATTGGAATTGAGATTTTAAATTATTTTAATAATTCAATTTCACAGAGTTTAATTGTAGAAACTATTTCTGGTATTGAGGAAATTTGATAGTATGGTTTAATCAGACTCTAGAATGAAGCAAATAAATTTCTTTTGGCTCTTCATTTTCAGATTTTAAATAAACTTTTCCACGTTTAATAAAACTAAAACGATGTTTTAAAAGTTTATGAGTTTCTTCTGTAACTTGAATTTCTCCGTTGATTCCAAATTTTTCCATTTCAGCAGCTTCGTTAAATGCATTGTTCAAATAAAAAATTTCTAGTTTCTGAGAATTAGTTTTGTAATCGATGTATTTTCCAGAAGAAATCCCCATTCTAAGTTCAAATTGTAAATTATTTTCTATACAAAGTTTTTTAAAGCTAGTTTGTAAAAAAATTGACAAGTCTGCAATTGGGTCTGCGTATTCAGGATTTGTGCTTGCAGGATGTTCCAATGCTAAAAACCAATATTTACCAGAATCTTCATGAAGTTCTATTTTATTTTGTTCTCTAAATTTATCTGTTTCAGAAAAAAATAATTTTAAATAAGAATCAAGAGTTGCGAGAGATTCTTTGGATCTAAAATAATTGGCAATCCCAGTAATATCAAAATACAAAAGACAAATATTTTGAAAATAATAAGTTTTTGGTAACTGGGTTTTAAGTAAATCTTCAGAATAGTTTTTAAAAAAATTTGCTTTATCAATTAATAAATTTTGGTTTATAAAGTATTTTCGCAAATAAAAATTAATTCCAACTCCTAGTGAAGAAAAAAATAAAAGAGTTATAAAATAATAAATTAAAATTTCTGTTCTTAAATTTCCATAAAAAGAATTTTTAAAAAAGAATATTAAAATTGAATAAATAATAAATGTAGAAGTATTCAAATAAATAGAAGTTTCAAATTCAAATCTCAAAATAATTACAGCAACTGAAATCAAAATTGAAAATTGAAAAATATAATATTCAAATTTTTTAAATAAAAATTCATCTGAAGTAATTCCAAGTTCATAATTTCTAAATGCAAAAAAAATACTAAGAGGCAACACAAAACAAAAATAAATAAAAATACGAATTTGTTCTTCTTCTTTTTTATTTTTGGAGTCAACTTTAAAAAATTGATGTAGAGAAACAAGCAAAACGAATTTACATAAATTGAAAATATGTAGAACTAATTCAGATTTTAAAATAAAAAAATCTGTGACTGAAAAAAACAAAGTTATAAATATTAAAACAGGATATAAATCTTTATAAATGGTTATTTTTTCTAATTTATCTTGATTTGGGTAATCTGGTAGTGACATTTTTTTAACCGCGCCTAGAAGGATTTGAACCTCCAACCTTTTGATCCGTAGTCAAATACTCTATCCAGTTGAGCTATAGGCGCTTTTAGTTTAAAAGCTTTTCAATAGAATTGAAATATTTATTCAAAACTTGAAATTCTATGTTTTTTTCTTTCATCTCCGAGTAAACTAAAAAAATGCTACAACTTAAGTATCCCAAAACTCCTATTAAATGTAATAAATTTGCCAAAACACCACCTATAAAAGGAAGTGACGAAACAAAAAAACTAACCAATAAAACAAAAATAAATCCAAAAGTTAAAACACTAGCTTGGTAACATTTTCTTTTTATTTGTAAATTTTCAAATTTATATACTAAAACTGGAACCCACGAAAAAAATAATGGAAGAACTGCAATAATTTTTTGACCTTTATCAGTAAGAAGAAAATCTTTAAATTCTGAAAGTTTTTCTTTTGAAAGGAGAAAGTATTTATCTAAAATTTCTTTATACATGGAATTAAAAACCGGAGACGCAGGGATTCGAACCCTGGGTACAGGTTATGCCCGTACGACGGTTTAGCAAACCGCTCCTTTCGGCCACTCAGGCACATCTCCCAATATTCGGAGAGGGTAGGATTCGAACCCACGGTGGGATTGCCACGACGGTTTTCAAGACCGCTGCTTTAGACCACTCAGCCACCTCTCCTCAAAATCTATGTTTTTGAAAGTAGCTATTCTGTCAATATAAGTTTGTATTGTTGAATATTAAAATTAATTTTTCAACATCTGCATTTACTTTTAATTTTTCAAATGAACTTTTTAAAGGCAAGCCTACAAATTGCTCAAGTAAATTATAATATCTATAAATAATTTCGTTTTCCATAATTATCCTCTATTTATTTTTTGGGGCGAATTTTTTCACCTAACCCAGTTAGCTTATTTAGGAAGAGAAAGAGAGTTAGGTAAAAAAACCGTGCTTTCAGCTCTGGTCATTATTTAGTATGCACAAAATAATGACCCCGCTTTAATCACTTTCGCAGCTCAGCGTGTGGCGAAACATAGCAAAGCTATCAATATGTCCACCTAGCTGACCGATTTGAGAGCTTTCGCTCTTCAGAGCCTTTATCTTCATTATAAAATCGATACACTTCTTCCCACATGGACTTTACAGTTCCGATAAATAAAATATGGTCTATTCCCAAATGATCTTTTAATGCGGAAGAAACAAAACTTCTTTCATAAACTTTTTCATCTATTTTATAATTTGTTTTTCTGTATTCTCTTGCGGAGGTATTATCTTTACTTAAACCACCTGTTCCAATTGGTGAAATTAATATTTTAGCCATTTTTACCTTCTAGAATTTTTTTTATTAAATCATCCTATTTTTTATCCTTGTTTATATTTTTAAAAGGGTTATAAGTTGAACTAGAATCTTGATTATAATTTTTAGGTTTGTTTTCATTTTTCTTTTGGTAATTATCTTTGTTTTCAGTTTTATTCTGATATTGATTCTCTTTTTTAAATTCTTTTGGTTTATAATCCTGATTGTATTTTTTCGACTCAGGAGAATAAGTTTTAGTTTGAGGATAATTTTGAGAACTAGAATCCAAACTTTTTCCAAATCCTGTTGGTTGCAAATTTGGGTCTATTGTTGGTTTTGTAAAATTCATTCCTTGGATTGTGATAACTGCCCAACCCATTGGATATTTTCCAGCTGCAAAAGTTCTAGTTTTTCCCCAACCAAAACTTTTATTATTTTTATTATCCCATTTAACTTTTGGATTCCGAATTTTATCCATAGTTTTACTTTCCACATGACCAAATCTTCCGAGTCGAATTAAAAATTGGTTATTCTCCAATTTTAAATTTTTTACAGGTGAAAATTCTGGTGTGTTTAAATGAGAATAAAAAGTTTTTATTTCCCAATTTAGAATTTTTAGATATGTTCGTTACATGAATTTCCTAAATCTTGGATGCTAAATTTTTCTGGGAGATTTGCTTTTGAAATCAAATCTTCATAAAATAAAAATTCAAATGAATAAGCCTTGGACTGACCAATTCTAGAAATTCTGCTAAAAGTAACTTGCATTCTTTGGTCAAAACTTCCTTGTGCTGGCTTTTTTGGATTAAACATTTGGCAATCTAAAATTTCAGTTTCAGTAGATTCTAAACTTATATCTGGAATTTTTAATGCTCTAAAAACATCTTTTTTCATATCATTTGCATATTTTAAAATTGTGGATTCAAAACTTTTTTCATTATTTCTAAAATCTTGAGTTGAGTTTTTTTTCACAAACATTTGCAAAATTGCAGTTCTAAAAGCTCCTTTTAAAGAGCTTCCAGGTAAAAATGGTTTTTTTCTCACTCCATCTTGCGGAAATAAATTTATATCTAACCGATTTTGTAAGCCAGAAATTTTTTGGTTGTATTCATTCTCAATTGATTTGGAAACAGGAATTTGTAAATCAACGGTTTCTTTTTTTGCATTTTGTTTAGGGAATGTTCTGAGTTTTATTTGTTCATCTCTATCTTGTAAATCCAAAAAACTTTTTCTTTGCTCTGGAGTTAAAGAAGAAATAAATTTTGGCATATTTAATTTATTAAATTTTCCATCTCGAATAAAATATTCATAAGGACCAAGAGACTCACCCGAACCAATATGCACTGGTGTTAAAAATTCTATACTTGCTTGAAATTGTTTCATGAGATTTACCTAAACAGCAATTTTTTTTATTTTGCGAATTGAAGGCAGAGCATTTTGCGGAAGAGCTACAAGTTGTGATTCTAACAAATCTAAAACTGCAATCGATTCTCCATGAATATTAAATACTTCAACTGCATAACCAGCTTTCCTATCTTTGACAGAAGGGAAATATTCTACTAATGTTACAACATCTCCTTTTTTTAATTTATATTTTGAAATATCAGTTTTGATAACTGCTTTTTTATATAATTCTAGTTTCATTTTAATTCCTCATTTTTTTTAAGAGGTCTCAATGTAATAAATCTTGAGACATTCTCATTTTTTTCATAATACCAAACCGAATAAATTTTTCTTGATTTACAACCATTTCTACCAGATAAAGTGTCTTGAATAATATATTCGTCACCAAAAATAGTTTTCTTTTTGAACTTTGCTGGAAACTTTTCTGATAAGTCAATAAGATCTCTATACAATTCTTGCCAATTCGAAAGTAAGTAACCACCTTCATTTAGATATTTAGATTTATAATCTTCTTCTTGTGGTAACAACAAATATTTTATTAATTTATTTGGTGAAATTATAGGCTCGCCTGGAAGTTTCAAGAAATATCACCATTCCAATTGATTCCTAATAGCTTGGTATATCCTGAATGTTTTACAGATGGATTGATATGAACATCTGGAATTAATAGTCCTGCATAAGATTTTTTTTGTTCAGTAAAAAAAGCACCAGGCTTCATCATTAAAATTGGTTTTTTTAAATATCCAAATTCTTTTGTTTCAAATCCAGAAGCAGCACCAATTTTTCCATAACGAGTAAACAATTCATAACGAATTTGTATAGAATCAGTTTCAGAAGGAACAAAGGGAGATAGTGCAATCGAATGAGAATAGGATTCTGTAGTTTCAAAAATTTTTGTTAGCTCAAAACTTTTTATATCAAAAGAACCTCAACCAATAGAAGAATCTTTTCCATAACCAAATTCTCCAAGTGAAAAAAAAGCTTTTTTGATTCTTTCAGCCCATTTTGTTTCAACAGAAATATAAATATCATATTTAGTGTTTGGTTCAGCAACAAGACAAGAAAAAAACAATCCACCTGTTTCTTCCACCATTCCTGTTAAACGATTAATTGAATTATGTGGAATGTACTTAGATGATTTTAATTCTTTTCCAGAATGAAGTTTTAATTTAGTTTCTTCAGACTTATATTCACTTATTCTAAAATTTTGAAATTCTTTAATTGAAAAATTCTTTCTATTCTTTAAAAAATATTCCAAAGAAATATATTTTTCTTTTTTTAATTTTTTTAAATATTTATACTCTTCATCAATTAAATCTATTTTTGGTAAATTTGGAATTGGTAAATAGTTTTCAGGAAAAGCAGAACTAAAAATAGCTTGTGGAGATTTTTCTGAATCATTTAAAAATTCAGTTAAAACATTTTCACCCTCCAAATAAAGAATCATCCAACAAATCATTCCAAATAAACTATCTCCATGAATGGAAGTGTACAAATTTGTTTTGAGTTCTATTTTTGCTAAATAGTCTTGCATGATTAGACCTTTATATTAGATAAATCTAATGTTTGTCCATCAATACTTAAATTAAATTTCACTTTACCATTTCCTCTACTTCAACCACCACCTAGAGCATCTAGTTCAACTAATTTTAGAGCTTGTTTTAAAAATTCAAAATTCTTTTTGTCATTTTCTCCATTATCCGAAATATCAAAAATTTTATAAACTATTTCCAAATCGAATAATAATCCTGAAATCGCTCTTTCTTGTTGTCTAGGGTTTGCTTCTGAAATTAAACGATTAATTGTATTTTCATATTTCACCTCAGTTCTTGAAATTGCTTCCATCGCTAAAGTCTTTTGTTGTTCTCGATTTAAAAGAGCATCTCTCACAATAATTCTAGTAGGACCTTTTTTTAATTCTTTATTTGTATTTCCAAATATTCTAGCTACAACATCATTTTCATTTGGTTTTTGTTTAATTTGTCCATTTGAATCTAACTCACCTAGTTTCCATTCTAATAAACTTCTCATTTTCCCTTTTAATGAAGAACCAGGGATGTATGGCTCACCCGAAACTGAATCTTTGATTACAGGCATATCAACTCCACCAATTTCAATTTCATCTTTTCCTGCACCAATATGTAATCCTGAAAGTAGTTCAACAGTTCCTGTAATTTTTTTAATTTCTAATAATTTCATTTTATTCTCCTTATGCCTTTGATTTTCCTTCACCGTAAAAATATTCAACTGATGCTTCAAAGAATTTTAAAAATGCTTTAAAATCATTTTCATCTTTAATCGAATCAACTGAATTATATATGAATGATTTAAACTCATTGGGGATTTTATTATCCTTTCTCATATCATAACTAATTTTGGATTTAAGCATTTTTACCATTGGAAAAATTGTATCCCATGATTCTTTTCCTAATACTTGCATTTGACGCTCTATATTTTTTACTTCTGAATAATAACGTCTAAGTTGAGTAGTTGTAAATGATGGTTCATTGTTTTTATCTTTACTAGTCGCCCAATTTTTGCTTCAGATGAAGCCTCTTTATCCAATAAATCAGGTCTTAAAGTTTTTTTTGTAGTATCTTTATACCATTGAATCATCCTTTTCCTCCTCGGGATTGATAAATTGCTAGTTGAATTGGAACTTCTAAAAAATCTAAAATTTTTCTTTTCTCAAAATCTTTTGAAAAATATTCTTCTAAATCTTTTGCTAAATTTTTATATTGTAAATCTTTTTCAGAGTTTCCTTTTTCAGAAATTTTCGCATAAATATTTCTATGTTTATCATACACAAAATAAGAATTGTACATTACATTCAAAGGATTTTGGTCTATCGCTTTATACATTTTGATATATTTTAATAAACGATACATTTGACCAGTTGTGAGAATTTCTGAATCAATATATTTTTTTAAATTTTCAGTAATTTCTAAACATTTTGAAAATTCATTCCAAGATAAACTATTTCCAAATAAAGAAATTGAATTTTTATTTTGTTTAGCATTTTCTAATTCTTCTTCTGCTCTTGAAGCACCAATGCTAATTGGGGCTCTTGGTTTTTGCAAAGCAAATCCAGCTGAAAAACTAATATTAGGATTTTCACAAGTATATGTTTGAAATTCAGTTTGGTAAAATTTTATAAATTTTAATATCGAAGGGAATAGTCCCAAAAGAAATAAATCATCTCCACCAGCATAAACAGTATAAATATCTGGGAATTTTTCTTTTAATATTTCAGATAAATATTCAGTAAAAAAATAATTAATATTTTTACTAAGACCTGAATATCTTGAAATTGAAAAATAATCTTTATCTCTATTTTCATTTTTAGATAAACCATTTCTAAATATTAAACCTAAATTGTCCACATCAGCTTTTAGAACACCTAAGAATGATTTACCAATCATTTCTTGATTCTGATTTTCTCTTAAACTTTCTTGTCCTAAACAATGAAAAGATTTAGTATCAAATTTTAATTGAATCTCACAACCATCTGGTTTGTTTTCATTACAAGATATACAATAATTTTTGTAATATTGTTTTTTGGCTTGTTCGGATTTATCTTTAAACTTCGGTAAATGTCCAATAAACGAAAAACTTGGTTCAAGTGTTTTTTCAGATTGTATCAACCTAAATAAACCCTTATTGGAAACTGAAAAATTTCCAAATGGCAATTCGCCATTTCCTTTTTCATGAAACTTAATATAATCAAAATTTGGAATGTCTTGCCCAATTTCTCTTTCAGATAAAGCAACTGTTCCAATTGTTTTTTTATCAATTGATTCTGATTCTTTATCAAATTCAGTAGCAGGATAATATCCTTGAACTGAGCAAACTCCATTGTTTAAATAATCTTCATATTGATTTTTAAAAATAAAATTATTTGTATTCCAAACTTTGTCTTTAATTAAAACAGATTTTAATTTTTCAGATTTTTTTTGCTCTAATGTTTTGTGCAAATCTTTTGTTTATTTTTTAGTGGAATGATATTTTTTTCATTTAGTAATAAATCTTTTGGACTTAAATTCACACTCGCCAAATGAAAACTTATTTCACCCATATATCTTTCTAATAGCCAAGCATCTATTTGGATTTGAAGTTCTTCAATTAGATTTTTGACTTTCGGAATATTCGGAGCAAGGATCTGAAATTTACTACCAGCACTTAATATAACTGAAGTGGGTGGGAGTTCCAACTTAGTTAAAATTTCTTTTTCAATAGACTTAGTAATCATTTGAAGATAAAATGATCTAGCTCTTAATGATTTAGCTAAACCTTTAGTTGATTCTTGTTTAAATTTTAAAATATAAGATTGAATTCCAGAAAGATCTCCCTCAATTAAAGTAAATTTTTCGATTTCATCATTTTGAATTTCTTTAACTGAAAAACTATTTGTGGTTTTATGAAAATCATAAAGAGCAACTGAAATTGCAGCAATCAGATAAGAATGATCATATAAATTTATATCTGGTAAATCAATTGTAGAGCTTGGAGCTGAAAAATAAAATCTCTCGGTGAGGGTTAAAAATTTATATAGTGTTTCTTCCCCAAATGGATTTTTTTCTAATTCAAGAAAAATTTCTAAATCAAATTTTTTACAAAGCTCATCAAATAAATTTTTGTATTCATTAGTTAATAATTCATCAAATTTTGGATTTAAGTCTGATTGTTTAACTGGAAATTTACTTTTTTTAGAATCTCCATCAAAAAAATTAATTTCATAATAATATTTGGAAACAGATTTTGTTTTTCCTATATCTATTAAATTAAAAATGGATTCTGTTCTAGTTTTTAAAAATTTTTTCCCTGTTAGTTCATCTTCTTCATCTGATTTTTTTCTATCATGTCCTGCTGATAGTCTATCTGATTTTGCAATTAGCTATTGGTATGCTGAACTGGGATTATGATGTTTTGCTGAAATATTTGTGATACTATCTTCTTCTTCACCATTAAAAAGTGGGTTACCAAAACTTTTAAAAATATGTTCAATACTTTTTCCTTCTATCTCTCTTTCAAAAAATTCTTGAGTGAATAATGCATGTAAATATCCATAACCTTTAGTTAATAAACTTTTTATTTTTTCATCATTTATATATTTTGATTTTACACCTGGTTCTTTGAGAAATTTTTCCCACATCGTGAAGAAAACTTGCATATACTAATCCCTACTTAATGAACAATTCTTTTTCCATTATTCCTTACCTAATCTAAAATTGGTTCTAGTAAAATTTTTCCTAAACCAAATGTTGTATTTTTTCCAATTGATAAAATTTGCATGGTATATAAAAATAGAACTAGTTTTTTTTCTGTAACAGTGATTTTGTATTTTCCAATTATTCCACATTGCTTTAAAGTTGTCTTTTGCCTGTTGGAATATCTTTTCCAAGATTTGTATTCTTGTTCATTTTCTTCGTTCAACTTTAAATTACCCAAATTCAAATCTTCTTTATCAAAGGTTCCATAAAATTCATTCATGATTTTATATCTACGAATCATAGAGTGGAGTAAAATTTCTGGTGTTAAAGATTGAACATCTTTTTTATCTTGAACAAATCTTGCTGGAGTGATAAATTTTAAATTATAATTAAAAACACTTTGATTTTCCAAAATAAATTTATTTGCATATTCTTGAATGCTAATTTTTGTAATAGAATTTGAAATTATAGTTTTATTTTCATAAATTGATTTTTCAGAATAAAAATCAGTAATATTTTCTAATTCAAATTTAAAACGTTCTGCTCCAAATCCAAGTTTACCCATTAATTCAAAGCTATAAATAAAATAAGGTAAATACTTTATATAATCTCCAAAAATGATAATTTGAAAATTTAATATTCCCCCTTTTTTAAATTCAAAATCCCAAGTTGGATGAATGATATAAGGATGGGGTTTGTACAAATAACCTGAATTTTTTTTTGAATCATCTAAACTTTCAAATACTTGAAAATACCCACAAGAATCTTTTACTAAACAAATTTGGCAATTTTTATGACTCATCACACAAAATGCTTTTTTTAAAGAATGACCAAATGCCCCTCTTAAATAGGACCCTGAGAATTGAGGCAAAACAGCTTCATCTGTAGCTTTTAAATCAATTGATACTTTTGAAAATTCTAGTTTGGAGTTAAGCATGATTTTCGCTGAAATTTAACATCTGATTTAACATATTTTATTTTATAAGTATAGATTTTTAGAGTATAGTAAAAAAAACTTGAATTTCGAATACAAAAATGTATTTATATATATGTTGAAGTATTCGAAATTAAACTAAAAATTTTAATCAAATTTTTTCTAAGAATTTATCTTTATCAGTGATTTTTTTTATTAAACTTCATTAACACTATTTTCAAAACTTGTCAATTCCTAAAATAGGTATACCACTTTTCGTAGTATGCTTCATTAGAAGATTTTATAATATATACTTTGATGAAGTCTAGATTCATTATAAATTTTAATACTTTGCTTAATTGTTTTGTAAGCTAATTCCTTAGTTGGAAATTTATTTAAAAAGAATTCCCCTTTTAAAATACCATTCACTCTTTCAACATCACCTTTTTCATATGCTGTTATTTTTGCTTTTTGCTTCTCGTTAATCTCTGTCATATTGAGAAGTCAAAGAAAAAGCAACCCCTTGTACAATTACTATTTGTGGGTAAGGGGATGCAAACGAGGCAAGGAAAAGAGGGTTAGGTGGGAAAAAACCGGGCTTTCAACTCTTATCAAAAAATTCCTTGGCAATATTTTGATATCGTTTCAATCCCATTTCGCTTAGAGATGAAAAACTTTTTATTTTAATTTTAATAAATCTTAAATACTTGGAAAGTTTAAAACTGATACCTTTCTAAACTAAATCTCCCCAAGTTTCTGATTCTGTTTTTATTTCATCACCAACTTTTAATATTTTTGAACTTTCAGAAAATGGAATTTTTGTGTTTAAACAAAGTTTGTAATAATGTTCAAAATAATTTAGGTTGGTATTTGGTGAAATTGTTTTTTTTCTATTTTCAGTGATGATTTTTGCAAATCCTGACATTGCTTCACCTGTTGTAGAATCTCTTGTGGGGACAACACAACGCGGAGTTGCTTTACCGCCTTGAATCATCACTTCCCCAGAATAAATAATTCCTCCATGAATCAATTCATCTTCCCAAAAAGCTTTTGTTTCAGCAATAATCAAATTGGGTCGAAATCGTTTAACCATTTCTTCAATGGATAAAGAAATATTCTGTTCTTTTAAAATCCAATTTCTAACTTCGATTAAAGAATTTTCACTAATTAAAGTTGGACCATTTGAATTTCCGTCATCTGGAAATCCTTGTGCAGTATTTTGTTTCATAAAAATTTTAAAACCAAAATGTTCAGAAAAAAAATCGTTTATAATTTTGTTTTCGCTAAGCTCAAATTTTGTTTCAGTAATTTTATCTGTGGATAAATAAACAAATTGAAAATCATCAGAAAATTTTGTAAAAATCTTATGAATTTCTTTTGTTCTTTTTGCATGAACAAATTTTCCTTGTTCATCAAATAAAGCAAATTCTCTATCATGTTCCAATGCACCAGATGATAAAATTTTTGCTTGATTCACTTCTACCAATGGTAAAGATTTAATTGGATAAATAAAAATACTTTTAAGAGATGGTTTTATATGATTTCCTTTTTATCAAAAATTTTTTTTAACTTTTGTAATATATATTTTGTTGAAAATAGAACATCTTACTCGCTCTTAAACTTTCAAAAAAACTTTTCAGCATTTGGGGTCAACTTAAGTTTATAAGGAAAAAAATATGTATAAATATTTGAATTGTAGGAATAGTATTTATACTTATGAATATTCCAGAAAAAAAAGTTTTGCTAAATCAAATTTTTAAAAATGCAAGAAAAGATATTCATAATATAGAAATTTACAAAAAAGAAGTTTCTATATATGCAAATTTTACAGGAATAGTAACTTATAGTTATTTTTTAATTGGTGAAATCGAAAATTAATACTTGCTGTAAAATTGAAAATTTCAAAACTAAATCCTGAGATAAAAATAATAACTTATGAAATATAAAACTATACTTATACTTATTTGCTTTTTTCAATTTTGTAATGTTCATTTAAAAGAAAAACTAAAACCTCAAAATAAAAAATGTGAATCTATTGAAAAAGAAAATAAAGAAGTATTAAGTTATTCTTATTCTATAAAAGTTATAAATATAGAAGTAGATATGCCAGAAGGTGAAAAACCTGATTTTAGACAAATTTTACTCTGTACTGGAAACTTCAAAGATGTCTTTAAAGGAAAAAAAGAAGTTGGAACTCATCTAGAATTTAATTTAACTCAAAAAAATAATTTTGGTGAATTTTTTATTGCTACAATGATTTCATTTTTTACTTTATTTTTAGTTCCTTCTAAAGCTGAAAGAGAATTTGAATTTATTATGAAACTTTATAAACAAGGACAATTAGTTGAACTAGAAAAATCAAAAATTATTTTTATAGAAAATTATTGGATTGGAAATTTTAATTTTTCATTTATTGATTATTCTAATTTAAGAACCAAAGCAATTGAAAATTCTATTAATGAAGCAGTTATCAAATTTAATACAGGAAAAAAATAATGATTCAAAATTTAAAAAAAAAATTAAAATTCTTATTAATTTATATATTTATTGTTCAATTTATGAATTGTTTTTACAATTTATTAGATACTAAAAAGCCAAATAATTATGATACATGTGAAAATAAAACTCAATTAAAAACTAAGTTTAATGCATCGTTTAGTATTCTACACTATGATTCAGAAAAAAATAATGATCCAAACCAAAGAAGAAATAAAATTGATGAAAATAAGGTAAGAGATAGAATTTTATGCTCTAATTTATTTAGCGAAGTTGAAATGGGAAAAACGAAAGATGATTATTATTTAGAAATTTCTAGTAATAATGAATCAGTAGCAAAACCTATAATTCAATTTTTCAAATTTTTTACATTCCTTAGCCTGACTTTAATTCCTGGTTATGATGAACAAACACAAAGTCTAAGCGTAAATTTATTTAAAGATGGAACTTTCCAAAAAAGATATATTGCTGAAAGAAAATTAGAAATTTATTTTTGGTTCCCATTTATTGTGATTCTAAATCAAGATTCAGAATTAAAAAAAATAAACGACTTACTTTTAGCAGATGTACTTGAAAAAATGAAAATAGATTTAGCTAAATAAATTCTCTCAAATAAAATTAGGTTTTACAACTCTAGCAGTGAAAGCGAGAAGAATCGAAACGTCGTCAAAAAATTGACATAGCTTGGCTTGGTGCTTCACAGAAGCAGGGAGGATAAATTTTTTGACGGGAGTTGAGAGTCTGATTTTTGCGAAGCAAAAACTCGCCCACCTCACCCAACTTTATATAATTAGTCAAACAAGGGAATATAACTCCCTCTCCATTTTTTCAAAATAGAGGGAATTTTTTAAGCAAAAAGCAAAAAAACTTTTCTATAAATATTTTTTTTTGCTTGCAATATTTTTTGAAAAAACTAACTTCAGACAAATTAAGAGGTTAACTATGTTAAAACTAATTCTATTTATTTTTTCGATTTCAATTTTCGCATCAGGTGGCGGAAGTTCAACTAAACCATTATCAGGCACATACCCAATTGTTCTTGGTCATGGGATTTTAGGTTTTGATGATACACAAGGTTTAGCTGCAGGACTCATCAAATATTGGGGTGGAATGGATGACTATTTAAGAAGCCAAGGTGTTCCAGTGCTTACTCCAGGAAAAACTGCAATGCAAGGTTTGAGCTTTAGAGCAAACGAACAAAAAAATCAAATCAATTCTTGGATGGCAGCAAATGGATTTACAAAAGTTCATTACATAGGTCATTCACAAGGTGGACTTGATGGTCGTTTTATGATTTCCAATCTAGGAATGGCATCAAAAATTTCAACATACACTTCTTTAAATGCAGTTCAAAGAGGAACCCCACTTGCGGATATTGGTCTTGCTGTAATTCCAAATTGGCTAAAACCTTCTGTTGCAATTATTGTGAACTCATTTGCAGCATTGATTTATCGTTCAGGTAACCAAGATGTTTTAACAATGGCAGCTTCACTATCAACTTCTTATATGAATAATTTTAATGCAAATACTCCAAATCACTCAAGTGTAAAATATTTTTCATATGGTTCAAAAATCACTATTCCAGATTTAATTCAACATCCATTAATGGGAATTCCTTCACCAATTTGTTGGGCAGGTGGAGTATTCAATGGCCAAGGTGGAGAGAACGATGGAGTTGTTCCATTTAGTTCACAACGTTGGGGAACTTGGAAAGGTGAACCTTCTTATCCAATCACTACAACAGGTATTGATCATTTACAAGCAACTAATTCTGCAAACTCAGGACAGTTTTGGTATGATGTAAAAGGTTATTTTATGAAAATGGCTTTAAACGCTAAGAGCAATCAATAAGGGAAAGGGCGTTACTTTCTTTTGCGACAGTGGGTAGTTAGACAGTGGGTTGAAACCCACTGCCTAACACAATCAACTTTAGATATCGCTTATGCTTTCTGCTACTTCTTAATCCTTTGAGATAAGTCAAAAGTGATTCAGAAAAGATCTACTTATCACTTACACATTTAATTCCTGAAATTTTTAATCAAGTTATTCTATTTTGTGATCATTAATTCTAAAATTTCTTTTTTAACTAAATCAAATTGATTCCAAACAATAAAATGGTTTGCATTTTCTAATAAAACTGTTTTTAAATTTTTCGGTTCAGTAATATTTTTCTCTAAATAATAAAAATTTTCATAAGGTACTAAATTATCTTTTTTGCCTTGAATATAAATTATTTTTGTTTTAAGACTTTTATAAATTCTTTTTTGTTTAGTAAGTTCTTCTTTTAAAGTAAAAATTTCTTTATTACAAACATCTAATGGACTAGGTATAAAAAAACGAATAAATGAATTTAATGCTAAATTTTGATACCAAAGAATTTCTTCTTTTTCAGGATCTATTGAAGGAGCTAATAGCATAATTCCTGAAACATTCTTAAAAAGAAAATTTAATTCTAAAGCAACTGGTCCACCAAATGAATGACCAATTAAATAAATTTTTTTGCTTTTATATCTTTCTAAAATTGGCAAAAAAGCTTTAGCATGTGCTTCTAAACTTTTTTCAGGCTTATTCATTTCAGAATCAGCGTAACCGAGGCGGTTAATTGAAATTAAATGAACGTTTTGTAAATCTTTATCTTTTAAATATTCAAGATATGCATCCCAAGAACCGGGTGAGCCGTGTATAAAAAATAATAATTTTTCTGAATTTAAGTTTCCAGTTTCAACATAAGAAATGTTTCTTTGATTCAACTCTTCTTTTTTGAAATAAATAGAATATGGAGAAAATTTTTCAAGGGCTTCTTTTTCTGTAATTGGTTGAAACATACAATTGATTCCAAAAAAAAATAAAATCTGTAGAAAAGAAATTTGTTTCATAACTGCATCAAAAATCATTGTTTAATAAATGCAAACTGAAAATAAAAATAGGTTATTTGGAGTCATTTTAATATTAATAGCATCCATTGCTTTTTCATCAAAATCTGTAATTGTAAAACTAGCTTATAAAGAAGGAATAGACTCTATTTCAGCTTTGTTTTTAAGAATGAGTTTAGCATTGCCAATTTTTTTATTCATTTCAATATTAGAATATAGAAAAAAAAATATTTCCAATTCAGTTTTATTTCAAATTTTTATACTTGGTTTTTTGGGTTATTATTTAGCTAGTCTATTGGATTTTATTGGATTAGAATATATCTCTGCTGGACTTGAAAGATTAATTTTATTTATTTATCCAACAATAGTAATTTTAATTGGAGTATTTTTTTTAAATAAAAAAATTTCTAAATTAGAAATCTTATCTTTATTATTTTGTTATCTTGGTATCATCATTGTTTTTTCATCAGAAGCATTAGAAAAAAATAGAAACACAATTCTTGGTGCTTCAATAATTTTTATTTGTGCAATTACATATTCTATTTATTTTATTGGTAGTGGAGAATTAATTCCAAAAGTGGGTGCAAATTTTTTTACAGCATTTGCAATGACAGTTGCATGTATCACAATTTGTATTCATTTTGTTTTAGTTAGACCAATAAAATTGATTGGGGATTTTAGTCCAAGGATTTGGTTTTTTGGATTTTTAATGGCGACACTTAACACTATTATACCTACATTTTTACTTTCTTATGGAATTAAAAAAATTGGCTCTAGTTCTTCTGCAATTATTGCATCTGTCGGACCTGTTTCTACCATTTTGCTTGCTTGGACATTTTTAGATGAAAAAATTGGAATTCAAGAATTAATTGGAACTTGTTTTATTATTTTTGGAATTTTTTTGGTGAGTCAAAAAAAATAATTTTTTAAATTTCTCCAAAACGATTTTTTCATTATAATTTTCTAATACATATTTTTTTCCATTTTTTCCCATTATAGATCTTTTTTCTTTTTCTATAAGTAAAAAATTTAACATCAATATAAAACTTTCCATGGAAGAATAATACATACCTGCATTACTTCTGTTGCAATGTGCTTTTAATACATCTGAATTTGTATTTACTAATACTGCTTTTTCAAATAGCCATGCCTCCATAACTGAAATAGAAAAACTTTCTAGGCGAGATGGATTCACTAAAAATTCAGAATTAAATAAATAATTATTTTTTTCTTCTTCAGAAACAAAACCTGTAAAAATGATATCTTTATGAAAAAAATTTATTTCCCCTTTTCCAAGTAATAATAGTTTTAAATCGGAAGGGAATTTATTTTTATATTCTAAAAAATATTCAATTAATTCAGAAATACCTTTTCCCAAATCAATTCTACCTATGTATAATATAAAAGGGTAAGAGATAGTTTTTGAGTTTGAAAAAAAAATATCTTTAAGTGGTGGACCTATAATTGAAAAATGATCTGGTAAAAATTGAAATACCTTTTTGAATAAAATAAATTCTTCAATTGTATTAAAAGCATAAGAAATGGAATTCGTAAAAATTTTTTTAAAAATAGGAAAATAAATTGCTTGTTCATCATGAAAAGTTGGGATCAAGATTGATTTATCTTTTATTTTTTCAATTCCATAAATTGTAGGATAATATAGATAACTCATAAATAAAAATAAGTCAAAATTTGATTCCTCTTGAAAAAGTTTTTCTATCAAATTTGGTACATAAGGACCTTGAGAGTTAATCCATTCTGACATTTCATCTTCAGAAATATTTTTTTTTGCTAAAATAGTTTCATGGAGTTTATTAAATTTTTTTAAATTTCTTTGTTTCAGAACTTTCTTTCTATGAACAGGAAACTCATATGCTTCATTAATTTTGATAGATTCCCAAGTTCTATAATTTATAGAATTTGTTGTAAAAATTTCTATTTCGTAATCTTCTTTAAATAAATTTGCTAAATCAAAAATATGTTTTTCAGCACCACCACTAAAAGTTTTAGAAAATATTGGACAAATTATAGCAAGTTTTAATTTCACTAAATCAATCTTGACTGAACTAGGTTTAAAATAAAGATAAATTTTGTGCAAGAAGTTGAAATAAAAAAATATACTCTAAAATTAAATTTTAATTTTTTTTCAAAATTATTTTCTTTTCTATTTTTTATTTATGCAATTTATTCAGCTTATACTTATCGCTGGGTCTCAGACGATGCATTTATTTCTTTTAGATATGCAAAAAATTTGTTTCGTGGACTTGGACTAGTTTTTAATGAAGGAGAATTTGTAGAAGGTTATACAAATTTTTTATGGACAATTTTCATTTACTTTGGAATGGAAATTAATCTTGATCCAATTTTTGTTTCTATTTATCTTGGAATTTTATTTTATTTTGTTAATTTAATTTTATTGTTTCAAATTAGTAAAAAATTAAATCAAAGAAATTTTTTACCTCTTGCTTTTTTTTGTTTTTCGATTCAAACTCATTCTCAAATTTTTGCAAGTTCTGGTTTAGAAGGTTCGATGTTCAGCTTTTTTTTATTATTTGGACTTGCTTTATTTTTATTAAAAAATGAAATTCAGTTTATTATATTAGGAAACTTTTTTTTAATTCTATCTTGTTTAACTCGACCAGATGGATTTTTATTTTATTCATTTGCAAATATTTATTTCTTTTTTCTATTAATCAACCAAAAAGATAAATTTTTAATTAGAAAATTATTAGCGATACAGATTCCTTTTTTAATTATTTACTTTCCTTATTTTTATTGGAAATACAATTTTTATGGTTATATTTTTCCAAATACTTTTTATGCAAAATCAGGGGATGAAACTTATTTTGAACAAGGTTTTTTATATTTAAAATTATATTTTAGTTCATATTATGTATTTTTATTTTTAATACCAATGATATTTATTTGGCTTTATAAATATAAAAAGTTAAATTCATTATTTATGTATCTTACAAAATCTGAAAGTTTGAATAGATTAGAGAATTCTCAAAGAAAAAAATTAAAACTAAGTTTATTAAAAAGAAAAAAAAGAATCCCCAATTTAAAACCTATTTCAAAAAAAGCATTTTGGATATTATTTTCACCAAGCTTATTTTATATTTTTTATTTGGCAAAGATAGGAGGTGATTTTATGTTTGCCAGATTATTAATTCCAATTTCACCAATATTATTTTTATTTTTTGAAATTATTATAAATGAACAAAAAAAATATTCAAGAATTGTTCTGTCAATTTTAGTAATTATTTTAACAATATCCTCAATTAATCCTTACAAAAAAACCAAAATTCCAATTATAGACCAAGTTACAAATGAATCTGATATTTATAAACTAAAATCTATTTATGAATTAAAATTAAAATTAATTCCTATTGCAAAAGAATTTAGAGAAGAAGAAATTCCTGTAGCATTTGGTGGATCAGAAGCTATGTTAATTTATTATTTAGATCCAAAAATTGCAATTGAATCAGAGACAGGACTAACTGATGAATTTATTGCACATCAAAAAATTTTAAAGAGAAAAAGAGTTGGTCATGAAAAAAATGCACCTCTTGAATATCTAAAAAAAAGAAATATTGGAATTCATTTTTTTCCTAGTTCTCAAATTCCAAAAACAGATTATAATTCATTTAAAATCAAAGGTTTATCAGGAGAATTTAGAATTTTAGAATATGATTCAGCTAGTTTTGAAAATTTATACAAAACAAAAAATTATGAATTCATAAATTTTGAAAAATATTTAGATAAGTATCCTTTTGAAACAAAGTCTAAATCAGAACTTAGAAAAGATTATGAAGAATTTAAAAATTACTATTTTAGTAAAAATGAAGATTTTCAAAGAGAAGTAAAATTTAAATCTTACTTAAAAAATTAATTTTAACTTGATAAAGTTTCTTGAAAGTTTTTACTTGAAATTCACTTAAGGAGTATTAAATGAAAGCATTTATATTACTATTATTTATCTTTTCTTGTAAATTAGATTATAAATTTGATAAATTAAAAGAAAAAAAATATAATTCTTTTGAAGAGTTTTATTCTGAAAAATTAAAAATCAGCAAAGAAAAAAATCACAGACCTGGTTGTGAAGAAAAATTAATAAGACATTCCAAAACCAAATCAAAATATGCTATTCTATATCTTCATGGATTTGGTGCTTGTATGAAAGAAGGTGAACTTATAGTTGATAAAATTGCAAACAAGTTTAAATACAACACATATTATATCCGTCAACCGGGGCATGGAACTAATATGTATGAACATAGAGACACAAAGTTTAATGAGTATTTGGATGCAGATACTGAAGCTTTAAACCAAATGGATTTACTTGGCGACAAATTGATATTAATTGGAACAAGTATGGGAGGATTAGTTTCAACTTATTTAACTGCAAAAAATCCAGAAAAAATTCATGCATTAGTTTTAGCTTCTCCCTATTATGAATTTGGTTCTACTTCACCAAAAGTGTTAGAGTATCCCGGTGGAATTTATATTGCATATTTGGTTAGTTTTGGAAGAGTTAGAGATTCAAGCCGAAAAAACTCTCCACGGAAAAAGAATTATTTAGAAGGATATGATGATTATTGGTATACTAAACAATATTTCTCAGCTCTACATAATTTGATCGATTTAAAAAATTATATTAATGAAGAAAATGTTTTTGGTGAAGTAAAAGTTCCAACACTAGTTTTTTATTTTCAAAATGAAATTGAACAAGATAGAGCTGCATCAGTCGATAGTATCAAAGAAGTATATTCCAAATTTCAACCAAATCCAAAAAGTAAATTAGTCCAAGTAAAAAATGGAAGTCATATTTTGATGTCTGAGTTTGTGGTTTCAGATCATGAACTTATAGAAAAAGAACTTACTGAATTTATTTCTAAATTAGACAAATAATTTTTTTAAAAACTAGCGATAGAGATTCAAAATGTACTGTAAGTAGTCACTTTGTGACCTAGCATTTTGAAGCTCGGGTCAGTTTTAGAAGATATTTTAACTTCTAAAACTGACATCGCACAAAAATCTATTGGCATTACTTATTACATTATATTATTTTTTTTGATTAAATATTTTAAGTTTAAAAATATAAAATTTTTAAAAACTTATTTTGAAAAAAATTGTTCTGAGCTTTAAACTAAATGAATACTTTTACAAATCTCTTAACCAGTAAAAATTATTTTTAAATTAAATTCGAGACTAATTCAAATAGAAAAGAGATTATTTTATCAATTTTTTACTCAAATATTGATTAAAAAAAATAAATTATTAATTCTTAAAAATTTTTTCTTTTTCTAAATAAAATTTTACAATATCTCCGATTATAATTAAACTTGGAGATTTTAAATTTTGTTCAAGAATTGTTTTATTTAATTCAGTTAATTTACAAGTCACAATTCTCTCTGTTGATAAAGTTGCATTTTCTATAATTAAAGAATATGTTTCCAAATTTTCTTCTGTTTCGAGTAATGTTGTTTCAATTTCTTTAGAAGAAAAAATCCCCATATATACTACTAAGGTTTTATCTTTTAAAATTAAATTTTTTAATTTATTAAGTTCAACTCCATTTTTAGAATGACCAGTTATAAAAATGACTTCAGATGAATAATCTCTATGAGTAAGAGGCATCCCAATTGATGCTGAAGAACCAGATGCAGTAGTGATACCTGGAATAATTTCTACTTCAACTTTTTTTTCTAGTAAATAGAAATATTCCTCCCCTACTCTTCCAAATATAGATGGATCTCCACCTTTTAAACGAACAACAGTTTTAAATTTTTTAGTTGCTTCAAATAATAATTCGTGAATCTGATCTTGAGGAACAGAATGTCGAGATCTTTCTTTGCCAACAAAAAAAAGTTCAACATCTTTATTACAATAAGCTAAAATTTCTTCACCAACTAACTGGTCATAAAATACTACATTAGCTTCTTCTAATATTCTTTTTGCTTTTATTGTTATCAACTCTGGATCACCTGGTCCTGCACCAACTAAATAAACTTTCATGAATCTAATAAATTTTCTATAACTCTAGTTAAAAGTTTTTTTTAATTTTTCATTTGCTTTAAAGCCTCATTTAGTTTCACTTATTGTATTTAAATTGAGATTTTTAAAATTCAGTTTTAACAAAATTATGGATTTTAAAAATAATTTCAAAATTAAATACTTTCTTTAAATTTTTAAATGGTAATTTTTAAGCCAATTTGAATTAAACCTGAGTAAAGCTACATAGTTTAGTGCAAATTGAAATTTAAAAAAAAGCTGGCTTAAAAATATTTAATAATTTATTTCGGATTATTTTTTTTGAAAAACTCCTAACTTGATAAAAAAAACAAATCAGGAATTTTATTATTAAATTTGGGAGATGAATTTTATTTTTTATTATTAATTCAAATCATTTTATTTTTTGATTCTTTAAAGTCTTACTTTTTTGGAGCATTACCTTTTATAGCTGCTTCTTCACCTGCTATTTTAGCTTGCATTTTTGTTATCTCTTCTTTTGTTTGAGTTGTTTTTGAAGTATCTTTAACGGAAACAGTATTTGAATTTGTTGTAGACTTAGCTTCATTTCCTACTTTAGAAGGAGCATTACCGTTTACAGCTGCATTTTCACCTGCTATTTTAGCTTCCATCTTTGCAGTCTCTTCTTTTGTTTGAGTTGTTTTTGATGTATCTTTACTTTGGCTGTAAAGAGTAAAACTTAAACCAAAAATAACGGTAAATATAAATATAGAATTTTTCATAAAATTCTCCTTAGTTGTTCAGTATTTTTAGTAGGATTCTGATTACTATGATTTAAATCATTAGAAAAATTTATTTGTAGAAATTTAGGAAAATTTTTCTTCGCTTAACTTTAATTAAGCGTAATAATATATCTAGATGAGTTAAATTGGAATAAAAATATAAATCTTATAACTTTATATCTCGCATGTAAGGATGATCATTGATTAATTCAAAATATTCTTCATTAAAAATATCTAGAGTGTTTTGAGGTTTATCATAAAAATCGAGGATTGCTTCAATTACTTCAGTTTCTTTCACAGTGAGAGAAAGTTTTGCAAGTCGTTTTGCCAATAACTCAGAAATTCTTGTAACTCGATCCATATCAGTTAATAATGCAACTTCAGTTTTGTTAAAATTTTGAAATGTAATTACTTTAATAAAATGTTCGGGCATTTTCCAAATCTCAAAAGCCTTTTTACCAATTTCTGTTGAGTCATAACCAATTTCATCTCGCTCTAACTCGTTTAAAGTCTTTACACCAAATTCATATAGCTTCAAAACTTTTTGGTATTTCTCTACAAAATTCAGTGCAAGAATATTCATCCCGATTTTTTTCATCAGCGAAACTATAAAAATATCTGGCTCTAAATTTCTCAAATTTAATGGAGCCAAAATATCATGTGCAATCAAAGAAGATAAAACTGGAATTTCTCTTAAATGTTTTACAAAAATTTCTTCTTTAAGAGGATTTGTTAAAGTTTGGTTGTATTCATCTATGATTAATCTTCTAGTTTCTTTTACACCCATAACAGAAATCGCGTCTTTTAGATTTCGTATAGTTCCAGACCTTCCATAAAAAGCAGAATTAGCATATCTAATTATGGAACTTGAAAAAGCAACATCTGGTGCAATAATTTTTTCAAGTTCTGCAATTCCATTTTTTGGATCATCAATATCAAAAGCTAATACATTTGAAAAAGCAATTGGTAAATTTGGAAGTCTGATCTCACTTAAATCAATTTTATCAACTTCAGTATCAAGCTTTGCAAGAATGTCTTTTCGATTCAAAAGGACTGCAAGTTTTCTTGTGATACTATCCATGTTAAATGGTTTTACAACATACGATTGAACTCCAAGTTGAATCACTTCTTTTACTAAATGTGCTTCAGCATGACCTGTTATAAAAATAATTTTTAACTTAGGGAATTTTTTTTTAAGCTCTTTGGTGGTTTGAACACCATCCATTTTTGGCATTTCTTGATCTACAGAAATTAAGTCTGGTAATGTTTGCATTGCACTTAATTTTTCTAATGCTTCTTCACCATCATCTGCTTCACCAATAATATTAAACTTTAGTTTTACAAAAGTAGTTTTAATAACATGACGCATAGAAGGACTATCATCTACAACAAAAACATTATATGGAACTTTTTTAAGGGGTTCTAATCCAAGTGGGGTTGATTCTGAAATAACGTACATTAATTGGCATAATAAAATTAGAATCGTTTTAAACAAATAGTTTTGCTCTGAAAGAATTATTCTGAACAATTTTAACCAAAAATAATTATTGCATATTCAAATTTTAATATTAGAACTAAGAGCAAAATAGAATTAACCTGAGTTCTATTTTTTTAGATTAGTGGGTTTATGTTTCTATTTTATTTATTACATTTTATTCTTAAAAAAAATTTGGTTCATTCAAAATGATGAAACTTTCTAAAAACTAAAAAATTTTATTAAGGGCAAATTTTTTCTCATTTAATATTGATTATGTGATAAATTTAATTTACTTAGAATGAGAAAAAACCGGGCTTTCCTCTCTTGTCAATTTTTTGTTTATTTTCATTTTCCAAAATTTTTTTTTTATCAAGCAAAAAATTGACACCGAGTCAATCCCTTTTTGCTTCGCTACATTGTATTGGACAAAATTTTAGTAATTTGTGGGATTGGTATTAGAGGTAAAATAAGTGAACCAATATTCAAATAGAATTAACCATATTCATAAAAATTATATCAATCCTATCTTAGGTGAACATGGATTTAAAAAAAAGAAATGGTATTATTTAAAAGAAGAAATTACTCATTCTTATTTAATTGAAATGCAAACTAGTAAAATTCCATCTGAGGTAGATTACCAGTTTACATTTAACTTAGGAATTTATGTTCCAAATTTAATTTCAATTTATACAAATTTACCTGAACCAAAAAATTTAAACATTTCTCATTCTGCTTGCTCTGCTAGAATAGGAATGTTAAAACTTCAAAAAAAAGATATTTGGTGGACATTAAATAAAGAAAATTTTGAAGAAGATAACAAAATTGGAGAATCAATTTATGATTCATTAAAAAATTTTGGATTACCTTTTTTGAATCAATTTCAAAGCCCAAATGAAATTGCTAAATTTTTAATTGAATCGACTGAAAATTCTAAATATATTTTTCCACTAGCAAAAAGCATCCGGTTTACTTATGCTGGAATCATTTTTTATTTAATAAATGATTTAGAAAATTCAAAACAAATTTTAGAAAAAGCAATTGACTACTCAAGTAAACAACCGAATGAGAAAATATTTCAAGATTTATATAAAAGATTGTTTAGATAAAATAAAATCATCCATCAATCATTTCGATTTTACCTTCATTTAATTTTTTGAGTATTGTGCTAAATGGTTCATAACGATTTTTCGTCCAAGTTCCATTTGTAAAAGTAAATGATAAATATTCATATTTATCATCTGATCGAAAAATTAAATACAAAAGAAATACTAATCAGAAGTTCTTATGTATTTAATTTTTAGCAATTATAAAGATATACTATTTTTTCTTTTTAGAAGGTACTTCTTTACTTTTAGAAGGTGTTTCTGAACCAGCTTCTTTCACAGGTGTTCCTTCAACTTCAACACAAGCATAAAAAAACGATTCATGATGACCTGATATGACTGCGTCTTTTAAACCTGTTGCTCCAGGAGCTTTAGTTAAAGCATCTCTTGTAGCTTCAGCTAGGCTTGTACTCCACCAACCTCTTAAAGTAAAAAATCTCCATTTACAATTTTCTCCTTTTACTGTACCTGAACCAATTGGTATCAAATTTGAAGGAGCTACAATGGAATATTCTTTGAAATTACCCATGTTATGACTACAATTAAATATCATAAAAAACACTAAAATTATTTTTTTCATATTCTCTCCTAACCTATTTTAATTTCCTTAATTGCATACAACCTGAAAAAGCCCCTTGTTCAAAAACTACAGCAACGTTTTTTTGAGAAGTTGCTGCTTGTCCTTGAGATTCTAAGTCTCTGTTGACATCATCAAAAATATTAATAACTAACGTCCCACATTTTTGACCAGCAACTTCATCTGAAACTTCTTTAGTGTCATTTTCTGCTGGAACTAAATAACCCACTTTGCCTAACGAAACACAATTAATAAAATAAAGTGTAACTAAACTAATTACAAATTTTTTAATCATTTTTATACCCTCAAACTAAATTTTTATAACTATAAAAAAATAGTATTGAGATGTCTAGAATTTTTTCGATTGAATACCAAATAATAGAATAATTCAAGATTTATATAAAAGATTGTTTAGATAAAATAAAATCATCCATCAATCATTTCGATTTTACCTTCATTTAATTTTTTGAGTATTGTGCTAAATGGTTCATAATGATTTTTCGTCCAAGTTCCATTTGTAAAAGTAAATGATAAATATTCATATTTATCATCTGATCGAAAAATTAAATTATCTCCTTCAGAAGGAAAGTATTCAAAATCAAAACAATTTTTTAAATTCAAATTGATCAAAATCCAATCATCATTTAATCCTTTACCTAAATCTTTTGAGGGAAGTTCATAAATTCCTTCCATTACTGGCTCTTCTACGCTTTGAACAAATCGAGATAAATACCATCGGTAGCCTAATTTTTTTTGTGGTAAATCTTTGTATTTTTTTGACTTACCAAATTTTTTTGTATTAGGTTTTTCTAATATACAAGAACAAAGTTTAAATCCTTTTTCAAAATCACACATTTTAAATTAGTAATAAATTCCCTTTTTCTTTTTCAGATAAAAATAGCATCTTTTAAGATTGATTCCTTAAAATAAGATTTAATATATTTTTCTCTACATAAATCAACTTTAGTTCCAAATTTATTGGAAATAAGTTCTCGAACTTTTTCTTTGATTTGAAATAAACCACTAGCAGTCTCATCAAATTCAAAAATCAAATCAATATCAGAATTTTGTTTTTGTTCATTTGGTGCATAAGAGCCAAATAAACCAATTTTATAAATATGATATTGACCTTGGAATTCGGTTTTATGTTCTTTCAGAAAATTAAGTATTTCTTCTCTTGAAGTCATGACAAATCACATTTTAAACTTAATTCAATAAAAATAAATCTTTTTTTTTGTGAAATTATCTAGTTCTTCGGTAAATTATTTTTCACCTTTTAAATATATTTTTTTTGGTTCTTTTGTTTCAGCTACTTCAAAACTACATCCATTCACTAGATAAGTAGTTTTAGTATTTCTAAGCCAATTTTACTTTATCTCCTTAATTTAGTATATAATTGAATTGGAAAACTTTAACTTGACTGTAAAAACTTTTTATTTAAAATAGAAGTATGAATTCAGTGATTTCTAAAAAATTAACTTATAAAGACTATGTTAGTTTCACTCCTGCAAGCAGTGGGAACTACCAATTAATTGATGGAGAAATTATTTATATGACATCACCAAGCTCAAAACACCAAAGAGTAGTTAGATTGCTCACTAAATTTTTTGAATTTTATCTTGATAAAAATAATTCTGGTGAATTATTTTTTGCTCCAATGGATGTGGTTCTGGAAGATTCTGAAACTTACCAACCAGATCTACTTTTTATTTTAAACGAGAGAAAAAATATTATTGAAGATAATAAAATTACAGCAGCCCCTGATTTAGTAATTGAAGTTCTATCTGTATCAAACGCATACTATGATCTTGTTACAAAGAAAAAAGTTTATGAATCATCTTGTGTAAAAGAATATTGGATAGTTGATCCATTAGAAAAAACAATTCAAATTCACAAATTAGAAAACCAAAAATTTTTAATCCACCAAACACTTGAGACCAAAGGAAAAGTGAATTCTGCTTTATTACCCGATTTAGAAATAGATATTGAAAAAATTTTTGCTGAATAATTTTTTTTTAAAAACGATGTGATGTTTTATTAAAAAAGATTTTAATGCCTTTTTTTCAATTGATACCATTTAGCGAGAATAAATTTTCCATTATCAATTTTTGCACTCGATAAGTATGTTTTTCCATTTTGGAATTTTAAAATTTTTTTATCTAAAAAAAGACCTTGATTTTCATCAAATAGAATTAAATTTTTCTTAATATGGAATTTTTGGTTTTCAAAACTTTTATAAAATAATTTTTCATCTTTTGTTACTTTTATAATTTTAATATTTGTTCCCCATCTTGCTTCTTCATTTTCTAGAATGATTTCAGGAATTTTATCTCCGTCAAAATCATGAACTTTGATATTCTCATGAACAATTTGGCTAAAAACAATTTTATCATTTTTTAAAAAATAAACTCTTTGGTTTATTTCATTTTCTTTTGAATAATCCCATTTGCCAAAATAATTTAAAAAAATAAGTTTATATGTTTTACCAAGTGGAATCATTGTTTTTTTTATAGTCCTAAAATCTATAAATTCATCGATAACTGAAAAATAAGGATCAACAATTCTTTTGGTTAAAACATTTTTTACAAATAGATCATTTTTCCATTTTGAACTTTTTAAAGTATAATATGTAAATTCATTAAAGCTAAATTTTTTTACTTTTTCTTTTTCAATATAAATATCATTTAAAATTTCTTTTGAATTTATTAGATAGTATTTTTTATTACCAAATTCAATTTCGCCTTTTAATAAAAATACTTGTTTATTTAAGATTTTAAATTTTTCTAATTTATCATTTTTTAATTCATACCCTTGTAGGGATTCTTTTGAATCAGCAACAAAATTCTTATAACTAAAAAATTTAAAATTCAAAAGCTTTTCTAAATCTTGTTTTCTTGAATCACTTTGAAGATTTTCATTCTGTACATAATAATATTCGTGATTTAATATAATTCTATACCAAGAATAAGAATACAAATCTGACTCATAAATTGTCCAAGAATTTAAAAACTCTTTATCTATTGAATCCAAAAAAGGCTTTTTATAAATTTTGATTTTGTTTCTTGAATAAAAATAGCTCTTTTCAGCTTTATAACCCTTTCCAAAACTGATGATGCTATTCTCATTGCTAGCTGCTTCTTGGTTACTTATGACTACTTTTTGATAGGGCATTATTTTATTATTTTTATCAGCACTTGTTTTAATAAAATAGGTTTTATTTTTATATTTAATTTCTTGAGCAAAAAAAGGATTCCTTCCGACTTCAAGTTCTTTTCCAATCTTCTCAAAAGAATCTTTGTATGGAATAAATGAACTTTTTTTGAAAGACTTGTCTTCGTAAATTTTAATTCCATTTGGGTTAGATACAAAATTAATATTCTCAGAAAATAAAGTGCAAGTAATAAAAAATAATGATGAAATCTTCAAACTAAAACCCATACATTATAAAATCAGAATTTTTTTTGCCTAGTTTGCTGTCGCGATAGAAAAAATTTTCTATAAAGCTCTGATTTTTATTTAGTTTCCCAAGATAAGGTTTTAGTTTGTCTAGATTTTTTTTTGGCTCTATTGAATAATAAGAATCTCTCCAAATAGTTAGAACTTCCAAATCTAATTTTTCTGATTCAGAAGAAGATTCAATTAACTTGATAGCTTTTTCATATTCACCAATTTCAAAATAAGCTTTTGATTGGAGGTAAGTAAATTTGACACCAATTGGTTTTTCTTTTTCAAGAATATTTCCGTAATCAATTACTTGTTTGTAATTTTCTTCGTTTAGTTTGATTTGCATCATTCCAATTAATGCAGTTTTGTTAAACGCATAAGTTGCCAAAACTTTATTAAAATAAAATTCAGCTTGTGGATAATTACTAATACTTAAAAAATAAGTCCCAAGCTCTACTAAAGATTTAGATTCAAATTCTGATTCAGAGGAAATCACATCTAATAAAATAATTTTTTCTTCAATTCTATTTCTTTTTTGTAAATAATCAAGAGCTGAAAATTTTAAATTTTTATTTTTCTTAAAAAATTCTTTTGTGATTTTTCTACATTCTTCAAATTCTTCCAATTGGTAATATAGTCTATGTAAATTCAAATAAACATATAAAGAGTCTGAACTGGATTTAAAATTTTCTAAAAATATTTTTTCACTTTCTAAAACATAATCTAATTTTAATCCATATATAGCTAAGGAGTTTTTTTCTGAAATTGTTTTTGCTTGTTGGAATTTTAAAATTTCTTTTCCTGCATCTTTGATTTTAACTTCAAAAGGTTTAAAGTTTTCATCTAAAAAAATAAATTCTTGGTCTTGTTTTAATTTTTCAGTTTTGTTTTCATCTAATATAGGAATTGGTTTTAAGTATCCAAAACAATTTACTAAAAAACTGCACAACAAAAATAAATTTTTACATTTCATAAAAGACCAAACGGTTAGTGATTGTAGAGGCACGAAGTGGTCGTTTAATAGCGTGGGGTTTTAACCCCACGTAAACGACCGAAGCCTCGAAAAGCACGACCTGATTCCGCGAGGAATCAGGGAACCGCCAAAAACCAATTCTCACCTTTCGCAGTTCCTGTTCAGGTGAGAATTTTGATGTTCTCCTAGCGGAGGGCTTGCTGCTGCAAGCTTTTAAACTCATTTGTATTTTGATTTTTTTTAAGATTTAAAACTAAAATTATCAAAAAAAACGCAAATTCAAATTCTCGATGGAGCGAATTTTTTTGTGTATCTTTCAAGAATTGCTGATGTTGAAAATAATATGATGGAATATACAAAAATGCTAGCAAGTGAATTTCTAAAAAATGGAATTGCAAGTGTGTAACATTCTATGAGTCCAGAAAAATTTAGAGCATACATTCCGCTACTTACCCAAACAGCAAAATTAGTAATGATGTAAAAAATCAGTCCTGAAGAAAAACCAACTACAAAAGTTTTAAAAATCGTGTTCTGTTTTAAAAAATAAAAACTGAGTATTGCAATCAAAGCCATTGAACCATAAACAACAGGGAGAAGTGAATGAAATCCCAAAAAAATATCAGAGATGAACATGGATAAAATTGGAATGAGGATTGCTTCTTTTTTGGAGCTTAGGGTTGCACCTGCAAAAATAGAAATTGCGATGACAGGAGTAAATTCAGACGGATGAGGAAGTAGTCTAGATAATGCTGCTACAAAAATTAAACCTGTTAGATAGAAAAATTTTAAATTCATAATATGCCTCTTAATTTAGAATTTTAATAGAATTCTAAGAGTCAAGCGATTTAATGACTTCATGAATGAACTAGATGAATTGAAAAAAATCATGAAAATTTTGCGTTCAGAAAATGGTTGTAACTGGGACAAAAAACAAAATTTTAACTCTCTCAAAGAATTTATATTAGAAGAATCTTATGAAGTTGTGGAAGCTATTGAAGAAAAAAATTTTGAAAATTTAAAAGAAGAGCTTGGAGATTTGCTTTTTAATATTTTCTTTTTTTCAGAAATTGCTTCAGAACAAAAATTATTCCAAATTGAAGATGTGGCAAAAGTCATTAATGAAAAATTAATTCGTCGCCATCCTCATGTTTTTAATAAAACTGAAAATTTATCTGCTGATGAAGTTTTAGTAAACTGGAATAAAATTAAAGAAGAAGAAAAAAAGTCTGAACCAAAAAAAGATTCCATTTTGGATTCAATTCCAAAAGCTTTTCCAGCTCTTATTCGTGCTGAAAAAATTCAATCGAAAGCAAAATCTGTTGGTTTTGATTTTGAAAACATTGATGACGTGAAAAAAAAAGTTTTTGAAGAGCTGGAAGAATTATTTTCTGAAATTCAGTCTGGTGATAAATCAAAACAAGAAGAAGAGCTTGGGGATGTTTTATTTTCAGTAGTAAATCTTTCTCGTTTTTTAAAAATCTCTCCTGAAATTGCCTTAAAATCCAGCATAAAAAAATTTGAGAACAGATTTAAAGATTTAGAAAAACTTGTTCACTCTAAAGATAAGAAATGGGATGAATACAGTTTAAAGGAATTAGATGAATTATGGGAACAAGTAAAGAGAAAAAAGAAAGGCTAAGATTAAACGAATCTGATTTAGTAAAATTAAATTCAATGACTAGGGAACTAGAATCACTCACAAAATCTATTTTTGATTTAAAAGAATTGGATTTAAATTTTCCAGTTCGTTATTTATTTTTAAAAAACGAGATAGAATATGAATTTATTTTTTCCGGAATGGGATCATTTACAGTTCGTCTTGCAAAATCAGAAAGATATAGACGTAACCCGCCGCCAATTTTTTATTTAAGCATTGGAAAATATTCTCTAACAGAATATATTTGGGAAGATTTAAACGGCAATGAATTTGAAATTTCTGGTGAGAGTTTGAAAAAAGAAATTTTTTTGAATATGGATAAATATGAACTGAGCATGAGTGAGCTGAAGTAGAGATAAATAATTTTATTAAACTTAATTAGTTTGATTCAGAAAAATTATTGAAATAAATATTATATCTCTATGTTTGTTAATTCTATCACTAACAAATAAAATCTGGAAATCATATAATAAGTTTATGAATTTAAAATCGAAGTTGCTGATTCTCATTATTTGGATATTTATAATAGCAAATTGTTCTAAACCAAATAAAAAACCTATAAATCCAAAAGCTACAAAAGGATTTATTTATATTAATCATTTAGATTTAAATTCTGAAAACATAATTCCACTAAGTGGAGAATGGGAAATACAATCAGGGATTTCACATTTAGGGAATAAAACTTTATTAGAAATTCCAAATTTTTGGGATAAATCAGACTCACCTGAATTAAAAAATAAGGAATATGGTTCTGCAACATTTCGATTAATTATAACTGGACTAGATTATGGTGAATATGCAATTAAGTTTAGGGAAATTCAAAATGCCTACAAAGTTTATATTAATGGAGAGTTAAAATTAAGTTTCGGTGAACCTTCAGAAGTAAAAGAAAATGAAATTCGTAAAATTGGAAAACCAATTGTAAAATTTATCATTCCAAATAGTAGCTTTCAAACGATTTTAGTTATACAAATTTCTAATTGGTTTGATTCAGCAGGAGGAATTCGTCATTCTCCTGAATTTGGAAAATATGAAGATATTTTGAATAAAGATAGAGCTATACGAAATTTTGATTTTATTACATTTGGAGCTTTATTCTTTTTTGGGTTTTCAAGTTTATTTTTTTATTTAATTTCTAAAGAAGAAAAGTCTCCACTTTTTTTGGCTTTTGTTTGTTCTTTGTTAGCTTTGCGAATTTATTTTACAGAAGAACATTATATTTATGAATATTTTCCAAATATTAATCCCATTTTAGAATTTAGAATCGACATGGGAAGTTTGTTTGTTCTGGTTGGAGTTTTTATTTACTATATTGACTCGCTATTTCCTAAACAAATAAGTAAAAAATGGTTGAGGATAATAAGTGCACCTAGTATTTTTATGTTAACTATTTTTTCATTTTTAGAAACAAAAACTTTAATGCCATTTTTTGAAAGCTATTTAGTTTTTATTTTATGTTTACTTTTTTTAGTTACTTATGTTTCGATTACATCTATAAAACAAAAAATTGTAGGTGCAAAAGTTTTTTTTAGTTCTTGGTGTTTATTTGCATTTGGAAGTTTTCATGATATCCTTCATAATTTAGGAATTTTACCAACTCCATATATCTCTTCTTATACATTTTTAATTTTTATTACTTTTCAATCAGTTTTAATTTCTATTCGTTATAAACATTTAATGAATTTAACTGCTTCTTTAAATGAAGAATTAGAAGTTAAGTTCAGAGCGATTTCAACAACTATCCAAGAAGCAATTATTGTTTTAGATAATGATGGAAAAATTCTTTTTGGTAATGAAGGTGCTTATAAAATTTTAGGTTGGGAAAAAAATAAATTAATTAATTATCAAATTGATGATATTTTAACAAAAGAAGAAATACAAAAGTTTGAAAATAGTTTTTTAAATTTTATTAAAAATGAAGAATGGAAAATTGCCAGTGTTTCATTAGAATTTATAGGAAAGAGAATAAATGGAAATGAATTTCCTCTAGAAATTTCTTTTACAAATTGGATTGTTTCTGATAAAAAATATTATGGCTTAATTATTCGAGATATAACCAATAGAAGGTTATTACAATCAGAAAGAGATCTTGCACTCAAAACAATGAAAGAAGATTTAGAGATAGCAGAAAAATTACAAAAAGGAATGATTCCAACACCAGAAAATTCAAAGTTTCCTTTTAATTGGTATGTAATTTTTAATTCACTATCAGCAATCGGAGGAGATATATACGATATTAAAATTTTAAAAAATGGAAATTATAGATTTTTTTTAGCAGATGCAACTGGGCATGGAACTCAAGGTGCTTTACTTGCAATGGCCATTAAAGCAGACTATGACACAATTGATGAAGAAGATACTTCACCTTCAGAAATATTAGAAAAATTAAATTCAAAAATTTATCCATTATTCAATACTTTAAATTCTTTTTTTACTGCAATAGTAATTGAGTGGAATCCAACTTTAAGAGTCTTAAATTTTGCTTCAGGTGGTCATCCTGAACAAGTTATTATATCCAATTTAGAAATAGTTAAACTTTGTAAAACAGGTCCTTTACTTTCTTTATACAAAAATGCAAAATATAAAACAGAAACATTATCTATAAATAATAAATTTAGATTATTTATTTTTACTGATGGAGCATTTGAAGTATTTGATCAAAATGAAAATGATATGTATGATGATGAAAAATTTCATAATTATTTATCAAATTCAATAAATATTCCTTTACCTAATTTATTAAATCAACACAAAAAGAATTTAATTGAGTTTCACGGTAAACAAGAATTAGATGATGATTTAACTATGATTGGTGTCGAGTTGTAATAATAAATTTAAAAATAACTTATCTTATTTATATTAGAACTATTAGAAACAAAAATACAAAGAATTATCTTGATAAAATTGAATTGAAGAAATATTTAAATATATTAATAATTATGATTCAAAAAACTTTACTTTCATTAATTGGTAGATTTCCACTTAGATATGTTCTAGTGATTCCATTTGTAACACTTATCTCTATTTCAGTTGGTCTAACTGGTTATTTATCTTATATAAATGGTCAGATTGCTATAAATGATATTGCTAGTCAATTACGTAAAGAAGTTGTTAAAAATATTTCTGTTCACTTAAAAAATTATCTTTCAATTCCTATTATAATTAATAAACTTAATATTGATGCCATAACCTTAAATCATGTTAACCTTTTAGATAATTCTTTGCTCCAAAGTCATTTCTGGAAACAACTTTTAATTTTTGAATCAGTCACTTATATCAATATAGGTAGAGAGGATGGAACTTATTTTAGTGTTGGTCGAATACAAAATGGTGAATACCATGTTGGGATTGTAGATAATGAAAAACACATCTATACTAATTATCTGGCAGATCCTCAAGGAAAAATACTTCAAGTTGAATCTGAAACCCTAAACTATTTTGCTTTTAATAGACCATGGTATAAAAAAGCAATTGAAGAAAAGAAAACATCTTGGTCTCCAGTTTATACTTACTTTGCACCTTATTCTGGAATGAGTATTGCGGCAGTGGAACCAATTTTTAATAAATCAGGAAAAATACTTGGAGTACTTTCAATTGATTTGAGTATAGCCGACATTAGCCATTTTCTCAAAACTTTAAATTTAGGCAAAACAGGAAAAATTTTTATTATTGAAAGAAATGGTCTTTTAATAACTTCTTCAGTTGCTGAAGAACCTTTTTTTATTAACATACAAAAAAAAGAAGTTTCACGTTTAAATGTTACTGAGAGTAATGAACCTGTTATAAGAAGCACTGGACTTTTTCTAAAAAAACAATTTGGTGAAAATTTCCAAATTGAGTCCAATTTACAAACTGAAACAATATTAGAAGGTCAAAAGCAATTTATTGAAATTATGCCTTTTAGGGATTCATACAAATTGGATTGGCTAATTGTGGCAGTTATTCCAGAATCAGATTTTATGGAGAAGATTGATTCTAATACTCATACTACAATTGCTTTATGTATAATAGCTTTTATCCTCTCTGCTTCAATTGGAGTATTTATAAGTTGGTGGACTGTTCAACCAATTTTTCTCTTGAATAAATCAGCAAAAAATCTAGCAAAGGGAGAATGGTCAAACATAATTGAACTGAATCGTAAAGACGAATTAGGTGAATTAAATAATTCATTTACAATGATGGCAAACCAACTTAAAGAGTCTTTTGAAAATTTAGAGTTTAAAGTTAAAACTAGAACAGTCGAGTTAAATAAAGCGATGCTTTTAATCAAACAAGACTTAATGCTGGCACAAAAAATTCAAAAAAGTATGTTATTATCTGGAATCGAAACAATTCAAGGATTAGATGTTTTTACAAAATATATTCCCATGCAAGAAGTTGGAGGCGATTTTTATAATGTCAAAGAAATATCTCCTGGATACATAAGAATTATCATTGCTGATGCAACTGGGCATGGAGTTCAAAGTGCTTTGATCACAATGTTAATTAAAAGCGAATACGAAAATCTGAGCTCCTCAATAGAAGATCCTTCAATTTTACTAACTATACTAAATAATCTTTTTTATGGTAAATATATATTTTTAAATATGTTTTTTTCTGCTGCAATTATTGATATTGATTTAAATAATTCTAAACTTATTTATTCATTTGCAGGTCATCCAGAGCAAGTTTTAATTTCAGAATCAACACTAATTAAATTCGGAAAAAAAGGTTCATTAATTGGAGTAAAATCTGGTATCAAATATGAAAAACAAGATTTGGAATTAAAAACTGCGGATAAATTATTATTATTCACTGACGGTGCTTTTGAAGAATTTAATTTAAAAGATGAAATGTTTGGAGAAGAAATGCTTTATAAAAATTTTACAGAAAATAATCATCTAAGTGTAGAAGAAATAATAGAAAAAGCACTCGAATCAATTTATTCATTTACAGATGTTCGTCCAATAGAAGATGATATAGTTTTTATTGGTGTAGAAATCGAATAATGATAAAGTCAACTAAGATAATTTAATTTCGATTTACGAATAAAATCTTTAGTCCAATAGCCCATTTCTAAAAATTATTTTAGCCAAGTTCATCTAAACATTTTCTTAAAAAATATTTTTACGAACGTCTTAAAACATAAAACTTTAAAATTTATTGTTTCAAAAGTTCTTTAGGGGTTTTTCAAATACTCAATAATAGTTTTTTGAATAGATGATTGTCAAATCGAATTTACAGTTTATTATATTGACGAATAAAAAAATCACAGTCTCTAATTCGATCGAATTAATTAAAGTAATCTATTTAGCATTACTATCAATGAATTTGATTCTTGTTTGTTTGGGTAAATTAACCTGATGTAATTCGAATAAATTTATTCTTTTATACTAATTCTTTTAAAGAAATTATCTTTCCGAATATTTTAATTTCCTCTTTAAAGTCATAATTTTTTTTATCTAAATAATTTCCATTTTGAGGATTTGTATACACTTCAACTTTTTTATTTTCAACATCAACAATCCAATACTCTTCAACTAAACCTAAAGCATAAGATTTTGATTTATTTCTATCATAGTTCAAAGAAGAAATTGAAATTTCAATTATTAATCTAGCAGTAGTCGGTTTTTGAAATCTATAATCTTTATTTGTTCCTCGCAAAATTAAAATATCCGGTTCAAAATCTGAATTTAAAAGATGGATACTTGACTCTCTTCTGATAAAATATCCATTTGGTAAAACAAGCTGAATTAGTTCGTAAAATTCTTGGGAAAAAAAATCATGCTCGTTGCTTTTTGTCATTTTTTCAACTATCATTCCTTCAAATAATTCTGTTTTTTCGAATTGCATCGGATTTTCTCGGCATAAAATTTCATAATCTTCTAGGGAAATCCTAGCAAGCTTAACTTCTGGAAGTTCCAAAATCATAGTTTGCATGAGATAATTTTTAGAAAAGTTTTGTGATTTGTCAAGTCGAAAAATTTTTATTGATTAAATTCTAAATTCATTCTAGTAAAATCTATAAAATCTTTATTAAAATTTAATCCTTGTTCTATGCTCTATTTATAAAAATTTTGAATCATGGAAACATTTTCTGAAAGAGCTTTTCAATTATTTACTGGTCTAGAATCATATCAATCTCCTTATGCAGAATCAATTTCAAATCCTGAAGAGTTAGTAAAAGATTTAACCGAATCTGCTGCATTAAAAGCTGCAGGAATTAGTGCTGGACTTTCACTACCTGGTGGATTTGTTTCGCTAATTACAATTTTACCAGAATTATTTTTAGTTTATCGAATTCAAGGACAGCTTGTAAAAGACATAGCATCTCTTTATGGAAAAGAAACTTTTGTAAATCGTGAGTTATTGATTTACTGTATGTTTAAACAAACTGGAATTCAATTTATGGAAAGACTTGTTGAAGACATTGGAACTAAAATTATTATACGACCAAGTACATTGAAATTTCTAGAAAATGTTTTACAAAAAATTGGTATTCAGATTTCAAAAAGACTTATGAAAAATAGTTTATTAAAATGGTTACCAATTGTAGGTGCAGTTTTAACTGGAGGATTAACTTATTTAGATACAAAATATGTTTCCTCTACAGCAGTTGGAATGTTTTCAAAAAAAATTGAAATGCAAAATGTATAAAATTTTTCTTTTAGTTGTTTGTTTATTTTTTTGTAAAAAAGAAGATAAAATATCTGAAATAGAAGAAACCTTAGAAAATCAAAAATTTAATACTGCTGAAAAAAAAATTGAAACAATTATTGAAACTAAAAGAAATTCTGATGAAGTTCTATCGATTCGTAAAAATGTAAAAAATCGTATATTAGAAGTTTCTAATGATCGAAATAAAGTTATTTGGCTGGATGATAAACAAATCACTTATAAAGATTTGGCAAACCCTTTAACAAAAAGTTTTACATTTCCAGATCTTCCTGAAAATTTTAGTATTTCTTCTGAAGGAGATTATTCTGTTGTACTTTTTCCTTTAGCAAATGGTTCTGGATGCAAAATGGTTTTAGTTTCTTTAGTAGAACCAAAACCGTCTTATTTTTCTGAAACATACATTTCTTGTAAAAATAAATCCGCAGTATCTCATGATGGAACTCATATTTATTATTTTATAAATGATTCGGTTTTTAGCGAAAGTATTTTAGAACCCAAAAAACCAAAATTAATTATTCCTAAAGAAAAATTTGAAGTAGTTTACCCGAATTTAAAAAATCGTGGACTAATTTATCCAATTGGAAAAACTTTTGTGATTTTTTTTGGTAACGCTGGCTCTTATCATTTGTATTGGTTTAATCCTCAAACAAATAGCATTGAAAAAATTGGAGTGGATCTAGCTTCACCTAAGTTATATTATGCGAATGGTAAATCAGCATACATCATTGGTGGTGTAATTGGTGGTATGATTCTTAGAGAGTTAAGATACACTGCTTTTGGAAAACCGATTCTTGGTATTGGTTTTGCAATTAATAATAATGATTTGAATCCATTTCCAACTTCAAAAGAAAATGAATTTATTTCAGGAAAATCAGGTATGATTTATAAATGGGGACCAGGTATTTCAAAAAAAAATATTCCCATCATTGCTGAAAAATTCTGGGTTGTTGCTCGCGATAATATTATTTATGAAAATAAAAAAAAAGAACTTATTTTAACTAGTAGTGAATTCACAGAAGAAGATTGGAAATTAATTGAACTGTACAATAAATCTAAGAACAACTAGTTTTAACACCTTCAAATTTTCTATATTTATTTGGGCGAATTTTTTTCCACCTAACACTGATTAAGCGATAAATTTAAATTTAGCAAGGTGGGAAAAAAACGGGCTTTCAACTTCGGTCATAAAATTTTATTCAAAATTTTATGACCCCGTTTCAATCCCTTTCGCTTTTATTGGAAAATATATTTGTATTTTAAATTTTTTCTTTTCTCACCTCACCCCAGTATGATTTGAGTTGGAATATTTTTCAGATGAGTCCCCTATCCATTGCAAAAGTAATAGAGAAGGAGAGGTTTGTGTAAAGTTACCATCTCAGTTTTGTCTGAAATGGAAAAGGAACTTGACTGTAAATCTTAAGGACCTATAAAAAGTTGGGTGAGGTTTATTTACAAAATTATTTTTCTCTTCTAGCGATAGAGATACAAAATGTCCGAAGGAGTCGCAAAGCGACCAAGCATTTTGTAGCTCGGGGTATCATGAAAATATTTTTTCTTTTTCATGATACATCGCCAATCAAATATTTATAACATTATATTTTGGATTCCAAATTGCTAAACAATAGTTTATTAAGAATTTGGATATTTTTTTAATTCTGTAAGAGCAAATTTAGTTCTTTCTTCCCTAATTTTCATATGAATTAACTCAGTTAAAGTATCCACAACTTTCTTTTTCTGAGAATCTTCCATTTTAAGTTTCAACTTTTCTTTAACTGAATAAAAATGATTGGCTCTAATCTCTTTTGGAAGTGTTGTAAATAATGATCTCAATATTTTAATTTGAATTTCAGATAATATTCCTGTTCCTTCAGTTGTAATACATTCTTCAACAAATTCTGAAAGTGGTGTATCTTTTAAAATTGATTCTTGGTCAGATTTTAATAAAAAGAAAATTATTTTAATTTCATTATAGGGAACTTTTAATTTTTCTTCTAAAGTTCTAAAATACAATTCATAATCTTCAATTGTTTTCTGTGGAGATTTTGTAATTTCTTTTAAAATCAAATAAATGATTGTAGTATGTCTTTCAGAAAGTTCAGGAACAATAATTCTTGTTTTATTTGAAATTAATTTTAAAGCTTCTTGTAAATTTAAATTTGCTGGGTTTTTAAATAAATTTTTAATTTCATAAATTAAAATATCAACTAGTAATGGGTAATCGATTTTAGTTTTTAATTCATTAAGCTCAATAGATAAAGGAACAATTCTGACCTCAGTTTCAGAAAGAGCTTTTTTTATTTCAGTTGGTTTGATATTTTCATTTGGTTTTTCATTTTGGTATTCTTTTGAAATTTCAAATAAACATTGAATTCCAAAAAAAACAGTTTGAACATATGAACCAACTAATCTGATTCTTTCAATAAATTTTTGTGGAGTGTTACCAGGTGCTTTAATCCAAATCATAGCTTTTCTCATCTGGTCTAATTCAGTTCTGGTGAAATAAGTGACATCACCACCTGAAATAAATGGAAAAATATTTTGATTTGAAATAAATTTCTGAACATCTGAAAGGCTGATACTTACAGAGTGAATATCTTGGATTTCAGCACCAATAAAACTAATCTGAGACGGATTTTTTGTAATTCTAAAAAAATCTTCTTCATCCCAAAGTCTTCTAATTAAAATATGAATTATTTGATTAAAGCCAATTGACTTTAAAGTATTTTGTTTTGGTGGTTGAAAAAAATAAGTCTTATTAGATTTTTTTTCATCAAAAATATTCTTTATTTCTTCTTCAACTCTTTTTGAAAAATTAGAACCTTGAACAAAATTCAAATAAATTTTTAAACAATCTGTGACTATTGATTCAGGTGGCTGATTAAGAACAATTTTTCCATCTAAATCTTCCAACATTTTTTTCATTAGTTGAAAGATTATTTAGAAAGGTATTTTTTCAACCTATTTTTTTACTGTTTTCTTTTTGGTTTTAGTAATAGGTTTATTTTTGGAAACTAATTTATTTAAACCAATTTTTTCGAGAGTTGAAGTAATTTTCCATTTTTTTTCAAAATTAAAAAACTGAGTCTTATTCACTTCTTCTTTTTTTGGGACAAAAGACATCGCTCTTTCTGTTAGTGCTGTAATTGTCAAACTTGGATTTACACCTAAATTTGCTGGAACCATTGAACCATCACAAACTGTCAAATTCTTATAACCAAAAACTTTATTCTCTAAATCAATAACACCATTTTCAGGTGAATCAGAAATAATTGCACCACCTAAAATATGTGCTGTAGTGGGGATATCTAAAAGTACTTCATTATAAGCAGATCTAGCCACTCCGTTCACTTTTTTTGCTAAGTTTCTAGCAAACTCATTTGCGATTGGAATATAGGAAGGAATTTTTTTTCCATCAGAAGATTTTGAACTAAGTGTTTTTTGAAAAGGCCATAAAATTCTACGTTTACGAATTACTTGAATGCTACTATCCAAAGATTGCATTACTAATAAAATAATTCCTTGTTTTGCAAAACCAAATGGAGATAAATAACGAATAGTATCTATTGGATGACGTAATACAGACCCCAAAAATCGTAATACTCTTGGAATTTTTCCTCCGCCATCAACTAATGAACCTGCAGCTAAGAAAGACATTGCATCAGAACCTTCTGAATAACGAACAGGTTCAATATGAGTATCTTTGTCGGGATAAACTGAAGAAGTAATTGCAATACCTTTTGAAAAGTCCACATTTTTATCTTTTGAACTAACTCCTACAATTGATTCTGAATTAGTTCTTACAATTGCTCCAAGTTTATTTGAAAGTCTTAGCATAATTTTTTCTTCTTTCATTTTAAGAAGTAGTCCAAGTGTTCCAAGAACTCCAGCTGACATAACAACATTTTTTGCAGTATATTTTTTCTTTGGATAACCAAACATTCCTGTTGTGGAAATTGTATGCACTTCATAACCATCTTCCCCATCTTCAGAGAGAGGAACAAGCTTCACAACTTTTGATTCTGGAATGATGGTTGTTCCTAATTTTTCAGCAAAGTATAAATAATTTTTATCGAGTGTATTTTTTGCATTAAACCTACAACCAACCATACAACCCCCACAAAAATTACATGAATTTCTTTCAGGACCTTCCCCATCGAAATATGGATCTATTCCATTTTTTTCATTAAAATTAATTCCAACTGGTGTTCTTTTGAAAGTATGACCCATTCCCATATCTTCAGCGGTCTCTTTCATTAAATTATCTACTTCCCAAATTTTTGGATTTTCGATTACACCTAGCATTCTTTTTGCTATATTATAAAATGGGATTAATTCTTTTTCTCCACCCATTTTTTGAACGATCTCTCTTTCAAAAAAATCTTTTGGTGGGACATATAATGTATTTGCATAGACCAAACTTCCACCACCTACTCCAGCACCACTGAGGATCATTACATCATCTAACATGTTGATTCTTTGAATTCCATAACAAAATAATTTTGGCATCCATAAAAATTTTGTTAAAGAAAAATTTGTTTTGGGATGGTCTGTTGATTTCCATCTTTTGCCAGATTCTATAACTGCTACTTTATATCCTTTTTGGGAAAGTCTCATTGCTGAAACTGAACCTCCAAAACCAGAACCAACTATAATATAATCGTAATCGTAATTTTTCATGAAAGTAGCTCCGAAAATTTTATTTTTACTAAATGTTCTTTTGTAAATGTATCTATTTCTTTTAATATAGAGTCAATCTTAATTACAAATTTTTGTTTTTCATTGATTTCAGGATATGAATAAGACTCTTTAACTACAATAGAAAATAATTCATATAAGTCCAATTCTGATGGATTTCTTGTTGGGGCTAAAGTTTGGTCTTCAGTTTTAGTAATTATTTTTTCTGAAATTAATTGGTCAGTAATATATAAATATTCAGTTTCAGTTAAATTTAATTTTTCTTTTAATTCAGCTTTAGGAATAAAATTTTTATTTTTAATTTGGAATTCATATACATTAACCATTAGTCTGATTGAATTATAAAAACTAAATTTTAATTCATTATCTTCTTCACTAAATGGATTTGTGCTGATAACATATCTATATTTATAATGAAGAGTTGCAGTAATCTCAGCACCAAATAAAATTATTATAGACAAACAGTAAATCATTAATAAAAACAGAGGAACAGCAGCCAAAGCACGATACACAACCAAAGTGGAAGAAGAAAAAGATTGTATATATATTCCATAAAGATATACAAACAGAAGTAATATTACTCCAGTGATTGCAGCCCCTATCATTGCTGCTTTTAAAGGGACTTTAGTATGAGGTATTAAAGTATACAGTAGCAAAAAAAATAACCAAATTGCAAGTAGCGGAATAATAGTGTTAATTAAAGAATAAAGAGAAAACAAATTATCTCCTCCAGCAATTTTTTTCCATTTGATTGAATTATCTTTAAAATCACCTATTGAAATATTTCCAAAATCACCAACTGCTAAAACATCTCCTGCTGTTTCAAATTTCTTTTTAATTGACTCATCCATTTCTTGCACATCATCATCATCTGGATTTAGTGCTGCAAAACCAAATTTTGGATTGATAGGAAGCATCGCATTTAATTTACCAAACTCACCTGAATAAGAAATATTCCATTTTTCACCAAGGTCATACGAATATAAAATATTTCCTATTTCATTTAAAATTATTAATTCTTGCTTACCTTCATTTTCCATATTCCAAATTTTTGTATATGAAGTTTTTTTATGTGAAATATCTTTCCAGGTTTTAGCTAAATCATTTGAATAATAAATGGATCCTCTCTCTCCAACAGCAATATATGTTTTTTCATCAATTACTGCAAAATCAGTTAAGTTTAATGTGCCTTTTGTAACATTTGAAGGAATAAAAGTTTTTCCACCATCTTCAGTTCTCCAAAAATAACCATTTGCGTCAGTTAAATAACCATGTAATGGATCAGGGAAACGAATTCTTGTTCCAAGAACTTTTCCTTCTCCGTTAGGATAATTTAAAACAACTTTGTCAAATTTATTTTTTTCATGGTAGTTAATAATTTCACCATTACTAAGTAGTATGAATAAATTTTTTTCATCTGCAATTGTAAAATCTAAAATTTTTGCATTATAAAAATTTATTAAAGTCCAATTGATTCCTAAATCGGTAGATTGTAGTAAAACCCCTTTATCTGAAATTGTAACTAGTTGTTGTTTTCTATTTCTAATTTTAATAAAACTTTCTTTGTTTAATTTTGGAACATCACAGGATATATCTTGGTTATCTTCTAAGTCAATGCAGATAATATTTTCTAAATCAATTTTAAAATCTTTTAACTTTGCTAACCTTTTTCCTTTTTCATCAATTTTTACTATTGTTCCATTTTCACCTGTGATCCAAATATAATTATTTGAAGAACGAGTAACAGAATATAAATGAGATGACCGAACTGCATCAGCAAACTTTGTAGCAAAGCTAAGAAGTGTTGCAAGCATCAAAGGTCCAATAGAAATGATAAAAAAATAAAATATAATTTTGTTTGTAAATGGTCTTGGTGTCGAGATTCTCCAGATTTGATTAAATGCTGCTTCAAAAGTCCTTAGTATTGCAGTAGCAGAAAAAATTAGCACAATAAAACCAACAGCTCCAATCTGAGAAGCTGAACCAATTATTTCTTTAAGAGTTTCAATATAAGGTGCTAGATCGATTTTAATTTCGTTTTTTAATAAAAATTTATTTATAGAATCAAAAAATTGATCTTGTTGTTGATCTACACCTGAAGTTATAGTTATAAATGCTAATGCAACAGTTAGAACAGGAACAAGTGAAACAATATTTGTATATGCGATTGCCGATGCTCTAGTTAAACAATCATCTATTAAAAAACGATGTACTGATACTAAAATCACTCTAAGAAATAAAATAAAACTTCTTTTGATTCCTCTTTTTTCGGGAACAAAACTTATTTTTTCTAAAAACTTAATTTTTTCTAAACCAGTTGGTTGAAGTGCTGCCATTTTTTTACCTCATTTAAAAGCATATAATACCATAGAAGAAGTGCTTCCCTTAAACAATTTACTTTGTAAATGGTAATAAGCGATTTTAAACCATTTTAAATAGTCCAACAAAGTTTTAAAACTTCCTCTTGATTTTTTTAATTTTGCCATCAAAGGAAAATCAACTCCATAATAAGAAACAAAATTTTTAAAACCTAATTTAGTCAAAATTAATTTTAAATTACCTAAAGAATAATAATACAAATGACCCGGTAAATAATAATGGTATTTGGGACCTTTATTTTTGGCTTGAGAACCATCAAAATTTGCTGTTTGAATTACTAATAGTCCATCATCATTTAAAATACTTGCTAGTTTTTCAAAAACTAAATCTGGTTTGTCTAAATGTTCAATTACTTCTATTAAAGTAATTACATCAAAACTTTTTTCAGGAAAATTTGCATCCAAAATAGAGCCTTTAAAAGTGGGAATTCCTCTGTCATTTGCATATTTTGCAGAGTAGTTTGAAATTTCTACTCCATAAGATTCAAATCCAAAACTTCTAGCCCTAGATAAAAATCCTCCAAATGAAGAACCAATGTCTAAAAATTTTCCTTCTTTTTTAAACTTCATTATATTTTTGATTCTTGCATCCCAAACATAACTTTCATGTTTTTCATTTTTTCTTTCATCAATATAAGAATAGGCTTGGTTTCCTTGGTAATAAGAAGCTTCATACATTGTTTTTAAATCATATTTATCTTTTGGGTAAATTGTTTCAAGATTGCAAGTATTACATTTATAAATTGGCAAGTCATAATAATTGTATTCAGAATTAAATTTAAAATTCCAATCACAGTCCTTATTTAAAGGACAATTTTTTTTTAACTCTTCGCTAGAATTATCCAATGTGAAATCCTTTGATCTAATTTACCAAGTACTGTTCTTTCCATATATCCAATTTTTAAATCTTTAAAATCTTCAAGTAAAGATTTCACTTCCTCTAAAGAATACAATTTAATTTTTGAGCCACTTAAATCTTTTTGTATTGCTAAATGTGTATCGGTATCTGCCCGAATTGTGCAAGCCAAATAAGAATTTGGAATTAATATTCTTTTCCATTCAGAAATAATTTTTTTTGCTTCGTTAATTTCATTATAATGAAGCACACCCCAACTTATTATTAAATCAAATTCATTATCCAAATATGGTAATTCGGTATTAGTGATTAACCGGACTTCAGTGTCTGAAAATTCTTTTTTTAAATTTTCAATAGTTGTATTGGAATAATCACAAGCTTTTACTGAATAACCAAAATTTTTTAGAAGTGGAATATGCCTTCCAGAACCAGCTCCATGATCTAATGCTCGACCTTGCCAATTTAATTTTGCCAAAATCCGTACAAGATTTTCATCGGGATATAATAGTTTTGATTTAACTTTTGTATAATGATTGTCCCAAATTTTGGAATTAGAATTTTGCATTAAGCCTACTTTTGATTCTAAATAAAATTTCATTAGAGTTTAAATTTTTTTCTTTTATTTCCATACCAAGAACTAAAACTCTTGAAGAATTTCCTTTTGAAGTATCTAGTTTTTCATTTTTTAATTTTAATTCTGATTTAAAAAACAATTTTTCTTTTCTAGGAATCATTAAATTATCTATCGACTTGAGTTCTGATTTTCCTTCAGGAGGACAAAGAAAAAAAATAAAATTTGCATTTTTTGAATTAAAATTTGGAACTTCAATTTTTTCTTTTGTCATTAGTTTAATATAATTTTCAAAATAATCGTACCTCAAATTTTTTAATAATTCATCAGCTAAATATTCTCCTCCAATTTCAGGAACTGCTTCAATTAAATAAATTTCATTTGAAGAAGTAATTTTAAATTCAGCACAAAATGCCGAATTTTCTAGTCCACTTAGATTACATATTTTTTGGCAGATTAAAGAAATTTCTCCAGAAAGAATTTCTTTTTTGGAAGGATACAAATGAAGCTCTTCTAAAAACGGTGCAAATTTAGTGGTGATTTTATCTGTAAGTAAAATTAAATGAAACCTTTTATCTTGAACAAAACCAAGAACAGTAACTTCATCACCTTCTATAAATTCTTCTAAAAAATAATTTTCATCAAAATCTAATTCTTCTTCTAGCTTTTTATAATTTTCAAAAATCAAAATTCCTTTTTTGGCTTCACTTGATTTTGGTTTATAAACTAATCTAGATAAAATTTTTTTCTTTTCCGAAAATGAAATTTGTCTTGGAGTTTTAACTTCGTTTTTAGATAAAAATAAATTAAAATCTTTTTTATTATAAAATTGTTGTACAGTTTCTTCTTTAGGGAAATTCAAATTTAATTTTTCTGATAAATAAGCTGTTGATAGAATTGCTTTTCCATATGAGCGACAACCTATACCTTTAATTTCTTCATCTAAATAAAGTTGGATAATATGTGAATAATTTTTTCTAAAATCTAAAATTGATTCTTCTATGATAATATCTGAATTTTTAAAACCAATTGCAGATGAATTCTTATCAATTGCAATTATAGAATAACCCATTTTGTTTGCTTTTTCAATTAAAATTTTTTGATTTTTTCCAGCACCAACTGAAATAAAATATCCTTTTTCTTTTTTGGTATTTAACATATTTTTTAGTCCATTTACTTTTTCTATTGACAGTCAAAAAAGGTCAATATTATTATGTCTCTAATGAATTCAAATGCAAATTTATTTGGTTTAAATGGGGCAAAAAAAGCTGCAATGTTACTTTTGTCTCTCGGCAAAGATGAAGCAGCAAAAATTTTAGCTCATCTAGATGATAAAATGATTGAACAAATTGTTATAGAAATGTCTAGCATCAGAACTATCTCCAAATCGCAAAAAGAGGCAGTTTTAAACGAATTCAAAAGCACCATTTCTGAACTCAGTGGTACAGATCGAGGTGGACTTGAAACTGCAAAAGAATTATTGTCCAAAACTCTTGGTCAAACTAAAACTGATGAAATTTTACGTAAGGTTGAAAAAAAAGAAATTGGTCAAGAATTTGAATTTTTAAATGATGTTGAACCACAAGTAAGTCATTCACTTTTAGCAAATGAAAATCCTCAAACAATTGCAGTTACACTTTCTTACCTTCAACCGAAAAAAGCAGCTGAAATTTTAAAATTGTTTCCAAGTGAATTGCAAGCAAATGTTGCAATTAGACTTGCATCCACTTCCAAAACTCATCCTGAGTCTGTTGCACAAATTGCAAAAGTATTAAAGAAAAAATATGATTCGAAAGATAAATCAGAACTTGCACATTCTGGTGGTGCTGAGTCTCTTGCAAATATTTTAAATTTTATGGATAAAAATTTAGAAGAAACTATTTTAAAAAATTTAGATAATGCTTCTCCTGATCTTGCATTTCAAGTGCGAGACAAACTTTATGTGTTTGAAGATTTATTAAATCTAGACCAAAAAGAAATGAGAACACTTGTAAACAAACTTGGAAATAATGAACTGATGATAATTGGGCTTCGTGGTGCTGGTGATGAAATGAAAAGACATTTTTTTTCTTCTATGTCTCAAAACAGAGCTTCTGATATTGTGGAAGAAATGGATCATAGAGGTAAATCAACTTTGAAAGAAATATCCACTGCTAGAAATGATATTTTAAAAATAGCTCGTGAACTTGAAGACGAGGGAATTATAGTTTTGAAAAAAAAGAAAGAGGAATTTATTTAAAAATTCATTTACAAAAAATACAAAATTAATTTTTCTAAGATAATGCTTCAAGAACTGAATGAAATTGAGCCTCCTCGAAAAAATTTATTTGCAACAAAAAAGCTTGCTTATGCAAAAGGTGATAGACCAAAAGTGGATTGTATACTTTGTAGTGTGGTTGAAAAAAGTCCAGAAGTGCCAAATCTTACAATTGCAGAAACTGAATTTTCTGTTATTTCTGTAAATTTATATCCTTACAATCCTGGTCATACTATTATATTTCCTAAAAGACACACTATAGTTCTGACAGATTTATCAGATGCTGAAGTTTTAGATATGTACAAACTTAGGGTTAAAATGATGAAAATTTTATCTGAAAAATGGTCTTGTAGTGGATTTAATATTGGATACAATCTTGGAAAATTTAGTGGAGGTTCGATTCCACATATTCACGAACATATTGTTCCAAGATTTATGAACGAGTCAGGTTTTTTAGATGTTCTAGCAAACACTAGAGTAGTAATTTACGAGCCATATAAAATGCTTGAAGAGCTAAAGAAATTCTGGCAAGAAATGGAATAATTTTTTTATTTTCCTATCTAAAATTATTTTTGATTAGTTCTAGGTTTTTAATTCTATTTAAAAAATAGAACAGCATTAACACTTTTTTTTAAATTGTATAAATCATTTTCAGAAAGTTCTATTCGAAGTAATTTTTTAAGTAACTTCACAAAAAAATTATAATTTTAATACATCTTTTTTTTTGTTCATCATTCTATTCATCATCAAAAAAGATTCAGTTATATTAAAATAAACCAAATGTTTTTTTCCTGTTTTTATATTTTCCAATGTAAAAACATCATAACTTTGTCCATTTGAATCAGTAGTGGTATATCTTTCCAAATTTTTAAATCCCATTAAATTAATAAAGGAATATTCTTCTTTAACAGAAATCATATAAAATGCTTTATTTTGATTTGTTCCATCACCAGATTGAATAATTGAATCGATTAAATTGACAGCTATAAAATGAAAAAAATCTGCCATATCTGGTTTTCCAATTTTAAAATAAATTTCTTCCATATATATATAAGCCATTATATCTGCTGGATCATGAATTAAAAATTTTCTTATTCCTATAAATGCTTTTTCATATTCTTTTTTTTCAATAAGAGTTTCAATTTCACTTCTTGTAGTTCCATTACTATAATTTGGGTTAAAATTTTCTGATCTAGCACATGAAATTCTAAATTCAGTATAGTTAAATTTAACCGAATCTTGTCCCAAATTTTTCAACATTTCTGAACATGTTTTTGTAATTTTTATATTGCTTAGTGATTCATAAATAGGTTTTGGTTTAACAATTGATTCTTTACTAACAGAACTACAATTAAAAATAATCAAAATTAAAAAAAGGATTTGTTTCATTTTAAACTCACTTTAGATTTTTTAAATTATAATTTAAGAATAAAAGAGCAAGTAGTTAATATAAAAAAAAATTGATAAAGTTTTGTTTAAAATTATTGAGGATTTTTAAATTTGTCTATGATATAAAATCGATATAAGTAAAATTTAATTAAACTTCGAAATAAAAACTATTTTCTATTCTTTTTGCTTTTTTAAATAACATTTCATTTTCAATATAAACATGATAGTTGAGATTGAGATAAAATAAATTTAATTCTGAAAAATAATTTTTTGCTTCCAATAAATTTTGATCTAATTTCAAAAATTCATCAGCTGATTCTAAAATTCTTTGAAAATGTAGTTCTTGATCCAAATGCTCACTTTCCATATTTTCAATTGGTATTTCTAAACTATTTGGTTTTTTTATAATTTTTTTTTCTTGAAGCAGATTGTCTATATTTTGAATTTCTGGAAAAATAGCTTGTTCTTCTTTTAATAAATGAGATTCAAATTCTTCTTTAAATTCTATAAAATTTTCATAAATATCTTTTATTTTTGGATAAATGGGTTTTAAATTATCATATAATTTATGAACATTTTTTTCTGCAAGTGCTAGTCTTTTTCTTGAATAATCATGAAACTCATTTAAAATTTTTTCAATAAGTAATTTTATGGGAAAATTAAAAAAATCTTTTTTTGGTTCTTCGGGAAATTGATTTAAAGCTGATAAAATTAAATCTAAACGAATAGATTTTTTTCTACATAAAACTCCAAGTTCAAATTTTAGATAATGAGCAAAAGGTATTTTAAATTCTACAAAAATTTTTCCTGTTTCAAAATTGTAATCTAAAATTTCATTTAAAGTAAATTTTTCTGTTATCATTTTTAACTCTTTTTAATTTTCCTTAACAAAATAAATATAATTAATTTTTCAATAGTAGCGAAACCTGCGAAAGGAATGGAAGCGGTGTCAAAAAATTTTGTATAAAATTTTTTGACAGTAGCTGAGAGTCCGTTTTTTGTGAAACAAAAATTCGCTAAAGAAAAAATCATTTATCAATAACTCTTTCAGCGTATAAAATATTATTGATATGCCTGATTGTTTCTAAAATTTCTTCTAACTGATCTAAATGTTCTATTTCAATTAAAAATCTTGCTATCAAAGTTCCTTCACCACTTGAACTTGCACCAGCTTCTAAAATATTAGTTTCTGTTTTGGATATAGATTCCACCATTTCCAAATAAATTCCTTGTCTATCATAAGCTTTAACTTCTATCCTAACTGGAACAGGATTATTTATTCCATCCCACCTAACAGAAACTATCCGCTTACTCTCTGTATAATTTTTTATGGTTGGACAAGAAGATTTGTGAACAGATACACCTCTTCCTCTTGTGACAAAACCTACGATTTCGTTCCCGGGTAAAGGTGAACAACAAGTTGCAAGTCTAACTAAAGTATCTTTAATTCCAGCAACTAAAATACTTGCTTTTATTTCTTTTGATTTTGGTTTTACTTTTTGTTTTTTAGTAGTAATTTCCTTTTCAGGAATTGAAACAACTTCATCATTTTCTTTTTGAAGTGATAAAATTGAAATCGAATTTTCAATTTCAGATTCATCTTGAAGTTTACGAAAATATTGTCTGAGTTTTTGTTTTGCAGAAGAAGTTTTTACTATTCGAAGCCATAAAGGAGAAGGTTTGTTTTTTTTATCAGTAATAATTTCAATTTGTTCTCCAGACTTTAACTCAGCCCTAAGTGGAATCATTCTTCCTGAAATTTTAGCCCCTTTGGCTTTAAGACCAACATCAGTATGAATTCTAAATGCATAATCTAAAATAGTTGAACCTTTTGGAAAATTATAAATATCACCTTTGGGAGAAAAAACAAATACTTCATCTTCATGAAGTTCATGAGATAAATCATCCAAAAATTCTTTTGAGTTTGGATTTTGTCCACCCCATTCACGAATTTTTTCAATCCATTTTACAGTTTGTTCTTTGTCTTTAGAAGCAGAACCTTCTTTATATGCCCAGTGTGCTGCAATTCCAAATTCAGCTGTATTGTTCATTTCTAATGTTCTAATTTGGATTTCAAGTGGACGACCATCTTGTCCAATAACTGCAGTGTGTAATGATTGGTACTGATTAGTTTTTGGAGTTGCTATATAGTCTTTAAATTTTCCCGGAATTGGTGTCCAAATAGAATGAATAATTCCTAAAACACCATAACAATCCCTTACTTCTTTAGTGATGATTCTTACTGCTCGAATATCATTTATCTGTTCAAAAGTTTTTTCTTTATCTTTCATTTTTTTATGAATTGAATAAAAATGTTTTGCTCTACCTTCAACTTGAACATCTAAGTTAATTTCGTTTAATCTTTGTTTAATGATATTTTTTGTTGTTTCTATAAATTGATCTCTTTCAATTTTTTTGGAAGCAATTTGTTGTTTTAATTTTTGGTATTCTTCTGGTTCTAAAATTTGAAATGATAAATCTTCTAGTTCCGATTTTAATTTATATATTCCAAGTCTTCCGGCCATTGGTGCATAAATATTTAATGTTTCGTTTGCAATTGTAATTTGTTTTTCAGGTTTATGAAATTTTAATGTTCTCATATTATGAGTTTTATCAGCAAGTTTAATTACAATAATTCTTGGATCAGAAGTTGTAGCTTGAAGCATCTTTCTCACATTTTCTGCAGTTATTGTTTCTTTTGTGAGTTTGGATTTATTTTTTATTTTTGAAATTTTTGTGACACCTTCAACAAGCCTAGTTACTTCTTTTCCAAAATCACGAGTCATATCATCATCAGTATAATCTGTATCTTCGATTACATCATGTAAAAGTCCAGCTGCAATTGTGGAAGGGTCTTGCTTTAGTTCATTTAAAATATAAGCAACATTTAAAGGATGAATTATATATGGCTCACCAGAATATCTTTTTTGACCTTCGTGTTTTTGGAGAGAAACTTGATAAGCTTTTTCGATAAAAGAGAAATCATTTTGGGATAATCTTTCTTTAACTGAAACAAAAAAATCTTCAGCAGTTGCATCTTTTTTTATAAAACCCATTAATTCAAAATCTCCAAACTCAAATCCAAAAATTTTGTAGTATGAGTTAAATATCCCATACTTACACCCATCAAACCAATTTCAGAAAGTGCATTTAATTTTTCAGGAGTGATTCCACCTGAGCATTCAATTAAAATTTCTTTGTTTGACGATTTGATTTTTTCAAATGCAATTTTCGTATCTTCCACAGAAAAATTATCAAGTAAAATCATATCTGGACTAGACTTAATTGCTTCATCAAGTTGTGAAAGTTCATCAATTTCTAATTCAATTTTTCGATCAGGAAATTTAAGTTTTATTTTTTCCACAGCTGATAAAATAGAACCTGAAAGTGCCACATGATTGTCTTTGATTAAACCCATATCTGAAAGATTAATTCTATGATTAAAACCTCCACCCATAAACACAGCATACTTCGCAAGCTTCCTATAACCCGGTAAAGTTTTTCTGGTATCTAAAATATGTAATTTATTTTTATACTGCAGAGCCAGTCTGTTTGTTTCAGAAGAAATTCCAGATAAATATTGCAAAAAATTGAGCATGGGTCTTTCTACTCTAAGAATGGTAATTAAATTTCCTTCAAGCTCCAAAATCACATCTTTATTCTTTAAAGCATCTCCATCTTTTTTTAAAGTTTTAAATTGAAATTGAAACCCTGTTTGTTTTTGTATTTCAGAAACAACAGCAAGTCCAGACAAAACTCCATCAGTTTTTGAAATTAGTTTAGCTTTTCCAAAATCAGAATGTTGAAAAATAGATTCAGATGTAATATCATAATCAATTCTATCTTCAGCTAGTGCAAGTCTCACAAGTTCAGTAAAATCAGAAGCCTCAATAAAATCAATTGGCTTAGTATAATAACGGTTCATAATGTGATTTAATTTTGATTTGAACATTTAGCAATTTCTTTTTTTTCAATTTTCATTTGGCAAATTTTTTTATACCTAACCCTCTCTCCCTTCCCTTTTAGGGAAAGGAGCTAATTGAAATTTATTTCAATACAAATAGAATTGTGTTAGGTAAAAAAAACCGTGCTTTTTGTGGCTATGGTCTATCAGTGTGCTAAAGCCCACTGATAGACTGCCTCGCTCTTCGAGCTGCACCACTCCAATCACTTTTGCTAGTGTTGAAAAGAACTTTTAAAATCAGAAAAGTTTTTCTACACTAGAGAAAGTGATTGACTTGGTGTCAAAATTTTTTATAAAAAATTTTGACAAAAAAGGAAAGCACGGTTTTTGCGAAGCAAAAATTCTCCAAAAATAAAGAATAAAAACTTTATATCCTAAAAACATAATGTCTAAATAATGTTACAATAAACAAAGGAACAAATATGAAATTAATTTTTATTTTAATTTTAGGATTCACAATTTTTTGTGGACCATCCAAAGAAACTTTAGAGCTTCAAAAAAAAGCAAAACAAACTTTTGGTGCATTACCAGAAAAAATGCCCGGGTCAGAAGGTGATACAACTGAATTAATATCACTTGGTAAAGAATTATATTTTGATGTAAAACTTTCCGCAAATGATAAACAATCTTGTAACTCATGCCATAATATTGAAGGCAAAGCAGGTGGTGTTGACAATGAGCCAACTTCCCCAGGTGCATTTGGAAAACGAGGAGATAGAAATTCTCCAACTGTTTTAAACGCAGGTTTTCATCTTGCACAATTTTGGGATGGAAGAGCAGAAACTTTAGCTGACCAAGCAAAAGGTCCAATTTTAAATCCTGGTGAAATGGCTATGCCAAGTGAAAAAGCAGTTCTTGATAAACTTTCAAAAACTGATTACCCAGAAAAATTTAAAAAAGCATTTCCTAGCGATAAATCTGCATTAAGTTATGATAATTTAGCAAAAGCAATTGCTGCATTTGAAAGAACTCTTAAAACAACTGATCGTTTTGATGATTGGATGAATGGTGATTTAAAAGCCATGACATCTGATGAAGTTGAAGGTCTCAAAACTTTTATGGATACCGGTTGTGTTAGTTGTCATTATGGAGCTGCAATGGGTGCAACTTCTTACAGAAAATTAGGTGAAAGAAATCCTTACGAAACTAAAGACCTTGGTAGATTTAATGTAACAAAAAATGAAGCAGATAAATATTTTTTCAAAGTTCCTTCGCTTAGAAATGTTATGTTGACAGCTCCTTATTTTCATGATGGAAGCATTAAAACAGTTGAAGAAGCAATTACAAAAATGGCTTATCACCAATTAAACAAAGATTTGACTTCTGCTGAAGTTCAATCGATCAAAACTTTTTTAAATGCATTAACCGATAAAACAAGAAAATAGTTTGGGCGAATTTTTTTTATAAAGAAGTTATATATAACTTCTTTACAAAAAAAACCGTGCTTTTCACTCCAATCTTTTACAATTTAACTCAATTTTAAAAATATCTTAAAAAAAAGTAAAAGGATTTCCGCTTCAATCACTTTCGCTGGTTTCTTCTGCATTTAGAAATTTACCTGAAAACCAATTAACCAAAACTAAAAAATTTCCGAAACTTAAATAAAGCGATAGAGATAGAAAATGTCGCAAAGCGAGTGCGAAGCACCGAAGCATTTTCTAGCTCGGTCGCTCGAAGAGCGAATCGCCAAGAATTTTTAAAACTAGGAGTAAACTTGAAATCAATTTTTTATTTTCTCTTATTTTTAATTTGTGTTTATTCTGATAGGCTCGAAGATTTAAAAAAACTAAAAAGTTCTGATCGTTATGAATTTTTTCTGATTGAGTCTTTTGAAGATGGGCATGTTTGGGAAGTTTTAAAAAAACATACATACTTAAGTAGTCTTTCCTTAACAAAAAAAATTCCATTTGGTAATTTATTTGAAATTGAAAAATCTTTATTTGAATCAGTTGAAACTGAATTTCCAAAATCACTTCAAGTTCATGGTCATATTGAAATTCCTGGTAGAGATAAAATTATTTTTGCAAATACAGAAAAAAAATTTTTTCCTCATGGAAGACCTGTTATGCTGTCGATTTGGGTTCATTCTTCCAATTATCCAATTCATTTAAAAGCAACTCTTGGGCAAAAAAATTCAAAAGATTTGAATATCGATTTTGGTGAATTAAATTTTCAAGGTTGGAAAAGATTAGAAGCAAAAGTGAATTTTGTTAGAGAACCAAATCGATTAAATTATTCAAAACGTGAAGAATTCAATTTAAAAAACTTGTTTTTGGAATCACTTCCAAATATGCCTAAAAACGATTTTGTCGTTCATCTGGATAATATTTCTGTAATTATCGAAAAATATAAAGAATATCCCGGTTCCGAAATTCCAGATGGCTGGTATCTAGAATAATTTTGATTGAATTTTTTTGATTTCTAATTTTAAAGAAAATCTATAGTTTGAAAAAAAGAATTTCTTGAAATTTATTTCCAAAAAGAATATATAGATATTTCTATGAAATTAATTTTCCATTTCTTATTTATTCTCCCACTTTTAGCAGAAACATCCTCAACTGAAATTCCAGATAAAGATATAATAAAAAATTTAAAAGCAACACTTAGTTCAGATAAAACTTCAATTGAATTAAATTGGAAAGAACCTGATGAGGATGGTGATATAATCATTGCACGTTCTTCAGATATAATTGATAGTTTTGAAAAGTTAGGTATTTCAGATTCTTTAGGAAAATATAAATCAGAAAAAAAAAGCCCCTTTAATTCTTATAAAGATATTAATTTAAAAGCTGGAACATATTATTATTCAATTGTTCAAGTCGCTCAAATTAAAAAGAAAAGATCTAAACTTTATGCAAACCAAAATTTTACTACAATTGGAGTTGTAGTTCCTGCAAGAACAAATTTAGTTGAAAAAGCTGAAGTCATTATTGAAACAAAACATTTAGTCAGTGAAATTTCCAACTTAAGATTAAGACAACAAGATAATTCAATCAGACTCACTTGGACTCCACCTCTTGAAGCAGAATACACTGAACCTCTTTATACAGTTTATCGATCATTAAATCCTCTAAATAAACAAGGTATGTTTGATAAAGCTGAGAAACTTGTAGAACTATCTCATCCTGAAACAACTTATTTAGATTTAGACTTAAAAAAGTCTGAAACTTTTTATTATGGAGTTACAGTTAGTTTAAAATCAAAAGAATATTTTGACCTAGAAGAAAATCAAGGTTATAAAAAAATTTATTTTGTATATAATGAAGAAGAAAAATTTCCAATTAAAGTTGTTGAAGAAAAAAAAACTGTTGGACCTCTAAAAATTTCAGATTTAAAATATGAAAGAAGAAAAGATGGAATTTTATTAAATTGGAAAGCTCCAGAAAACGCAACAATGAATGCTTCGATTTATACAGTTTATGAAGCTGAAGAAAAAATGAACGGAAAAGAATCATCACTCCTAAATGGCAAAGCAAAAAAAATTGGAATTCTCGTACACCCTGATACACAATTTCTTCATCCAATAAATACAATTCCAAAAGATTTGTATTATGGAGTTACAGTTTATGAAAAAGATATACTAGAAGAAAAGAATTTAACTGAAAATATTTCTTTTGTAAAAATTGATAAATCAAAAAAGAAAAAAAAGAACCTATCTCTAGCAAAATCCCCTACTGAAGCTCCAATTCCAATTGAACCAGAAAAAGTAATTGATTCTAACTTTGATTTTATATATAAAAACTTTTTTAAAAAAGAAAAATATAAACTTTCTATCATCAAATTTTTAGCACTTGCAGATAAAACAGAAGATAAAAATTTAAAAGCAAAATGTTTGTTTTTTGCAGCAATAAGCCATTATTCCAAAAAAGAATATGAAAAAGCATTGAAAATTTTGTTAAAAGACATAGTTCAACTGAATTATGACAAAGAAAGAGTCGATTTTTATACTAAGAGATGTTTGGAGAGAAAATGAATAAAGCAGTATTAATTTTAGCAGGTTTTTTATTAATTTCAATAGGAGTTTTAACTTCAGTCTATTTAATTGTAAACAAGTCAGGTTCGGGGAATTACCAATTTGAAGAAAAATTAAAACTTGCAGAAGAATTTTTAAATCAATCTTCAAAAAAAAGTTCTGCTAAAGCACTTATATTTTATACAGAAATTTTAAGTAAAGATGTTCCTGAAGAATTAAAATTTAGAGCTAAATTTGGCCATGCTTTAGCACTTCAAAAAAATAAAGATAAGCTTAGAGCTTTAGAAATTTTTAAAGAGCTAAATCAAATTTCAAATCTTCCAAAAGAAGAAAAAGAAAAATTATCTTACCAACTTGGAAATTTACTTTTAGTTTTAAATGGGGAAGAAGAAGGTAGAGCACATTTAGATTATGTTCTACAAAATACAAAAAATAATGAACTCAAATCTAAAACTTTTCAATCTATAGCTGATCATTTTTTTAGAAGTTCAAAAATGGAACAAGCTTCCAAAAATTATTTACTCGCCATTCAGGAATATCCAAACAATTTAAATGCAAGAGTTGGTTTGATGAGAACCATTCGAAAACTAGGAAGAGAACTTGATTTGGCAAGTGATTATGAAGAATTAGAAAAACCAACTACTCATTCAATTCCGAAAATAAAAGAAAGCATCAAAGAAAAATCTGTTAGTTTTGAAAAAGCAAAAACATTGTACAATAAAAAAGAATACAAAAAAGCTATCACTGCTTTTGTTTCAGTTTTAAAATATGCTAAAGATGGAATTACTAAAGAAAGAGCTTTGTATTATATTGCTGAATCAAATTATCGTTTAGGAAATTATGATAAAAGTTTATCTTATTCCGAAAAAGTTTTACTGAATGAGCCAACCAATCTTGACAAAAATGCCTATTTTTTAAAAGGACTATCTTATTATTCTCAAAAAAAATATGATAAAGCAGCTGGATCATTTAATATTGTTGTAGATAAATATGAAGTATCAAACTTAACAGAAAATGCAAAAGCATATTCTATAGAATCTATGAAATTATTAAAAGATGAAATTAATGGTGGTTCTAAAGAAGTTAAAGATTCAAAAGATTCTTCAAAGTCTTCAAAAGAAGAAGAGGAATTTGAAGAAGATATGGCACCTTAATATGCTTGTTTATCTTGATAATTGTTGTTTTAATAGACCTTATGATATTCAAGATAATATAAAAGTTCAAATTGAAACGGAATCCAAGCTATTTATTCAAAAAAAAATAAAAGAAGAAAAATTTTATTTAGTTTGGTCTTACATTCTAGAATATGAAAATCAGTCTAATCCATACAAAATCAGAAAAGAAGAAATTTCTGAATGGAAACAATTTTCTAAAGTAATAGTAAAACCAAGTGAAGAAATTTTTAATCAAGCAGAAAGTTTTTTGAGTTATAATATTAAAATGAAAGATGCACTACATTTATCTTGTGCAATTGAAGCTAAAGCTGATTATTTTATTACTACTGACAATTTATTAGTTAAAAAAAAAAGTTTAATTTCAAAGTTAAATATTATTAATCCTATCAACTTTATAGAAGAGCTGGAGATCTAAAATGCAAAAATCAAATACACTAATTCTACATGAAGGAATGAATGCTTTAAAAGAAAAGTTAGGTTTAGTTGATTCAGAAAAATTTATCAGTCTTATTTTAAGAGATAATTTTGATTATACTGAGTGGCAAAAAAATCTTTGGGCTGGAAAATCTCTCAGAGAAATTCATGACGAAGCTAAAAATTATTTTGAAAGTAATAATTAATCCACGAGTCCAAGTTCAGTTAAAAATTTTAAAATGGCTGTGAGAGCAGCTGTTTTTGGAAATGGATGATCCAAATGATTGGATGCAAAACTAAGTCCCATTTTTTTAAATGAAGAATATGAAACATCCCAGTGATGACCATGAAGCATTGCTAAATCAGTAGCCATTGGATTTGAAAGTTTAGAATTTTTTTGGGTAACTTGCATATCATTATTCGCGTCATATTTATTCAAATCAAGTACACCTTGAATTTGAAAATAAGGAACTTCTGTTACTGTTGTTGAAGCAGTAACATTAAAAATTGGAATATTCATCAAATCTAATTTTTTTAAATTCTTTTTTAAAAACTCACCGCGAATTTCAGTTGTCAAATCAAGAATTGCAGCTTTTACATTGTATTCAGAAAGTCTTTTTATTTGGTCAGGTAAACTTATTATTGGAGAAACAATTTTCATAAGCATATCAAATTGGTCTTTTATATTAAAATTAAAATCTTTAATTGTATCATAAAGTGTATTTGCAAGATAAGAACCACCTGGAGCACCTGCCCAATTGATAATACATTTAATTCTATTTTTTAAATCAGGCCGAATGCTTAATACATACATCAAATCAGCCATTCCTTTGCTATATGCCATGATAATCATATCTTTAGGAGGTTTTGCTTCACTCTCCGAAATTGTCTCAGAGTTATGATCTAATCCAATCCCCAAATCAATTGCATTTAATAAATCAACTGAGTTTGCTTCACAACTTCTCATAGGATGAGAATTGGACTGAATAATTCTAATACCAAATTTTTCTTTAATAATCGGAAAAGTATGTTGGAATGCAAGTACCGGAAGCAGTCCAGATAAAAGTCCGGGACAAAATACCAAAGTTGTTTTTTTTAATTCTTTTATTTCAATTTCAGGAAGTTCTAATTTCCATTCATCTGGTCCTTCCCCTTTTAAAAAACGATCTGCAATTTTTTGTTTATCTGGTCTTTCGTCTTTTCCAAAAATAGGTTTAGATCGAGCAACTTCAACAGCTTCAATATCTAATGAAGCTTCATTAATAAATAAATTTCGATAACGAAGACCACACCATTCTTTGATTTCAGGCTTTTTAAAAACACGTTTATTTTTTTTTAAATCTGATTTTAATTTTTTGATTAATTTGGGATAATCTCCACTTCCAATTAATTTTTTTAGCAAAATTATTTCTTTTCGTATATTTTAAATTTAGCTAAACCCATTTTTTGAAGTCGATATCCAACACTCACAGATAAAACACCAAGTCCATATTTTACTGATCTGCTAAAATTAATAGAAGATGCTTCAGGAAAATATTTTGTTGGACAGGTTACTTCACCAATTTCAAAACCTTCATAAAAAATTTGTCCAATCATTTGGTTATCAAAAACAAAATCATCTGAGTTTACATTGTAATTTGTTTTTTCCAAAACTTCTCTGGAAAAAGCACGATAACCAGTATGGTATTCTGAAAGTTTTTGTCCAAGTAAAACATTTTGAAAAAAAGTTAAACAACGATTAAAAAAATATTTATACAGAGGCATGCCACCTTTTAATGCTCCTGTTCCCAAAATCCTAGAACCAAAAACAACTGGATATAAATCTCCAGCAATGATACTAGCCATGGCAGTAATTAATTTTGGAGTATATTGGTAATCAGGATGTAGCATAATTACAATATCCGCACCGAGCTCTTTAGCTTTATTGTAACATGTTTTTTGATTTCCACCATAACCTTTATTTTTTTCATGAACTATTACATGTTTAATCCCAACTTTTTTTGCAACTTCAGCAGTGTCATCAGGGCTTGCATCATCCACTAAAATAATATCATCAACAATATCATGTGGAATTTCTTTGTAAGTTTTTTCAAGAGTAAGGGCAGCTTTATAGGCTGGAAGAACAACAACAACTTTCTTATTTAGAATCATGTTTATAAAATTTTTAACTTAGGAAAGTTTGCAAGACTAATTTTGTTCAATAGTGGCTGACATGGATCCTTTTGAATTTTCCATTCTGGCATCAGGACCAAAACCCAAAATTTTTTCTTGGATAAATTCTGCATGTTCTAGTTCACCTGTAAAGACAATTGTTTTTTTTTCAGTATCTACTTCTAGGGCATGTTGGAAAGCTTTTTCCATTGACATTTGGCAAACATCCATAAGCATTTCAATCACATAATCATAAGTATGTTCATCATCATCCCATAACACAACCTTCCAAGGTCCACCTGGACTTTTTTTATTTAGTTCTAAATCTATATCTAAATCTGGTAATGAAATTGATGGCATAAGTGAATTAAGGATAGTTTAAAATATTTTGATAAGAAGTAAACTAAATTTTTCTAGTATTCTTTGTTGAATTAACTCACTTTTGAGGAACATAAACTGTAGCTCGGGAAAAACATCTATAATAAGCTATGCTTGGTGTATTCCCTGTACCTTTGCTCCCAAATAAATTACTACCACTTAAGTTTCCAGAACAACTAGGTAATACAATTGGATTTGTTGAACTCCAATAATTCAAATTTGAATTTAAAGGAAGTGATAAATTATTGAGTGAAGGTTTTGTTAAAGATAGATAATCCTCAACACTTTGGATTAAATCATTATTTTCTATTTGATTTTTTTGATTCAAATCAAAGTTTTCATTTTGAATACTTTCTATAAAACATAAATTTAAATTAATACATTTTTTCCAAAATAAATTATTCAGGATTTCATTCTGATTAAAATCAAAAATATTTTTATTTCCTAAAGAACTTAGAATTTCTTTTTCAGGTTTTATTAAACTTTGTTCAGAGATTTTTCCTTGATTAATTTTTTCATTACAATGAATAATAATTGTTATTGCTAAAAGTAAAAATAAAATTTTGTTGGAATCGTTTTTTTTCATAAATATATTATCATAAATATATTTTATAAGTAAAGTATTTTTTAAGCTTTTAATCATTCCATCTGTATCTTCAATTCTCTCGAATTTAACTGACCAAATTCATGTCTCCAAAAAAAATAAAACTCATTTGTTTCTCTCATCTTTCAAAAATTTAGGAAACAAAATCATTAAGAAGAAGATAATTTAGAACAAAGAAATAATTTTCAATTTCTTGTACAGAGCTAGGTCAAAGTGTTCATTTTTTTACCACGAAATATACTAAACACACTAAAAATTTTTTTTGTTTTTTCATTACGTGTATTTGTTGTTTTTGGTTGTTCAGCCTTTGCTCTGCGAACCTACGCCTTCGCATAATTCATAATTCATAATTTCTTATCCGTCATCATCTTCTTCCCAGTTCATATCTTTTCTAATTGAATAGATTCTAATTCTATTTGCAAAAAAATCAGTAAAACCAAAAACAGACTGAGATCGAACTTGAATATTTTCATCTTTGAATAAAAATTCTACTTTATCTGGAAATCTAAAAATTTTTGTAAAATAAATAACTCTGATGTATTCAAACTCTTTTGCTTCCACCATAAAAACATTTTCTTTGTTTTCAAAATAATTTAAAAGTTTTTTGAATGCTTCATTTTTACTTTCAGAATATTTGTATGGATTTACTTTGTATAAAAGATTATACTTCCAAGATTCTGAACTCACACAATTTGGAGATATTGTACAAGATTTTAAATTCCCTTCTTCTTTCCCTGTATATGGTCCAAAAAAACTCATACAACAAATTGCGATTATATAAAGAGCATTTTCCATTTTTTTCCTAATATTATTTTTTTTTCAACTTTACTTTGGTCTTCGTTTAGTGAGAACAAGTTCAAAGTTTTTAATTTCATAATGATTGGTTGTGACCTTAGGTACTGAATCAGGATGATAAGATTTACTTCTTTCAAATTCTTTTATGTTTTCAATTACTAGTTTGTCTTTAAATTCAAGTTCAATAATTGTATCTAAATTTTTTGGATATTTATTATAAATTTCTTTTAGCTCGTTACCATTCCAAACTAAAATCCAAGCGAAGCCGCAATCACAACCACATGATCCTTCTTTCTTTACAATTTCTTCATTTCCATCTTTATCAATATCAACCACTTCATCAATATTTATATAATTTCCTGCTATAAAATATTGCCCATTTTTTAAATAAAAAATTTTATTATAGTTCACTTTATAAAATTTATATTTTTCTTTTACTCTATATTGGAAATCTTCAATTAATAAAGTTTTTACATTTAACTTACCATTATAATTTTCATTAATTACTTCTAAAAATTTTTTATCAAATTTAGAACCATATTTTTCGGATGTGTATTTATAAATATCTTCAACATACAAAACATCTTTTTCTGAAATCCAACCTCTATAACCCCCATAACAACGGTAATCGTTATCAACTCCTTCTATAAGATAAAATTTTTCTTTATTTAATGAGGATATTTCTTTTACAGGAACAATTTCTCCTATTTTAGGTACGGTAGCTAAAATAGTATACCCACAAGGAGATGGATCATCTGTTTTTAGCTCAGATCCTTTATCTGATAATAAAGTTGGATTTGATTTGAGTTCTACATATCCTTGAATTGGACCTGCATTTGTACTAAAATAATTTTCTTGTTCATTTAAATTTTTAGTCATATAACCCGCGTAACTAAAACCAACTTTTCCATCTTTGGTTTTGATTTTCATCCAAGTATCATATTTTAAATCTATTTTTTCAAACAATTGACCTTCCCACAAAATTTCTACAATTTCCCCTTTTGGTATTGCTGCGATTACTTTTCCGTCTAAATCAGGAGTTTCTCTAATTCGGAGAGAGCTAGCTTTAATTTTTGCTTTTGTATTGGTGGTAGCATAAAGAAAGGCAAACATATTTTTTTGTATTTCAGAAATAATTGGTACATAACCAAACTGTTCCCCAAAATAAACTTTGTAGAACATTAACTGTGGATTTTTTATATCTTTGATTTTTGTTTCTAAAATTTTTACAGAATCAAATTTGATAAATTTTTTTAAAATTGGTGATAATTCTGGTTTTTCAAACACCGCCACTTCATCATTATAAAAAAAAAATTCCCCAATTGGTTTTTTTTCAGATTCAGGAATTAAATTTTTCTTACACTCAAATGAAAAGATTAAAAAAAGTAGTAAAATAAATCTCATCATAATTAAATGAACCAAATTAAATTTTAGATATCTTTATTTTGAAAGAGAAAATATAAATATACGATTAAAAGAATTAAACTAAAGCAGTTTCTTTTTCAAATAAATGAATATGTTCATTCATATATTTTGGTTTTAATTCTTCTTCGAGCATGTTTGCCCATTCTTTTATGTAAAGGACAACATGCTCTCTTTGGTTTCTATTTAAGTGACGTGAATCATCAGGAAGCCTTGCTAATATTTTTTTATCATCTAAATGTTCTAAGTATTTAATATCATCAGTATTAAGACCAGTGTCGAGCAATGACTCTATAAGTGAATTCATTTCAAGACCAGTGTTCGGACAATAATCATTTGCTAGCTCAGTCCATTCTCCTGTTGGGTGAAGTGCAATAGAATGAATTTCTTCAGGATTTTTTTCTGTGATTGTTTGGATCAAATGCCCGCAATTACAAGACCCAAGATTTCCCCATGAATATTTTGCACCATCTTCCAATCTTTTAGAAGTTGCTCTAAGATAATCAATTAATTTTAAACTAGCTTTTGCCATTTCACACCTCTACTAGTTTAGACTATAAATAAGACAATTTATCCGCAAGTTTTTTTTATTTCATTGGTGTACAAATTTCAATTAAAAACCCATCTATGTCTCTGATATATGAAACAGTTTGCCCCCAAGGTTTTTGCTTAGGTTCTTCTAAAATACTGGCTCCATGAAGTTTTGCTTTTTCTAAAACTTCAGAAACATTTTCAGTTGCAAAACCAAGTTCAATTCCAAATGGTTTTTGGTTTAAACTACTTTCCATAAATCCATTTTTTAAATTGGAACTTGCTAATTTTTTTGAAGCAAAAGAAATTTTTGTATTTCCAGTTTCTAATTCACCATAATCATTTTCTGGTGAAATAAAAATTCTTTTAAATCCAAAACTACTTTCATAAAACTCTATAGATTTTGTAACATCTTCTACATATAAAATTGTATATGAATAATTTAACATTAATTAGCTCCTAAAAATGAATTTTAAAATAAAATTTTAGAATTATTTTGTCATTAAAAAAAAAAGACAATTTTTCTCTTTTAAATCCAGAAAAATACATTATAATAGCTAGACTAGATGATTTTACTAAATAGTTTTTTCAAAAATTTAGAATTCAAATCTGATTTTCGTAATGGAAAAAAAACTCGATCCTAAAGTTTACTTTTTTTTTATAAAAAATTTATAAAATAGAATTACACAAAAACCAACTAAAATTAAATTAATAATTAAATAAATTATACTTTCAATTAGGGAAGGTTTTTCTTCATCCATATTTATAAGTATATAATTTTCATTAGTAAATTCTTTATAACAACTTTTTAAAGTTTCAGTTTCGGTTTTTTTCATTTTTAAATTAAACTCATAATTTAAACCTTTGATACTATCAAATTCTTTAATTTCTCTTGGTAAATCTTCTAACCTAGTATATTTTTTTGTTTTTATTATCACTTCCAAATCTTGAATTTGGAGAGGATTATTTTTTGGTTTTATGGGAAAATAAAAACTATCAATTTCTTTGGTATTTGTAACTTCTTTTTCATTTGTTTCAGTTTTATATGTAAAACAAGAACGATCCATTAGGCCAATTATATTTTTGAATTCTGGAAAATTTATTTTTTTTAAAAATGACATTGAAACTCCATCAAAAATAATTTCTTCCTCTGTCGAGTTGGCTATGTAAGCTTTATAAGTATTTTCCAAATTACAAGTTCCAAAATAGGAAAGAACAATAATACATTTTATTAAAACCGGTAACCAAGCTTTTGGATAATCGGTTGCTAAAAAAAATCCTGAAAAAGGAATAAATATACAAGCAAAACCCCAACCTATACCATATTGAAAAGCCATAACAATTAACAAGATATTTGAAGCTACAAAAACAACAAAAAAATATGGAAGTAATTCTATCATAAAAAGACCTCTTTAAAATTTACATTAATATTTGATTTATTTTGACTAATAAGTAGTCATCATAAATATTTTAACACAAAAATATTTTTAATCATTCAAATTGAAGTTAAATAAAAAATTTATTTTTTCTCTAAAAGAGTAAAAATATAAAACGATCAAAAACTATTCAAAAAAAGTTTTGACCTTGTGTATTATTTAAAAAAAATAAAATTATGAAAATTATAACTCTATTTTTAATTTTATTCTCAAACTGCACAATGCTAGATTCAAATAAAGAAAATAAAAAACAACAAAATTTGATTGTTGCTTCAGTACTTATTGCAAGAACAAGACTAGCTACTTCAGCATCTTCGGTTAGTTCTTCTCATTCCGGACAAGCATTAGAATTTTATAATATACTAGTTAGATACAGACAAAACGGCACATACACTTTAACTAATGGAACTACTAGAACTTTTTTAAATTCATCTAATTGTTCTGGAACTACAGGTGATCATCCGGCTTTAGTTCGTGCCGCACAAAAACACACAGAGAATATGATTCGTGGAAATTTTTTTTCACACACAGGACAAGATAATTCTTCTCCATCAGATAGAGTTAGGGCTGAGGGTCTAAATGTTGGAGCTGGTGAAAATATTGCAGCAGGTCAAACAACAGCAGAGTCAGTTTTTGATGGATGGTGGAATTCATCGGGACATAGAAGAAATATGGAAAGTTGCACTTATACACATATTGGAATTGGTTATGCACAAAAAACAAATATCAATACTTCTGCTGATTATCCAGTGTACTGGACAAATGTTTTTTCAACGATTAGATAATTAGTACAACAAAAACATACTGTCTTTTGGAAATCTGCCATTATGTTTTTTTAGAACTTGATAAACTTTTTCAACAGCAACCACATAATATTCAGTTTGGTTGTTGATTGGAATTGAATCATATTTTGAATTTGATTTTTCTTTCATCACAGCAAATCTTCCAGCGTTATATGCAGCTGCTGCTAAAAATCTAGATTTGTATTCTGAATGTTTTCTTGAAATAAAAAATTTATATTCTTCAGAAAGTTGACCAACACCTGATCGAATATTCCATTCAGGATCAAATCGTTTGTCTTTTTTATAAAGTTCAGCCTGAACAGTTTGGTTGTAGCCAAACATTTCGATTAGTTCTTTTTTGTATTCACTAACCCATTCTTGTCTGGATTTACCACGATACATTTTATTTTTTTCTTTTCCTGCAAGTTCATAATTTTTATAATTTTCAGTGATGTAAGAACCATATCTTGGCATGAGCTGCATCAAACCAACTGCACCAGTGCTAGAAATATTTGATTTTTTATAATGAGATTCTTTAATTAAAATTGCTTTAGCAAATAAATAATCAATTCCTCTTCGCTCAGATTCTTTTTGTAAATAGGAATCAATTAATTCTTCATCAGGGAATTCATGAAACTTGGCAATTTTTCGTTCAATTCTTTTGCTACATGAAATAGATAAAAGCAAAATGAATATTATTATTTTTTTGGTCATAATCCATTTTTTTTGGAAATAAAAACTCTAAAAGATTTTTATTGAATAAACATTTAAGGTTTTTTTATTTTTGTTTTAGGCAATTTTTTCAGGACTTTGTAATGAGACGAATTAATATTCACTAGAACACCAAAAAATCAAAAAAGTCTCCCACTTTACTTCAAGTAAATTTCTAATTAGAAATTCCAAGTATTTTTACAAAGTGTTTAACGGGAAGGTTTATTGGCTTTTTTAACTTGAAAGTATTGAAAAAATTAATACAACTATTTATCTAAATCAAATTTATTTTAAAATATTTTACAATAAATCAAACCTAGTTAAGATCAAATAGTTTTAAAATTGTGTCCTTGTTTCTTGTAGTGATATTTTTTCCAAATAATTTTTCTAACTCTTCCATTCCTTTTGGTGTTTTAGAAATGGATAAATCTAGAGTACTGAAAACAGTTTTATTTTGCACTGAAAGAATTTGAAAATTTTTATCTTTCGAGAAATATGGGAGAGTTAATTTGATCTTAGATTCTTCTTTTAAAAATGAAATATATAATATTAAATCTTTATGAATTTTTATTTTTTTAAAAGGGTTTTCAATCACTAAATTTTTAATTTCATCTTTTGAAACTAAAATTGTTGGAACTGGAAAGTTAATTGTTTCTTTCAATTTGATTTCAATTATTGATTCCAAATTTTTTAAATTTTTCTGTTTAGTTTCAAATAAAAAATTTCCAGAATTTAATAAAGTTTTGACATTCTAAAAAACCGATTTCATTTAAAGTTTTTTCAAATCAATCATTGGGAGTTTGTGATTCCCACCTACATTGATTCCTCTAAGGAATCCAAAACAGATCATATGATTACAAAATTTAATTGGTATAAAAATTTACAAGACTTACTCAAATATTCGCTTTTTTGTAATTTCAGAAGATTTCCAATACTAAAATAAAGTTATTCAACACAAGCGAAACTGATCGAAGCGTTTCTGAATAACCTCTGACTTTAGTCTGAGGTTATTCAGAAGTAGCTGAGAGCAGGTTTTTTTACGAAGTAAAAAATTCGCCCAAAATAATAAGCAAAAGTATTTGAATTGTACTTGATTAAATTTTAAAATTTAATAGTCTAAAATTTATGAAACAAAATAAAATTGAGTTAGTCCTAATTTTCTGTATAATTTTTGCTTTTGGAATTTTGATTTCTGGCGAAAAAAAGAAAACAATTTTAATCTCCAAAATTACAACCAGCTCCAAAACAAGAAGCATCAACCTAGAAGTTTTTCAAGATAAATTAAAAAGCAAAATTATAGAAAAATTTTCCAGTGAATACAGAGTGTTAACTGAAGACGATTTGGAATTATTCATCACCCAAGCTGAAGAAATTCAAAAACATGGAAAAGACGCTTCCAAAATTTTATCTCAAATTGCTGATGCTAGAGATTCAGACGAATATATTTCTGGAAAATTATTTTTGGAAAATGGAAAATTTAAAGTTTTGTTAAATAATATTTCCAATTCAAAACTAGATAATTCTTTGTTCACAAAATCAGTTGTGGATATTTCATTTGATGAATCTGAATTAGAACATTTTGTAAATGAAATTTCAATTAAAATTTTATATCCCAAATACAAAATGAATTTTGATTCCAGCGTCACAAAAAAAATTTCATTTGTAAAAGAAAATCTTGTAAAAGAAGAATCCAAAACTTTTCAAATTGGAGATTTAGTTTGGGGTGAATTTGAAGGTGTGCTAAAGTGGGATGAAGCAAATTCTATTTGTCTCGGGAAAGGAATGAGACTTCCAACTCCTGAAGAAGTTCGTCATCTTTCTCTTTTAAAATCAAGATATATGACAGAGCCTTGTTGTGTGTATTGGACTTCACTTGTTTTAAAAAAAGATGACGACTATGCTTATTATATAAACGTAAATGATGGTTTTGGAAATTATTACCACAAAGAATTGGATAATCGTGTAAGATGTGTTAAACGGAATTTAAACTAATGGATGAAATTTCAAAATTAAGATGGCTTGGTGTTTTAGAAGGTTTAACTTTACTTGGTTTACTTCTAATCACTATGCCTTTAAAATATATTTATTTGATTCCCACTCCAAATAAAATTCTTGGGATGATTCATGGATTTTTATTTGTGATTTATTTGGTTTATCTTTTTCAAGTCAAAGAAAAAAGAAATTGGTCCTACAAAAAATTTTTTATTTTATTTTTGCTTTCATCTATCCCTTTTGGATTTGTTATTTCAGAAATTAGAAAAGAATGGAATGATTAAAAATAAAATTTTTATCTTTTTATTTCTAGTATTAGTAGTTAATCAAAATTTATTTTCAAAAGAATTTAAAAGTAAACATGGATTTTCAATTACTTATCCAAATAATTGGTATTTTACTAATGATATAGAAAATTTTAATTCCATTTATGATGCTGAAGAAGTGGGTGGAAATCATTTTTCAATTTATAATTATGATTTTAGTAAAATTGAGTATGGAAGTGAAGTTTTTGAAGGAAATCATTTAAAACTTGAAGTGAATATATTTAAATTTAAAGAAAAAACTTTTAAAAATTGGCTTTCTAAAATGAAAGATTCGAATGAAAAAATTTTTTCAATTTCGGATGTTGTAATTGGTAAAAGAATATTTTATCAAGTAAATTCTATGATTGAGAATTTGGAATATGTAGTTTTTTATTTCCAAATTAAAACTTATATTATAAGTTTTGTATTTTATCCACAAGAAGAAAAAAAACATTTAAAAGTTATTAAAGAAATTATTAAAACATTTGAATTTAAAAAATAAAAATAAGAATAAGAATTAATGAAACATTTTAATTATGAAAAATTAAACAAACTTAAAAAAATAGAGAAATTTTTTTATATTTTTACTTTCCTAAAATTTTTTCTTTTTCCGTTTGCAATTTTGATTCGATTTTTTCAAAAGAAAAAAATAAAATTTTTAATTTCGGATGGATTTTTAATTGGTGATATTGTGATGGCTAGAGCCATTTGCAAAACTATTTTTTTAAAATATCCAAATTCCATTTATTTAAGTAATTCCAAATCCAAATTGATTTTGGAAGATATTGGAATTGAAGTTTTGGAATACCAATATCCTTGGGCAAATTATGATTATTCGATCAAAGGAATTTTAAATTTGTTCAAAACTTTTCTAAAAATTTTTTTGATTCAACCTGAATATACAATTGAGTTAAGAGGTGATTTTAGAAGCATTTATTTTTTGTATTTTACTTGTTCCAAATTAATTGGATTTAGTTTTACAGGTGGAAAAAAATTACTTTACAAAGAAATTATTGCTGAAGAATTTTTACACCAAGAAGAGCATTATCCTTTGATCGCAAAAGAATTTGAACTTGAATACAAAGAAGAATATTTTAGAAGAGAAAAAAAAGTTTCAAATAAAACCAAAAAAATTGGGATTTCTTTTTCTGGAAGCCAAGCATTAAAAGTTTTGCCAAAAGAAATTGGACTTTACGTTTTAGAAATTTTATCAAAAAAAAATATGAAATTAGTTTATTTTGATTTTAAAGAGGAACCATTTTTAAAACAAATCGAAATAGAAAAAAAATTTAATCTTTATATACTAAATACTTTTAGTTTTGAAGAATATTTTACTGAAATTGAAAAGATTGATTATTATATTGGAATGGATTCAGCAGGTGGACATATTGCATCTATGTTTCAAATTCCAAGTTTGATTTTTTATGGAACAAATGAATCTAAATTTTTTTATCCAAAAGGAAATGAAAAATTAATTCTAATGGAAACAGATTTAAATCTTTCTTGCAGACCTTGTTCTGGAGCAAATTGCCAAAATGAAATTCACCAAAATTGTTTAGTTTCTATTTCAAAAGAAAAATTAATTTTAGGAATTGAAAAACTTTTATCCTATGAATAAAATTGGAATTATAATTTTACATTTTGGTGATATAAATTTCACTATTAATTTAGTAAAAAGTATATTTGAATCGAATTATAAAAATTTTGAGATTCTGATTGTAGATAATGGAAGCAAAACTTTTGATAAAAATTTATTTTTCAATAAAGATAAAATTTTCATTTTGGAACTTAAAAAAAATTTAGGTTTTGCTTCTGGCATAAATGCTGGCCTAAAATTCTTTCAAAATAAAGTTGATTATTTTTTTATTTTAAATAACGACACTATTATAGAAAAAAATACTTTAGACTCATTTTTAACCGCTGCTTCTTCTAATTCAGAATGTATAATTGCACCAGTGATTTATAAACTAGGAACTGAAACTCCAATTGAATTTGGTGGAATTTTAGAAATTAATAAAATGTATTTTAAAGATTTAAAAAAAGTTCCAGATGTTTTTAGAAAAGTATCTTATCTCACAGGGGCTTGTTTGTTTTTTTCTAAAGAGTGTTTTGAAAAAATGGGTTTTATTCCTGAAGAATATTTTATGTATTCTGAGGATATGGATTATTGTATTATCGCTCAGAAAAAAAATATCCCTATGTTTGTTTTGCCTGCGACAAAAATTTATCATGCAAAAGGTGGCTCTTCGGGTGGTTTAAGTCCATTTACAGTGTATTATATTCACAGAAATCGTTTTTTACTTGCTAGAAAATATTTAAAAGGTTTTTCTTATATTCAATTTTTAGTATATTATAATATTCTAATATTGTTAAAAATTATTTTATGGAGTTTTAAAAAACCAAATTTGGCTAAATGGTTTTTTTTTGGTTTTCTAGATGGATTCAAAAATAAAACAGGAAAGTCAGATCGTTTCCCTTGAAATTAATATTTATTTTACTTTTTTCAATTAGTATTTTTTCAGAAGCAAATTCAAATTATCGTTTAGATGAAAATTTATTTTTTCAGTTTCAAAAAAGAGAATTGGATTTTGGAAATAGATTTGATTCCAGTAAAAAAAGTTTATACTTAACAAATAAATTTTATTCCACAAAAGGTGGAAATCCCTCCGATAAAGCAAGAGAATATAATAATCAATTTTTTATTTCACCCGAATTTTCTTTAAATAAAAATTCATTTTCTTTAGTATTTTCTCCAAATGTAAAATTCTCAGAAAAATACAATTTGGTTAGAGAAAGAAAAAACAAATTGGAACCAGAATTGGTTATTGGTAAAGAATGGAAATTTCAATCTTCAAAAATAAATTTAGAATTTGGTAGGGGATTCATAAGATTTGATTCTTATGGAATATTTTTTAATCAAATTTCAAATTATTTTGAGCTTAGTTTTTTATTAAAAGAAAAATTTAAAATTTCATTTTTGGCTTTTGAAAAAAATAAAAAAACTTTTGAAGAAAAAATTGGAACAAACACAAAATTTTTTGGTTTTAGTTTTTTAGGAAAAGATTTTTTTATTTTTAAGTCGATTCAAGCTTTTTATTTTCAGTCAAATCAACCAAAACAAATTTCTGAAAAAAGAAATTTTGAACCAGATAAAGAATTTATTCCAAAAGCAAATTATCAATATTTTGGGAATGAACTTAAAACTAAAAATTTTTTGGATAATTTGAATTTTGAACTTGGAATATTTTACCAAAATGGAAAAAAATATTTGAATGAATATTCTTTTCAAAAAGAAAATGAAGTTTTGACAAAATCTGGTCTAGTTTATTTAATTGGTAATTTAGAATTTCAATATTTAAAATTTAGACTTGGTGGAATTTTTTCTAGAGTAAAAAATAAAAATAGATTTGAAGATAATTCTTTTTTTGTAGTTGGTTCTAACCCTAGAATTTTTGGTGGAAAATCTTCTATATTCGTTTCTGAATCTTTAAGCGAATTTGAACCATATCAAAAATTTAATAAAAATACTGGTTTTCAAATTCTAAATTTTAGTTTTGTATTTCAGCCAATTTCCTATTTTCAAATTTCATTTTTATTAAACCAAGGTAGAATTAACGATCGATACCAAGGCATCGAACCAATATTGATTTTAAGTTTTTTTCCAAATGAAAATTTATTTTTGAATCTTTCATTTTCATCAGCGAAATTAAAAGACTTAAAAAGAAATTTATCTTATAATGAATTTCAATTGGAATCTGAAAAAATTGAATTGAATACAGTTTATTTCACTGGAGGTATTGTTTTTTAAATACATATTTTGTATTAATTTATTTATTTATTAAAATAGATAATCAAATTTTAAATTTTCTTTTCGAAATACTTTATCCTCTTGCTAGCTTAATAAATAAGCTGTAAAATATTTAACTTTTTTAAGTTAATTAATTATATAATTTTAAAAAAAAATATTATGTTGAATATACGATAATTTAGTAAACAAAAAAGAACTTTTTTCGAAATAATTTTATTTAAAAATCTTTTCCTAAACAAATTCTAGATACTTATGCAAAAGTTTTGGGAGTTCCCATTCAGAGGAATAAAAAGTCCTCTGAATGGTCGGGCTTTTCGCTACTTCTTTTATAAACATGAGACATAGGTCTCAAGTTTATAAAAGAAACGCTTCAATCCCTAACTCTTGAGTTGAAAAATTGGATAGTATTGAATTAATTTTCAGTATCTAAAACCTTTTTGTGTTGAATAACCTAACTAAATCCAAATAGTTATGCAGAATTTGAATTTTATTGGAAGGCTTTTTCCTAAAAAAGTAGAATTCATAAACTTTCGTACATTGGTAAGGCATATTTGTATTGTGGGATTTTGTAGAGTTAGGAAAAATTGCCTCTTGTTGAGAAACTTTTCTGCTTATAATTGACTTATTTGCTTTGAAAAACTTGTTTTGTTTCGAATAATCTTTCTGTATCGAAAAAACTTACCGAAATCTGAATAACTATTCGTATCTCAAAGTTCTATCGATTTCAGAAAAATTTTTCAGATTAAAAAAAATTTCAGTTATTCAAAACAGATTCTTCCTTATCGTGAAAGTCAAACCTACGATAATAAAATCTTCGATGATACGTCCAAGTTTTTGTGTTAAA
>JAAFIR010000049.1 GCA_013297885.1 Leptospirales bacterium | reverse complement strand
TATAATAAAAAATGTTGATAATGATTCAAAAGGAAGTATAAAAGTAGATTATAAAAATTTTGAATGAAGAATTCAAAAAACAAATTTATTTTGGAAAGAGGCATCAAAAAATACTTTAAATTGTTTCATCGGATTCTTAGTAGGGGATTTTATAATAATGACTTTTCTTCAAATTAGCTATCAAACTTTAAATATTTTTATTTCAATGAAATTTTTAATTATTTCTAATTTGATTACTTTAGTTTTTTTGAAACTTTTATTTTAAAATTTAAAAATAAGTTTATTTAAGAGAAAATTTTAATTGGAATATTCCTATGATTTTTTTTCTAAGAATTTTTTTGGAAATGTATTATTAATTTCGATGTTCGTTTGTTTTATTATCCCATTATTATAACATTAATAAAAACTTAAAAAAAATTGGTCAAGTTATTCATTAAAAATCTCTAAAACTACCTAATGATTTATTTAAAAATTCAATGTTATCAAATGAATAATTATCATCAACTCGCTCAATTCCAAAAAAATCTCTTTTAGAATTATTTTTTTTTATAGAATTAATTTTTATATAACATTCATCTTTAAATAAAGCATGACCACATCCAAGCAAATGATAACCTTCATGAACTAAAGTTGATTTTGGACTTGTGAATAAAAGTTGTAAAGTGGAAATATATTTTGCTTTTATATAACCTCTTGTATTTGTATCACCTTCTACTGCACCTTGGATTTCAGCTTTAATCCCAATTCCAAACATTAAACCTAAACTAAAAAATTCGAACCCTATATCGCTCCATTCTCTACCAACTAAATATAAAATCCTATTACAATCATTTGATAACTTATATTTATTAAGTTCATTAATAATTTCAGATCCCCAAAAACCAATTCTATCAACTTGTTTGATTTTAGAAAACTCTAAATTTATTTTATAAAAATTTAATTCGTTATGCCAAAATAATTCTAATTCTTTAACTTCATTAATATTAATGGTTTTTTCATACATTACACAAACTTTTAATTTTTGGATTTCACCAAAATCAATACTTTTTCTAAGTTTTTCATCATGAAAACCAACTGTTGTACAATTTAAAAAAATAAAAAATAAAAAAAAATACTTCATATCTTTCTTATTGTTTCCATTAATACTTCAAACAAAAATTCACCAGTTATTTGACCAGGAACCAATACTTTGTATGCACCAGCATCCAAAAGTTTTTTCTTTTCAGGAAGTTCATCAGCAGTCATGATACATTTTGCATTGGGACTTAATTTTTTTAGATTTTCCAATAGTCTTAAGTTCGTAGTTCCTTTTAGAAAAATATCTGATACAGAACAAATAATAAAACAAGCATTTTCGACTCCAAGATGGGAAAGTGTATCTGGATGTGCTAAATCAGCATAATGCCATGCAAAACCTTTTTCTTCTAATTTTTTTTTGTTAGCTGGGTTATAGTCTACTACAACAATTCTACTTGGGAGTGAAGGGCTTAAGTCATAAACATGTTCTAAAAATAAATTTGCTATTCGAAAGTAACCAAGTAATATAATATCACGTTTACCAATTTCTTCAACTACTTCTCTAGCATCTTGCTTATCATTAATTCCAATCCTCGCAAGAAAATTAATTAATATACCAGCTATTTGGTGATTGAACTTAATTAAATAAGTTGAAATAATTGAACCTACTATTGTTGCATTTAAAATATAAGATTGAAGTGAAGAGTTTACATGTTTATAGCTTTCTCCAAGTGCTAAAATTACTAGTGCAAATTCTGATATTTGAGAAAGATTAATAGCAGTTACAATTCCATTTCTTAATCCTGTTTTAAAATAATAAACAATGGGGGTAATTGTTATTAAACGGTTTATTATCACAACACCAACAGCAAGAAAACTAAATGTAATAATTTCTATATTTGGAGTCTGAACTTTTAGCCCCAAAGAAACAAAAAACAAAGTTACAAAAAAATCTCTAATTCCTGTAAGTTTTGAAATTACATCTGTTCCATATGGAAAAGCTGCAATACTCATCCCAGCAACTAATGCTCCCATTTCTTTTGATAAACCGAATTTTTGTGCAAGTCCAGTAACAAAAAAACACCAAGAAATTGAAGTAAGTAAAACTAATTCTGGTCTATTTGCAGAAGAAGCAAAAATTTTTCCAAGGATAAATTTACTCGTAAGAAAAGATGCAAGAATAAGTATTATAATTAAAACAATTGATTTTAAAATTAATAAAATTTCAGGATTTAATAAATTAGGTTGAAGTCCCATAAACAGAATTGCCCAAATATCCTGAAGAACTAAAATACCTATTGTGAGTTTACCTGAAACAGTACTAATTTCTAATTTGTCTTGAAGAAGCTTAACAACTATTAAAGTAGAACTAAGTGATAAAGCAATTCCAATATATAATGTTGTAAAATTAGATACTTGAAACTTTAATTGGTAAAATTGAAAAATAAAAATAGAAATTCCTAAACATGCAAAAAACTGAACAAATCCCAAAGTGAACATTGTTTTGCCCATTTTTGCTAATTCAGATAAATTGATTTCTAATCCAATTATAAATAAAAGTAAAATCAGTCCAATTTCTGAAATTAATTCTATACTTTCTTCACTGGTAACTAAACCAAGCCCTAGTTCTTTACCAAGTAAAACTCCACCTAAAATATATCCTAATATTAAAGGCTGTTTTAAAATTTTCGCTACATGAGATAATAAAGTTGCAAATATAATTCCATAAGCTATATCTGTGAGAAGGCTTACTCCGTGATGTTCCATTGAATTTAATAAAAAAAGATTTAATATAAAGTAAACTAAAATTTACATTTTATATTTTTCTACAACTTCATTTATATCACCAAGAGTAATTGAACGAATTGCAGCCTCAGCATCATTTATAATTTCAATAAGTCTTAGATTTTCATGAGGTGTAAAATCTTCTTTTAAAAACTTTTCTTTATCTGCAGGTTTATAAGTATTATTTTTAATTCCGATTCTAATCCTAACAAACATTTTAGAACGTAAAGCGTTAGAGATTGACATGATTCCGATATGCCCATGTTCATCTCCACCATTTTCAACAATAATTTGTCCTAAGCTAAGTTCAGTATCTTCATGTATTACAACAATATCAACAACTTTGATTTTTAAAAATGAAGCAATATATAGAACTGACTCACCCGATAAATCACTAAAAGTTTGAGGTTTTAATAAAACAACCTCATCTTCATCAAACTCACCACGACCAATCATCGATTTTTTTTTCTTGGTTTTAATTTCAACTCCGATGTTGTTTGCAATTACATCTAAAATTTTAAAACCAATATTGGCACGGTTATTATTGTACTTATCACCTGGATTGCCAAGCCCAACAATTAACTTCATTTAATTCTTACTTCTTTTTAGCAGCTGGAGGTTTAGCAGCAGGTGCTTTGGCAGCAGCTTTTTGACCAGCTTTAGATTTTGGATCAACTGCAGCAGCTTTTTCAGATCTTTCAGCAGCAAGAATAGCTTTAGTAATATTTACCGAAGTTACAATTGGATCACCATTCGTAATTATTTCCCAAGATTTTGGAACATCTAGTTGACTAACTTTTATACTTTGACCAATCTCAAGATTTGTAACATCAATAGTGATTAAATCTTTTAAATCTTCAGGAGTTGATTTAACTTTGATTTCATGAATTAAATGTTCAAATTGTCCACCAGATTTTGAACCTTTAGCAACACCTGAAGTTTTGACTGCAATTCTTGCTAATATTTTTTTGCCAGGAATAACTTTATAAAAATCAATATGCCTGATTCTATTAGTTGCAGGAAATCTTTGAATTTCTTTAACAAAAACCGCCTCTTTTGTTTCGCCTTCTAACTCCATATCTAAAATAGTTGCTGAACGAATTCCAGAATTGATCACTTTATTAATTTCTGCTTCATCTACTGAGCCAGAAACTGCTTTACCAGCAGAAATAATATTTACAGGAACTTTGTTTAAAGCTCTTAGTCGGTTGTTTTCGTTTTTACCAGTAGTTTCTCTTTTTGTTACTTTAATTAAATGTCTTGTCATGTTTTTGTCCTTTAAGATTCCTATATAAATAAACTGCTTATTGATTCTTCATTATGAATTCTATCAATTGCATTTGCAAATAATTTTCCAACTGAGATTTTTTTTAGCTTATTGATTTTTTTTGTTTCAGGAATATTGATTGTATCTGATAAAATAATTTCTGAAAAATTCACAGAGTTTAATTTATCAACAGCTTCACCGGATAATACTCCATGGGTTGCACAACAAATTACAGATTTTGCACCTTTTTCTAAAAGTGCAGCTGCCGCTTTGGAAATTGTTCCAGCTGTATCAATCATATCATCTAGTATAATACAATTTTTTTTATCTATTTCCCCAATAACATTCATAACTTCAGATTCATTTGCTCTTTGTCTTCTTTTATCAATAATTGCAAGACTTGCATTAATTCGTTTACCTAAAAATCTAGCTCGTTCTGCCCCACCAGAATCAGGAGAGACAACTACTAAATCAGGAAGATTTTTTGATAATAGATATTCAATTAATACTGGAGAATAATATAAATGATCTACTGGTATATGAAAAAAACCTTGAATTTGATCTGCATGTAAATCCATTGTGAGAACTCTGTCAGGACTCATTGACTGTATTAAATCAGCAACTACTCTGGCTGAAATTGGAACTCTTGGTTCAACTTTTCTATCTTGACGACCATAACCATAATAAGGAATTACTGCAGTTATTCTTCTTGCAGATGCTCTTCTCGCTGCATCCAAAATCAAAATGAGTTCCATCAAATTGTCATTAGCAGGAAAACTGACTGGTTGAACAATGAATACATCTCTTCCACGAACATTTTCATCAATTTTTATAGATATTTCACCATCAGAAAATTTTTTTAAAGTAATTTTTCCAAGAGGAATATTTAGATTATCACAAATAGATTGTGCTAATGGAATATTTGAATTTCCAGAAAAAATTGCCAAATTATTCATATTGCTATTTTTCCTTCATTCATCAATAATTCTAATCTACTTAAATCATCCGGAGAATTTACTCCAGAGCTTTCTAAATAATTAACTAGTTTGAATGCTCCGGCCTTTTTATTATTTTTAATTGCTATTTTAATTAAATCGGGTAAATAATATTCACCTTGTGCATTTTCTTTATTAATTGATTTTAAATCTGAAAATACTTTTGGAGATTCAAAAACATAAGTCCCAGTGTTAATCTCATTAATTTTTTTTTGTTCGTTGTTTGAATCTTTTTCTTCTACAATTGCTTCTATTAATTTGTGTTCATTTCGAATAATTCTTCCATAGCCTTTTGGATCCGGAAAATCACAAGAAAGAACTGTTACTTCGTTTCCTTCTTTGGAATGAAAATCAATTAAATCTGAAAAAGAATTTTTTGTTATTAGTGGAACATCTCCACAAGCAACTAAAAGTTGACCTTGGTAATTATGAAGTTCTTCTTCAGAAGAAAGTAGGGCATGCCCTGTTCCAAGTTGTTCTTTTTGTTCAACAAAATGAATATTTGGATAATGTTTACATAAGTTTATGACAATTTCTTTTTTGTAGCCCACAACGACATAAGAGGTTTTAATTCCTGAAGAATAAATAGAATCTAGAACATAATGAATAAGTGGTTTGCCTTTTAAAAGAGTAGCTACCTTTGGATGTTCTGATTTCATTCTCGTGCCTTTGCCTGCGGCTAGAATCACCGAGCGAACTTCTTGCATAGTTAAACCCACTAAAAAAAATTGGCTGGGCTACGAGGATTCGAACCTCGGGAATGGCTGGATCAAAACCAGCTGCCTTACCACTTGGCGATAGCCCAATTTTAAAAACTGAATTGAAGAACTAAATGATCTACATATTTTGATTGCATAAAACTTTGAACTTTAATACAACTATCAAAATCTGAAACTAGTCCATAAAAACATGAACCAGAACCTGACATCGAAGCATATTCTGATCCAGCTTTGTATAAATCTTCTTTTAATTCTTTTAAATAGGGATAAGAACTAAAAGCAAATTCTTCAAAATCATTTGAAAATTTATCCTTAAAAAAAGACCAATTTCCTTTTGATAAATGAAAAATTGATTCTTTATTAAGTAAATTCCATGTTTTTACACCCCATGGCTCTTGTAAAGTCTTTTTAAAACTCTTAAAAGCTTCATTTGTTGGAATTGAAATTTGGGGAATTACTAAAACACCTAGTCCAGAAGCTATTGAAATTGGTGATAAAATATCACCAAGACCTGAAACATGGAAATTTTCTTCATAAATAAAAAATGGCACATCAGCACCTATTTCTTTTGAAAGTTCTAAAACTGAATCAGATAAATCAAATTCTGTATTATAAAATAAATAATTTAATAGTGCAGCTGAATTTGAACTTCCTCCTCCAAGTCCTCCACCTGTTGGAATTTTTTTTGTAATATGCACATCTACACCAGGAATTTCTAAAAGTAAGTTTTTGGATTTTTCGAAAGTTTTATATAAAATATTCTTTTTAAAATTTCCTCTTTCAGAAACAAATTCAAATTCTTTAAAAGATGAATTAGCAATTTCATTTTTTGAAAATAATCTTATTTCATTTAATGTATTTGGATAAAATTCGAGCAAGTCACCAAAATTGATTTTGATGAAAATACTTTCAATATCATGAAATCCATCTCCTCTTTTGTGAAGAACATTTAAACCAAAATTTATTTTTGCTTTCGAAATCAAATTAGTTCCGGACCAGAGATATTTTTTAAATCTTTAATGTATTTTTCTTTGATATGTTCTGGGGAAATAATTTTAATTTTATCACCAAAATTTTTTATTAAATTTAAAAACCAAATTTCTTCAGGAATATGTGTTTGGATTTTTAAAATTTTTACTTTTTCTTCCAAAACTTTAAAATCAATATGTCTAGATAAATTAAATTCTATATTCGAATCTATTTCCAAAATAGAAGTTTCGGAACTTTCAATTGATTTTTGTAAAAATAAATTAAATTCGTTTAAGCTATCTGCTGTTTTAGGTTTTAATTTTGTATTTAATTCCTCATTTAGAATTTCAAGATTAGAAATAGCAGATAATTTAAAAAATCGTGTAGAGTTTGCAAAGTCATAATATCCTGAAAAATATTCTTCAGTTTTATTAAAAAATAAAAAATTTGGATTTACAATTTTTTCTTCTAGATTTTCTTTTTTTAATGCTTTATAAGAAAATTTAATTTTTTTTTGTATATCAATTGATTTTTGAATTAAATTTCTTTTTTCTTCATTTGCTGAAAAATTTTGAAATGAAACAATAGGTTTTAATTTTTCTAAAATTTGGTTATATACTTTTTTTTCAGTTTCTGAAACTTTTCCAAAACTAATTTCTTTTAAAATTAAATCAACTATTGCAGACCATTCTTCTGAATGCAGACTAATTGATTTGTCTAGACTTGAAGGAAGTTTTGCAAAAACCCTATCACCTTGAATTTCAATATCAATTAAATCAATTGGTTGATAAGGATATGATCCAACAATTACTAAACCTTCTAAATCTTCTTTTAATTTTTTTATAGATTTATTCGAACTAAATTTAATTAAATCTTCAACTTTAATTCCAGGATTTTCTAAAATTAATAAAATCAGATTTAATTTATCTTCAAGTCTATGTTTCGTTTTAGTCATACTTCCAAAAAAGTTTTATTCAAAAAAAATTCAATCTGATTTTTTATGCAGCTAATTTAGTTTCAATTTCATTTTTAAATAAACTTTTTAAAACTCTCATAGATTTTGAATAATAATAACTAACTTTGTGATAATCAATTAATAATAGTTCAGAAATTTCATTTAAAGAATACATTTTATAAGTATTACTTACTCTTTGAATTAATTCTTTTTTTCTTACTTGAACTTTATTGTACTTAAAATTTCCAGAATATAATTTTCTGTTGCAAGAATTGATTCTTCGCAATAGTATTTGTCTATCTGCTTTTTTTTCTATTGCTCTTTCAATAATTCTATCTTTAAAATAATTTAATTCAATTCCTTTTGAACTAAGATACCAGTTTAAAAATTCATTTTCTTTTTTTTCTAAATCCAAATTAAATCTAATACAAATAATAATTTTTTCCATTGGAGATAAAACTTTAAAATAATAATTTAAATCTCTAATATTTTTTTCAGAATAAACATTTTCTTGATATGCTCTATCAATTCCATCTCTGTCCCAGAGTTTTAAATATTCTTCTAAAATAGGTTTTTTTTCTTCATTATAAATACTTAGAAAAATATTTTTTACTACAACCGATAAAAAAGATGGAAAATCATCATATTCTTTTAGAAAAAATGCCTCTAAAAAAACTGGAAATTTTTTAAAGAAAAGCATCATCAATTCAGCTGTTTGATCTTCAGATAAAGAAAATCTTTTTTCAGCATTATGGTATGCCCAGATTGTAGATGCTTCTTTTAATTTTTCTTCATCTTTTGTTATTTTAAATTTTTTTAACTCAGATATTAATTCTTTATCTGAAATAAATTTTGTTATCATATTAAACTCTCCAAATATTGGATTGTTATTTAGTTAAAAAAGTGAGTTCGGTATTTTGTCAAAAGAATACAAATAGGAATACTTTTTAAAACTTTTTTTTAAAAAAATCATAATTGAAGTATTGTTTAATAAAAAAAAAATAGCTTTATGAAAGTATCAATCATAGGTGCAGGTGGACTTGCAGGAAAAGAATTAATTGGTTTATTAAAAAATCATTCTGGGTTTGAGATTGTGCATATCACATCTGATAAAGTTGCTGGAAAAAAATTATCTGAAGTATTTCCAAATTTAAAAATACAAAAAGATTTAATTTTTAAAAAACATAATGATGAGATCCCAAAAGATTCTTTAATAGTTCTTGGAGTCCCAAATGAAGCTTCACTTGAACTAGTTCCAAAACTATTTGATAAGGGTCATAAGATTATTGATTTATCTGGGGCTTATCGACTACATGATAAAGAAATTTTTGAAAAATATTATAAACTAAAACATGATTCTTTTTCTTTAATGGAAAAAACTGTTTTTGGAATTCCAGAAATGTTTCGTGAAAAAATTAAAAATACTAATTTAGTAGCTAATCCAGGTTGTTTTTCAACTTCAGCAATTTTACCAATTTATTTTTTGGGAAACTTGCGAGAAAAAATTTTAGGTAAAATGGTGATAGATGCAAAAACTGGTGTTAGTGGGGCAGGTGGTAGAACTGAAGATATTAGTTTTTCATTTACAAACACTTATGAAAATTTTAAGGCTTATAAAATTTTATCACACCAACATACTCCCGAGATACAAGAGTATTCAGAATTTGGATTAAAAGATAAATTAAAAAAAATAATTTTTACTCCTCATCTTCTTCCAGTTTATCGTGGAATTCTAACTACAATTGTAATTCAATTTGATAATGCTATTTCTGAAAAAAATATTGAGGAGGAGTTTAAAAAATTTAAACAAGAAAAATTTATTAAATTTATTTCTGAACCTGAAAAAGTTGAATTAAAAAATATTCAGAATTCTAATTATTTAGAAATCGGTTGGAGATTTGATAGTGAAGAAAAAGTTTTAGTAATCGTTTCAGCTTTAGATAATTTAGTGAAAGGGGCATCTGGTCAAGCTTTACAAAATATGAATTTGATGTGTGGATTTGAAGAAAGTTTGGGATTACTGTAAACTTTTTTACAAATAGAAATTGACATAAAACTAGACATTGTAAGTATGACTTTTAGGTAGAGAGTTGTTAGCTCAGCTGGTAGAGCATTTCCCTTTTAAGGAAGAGGTCTCGGGTTCGAATCCCGAACGACTCAAAACCCACCCCAAATCGGTGCTATCGTCTAGTGGTTAGGACACCAGGTTTTCATCCTGGTAACCGGGGTTCAATTCCCCGTAGCACTAAAACAAAAATAAACTCACATTAATAAATACAAGATATCAACGAAAAAATTAAACGTTATGGAATTGAACCAACCACAGGCTCTCAAGCAGATGTTAGCAGTGGTTGGCAAAGCCGTTAAGCCAACTGCTATTTGTGAAGCAAATAAAAACATAATCTAAGAAAAAATTGAATAAAGCAAAGTAACTGCATGTTCACACAGCAAAGCTTGTCAAAAGTAATTTCCCATTCCTTTTTGACTAGTTGTATATCCTGATTCTATTTTGTTGTTTAAAATAGGTAATTATTATTCTCAATAGGTATAAAAACTATTTTAATATGTTTGTTCGATTTTTTTTTCTGGGGTTTTTTTTCATTTACTATCATCATACAATACTACTGTATTACAATAGTAAATGAAAAAATCAGGCTAGAAAAGGGTATCGTCTTCATTGCATTGCAATTCAGACCAAACAGCTTCGCAGTTTGCCTTTTCTATCCTTAACCCTTGCCTTTAAGAATTTTTTTATATTGCTTAAATTCTGTTGGAAGTAAAACAAAAGTATTGGAAAATAAAATTGTTTCGCAGGAATGTTTGCAAAAGAATAAGGTTTTATTTTGAAGATTCTTTTTTTGACCAAAGTTCTAGAAAAAATTTAGCTTCAATTTCTTTACAAAGTTCAGGTTTATATAATTTTTTAACAGGTGGTTTTGGATAAATATGAAGCTCATCCGCTTCTGGAATAAATGTGAGCATTCTTTGGATTTGGTCTTCACCTTCTATTTCATAAAGTGTATAAGACATCCCTTTTGAAGGAATAATTTGAGAGGTTTCTAAATATTTCATATTTACTAATATAAGTTTATAAAAATTTTTAGCAAGCTTAAATCTTTTAAATTCAAAAACTTTATAGTAGTTGGAAATACCAATTCAAAAAATTTTTTCTAATCTAGCGAGAGTGATTAAAACGGGGTCAAAAAATTTTTTATTTAATTTTTTATTGGAGAAAAGATGTTCTGAAATTTTTTGACCGAAGTGGAAAGCACGATTTTTTATAAGCGAAGCGAAATAAAAAACTCGCCCAAATTTTTCAAATACAATCTATAATTTATTTCAGGTTCATTTTTTATTTAAACAAATTGTAATCTTTAATAAAAAAATTCCAGAATCATCAAACTACAAAACAAAAAAACCTTTTTTTAAAATTGAAAAATTAGTGGAATTTGAAAATAAATTGTTACAATTCAAATTTGACAATATTCATTTTAGAAATTTTATGAACCTATGAAATTCTTATTTTTAATTTTTTTTATATATTTTTTCAATGTAATTAAACTTATGATAAATGTGTTAGGGCAAATAATTCAAAGCGTCTTGGATATATTGCTTTAGCAGCAACTTGTAAAGGCTCAAATCAAAATAAACAAGTGTGATTTATGGACTGCTAATGTTATTGTAAATGCTCTAAATTATCCAACTTATTGTGATGGCACTGAAAAATATTAACTAATACGCCCTTTCTCTTTTTCGTTTTAACATATCCATTGCACGTTTGACTTCCACTTTTTCTTTTTGGTTATCAATTTTTGGTTCGATTTTTTTTTCATAAATTGCTTTTTGGAATTCTTTGATTTGAGGTTCATAAAACTCACCTGATTTCATAAAAAGCAAAATGGATTTAGTGCATTCTACTGAAATATTAGATTTAGTAAAATTTTTTTTTAATTCATCTTCTGTGATTTCATCTGGACTTGGTGTGACACAAGCTGGACAACCTGCTTCACATTCACATTCATCAATGATCGTTAAACAAAGATTTACCGCTTCTTCAAATTTTTCAAAAATTTTTTCTGAGTAGCCAACTCCGCCCTCCATTGCATCATATAAAAATATACTTGGTGAAAATAATTTTTCAATTCCTTCGGCTAAACTCACATCTGTGTAAATATCAGAGCTATCAGCCATACACAAACTTGGGGCAACTCTTTTTAAAATATAACTAAGTCCGTAAAAAGCTGCATCAATATAAAAAAGACTTTTTTCAGCAATTTTTTTTGTCCATTCATCAGAAATAGAAATGGAAATTCCAATTGAATCATATACATATGGTGGAAGTTCAATATTTCCATATCCCAAATTTTCTTTTGTAATTTCATGAATTTTTTTAAAAGTTTTTGGTTGTCTAGAAATATTCATTTCTCCAAATCTTAAAATTCCACCATGAATATTTTTAGTATCAATTTCAACTAACATCCGGATCAAATTTTCTGAAATAGATTCTGTATAATAATTATCATCAAACCTTCTTACTCTAGCAATTTTTAAATTTAAGTCTAAAAGCTCTGAAATAAATTTTTTTCCAAGATGGTAATACACTGCACCCATATGAAGTTGTTGTTTGGATGAAAAAATATCTATTTCCCCAATTGGTTTTTCTTCTTCCAGAATCACCACATTTTCTTCTGAAGTTCCTCTGAGGCTCACTCCTTTTGAAGGATAATCTTTATCAGAATAACGATAAAAAGATTTGTATTTTGAAATTTTATTTTCTTGTTCTAAAATTTCTAAACTTGGTTCGTAAATTGGATGAGAATATAAATCTTCATTTACACTCAAAGGATTTTCATATGCTGCACAAGGAAGATGTTGTAAAAATATAAATGGATTAAATGAATTGAGCCAAGCTTGTTCCATTGAAGATTTGGTTAAAAATTCTGGATGATTTAAAAGATATTGATCAATTGGTGATTCTTTTCCAATAAACGCAATTGATGCTTCAGTTCCTTTTCTGCCAACTCTTCCAGCTTGTTGCCAAAAACTTGCAAAACTTCCAGGAAAACCATTTAGAATACATAAATCCAAATCACCAATATCAATTCCAAGCTCTAATGCGTTTGTGGAAATGATTACTGAAATTTTTCCAGTAAACAAATCTTGTTCAATTTGTCTTCTTTCAGATGGCAAAAGCCCACCACGATAGGGACGAATTTTTTTTGTGAGAGATGGATCAATTCCCACAAGGGTGGAATAAAGTTTTTCTACTTCTTGTCTTGCTCTACAAAAACAGATTGTTCTAATTTTTTCATTTGCAGCAAATCGAATTAATGGAATGGAAATCGAAGAAAGACTTTTTCTAAATTCAGTTCCATCTTCTTTTTTTACAAGAGTTGGTGCTAGAAAAAATAAATCTTTTTTTGGTCTTGGTGAAGAATCCTTATCAATTAAATTAAATTCGCTTTTAAATAAATTTTCAGCATGTTCTTTTGGATTTCCAATTGTTGCAGACGAACATACAAAAATGGGTTTTACATTGTATATGCGGCAAATACGTATTAAACGAGAAATTACATTTGACACATGTGAACCAAATGAACCTCGATACACATGAACTTCATCTATGATGATGTATTTTAATCTAGATAAAAATTTTTTCCATTTGCGATTGTGATTTGGTAAAATTCCTGAATGAAGCATATCAGGATTTGTGATAATAAATTCGCCAGTTGATTTTAAAATTTCTCTATCTTGCATTGAAGTATCACCATCAAATGTTCCAAACTTGGAATGAGTTTTAAGAGACTGAATTAATTTTCCAAGCACACCTTCCTGGTCACGCGCAAGTGCTTTAGTTGGATACAAAAGTAAGGTTGTAAATTTCTGATCTGCATTCAAATATTCATTTAAAATCGGAAGCAAAAATGATAAAGTTTTTCCACTTGCAGTTTTTGAAACAACTAATGTATTTTTGCAGGATTCAATAGATTCAAACGCTAATTTTTGGTGTTCGTATAACTTTGATATACCGGAACTTATTAAAACTTGTTTTAAATCTTCTCTCAAATTTTTGGGAAATTCTGAAAAACTTCCTTTTTCACTTTCCAGTTCTAATTTCCCTTTTAAGTTTTGTTCTAATCTAGACTCAATAAATTCTGAAATTTTTGACATACATTAGTTAAGTGAATTTAGTTTTATTTAGTCAAATGAATTTTTTGTTTCATTTTGTATCGGAGCTTTATTTATAGAATATTTTTAATTTATAAAAATCAAAAAATTTTGTTAATTTTAAATTTTGGTATTTGAGAATTGAATAATTATAAGTTGTGAATGATTAACAATATTTAAGAAAATACTCTAATTCAACATTTACCATTTATGATTCTTCATTAATTCACTTTGGTCTTTTTGAAGTTGGAACAAGTTCAAAATTTTTAATTTCGTAATAATTTGTTTTGATAATTTTTGATTTCCAATCTTTATCAAATGAATTTTCGCTAAGAAATTTTTCAATTATGAGTTTTCTATCAAAAATATTAGAGCAAATTTTTCCAAAAGATATTCTTTGGGAACAACTGGGCTTTCAAAAAAATTTATTTGGGCGATTCATGATTAGAAGATACATTAAATCAATTAAATATAAATTTATTTAAATTACATCTTCTAATCATGACCGAGCTACAAAAAGCTTGGTCGCTTCGCGACTCTTTCAGACTTTTTGTATCTCTATCGCTGGTATAAAAAAATCTATTCTTAATTAATTGACTAAATTGTTCTTTTTCAATTATTCAATTCTGTATAATGAAATTGTTTTTTTTTCTAATTTTTATATTAAATTGTAAAAAAGAAACTTTATTAGAAAATTTGATTTTTAAAAAAACAGTATTTGAAAATATTCAATTTCAATTTCAAAATGGTTCTTATATAAAAAAAGAAAAAAATAATAAACGAATTTTATTATTTTTTCATGATTCAAAAAAATTTTATTTAAGAAACAATCTTGATATAAAACATTTATTAGAAAAATCTAATGAAAACAATTTATTCTGCAAATTAGATTTTTGTTTAGATAAAAATGAAAGTTTAGAAAGTTTTTTAGAGTTTAATTTAAAAAATTATTATTCCAATTTTAAAAGTTTGGGTGGTAATAAAAATGCAAAAAATCTTTTTTCATATGGTCAATTTTATTACCAATTAATAAATCAAGTTCAATCTGAAAATTATGCTATTAAGGCAGTTGAAATTTGGAAAAAAACGAAAAATAAAAAAGAACTTCCTGAAAAAGCAAAAAAATATTGGGATGAAAACTCTGTTCGTGGTTTAGAATGCCATGCTGCAAGTTTAATTCATCAATTGAAATCTCTTGGTTTAATCAGACCTGATTTAAATCGAGAAGAAGTCGAAGAAAGATATACTGAACTTCATTTTTTAAAAGAAAAAGATGAAGCAAAAATTCCAAAAAAATTGAATCATGTTTTACGTTTTAGAAAATTTAGTTTTAGTGAAAAAGATATTTTAGAAATTACTAAAATTTTACAAAATACAGATTGGGCAATTTTAACAGGAATGAATCAAAAAAAAATCCAGTTAATTGCTTTAAAACATTTAAACCAAAATAATTATTTTTCAGAACTACAAAAAATTTTAGATGAAGGATTTGTAATCAGTGTAAAACAAGTTTCTTTTTCTCATAATGTAATCTTAAAAGAGCTGAATAACGGCAAAGCAGTGTTAGACGATTCTTATGCAATGCAATTCAAAGAAGATCAAAAATTTAAATTAGAAAATTATTTTAAATTTTGGTATTTGAGAATTGAATAATTATAAGTTGTTAATGGTTAATAAAATGTAACAAAATAATTATTTATAATTTGTCATTAGTTTTTTTAATTAATTAAAAATATCATTGACAAAAATTTTTAAAATCATATATTAATAGCTATGACAAATTTATTAGAAAAAGCTTTTGAAACTATTTCTAAAGAATCAATTGAAATGCAAAATTGGATAGCTGAATTGATTTTGGAAGAATTTTTGATTGAAAAAAAATGGGAACTAGCTTTTTCTAATTCTCCCCAAAAATTACAAAACTTAGTTTCTTCAGCATTATCTGAAATTGAATCAGGTGAATTTGAAGAAGGTGGCTTTGATAATCATTGAATTCATGAAGAACAAGTAGTTTTAAAAAATGTTTTTCTAAACTCCCATTAAATGTTAAAGATTTAGCAAAAAAAACTTATAAACTTTGGATAACTAACAAAAACCATCCTTCACTTCATTTTAAAAAGATCCAAGATAATCCTGAAGTATATTCAGTTAGGATTGGAATTCACTTCAGAGCTGTTGGTATTTTCAAAGATGATTTTATTTATTGGCATTGGATTGGTACACATGAAGAATATAATAAACTTATTTAAATAAGTTATTGTTTTAAAAACTCATTATGATTATTAAATTCCAAAACTTAAACTTGAAAACTTTTAGTCATTCTAAAAATTGATTTTAAGTTCTTAAAAAGAGGTAGTAATGAAAATTATTTTTGCAGTAATATTTTTGTTTGTAAGTTGTGCTAATCCAATTGAAAAAAAAAAGAAAGAGTTTGAGAATTGTAAAATCACAATTGATTCTTTAGAGATAAAAAACCTTCGTTTATTTATGGTGCCTCTTGCTCCAAAAGCTTATATCAAAGCCAATCTGAGAGTGGAAAATACAAACGATGTTCCAGTTGATATTGAAAAATTTCAGTTTAAAACTTTTCTTTTAGAAAATGATAAAGAATCTACTTTAATTGCTCAAGTGATGAACGATCAAGTTCAAAAAGTGGAAGCTAAATCTGTAAAAATCATTCCAACTGAAATGCAAACTTTATTTGAAGAAAATTCTTCCATGAAAAATATTTCTACTTATCTAAATATCGCAAAAAGCTATCTAAACGGACAAGATTTAGATTTGTTAATGGATGGAACTGTTGAGTTTAATACTATTGTGGGTAAAATAAATATTCCAATTAAAGAAAAAATAAAAGCAAATCTAAATCAGAAAAAATCAGATGCAAAGAAAGTAGAGTGATTCATGAAAAATGAAAAATTAAGAATGAAAAATTATTGAATATTAGTCACATGGCAAATTTTATGAAGTAGTAAGAATAAAAATTAGAATTTTTCTATACATGTGGTGAAGCGAAATAGATTTCTTTAGTGATGAATTTAGAATGGAAAAGAAAATTATTGAATACAAGCGAAAGGGATTGACTCAGTGTCAAAATTTTTTGTATAAAAAATTTTGACAAGAGAGGAAAGCCCGGTTTTCACGAAGTGAAAATTCGCCCATTCATAATTCTTCATTTTTCATTTTACATTCACGAAGTGAGACTTCGTCAAAAAAAATTATAAAGGGAAATACCTTAAATGATAGATTTTAGTTTAACAGATGAACAAAAAGCTTTAAGAGATTTAGCAAGAGATTTTGCTAAAAACGAAATGATTCCAAAATCAGAACATCATGACCACACAGGTGAATATCCAATGGATATTTTAAAAAAAGCTTGGGAAACAGGTCTCATGAATTTGCACATTCCAACTAAATACAATGGTGCAGGTATGGGTGATTTGGATGAAGTGATTTTAGCGGAAGAATTAAATTATGCGTGTTCTGGAATGGCGACTGCAATCCTTGCAAATAATTTGGCTCTTGCTCCTGTTTTAATTGGTGCATCTGATGAAGTGATGAAAAAATTTATCGAACCAATGACACACGAATTTAAAATTTGTGCTTATGCTGTTACTGAGCCTGGTGCTGGTTCTGATGTAGCTGGAATTCGCACAACTGCAAAAAGAGTAGGGGATGAATACATTCTTAACGGTTCAAAAATGTGGATCACAAATGCTGGTGTTTCTGATTGGCTATTTGTTTTAGCAAAAACAGATCCAAATGCAGGTCACAAAGGTATGACTGGGTTTATTGTAGAAACTAAAACTCCCGGTGTCATCATTGGAAAAAAAGAAAAAAACATGGGCCAACGTTGTTCTGATACTCGCGGGGTAACTTTTGAAGAAGTAAAAATTCACAAAAGCCAAATGATTGGTGGTGAGGGTGATGGTTTTAAAATTGCAATGGGAGCATTTGATCACACAAGACCAGCTGTTGCAATTGGAGCTGTGGGTGTTGCAAAATGTGCATTTGATCATTCTGTGAGATATTCAAATACTCGCACAACATTTGGAAAACCAATTTCTTCAAACCAAGCAATTAGTTTTATGATTGCTGAAATGGCTCGTGATATCGAAGCAGGAAGATTGTTGTGCTGGCAAGCTGCGTGGCTAATTGATAACGGTCATAAAAATACTTACCAAGCTTCTATTGCAAAAGCATTCTGTGCAGACATGTGTGTGCGAATTTGTACTGACGCTGTTCAAGTATTTGGTGGATATGGTTACAACCAAGAATATCCTGTGGAAAAATTAATGAGAGATTCAAAAATTTTCCAAATCTACGAAGGAACTTCTCAAATCCAAAGAGTGATTATTTCCAAATTCATCAATGATGGCAAAGGAATTGAACACCCGAATAATTGATGTTAGGTGGTGGATCAAAGCATTAAATTTTTTGGGCGAATTTTTTTGTCTGGCACTTCGGTACGCTTTTACTGAAGCTACTCAAGACGACAGACAAAAAAACTGGGCTTTTCGCTACTTCCTAGACAGTGGGTTGAAACCCACTGTCTAGGAAACGCTACAATCCCGTTCGCTAGAATTGAAGAACTTTACTTTTAATAAAAACCAACTTTCACCCAAACACTCTAGAAAGCTCCCAAAAACCTCTTTTTTCAGAAAAAAATACTTGATTTTATTTTACAATTATGTTACAATAGAAATTCGAGGATTTGTATGAAAATGTTAAAAATTTTATTAATTGTAAATTTCTTTTTTTTGATTTCTTGTAATCAACTTACTCAAAAGAAAAAAATAAACTTAGTTCCAATTGCTCTTATTGGAAATGCTACAAAAAGTGGGGGGGGGGTACATTCCCTTTTCATCTGATTTGGAATATTATAATTTTAATTCTGCCACCCATTCAAGATTTAAAATAAAGCTATTTGATTTAAAAATTGATGTTCCTCTTCCACAAAAAGCCCCATTTTATAGATACTATCATCCAAGTATAAAAGTTCATTTTTATACAACTCATCCAGGAGGTGAAGTAGCTCCTAGAGTAGGTTATCGATATGATGGATTTGTGGGTTATATAGATACAAAACAAATACTTGGAACTACTCCTCTTCACAGATGGTACAATCCATATAGTCATGACCATTTTTATACTACTGCTATTCAAGGGGAGTTAGCTGGTGCAAGTCCTGTGATTTCATCAAGCAGTTTACCTCAACCAATGGTAATTAGGAGATAATATGAAATATATATTCTTTCTAATTCTATTAATTTTATTTTGTAAAGATTCTGATTCAAAAGAGAATAAAGAAAAATTAATTTTGTATTCTTCTTGGTATAAAGTTCAATCAGATATAAATTATAAAAATACTTCTTGTAATAATAATTTTATTGTTCCAAGTGATACACCTGATTGTATTAAATCTAGGATACAAGATTCAATAAATCGAATTGTTACTAAACCACCTTCTAAGGTTACTAGCTATGTTTATAAAAAAGAAAAAGTTTTTAGCGTCTCTGGAAATGCATGTTGTGATACAGGTGGTGGCTTTTTAAATATTAAATGCGAAGTAATTTGTGCGAGAAGTGGTCAAACTGGTATGTGGGTTATTGGAGATTGTTCTGATTTCGATTCAGTTGCAACAAACGAAACTCTCATCTGGGAAGACAAAAGAAACGAGTCTGGCGGTTGCAAATGAGGTGTTGCTTTTATGCCACTCATCCGGGGGGAGAAATCGCTCCACGTGTAGGTTATAAATATGAAGGCTTTGTCGGGTACATTGATACTAAACAAATTGCTGGAACCACTGCACTACATCGATGGTTTAATCCATTTAATGGAGATCATTTTTACACAACTGCAATCCAAGGAGAGCTAGCAGGTGTTAGTCCCACAATTTCAGCAGTAAATGTCCCTCAACCAATGGTAATTAGGAGATAGTATGAAATACTTATTCTTTCTAATTCTATTAATTTTATTTTGTAAAGAAGATAAAATGACAGATAAAGATCAATTAGTTCTGTATTCTTCATTATATAAAGTTCAATCAGATATAAATTATAAAAATACTTATTGTTACAGCATTAATGTTCCGAGTGATACTCCCGCTTGTATTAAGGAAATGATAAAGGTAATTTTAGAAAAAAAAAGAGATGAACGAGAGTCCTCTTCAAAACTGATCAGCTATATACTTAACGGTGAAAAATTTTATTCAAGAAGATGTTGTGGATATACCTATCCAACATTAGTATTTGATAAATCTTGTAAAATTTTATGTGATGAAATTGTCATCAGTATCATACCTAACCAAGGAACAGGCTGTACTGATTTTTTCTCCACAGCAACAAACGAAACTCTTATCTGGGAAGACAGAAGAACTGAGTCAGGTGGTTGTAAATGAGTAGTTTGTCACTTCGATACAATTTTCACTCAGTGACCGAGTTTTTTGTTTTGAGCAGTTTACCTCAACCAATGGTGATTAGGAGATAATATGAAATACATATTTTTTCTAATTCTATTAATTTTATTTTGTAAAGATTCTGATTCAAAAGAGAATAAAGATAAATTTACCTTTTTTAGTGTTTTAATTAAGGCTAAAACTGACATGGACTATAAAAATACATATTGCAAGAGTATTAATATTCCTAATGGTACTCCTAACTGCATCAAATCGCAAATTGAAAATATTTTAAAAAGTAAAGTTGATTCTACACCTGCAAAAATAAATAGTTATTTATATAAAGGGGATATATTTTATTCAATTTTGTGCTGTGGCTATAACATCCCAATAGAAGTTATCTCAATTAGTTGTGTTCAACTTTGTTACAGAGGAATTGGTGGAGTATATTACCCAAATGCACCTAATCCTTGCGGAGATTTTTTCTCCACAGCAACAAACGAAACTCTTATCTGGGAAGACAGAAGAACTGAGTCTGGTGGATGTAAATGAGTAGTCTGTCACTTCGATACAATTTTCAAAAATGTTCACTTGATGAAAACCCAGTTAAAAACTGGGTTTTTGTATTTCAGTGTTTGATTGAAATTCACTCAGTGACCAAGCTTTTTGTTTTGAGCAGTTTACCTCAACCAATGGTAATTAGGAGATAATATGAAATATATATTCTTTCTAATTCTATTAATTTTATTTTGTAAAGATTCTGATTCAAAAGAGAATAAAGAAAAATTAATTTTGTATTCTTCTTGGTATAAAGTTCAATCAGATATAAATTATAAAAATACTTATTGTTACAGTATTAATGTTCCATCAGATACTCCAGATTGTTTTAAGGACATGATAAAGATTTTTTTAAATCAAAGAGTTGATTCGCCACCTTTTAAGCTTACTAAATACTTATTTAAAGGTGAAAGTTTTTACTCAAGAAGCTGTTGTGGTTATTCTAAACCAGCATGGGTAGAAGATAAAAATTGTAACCTTTATTGTAGTGATGCTGGAGGAATTGCAGAAAATACAAGTGGAGGTTGTAAAGACTTTTTCGCTAATGCCACAAATGAAACACTTATTTGGGAAGACAGAAGAACTGAGTCAGGTGGATGTAAATGAGTAGTAGCGGTAATTTTTTAGTCAATGTCACTTATCAAATTTGATTTATGTTAAAAAATATCGCAGTTTGTGAATTTTTTTTAAGTGAAAAATTCTTTTTTTGAACTAAAATTTATAGAATAGTTCAGACTTTTTTATGTTGAAGAACTTTTTAGATGATTCTTAATCAAAGGAGTTCCATACAAGTTCGTTTTTTTGTAAAAGTTTTTTGTTAGGAAAGCTCTATTTTTTAAATAAGTCGTAATATTTCTCTGCAAAAATTTTTATTTGACAAACATTTATTTATTAAGGAGTTATAAAATGATAAAAATAATTTCACAATTGATAATTTTTTATCTCTTTGCCTCCTTCAATATTTTTGGAGAAAATTCTGAAAGCAAAACAAAACCTAGTTTTTTTGATTTTAATAAAAATGCTGTAATTTACTTTTCATTAGGAAAAAGTTTGGTTCAAAATGATTTGAATGATAGTAGAAATCAAACGTATTATGATTCTATGCATTATTTAATTGCATCAGATTCAAGATTCATTAAGGATATTCACAAAGATAAATTTTATGAAAACAAAGAATTAAATGAACAAGAAAATTCAAGCATTAAGCAGTCAAAGACAACTCTAAGCTATGGGTTTGATTTTTTTAATTATGAAAATTATAGTTTAGGGCTAGGTTTAAACACTCAATCCGTTTCTATTCAAAGATCTTTTCCATTTTTTTTTGGACCAAATGGAGGTTCAGATTTATTAATTTTTTATTATAAACCTGAATTATTTAACGGATACCCTCTTCAAAAAATTACTTTCAACAGAAATATCAGTAATTACTATTTATCTTTTGGAAAAATTTTTTATTTTTTTGATAACGAGTAATTAATTCATCCTAAAATTCTATTTGGATCAGGAAATCTTAGATTCGGGAAAGGTGGTTATGACAAAATACAAATTTATTCTGTTGGTGCAGGTTTATCATTAGCTAAAAGAATTAGTTCAGAAAAAAAAACACAAGGAATTTATTTTCTGACAATTGATATTAATTTATATAGATATTTTATTCAGGGGGATTACTTAAATCCTTACTCAACAAGACTTGAAACAAATGGATTTTTATATATTAATGAAATCAATTTTAGTTTTGGCATTAAGCATGTGGGTCAGATTTTAAATTAAATGTATAAAAGTCAAATTTCTAAGGCAATTAAAAAATCTATTTACAAATTGGCAATGGAAGTGTTGATTTGGCAATGAGGTATAGGCATGAATATATTAGGTTTAAAAATTGATAAATTTGGTAGAGTTTTAATTCCTTTTGTTATTCGTCAAAATATGGGACTTGAAACAGGTTCTATTTTGAATTTAAAAACGAAAAAGAACAAATTATATTAACACCTCAAAGAGTAGAAGAAAGTTCTTTATTTAAAAAGAAAAATAATGTTTTAGTTTTTACTGGAAAATTGGAATCCAAAAAATCTTTTGAAAATTGGGAGAAAAAAAATAGAGAAGACATTGCAAGAAGATAGAGATTAGAAGATAGAAAATAGAGTAAAAAAAAATAGATTTTGTTTTGAAAAATGTATTAGCAATAAAAAGCTAAATAAAGATGAATCTTTAAATTAAAATACTTTTTAGCGGGTTGTACAATCTTTGATGATTGTATTTGAGTAAAAGGCGTTGTCAATTCCTAAAATAGGTATACCACTTTTCGTAGTATGCTTCATTAGGAGTTTTATAATCTATACTTTGATGAAGTCTAGATTCATTATAAATTTTAATACTTTGCTTAATTGTTTTGTAAG